>NZ_LT670849.1:4522936-5123372 GCF_900142985.1 Bradyrhizobium erythrophlei
AACCGGCGTGGTCGACGGCCAAGAGAACACCTGGTCGAACATGTACACCCAGAAAATGCACGAGGTGCAGAAATACGCCACCGTCACCACCCACGGCTACATCGGTTACGTCGTGGTCGTGAACAAGAAGTTCTGGGATGGCCTGCCAGCGGATGTCCGCGAGGCTTGCGCGAAAGCGATGAAGGAAGCGACCGACTACGGCAACAACCAGTCCGCCAAGGAAAACGACGACGCGCTGGAAGAGATCAAGAAGTCCGGCAAGACCGAGATCGTCACGCTGTCGGCTGAGCAGAACGAGGCGATGCGCAAGGCGATGATGCCGGTCTACAAGGACGTCGCGTCGCGGGTGGGCCAACCCTTGATCGACGAATTCCTGAAGGAGACGGGCCGCAGCCCGATGAATTGAGCGGTAGCTGAACGCGAACCGTGACAAGTTGCTACGTCATGCCCGGGCATAGCCGTTCGGAAGAACGGCGTCGCTTCCGCTAGCCTATGTCCCGGGCATCCACGTCTTGGCACGGATCAATAAGAAAGACATGGATGGCCGGACAAGCCCGGCCATGACGAGTAATAGGCAGAGGTTATGCTGGCTGGTGTCCGGTCAGGCTGATGGGGGGCTAGGTGTTCTTACGTATTCTCGACCGGCTCGAGGAAATCATCATCGCGAGCCTGATGGGCGCCGCGACGCTGATTACCTTCGTCACCGTGGTGCATCGCTTTCTCGTCGATGTGCCGGTGCTGTATCCGTATTTGTTCTGGATCAATCTCGCCTGGTCGCAGGAACTCTGCATCTACATGTTCATCTGGATGGCGAAGTTCGGCGCGGCCTATGGCGTGCGCACCGGCATCCATGTCGGCGTCGACGTGCTGATCAAGCGGCTCAATGACCGCTGGCGCAAGGGCGTGATCCTGTTCGGCCTGATGGGCGGCGCCCTGTTCACCGCGATCGTCGGCACCATGGGCGCGAAATTCGTCTACGAGCTGATGCACACCGACCAAGTGTCGCCTGACCTCGAGATCCCGAGTTGGATCGTCTACGGCTGCATTCCGCTCGGCTCCTACCTGATGTGCTTCCGCTTCCTTCAGGTGTGCTGGACCTACTTCTGGACCGACGAACTGCCGCATCATGATGCGACCAATGTCGACGGCATCGAGGTCGTCTCTCCCAAAGCGCCTGTTGCGATGGGAGAAGCCTGATGAGCGCCGCGCTGATTTTCGGACTGCTGTTCGCGCTGATGCTGACGGGCATGCCGATCTCGATTTCGCTCGGCCTCACCGTGTTGATGTTCCTGTTCACGATGACGGAAGTGCCGATCGAAAGCGTCGGCCTGAAACTGTTTTCCGGCCTCGACAATTTCGGGATCATGGCGATTCCGTTCTTCATCCTCGCCGGCACGTTTTTGACGCGCGGCGGCGTGGCGCGGCGCATGATCGCGTTCACGACGTCGTTGGTCGGCCATCTGCCGGGCGGGCTGGGGCTCGCGGGCGTTGCGGCCTGCGCGATGTTTGCCGCGATCTCCGGCTCGAGCGTGGCGACGGTGGTTGCGATCGGCTCGATCATGCTGCCGGCGATGGTCGAGCATGGCTATCCGCAGCGCTTCGGCGTCGGCGTGATCTCGACCTCGGGCGCGCTCGGCATCCTGGTGCCGCCCTCGATCATCCTCGTGCTCTATGGTGTCTCCACCAACACCTCGATCGGCGCGCTGTTCATGGCCGGCATCGTGCCCGGCATCCTGCTCGCTCTGATGCTGGCGGCGGTGACCTGGTTCATCGCCTACCGCCGGGGCTATCCAAGGATGCCGCGCGCCACCCTTGGCGAACAGGTGAAGGCGTTCCGCGAAAGCGTCTGGGGTCTGGCGCTGATCGCCATCGTGCTGGGCGGCATCTATGGCGGCGTCTTCACGCCGACCGAAGCAGCTGCCGTGGCCGCGACCTACGCCTTCTTCATCACCGTGTTCATCTACAAGGAGCTCAAACTAAAAGAAGTCGGCAAGGTGCTGTTGCAGGCGGCGAGCATGTCCTCGATGCTGCTCTACATCATCACCAACGCGGTGCTGTTCTCGTTCCTGATGACGCACGAACAGATCCCGCAGGAAATGGCGGCCTGGATCATCGACAAGCATTTCGGCGTCTGGACCTTCCTGCTGGTGGTCAACATCATCCTGCTCGCGGCCGGCAACGTCATGGACCCGTCATCGATCCTCCTGATCATGGCGCCGATCCTGTTTCCGCTCGCGACCAAGATCGGCATCCATCCGGTGCATCTGGGCGTGCTGATGATCGTCAATACCGAGGTCGGGCTCTGCCATCCGCCGGTCGGTCTCAACCTTTATATTGCCAGCGGCATCGCAAAAATGGGCATCAGCGAGATCACGGTCGCGGTGCTGCCGTGGTTGTGCGCGATGCTGGTTTTCTTAGGGCTGATCACCTACGTGCCGGAGATTTCGCTCTGGCTGCCGCGGCTGCTCGGCATGATTTAGTGGTCTAATCCTTTGTCGTGATTGGAGTGTTTCCAATCGTGAACGGAATTAAATCTTGGTAAGAGTGGCGTTCGTTGCCGAACTGTAAGTTGAATGCGGAGGCGCGCATGCCCATTCTTCGTCCACCTACTAGTGGTCCAATTCTAACATTCGTATCCCTTCTCAGCGGGCACTCTTGCGAATGTTAGAATTGAAGGACCACTAGCAAATTTAACGTTCTGGTGGAGTTTGGGATTTGACATTCGCCTGTCGGACCCGCGGCTAGGTGGGTAGCGAATGTCAAATCCACTCCACCGAGGGAGGTTGACATGAGGAAGTTTGCTATCGCCGGCGTTGCCGCGCTCGCCATCGCTGCCACCACGGCGGTCTATGCCCAGCATAGCTGGTTTCATGATCACATGATGGGGCATACCCGGATGAGCGCCGAGGATCGCGCGGCGATGGCTGACGCCAAGATCGCGGCGGTACATGCCGGATTGAAGCTGAGCGCGGACCAGGAAAAGCTGTGGCCGCCGGTCGAGAGCGCGGTGCGCGATCTCGTCAAGATCAGGATCGATCGCGCCAAGGCGCGCGAGGCCGCCGAAGCCGCCGCCAATGGCGCCGATCTGCAGCAGCCCGATCCGGTGACGCGTCTGCGCAACCGCGCCGACCGGATGGCTGCGACCGCCACCGCCCTGAAGAAGATCGCCGATGCGGCCGATCCGCTCTACAAGACTTTGGACGACGGCCAGAAGCGCCGTCTCGCGATGCTCACCCACTGGAACCGTGAAGGCGGAGGCTGGCGCGGCCGCTTCCAGCGCGGCATGATGGGCGGCGATCGTGACGGCGACCGCGGCCCGGATTCCGGGCGGCTCTGACCGCATCCGATTTTCGTCGATCGGCATCCTTATCTGCGTCAAGCCGCCGGAAATCCCGGCGGCTTTTTCGCGAACGGAGCGGCCGGCGGAGGCCCGCGCGCCGCCTCTCGCGGGGAATTGCCCGAATCCGGTGGATTTTCCGGCAGTTACGCGCCGCGCAGGAGGGCCGAAAATGCCCACAGGCTTGCTGGACATCGTAAGGTCGCTTTGCTAAACGACGCCCTCTTGCGGTGGCCCTTTCCGGACTACTTTGAAGTTCCGGGCGCATAGCTCAGTTGGTAGAGCAGCTGACTCTTAATCAGCGGGTCCCAGGTTCGAGCCCTGGTGCGCCCACCATCCTCAAGAGATTGGCCCGCAAGGGCTTTTGACCGGAAGTAGCGCTCGGAGCGTCAAACCGACGCGATCGACCCATCGCGGATGTTTGACGCTTCGGCCTGATACCAGCGGCTAGATTTATGCAGCAGCCAAAGGACCGGCCGTTTGTCCGCTCAAGGCCCTTAACGGGTGTAGCCGTTCAATTGCGAAGCCCGCCTTCATCGCGGCAAAGCAGATCATTTGACGGAATAGATCGTTGGAAGCTGAACGGGGAAGACCGCCCCAGCGAGCCCCATCCCTTGACGTCCGCTGACGGTCATGACGCTCACACATTCCAATCGGTTCACCCGTGAAGCAAACCCAGCAGTTTAGCACCGATATCCTACCAGGGCGCTCGATAAGAAGCTGGCACGAGCCAGATCACACGCAGTCGGTTTAGAGAACGAAGTGCCGAACCATTTACTCGTCAACGAACCATCGTTGTCGACCCAGGGAATCGGCGGCAGTTGCGGGAAATAAGGTCCCCCCCACGGCAGCACTTTCGAAAGCGTCACTCTGCCCGGAAACTGTGCGAGGAAAGCCGGGTTCATTCCGCCGTCCAGTCCGCTGTAGATTGGCGCGGCTGGCACGTTGTCTTGAAGCAATTGCGCGTATTCAAGCTCGTCGGTGCGTTGTTTCTCCAGCGCCCGCCGCGCGATTTGCGGATTCACGACAAAGGCGGGGCATTTATCGGTGGGATTGAACACAAGAGGATTCGGCGAATTTGGAGGAGGTTGCGCATCGAATACATAGAGACGATTGCATACATCCACCTTAGGTTCGAGATGCGTCGTCTCGAAGTGATCGTTGCCGATCTTG
The DNA here is from genome assembly GCF_900142985.1 of Bradyrhizobium erythrophlei. Classification (NCBI taxonomy): domain Bacteria; kingdom Pseudomonadati; phylum Pseudomonadota; class Alphaproteobacteria; order Hyphomicrobiales; family Nitrobacteraceae; genus Bradyrhizobium; species Bradyrhizobium erythrophlei. The sequence continues at coordinate 4,527,447 of NZ_LT670849.1, forward strand.
AGCATTTTCCAGAAGGCCAAGTTCGGACTACTTCGATGCCGCGCCAGATTCGTCGGCGTCAAGCGGAACGGATAGGCCTGGACCTGAAATGACGGCCGGCCGCCGAGGAACGAGTCGCGCGCTAGCGAGTAGATCTCGCTTATCTGTTCGTCGGTCATGGCATAGCAACCGCTCGACGAGCAGTCGCCGTGGATCATGAGCAAGCTGCCGTCGCGCTTGTTCGCTTTGTCGAAGTTGTTGGGGTAGCCGACGTTGATTGCAAGATAGAAGTTGGAGTTGGGATTCATCAACTCGGGTGTAATTGTATAGAATCCCTCTGGAGCCTGCCGGTCGCCCTCCTGCAACTTCGGCCCAAGATCGCCCGACCACCGACAGATCGGATAGATCTTGAGGATCTGGAAAAGGCCGGTGGTGTCCTGTTTCCAGACTTCGAGCTCCGCCTCTTCCTTGAAAACGCGCACAACGATAGGTGAATATTTTGGCATCTTCTTTTGTCGGAGCAGCGAGAGCAACTCGGGCGGTAGCTCCTTTGTTGCCTTAGTCGGCAACCGATTGCTGTTTTCGCCAAGGCACGTGACCGGCGTCAACCCCGCGGCAAAGGCCGCCATCAGCACAAGTGCACGGAGTACCGTAGCGCGGATCATTACTGCACCTCTGACGCGGAACCCTTCCTATCTGGAAGCCTGTAGTCGGTGGCTTTCGTAAGGCAACCCAGGTGGGTGCAGGTCCGACGAAGTCCGAGCTTACCGTCAACCTCAAGACCGCCAAGGCGCTCGGTCTCGCCGTGCCGCCCTCACTGCTTGGACGCGCCGACAAGGTGATCGAATAGAGATGCCGTTTGCTACGGCGCGTCGAAGTCGGACCGAAACGGCTGGAGCTGCTGCAGGAACTGGTTCCGGGCGCGCGCATTGTCGGCCTGCTCGTCAACCCGACCAATCCGAAGCTTGCCGATGCCCAGTCGAGAGACGGCGAGGCAGCCGCGCGCAGTTACGGTCTGCAGATACATGTCCTCCGCGCCAGTAGCGAAAGCGAGTTTGAGCCGGATTTCGCGGCCTTGGCCCGGCTCGGAGCCGGAGCCCTCGTGATCGGCAACGACGCCCTGTTCCTTAGCCAGAGCCGCCGCTTGGCTACACTGGCGATCCGCTACGCGATGCCCACCATCCACCAGAGTCGCGCGTTCGCCGCGGCAGGCGGCCTAGCGAGCTACGGCGGCAGCGTGGCGGAGGCGCACCGCAACGCCGGGGTCTATGCCGGCCGGATACTGAAGGGCGAACGCGCGGCCGATCTGCCCGTCGTGCAGTCCACGAAAATTGAGCTGACCCTCAATCTCAGAGCCGCTAAGGCGCTCGGACTCGCCGTGCCGGAATTGCTGCTTGCCCGCGCCGACGAGGTGATCGAATAGGTTGATCACTTCCGTTCATGGGCTTTACGGACCCGTCCGGCCCGTCCGATGACGTCCGCTTTTGAGCGTAAAGCAGACGTCGCCGTTCCATAACATTCGATGAGCGTACCCATTTCCGCTGTTGTGGCGAGAGCCGACTTTACTCAGCTCCCAACGCTACGTCAGCTAATGACCGGACTGGGACGTCACCAACTCGCAAGCCCTTTCATCCGCCTCCCGTTTTCATGCAAGCAACTAGCGTTCCGGGATTGCCGGCGATTTGTAGCGGGTCAAGGAGCGCTGAATCGGGTGCGCGCACAAAGCGGCGCTGGCCAATTACCGAAGTCCCTCGCCGGGAGCGCGTCCCGCAGATTTCACGTGAGTAATTATTACCGACGTTCTCGCTGCGGCAACCTCCGCTTGGCGACCTAAAGCCAATTATTCCACGCGAGCAACGATGCCGTGGGCGCACGTTGTACCCCAAGAACGGAAACGACGGACCGACCGCTGGTTGACGGGTTTGTCGGGCGATCTAAGTGCGTTCTCATCACGAACTCACTGAGCCCGGCCTAAACCCTTCTCGGCTAATGTCTTGATACTTTGCAAAAGTAGTTGCAGGGCATGAACGTCTTCCATTTCGTCCGATCCGTCCGCAAGACTTAGGATATTTCGTAGGGCTTCCTCTGGAGTCATGGCGTCACCTCACGTTTCCGGTCCCAATATGCTATATCGGGACGCTGCCGTTTGGCACCGCAAAGGCAACGCGACCGTCGTGACCGGCGAAGCTCGCAGTCGCCGAGCAATCGACGTATGTTAGCGAAAAGGAAACGCTATGTCCGACGAAGACATGAAGGCTGAGCTCGAACGTCTCCGCAACGAAAACGCCGCGCTCAAAAAGGGAGCTTCCGACGGCATCCGCATGAAGGTAAGTGAAAAGGGAGCGGTCTCAGTTTACGGAATGGGACGCTTTCCGGTGACCTTATATAAAGAGCAATGGTTGAAACTTCTGAACATGTCCAATGAGATTCGTGCGTTTATTGCCGAAAATGAAGGGCAGCTGAAGGCGAAGGAGTGAACGCCGACGGCGTCGAGAAGGAGAACCTCTCATTAAACAGAGATATCCAAAGTTCTGTATCGGTCTGAAGTTGTAACCGTCACGCAGCGAGCCAATGCCCCTTGTGAATATCGAACTTCACTGCCCCCTCGTCCCGCATCTTCAATAGCAGCGACTGGCAGTCCTCCTGATTCTTTATGTTTACGCGTTTCATGATCTCGAAAGCTTTCAGGGGCTTTTCGCGAAGGGCGGTCAAAATCTTTTCTCGATCAGTCATGGGGGTTCCTAGCGATAGTAGCGTCGCCGACGCAATGTAGTTGCACGTTCCTGACGCTGGTCCAATCGCAAAAATTTCTTACACAATTTTTCGATCACCACTGCGAGAAATGGCGGCGCCGATTCCTCACGCCGGGAAAGTTGGCCGCGGGGCCGCCCCGATTTCTTCGCCGCAGGAAGGCCAGATTCCGCAAGCCTCGCGCCGGGCTTTGGAACTTTGGCCCGAGATTGGTGCCTATCTTGTAGGCACGCAGAAATTGCTAGTCAGCCATGAATTCTCTGCAAAGCGAGAAGACGAGGTCAAGCGGTTGTTGCCGTTGAAGGGGCAAGGCTAGCGAGTGTGAGCTATGGACCTCGAACCAAAGCACAATCAGGCAATCCGTGACGAAATAGGAGACAGGCTGCGCATTTTGCTAAAACGGGAACCATCAGCCGTGTCCGCTCGCCTGCGCACGCTTCTCCGTCGATTCGACGAAGCGGATCACGGTTCGCCTTCGATCGTGCCAGATGTTCCCTAGTCGAAGCTCATTTGGTGAAGAGTTGGCTGAGCAGATTTTCCAGGCGTCGCGATGACGACGTTTTGCACGGGGAGGTTTCAATGAGCGAATATGTGGAGGCTCGTTACGCAAAGCTGGTACTGCGCGAAGCTCGCTTGGCAGAAGAGGATGTGGCGTCCAAGTTGATCAACGAGCTTTTGCGTGACTTGAAATCGTTTCAAGACTTGGACTCTGCTCGTGTCCAGGCTGTGACATCGATACGCCAGCTCTCGCTCAGCCTTGATCGGCCTCAATCGCTTCATGCGCGCGAGTGGGAGGCGGCTGATCAAGCTGCCGAAGCCTGGTGCCGGAACGCATTACTTTGAAAAAGTTGCGCCGGGCAAGTCCGCGATGGGCCAATAGGAGTTTTGCCGAGAAGAAGCTGATTATACCGATCCTTGCACTTGGCGCCGAAAAGTCCTTTAGCGATCAGCAGACTGCGATCCTGTGCGAAGTGGGGACGAACGTCGAAGGCGGTATCGTCACAGGCTCCGGGCACTGATCATGGAAGAACAGCCGGCACAGACAGTGAGTAAGGTCCGCGCTTTTCTCGACGGAAAATGAGCTGCTGATGGCTGGTCTCCTGGCCCAGCACAATCTAAGCGTCGACCTCCGCTCGGAGTGGCAACCGGAGTGCGACCGCGCGTCCCGCGCCGACGAGTGATCGAGTAGGCAAGTCCGCTTCGCGGGGTAAAGCGGAGATCCCGTGGTCACGTCGCCATGTCGGCTTTTGGACCCAGAACCGACATCGAGCCTGATCGCGTCTTGGGTCTAGCTCGCGACTGCGAAAAAAGGCCCGGCTTTTGCCGAGCCGTTCCTATTGTTGGGCGGCGAACGGTTGGCTTAGAAATCCATACCGCCCATACCGCCCATTCCGCCGCCGCCCTGAGGCATGCCTCCGGCACCGGCGTTTTTCTTCGGAACTTCGGCCACCATGGCTTCGGTGGTGATCAGGAGAGCCGCAACCGAAGCCGCGTTCTGGATTGCCACACGGACCACCTTGGTCGGGTCAATGATGCCCTTGGAGATCAGGTTGACGTATTCGCCAGTCTGGCTGTCGAAGCCGAACGAATACTGATCCTTTTCGAGGATCTTGCCGACGATGACGGAGCCGTCCTCGCCCGCGTTGATCGCGATCTGGCGGGCCGGATAGGATAGTGCTTTGCGCACGATCTCGACGCCGGTCTTCTGGTCGTCGTTCTTGGTGCGAATGCCCTTCAGGTGCTCGGAAGCACGCAGCAGAGCGACACCGCCGCCCGGAACGATGCCTTCTTCCACAGCCGCACGGGTCGCATGCATCGCGTCATCCACGCGATCCTTGCGCTCCTTCACCTCGACCTCGGTCGCGCCACCGACGCGGATCACCGCGACGCCGCCGGCGAGCTTGGCTAGACGCTCCTGGAGCTTCTCACGGTCGTAGTCCGAGGTGGTTTCCTCAATCTGCGCCTTGATCTGGTTCACGCGCGCCTCGATGTCGACCTTCTTGCCGGCGCCATTGACGATCGTGGTGTTTTCCTTGTCGATCATCACCTTCTTGGCGCGGCCAAGCATGTTGAGGGTGACGTTCTCGAGCTTGATGCCGAGATCTTCCGAGACCGCCTGGCCGCCGGTCAGGATCGCGATGTCCTGCAGCATGGCCTTGCGGCGATCGCCGAAGCCCGGAGCCTTGACGGCCGCGACCTTCAGGCCGCCACGCAGACGGTTGACGACCAGGGTGGCGAGGGCTTCGCCTTCGACGTCTTCCGCGATAATCACAAGCGGCTTACCGCTCTGCGCCACGGCTTCCAGTAAGGGAAGCAATTCATTTAACTGAGACAACTTCTTTTCACTGATGAGGACGTAGGCATCTTCCATTTCAACGCGCATCTTGTCGGCGTTGGTGACGAAGTAGGGTGAGATGTAGCCGCGGTCGAACTGCATGCCTTCGACGACCTCGAGTTCGGTTTCGAGCGACTTGGCTTCCTCGACCGTGATCACGCCCTCATTGCCGACCTTCTTCATGGCGTCAGAGAGGAACTTGCCGATCTCGGCATCGCCGTTGGCCGAAATGGTGCCGACCTGGGCGATTTCCTCGTTCGAGGTGACCTTCTTGGAGTTCTTGACGAGGTCGGCGACCACGGCTTCCACCGCAAGGTCGATACCGCGCTTCAGATCCATCGGGTTCATGCCGGCGGCAACCGCCTTGGCGCCTTCGCGCACGATCGCAGCGGCGAGAACCGTCGCGGTGGTGGTGCCGTCGCCGGCGGCATCGGCCGACTTGGAGGCGACTTCGCGCACCATCTGGGCGCCCATGTTCTCGAACTTGTCGTCAAGCTCGATTTCCTTGGCGACAGTGACGCCGTCCTTGGTGATGCGGGGGGCGCCGAACGACTTGTCGAGCACGACGTTGCGGCCCTTGGGGCCGAGCGTCACTTTTACTGCATTGTTGAGAATTTCAACGCCGCGCAACATCCTGTCGCGGGCATCGACGCCGAATTTGACTTCTTTGGCTGACATAGTGGTCTCCGTTTTCAATCGATCCCATGCCGCTGAAATAGGCGGGTTCTTCGGGGATGAGATTTGAACCTGCGGGCCGCATCCTTCGAGACGCCGGCTGTGCCGGCTCCTCAGGATGAGGTAAAGTGACTGGCGCGCTTACGCGGCTTTCTTCTTAGCGGCGGGCAGATCGGTGAGAACGCCCATAATGTCGCTTTCCTTCATGATCAGCAGTTCCTGACCATCGAGCTTGACCTCGGTGCCCGACCACTTGCCGAACAACACGCGGTCGCCAACCTTGAGGTCAATCGGGATCAGCTTGCCGGCTTCGTCGCGGCCACCCGGACCGACGGCGGTGATTTCGCCCTGCGAGGGCTTTTCCTTGGCAGTGTCCGGAATGATGATGCCGCCAGTGGTCTTCTCTTCGGCGTCGATACGCTTGACCACGACGCGGTCGTGAAGCGGACGGAATTTCATGCTGTCCTCCTATTTTCTGATTGTTGTTGCTTGGACTAAATAGCAGTCGAGGCTAGCGAGTGCTGACCACCGGTAAGTAAGCCCGGGTGCGGGGCGTACAAGACCTTCGCGAAACCATATTCTACTCAGGGCACAATAACTACGTAGGGCCGGCGGCTACCATTTGGCGCAACCACGGGAGTTGCCGCAATGATTTTGAAACTCGCGACCAACGACAAGGCCAGCACTGGATCGATCTTTCGCGCATTCTGCAGATGATGCTGATTGACGCTTAGGACGGTTATCCTAAAACTCAAATTGCGATCGAGCGGTTCGGAACGGCATGGAATTTCCGCCTTTAGCGGACGTCGTTGGATATCCGCCTTTGGGAGCAAGCAGACGTCACCGTTCCATAACATTCGACGTGCGAACGACATGTCCGCTGTGGAGGCAAAAGCCGGCATCACCAAGTCCCGCACCAAGGCAGCTAGTGACCCTCAACGGACCTCGAGACCGCTTTAGTTTAAGAGCCTTCAACTTCCGCGTTCGAAGCCAGATAGTTGAACGTCGGGCAGGGTCTGGATGAGCAGAACCGATTTAAAGGTCGTACAATTGCCATCACGTATTTGTCGGTTGTCGGTCGCAGCGATGGATGCGCTCCTGACGCTCGTGCGCGACTGGCCGGCCGCCTTCACCACACAACCGATCTCCCGAGAGTTCGACCAGGCTGGTGTGAAACGCGACCGGCGCTGGTTAGAGGAGTTACGCAAACGCGAGTACGTCCGAAATCGGCCGACGCGGCTTCTGCGGCCAATTCGCCTCCGTTGGATAGCCGACGGCAACGAGGAGTGCCGGCACCTCATTATCGCTGAGACTAAACTCACGTGACACGCCGACCGGATCAAACCCGATCATCGGCGTAGTTCCCAGACCCATCGCCTGCGCTGCGCGAATCAGTCCGCTTGCGCCAAAGGTCGCCGATCGAATTGCCTCATCGCGCTGGATCTGAGGCTTCCCGAAGTAAAGCGATTTTGCTGCGGCCTCCCAGCCCGGCACCATCTCGACAGGCATGAAACCTGCCGCAACCGAGCCCGCCAGTCGATCAGCCATCACATCAGCCACGGCCAGTTCACCGACCACGATGAAAGTGACGGCAGCTTCGGTAACCTTGGGCTGATCAGCCGCAACCGCCCGCAGCCTTGCTTTGGCTTCCGGCGACCGCACCGCTATAAAGCGCCAATTTTGCAGGTGGAACGCGGTCGGAGAGAATGTCGCCAGGCGCACCAGCTCACGAACTTGATCGTCGGGAATGCTTTTCGACGCATCGTAAAGGTTGGTGGTTTTCTGGCGCTCGATCGCTTCAATCACAGAAGTATTCATCGCAATTTTCCTTTAGTTGGGCATTGTTTCGTGGATCGGGGTCTGGGCGTCTTCGGACATTGCAGCGCACGAAATTTGATCAAGGGAGATCGGCAGCGGTCACACGCAGCACCGCCGCGCCTGTGGTTCGGCGCTCTTCGAGATCATGGTGAGCTTCGATTAGCTGGCTAAACGGATAAAGATTGCTCGGATCGACCTTGAGAATTCCCGTCGCGATTGCGTCGAATAGGTCGGCTGCGGCGACCGCCAGATCTTCTGCAGTGGACGTATAGTGAGGGAGAATGGGCCACGTCAGATAAAGCGCGCGTGGTGCCAACTCGAATGGGTCCAACGGTTCCGGGAACCCAGACGCCTTCCCGAATTGCACAAGCGTTCCGCGCGGCCTGAGAACTGCCAGCGACCCACGGAACGTGTCCGCCCCGACGGAGTCGAAAACAGCTGCCACGCCATCGCCTGCGGTGAATGCAAGCGCTTCGGCGACGAAGTCTTCGGAGGAATAATTGATGACGTGGTCGCAGCCGGCATGACGTGCAACCTTCACCTTAGCGTCGCTAGACACTGTGCCGATCACCTTTAGGCCAAGTGCTTTTGCCCATTGAACGAAAATCTGGCCAACACCGCCCGCTGCTGCATGATACAGAACGGTGTCACCGGGTCGGAGCTCGAGCACCTCTTTGAGCAGATAGCGAGCGGTGAGCCCCTTTAGAAAGGCACTAGCTGCTTGGTCGTCAGAAACACCTGCCGGAATGCGGACAAGCCGGTCAGCGGGATGCAAGCGGGCCGTAGCGTAGGCGCCAAATGCGGTATCGCCATAGACGACGCGGTCACCCACGCTGACGTTTTTGACGTTTTTGCCAACGGCTTCGACTACCCCGGCGGCCTCGTCGCCGATGATCGCTGGAAAGGCAGGGACCGGAAGAGTACCTCTGCGATAATAAACGTCGACGAAGTTGAGACCTATGACGGTGTTGCGGATCAATGCTTCATCGTCGCCCGGCTCGCCCACGACGATGTCCTCGAATCTCAGGACTTCGGGAGGACCATATTCGTGAATACGGGCGACTCTCGCGGTGGTTGGCATGGCATTTCGCCTTTCAAAGCGCCAGTGATCATCGTTCGCCTGCTCGCAGAGCGGCGTGAATGTTACTTGGCAGTTGGTGGAGGATGGTCGCGGCCGGAAGGACCGGCTGCGGCAGCGTCTAAAGCTTGATGCGATGTCCGCTGGCTGACGAGACCGCTGCCTGTTCAAGCAGCTGTTGCATGAAGAGGGCGTCCTCGAAGCTGGGCACGGTTCGCGAGCCGCTTGCGAGATCGCGGGCATGAACCTCGAAGAGATCGGCGAGCTCCAGCACGCCGCTAGGAAGATCAGAGGGTGGCAACCAGTAGTACGATGCGGGCACTCCGAGTGGCGCCATTTTGCTGTCCGCTACGCGGGCACCGAATAATTTATATTCTTCGCCCACGCCCCCGAACGCCGAGGTGTTGGTGATCTGCAAATCACCATCATCACCCGTGATATCGATCTGAACGCCGGTGCCATGATGTTTCCCGCCCTCAATATGAACGGCGAACACGGCTCCGCTTGCGAGGATGCCTTGCAGCAGCAATTGATCCGGAACCTTCGTGCTGATCTCCTCGCCCGTTTCGATGATTGTGATTTCTGGCCACTGGTTGACAGAAACGGCTGAGATTTCAGTCGGACGGCCTACGATCGAGAAGAGCGGGTCCATCAAGTGCGCGCCGAAAATCGAGGTAACGCCCATGAAATTTTCGGGGAAGGCGCTCCAACGAATTGCCTTGTTGCGATTCTTGCCGAAACTGCTCACCGTCACATGCATCCTGACCGAGCGCACACGACCGACGTAGCCGTCGCCGAGAAGATCCTTCAGATAGCGCAGCCCTGGAGCGAACCGGCGTTGGGTGCCGAGAATGGTTTGCACACCAGCTTTTGCCGCAAGGTCGACCAGTTCAGCCGAGGTCTTCGAGTCCGGCGTCAAGGGCCATTCGCAGTACACGGTCTTCCCCGCAGCGATCGCTGCGCGTACCGCTTCCTCGTGCTGCGGACCTGTCGTGAGCACGAGGACGATGTCGACGTCTGGATGGAAAACCAATTCATCGATCGATCCGACGACATGCCTGATACCGAAGGTGTCCGCTGCAGACAGCGCCGCGTCGTGACGCTGGCTGTAGACAGCCGCCATTTCATATTGCGGCAGAAGGCTGAGCACGCGAGCGGGGCCGTTCAAAGCCCAGTTTCCGACGCCGATCAGGCCAACACGGATGATCGTGTGGTTGGCAGAGGGGGCACTGCTGTTGGCTATGGTCGATGAGGTGGACATGGGCTTCTCCTGCTTGTTGAAGCCAATATCGGTTGTATTTGTCTGGACGATAATTAGGCTATTCTCGATTGGACCTTTCGGGATTTGCGAGAAATGGACACCCTGGAAGCCCTCCGCCTGTACGTAGCTGTGGCTGAGACCGGCAGCTTTTCAGCCGCCGCCCGTCAAGTGTCTGTTTCGACCTCAACGGTCACGGTCGCGCTTCAGCAGTTGGAAGAGCAGGCGCGGGTTAGTCTGATCACGCGATCGACCCGCAGATTGAGCTTCACGTTCGAAGGGCGACGTTTTCTTGCCGATGCTAGAAAGCTCTTGGCAGACTGGGACGCATCCATCGCCGGGGTTCAGGATGGACCCTTGCGCGGCCCAATCCGGATGACGGCCACGCAATATTTTGGCCGGACCGAAGTAGCGCCGCTGATCGATCGCTTTCTTGACTTACACCCCGCCGTACAAATTGCGCTGCACTTGTCCGATGGAGTCGTCGATCTCGTGGAGCAGGACATTGACCTAGCACTCCGCAATGGTCCCTTGGCGGATTCGGCTCTCAAGGCTCGACTGATACTTCGAGGGCGCCGCGTAGTGTGCGCCGCGCCATCCTATTGGGCAAACCATGCTGCCCCCAATCACCCAGATGACCTGGCCGCGCACAATTGCCTCGTCCACCCGCGCCCTAGATCGACCTTTTCTTCGTGGTCTTTCACCGTTGAGGGACGACCGGTTACGGTTCGTGTTGCGGGCAATCGCGTTGCCAGCGATGGCGGTGTTCTTCGCCAATGGGCGCTCGACGGCCACGGCGTCATCATGCGAAACGATTTGGATATCCGTAAGGAGCTTGCCTCTGGCGCACTTGTCACCGCTCTCGACACGTTCGTGACTTCCAACGCCAATCTGTACGCTGTCACCGCAGGCAGCGTCACTAGTCAGCGTGTGCGAACGTTCATCGATTTCCTGGCGAAGAATCTGGTCGCGGACTGACCTTTCCGGTGCCGCTTTAGCGACATTGCTCGCAAATCCCGAAAAGTCCTGTCGACATTCATCCGATTATCATCATCTCGACAATGCGCGATATCCCACGTGCACCAGAAACGACGGGCGGAGCCGCTGCCTTCGGTCTGGTCTGCTCAGGCTGTGAGCGTGAATCGAGATGAAGGACGCCCGTGATGAAGAAGGTCGCCGTCTATGTGAACCCGTACGACAAGGTCCATTTTGGACCGTCGACTGTCATGACTCTGCACCGCTTCGGCATTTTCGATCCCGACGTCGCGCGCAGGGTCCCCACGCTGTCGCCTTTTTCTGCGAAGCTGACAGCTCATCTTCGTTTCCAAGGAATCCCCTTCGAACCCGTCGCCGAACAGGGTGTTGGCAACGCGCCGCGTGGAAAGGTGCCTTTCATCACGGTCGATGGCATGAAAGTCGCCGATTCCGACCTGGTCATCGGCTTTCTGAAGACCGCCTTTCCAGATCCCGACGCCGGTTTGAGCGACCATCAGCGCGCTGTCGGCCACCTCGTCCAGCGTACGCTGGAGGACCATCTCTATTGGATCGCGCTGATCTACGAGTTCTATGATCAAGAAGGTTCGGACTGGTTCTTCGAGCATGCCTTCGGCGGAATGGGCCCCGGCCTTCAGGGGCTGCGGGACGACATGGAAGACCGCACCTACAAGCAGGGCATCGCGCGTTATACGCCCGACGAAATCGTGGACAAGGCGTCGAAGGATCTCGCGGCCGTCGCCGAAATTCTGGGCGAAAATCGATATCTTCTCGGCACCGACCGGCCGACGTCTTTTGACGCCGTCGTCTTCGGAATGACCATCCTGGTCTATCAGCTCCGCGAGATGCATCCCAGGCTAACCGACTACGCCCGAAGCCTCCCGAACCTCACAGAGTACATCGGCAATTTGCTTACCGAGTTCTTCCCCGACCTCGATCGCGACTTCTAGGTCTATTGCCTAGAGTTTGCCGAGTCCTGGCTTTTATTTGAAGGAAACCGGCCTATGGTCGAACAATCCGTTCCGGCTGACTCCGTGTCAGCGCTTCGCGAGAGTGCTCTCGCCGCCGCCGGCGTCCGCGGCATTTTTACAAACCTGATCGACGGAAAGAGTGTCGGTGCTCGCAATAACCTGGATGTTCTTGATCCCGCCACCGGTGAGCTGCTCGCCAAAGTGCCGGACATTGAGCGCGACGGAATGGATGCAGCGTTCGCGGCCGCCCGCCGAGCCTTTTCCTCGTGGAGCAAATTGACCTGGGAGGCGCGACGATCGATCCTCGAGAAGGCGTTCGAGAATGTCAAAGCGCATCGTGAAGAGCTCGTCACCCTCCTCATGGCCGAGGGAGGGCGCCCGAGAAGCCTGGCCTTGTGGGAAGTCGCGGCTGTTTTGGATGACTTCGCGCCGGGCGTTCTCGCGCAAAGCCTTCCCGACGTGGAAGCCACCCAGCCGGGCGTTGGCCGGGTCACCCGGCACTATGCGCCCCTCGGCGTCGTCGTGGCCATCAGTCCCTGGAATCTCCCGTTACTTCTGTCGTACGACAAGGTCGTTCCCGCCCTGATCGCGGGCAACACAGTCGTCCTGAAGCCGTCTTTCTACACACCGCTGACCGTGTTGCGCGTCGCGGAACTGGTGCGGGACATTCTCCCCGCCGGCATACTGAACGTGGTGACTGGAGGCGACAATGTCGGCCCCTGGATGACGTCCCACCCCGAAGCCGACAAGATCTCGTTCACGGGCTCCACTCAGACCGGCCGGCGGGTTTTCGAGTCAGCCTCCCAGACGCTGAAGCACCTGACCCTCGAGTTGGGCGGCAATGACGCCGGGATCGTGCTGCCGGACGTCGACGTTGATGCGGTGATCGCTCCCATTTTCTGGGGCATGTTCTTGGTAAACGGTCAGGGTTGCATCACGATCAAGCGGCTGTTGGTGCATGAAAGCCGCTACGACGAAGTCGCCGCGGCCCTCTCGAAATTTGCCGGCGAGCAAGTCATGGGAGATGGATTCGATCCCGCCACCACGATCGGGCCCATCCAAAATCGGGCGCAGCTTCTGCGGCTTCAGGCGACTTGGGCGGCCATTCAAAAGGATGGCGTCGCTGTTCTATATCGCGGCGAGGAGATTGAAGGGAAAGGCAACTTCTTTCCAGTCACGATCCTCGACAACCCCTCACCCCACGCCGACTACGTGAAGCTCGAGAACTTCGGTCCTCTGAGATCGCTGATCAAATACAGCACCATCGATGAGGCGCTCGCGATCGCCAATTCCACAGACTACGGGCTTGGGGGATCGGTTTGGGGCCGCGACCCGGCCGAGCTGGACGCGGTCGCTCATCGGATGGAGGCCGGGACCGTTTGGATCAACCAGCACTTGGTCGTAAATCCGAGCGTGCCGTTCGGCGGTAACAAGGACTCGGGCTTTGGCGTGCAGTATGGCGCCGAAGGCCTGAAGGAATATTGCTACTTGCGCGTGATTTCAGCGAAGACGTGAGGTCCATGTCTGCGATTTGACGTGAACTGCAACCGCCCTATCGGTTCACGCCAACGCCCAATCCCACCCAATTTCAGCCGTCCCTCGCGCCAGCAATTGAGGCGGCCGGGAGATCGACCAGGAGAAAACCAAATGACCTCAGTGTCCGATACCTTCGACTACATCGTAGTGGGAGCAGGCAGCGCCGGCTGCGTCGTGGCCAGCCGCCTGGTCAAAGACCATGGGGCGACGGTGCTGCTTTTGGAGGCCGGGCCGCTCGACGACAACATGCTGATCCACATGCCCGCCGGAGCCGTCAAAATCGTGTTCGGCAAATCGCCTTACATCAAGCGCTACACCTCGACGCCCCAGCCAGCGCTTGAGGGGCGAGCCGTCGACATCATGCAAGGGAACGTCGTTGGCGGGGGAAGCTCGGTCAACGCCATGTGCTACGCTCGCGGCTCCAAGGACGACTATGACCGTTGGAACACGTTATCCGGCGATGCGGGCTGGGGCTGGGACGACCTGGTCCCCTATTTCCGCAAGCAGGAGGGCAACGTCAGGTTGGAGAACGCCGCGCACAGCGGAGACGGTCCCCTCAAGGTTTCCGACCCGGCCTACATCTCCGAGGCCGCCAATATCTTCATCCGGACGATGCAAAAACTGAAAGTACCTTTCACCGACGATTTCACGGGCGGTCAGCTGCACGGCGTGGGGTACGAACAATCGACGACCTTTCGAGGAAAACGCCGCAGCTCGGCGGACTCGTTCCTGAGGCAGGTGATCGGCGACGAGCGCTTGACCCTGGTTACCGAAGCGAGGGCCAACCGATTGCTGTTCGACGGTCAGCGGGCTGTCGGGGTCGAATACGTCAAAGATGGGAAAGTCCATCAGGCGATGGCGAAGCATGAGGTCGTCTTGACGGCCGGGGCGTTCGCCACGCCCAAGCTCCTGATGCTTTCAGGGATCGGACCCGCCGATCACCTGGCCCAGTTCGACATCCCAGTCGTAGCCGACCTGCCCGGCGTCGGCCAGAATCTGCAAGATCACAACGAAGTCTTTCTGTCGCTTTCGACGAAGGGCCCGTTTGGCTATTTCGGCGAGGACGCAGGGATCAAGCTGATCCGGAACGTCATTCAGTATTACGCCTTTGGCACAGGCCCTATCGCTTCCACGGGATCCGAGACGATGGCGTTCGTCAATTTGGACGATCCCGCCGGGCCGCCCGATATCCAAATCTATTGCATTGGTTTGATGTGGCCGACACTGATGGTCAAGCCACGCAACGCCGTTACGCTTCTGGCCAATTTGGTTCGCCCGCTTTCCTACGGGTCTGTCCGCTTGAAGTCGGCGCTTCCAGAGGATGACGTTGAGGTCAATCCGAATTGGATGAGCGATCCGGAGGACACGCGACGCCTATTGAAGGCGTTAAAGTATCTCCGGACGATCGCCGCAACAGCACCGTTCACCGACATCGTGGAAGAAGAGCTGTCGCCGGGACAGGCAATAACGGACGACGCGGAGCTCGTCGAATACATGAAAGCGACAACGCAGAGCAACTTCCACCCGGTCGGCACCTGCCGAATGGGTAGGACGGAAGACCCCATGACCGTGGTCACGCCCGACTTGCGGGTTAAGGGGATCGACGGCCTTCGGGTCATGGATGCCTCCATTATGCCCAGGATTATCAGCGCCAACACGAACGCCACCGTTATGGCGGTCGCCGACAAGGGTGTCGATCTTCTGACTGGGACCTACACAGGGCGCGTTGCCGCCGCGCAGTAACGACCCCTAATAGGTGAGGCAAGACCATGTCTGATCGCTTGAACTATAACACACTCGCTCCAGCAGCCATGAAGGCACTCGGGGGCGTTCACGTCTACCTTCATAGCCAGGCCGACCTTCCCAAAAATCTGATCGATCTCGCTTACTTGCGCACATCGCAGATCAATGGCTGTGCCTATTGTATCGATATGCATTCCCAAGATCTGATCGCGCAGGGTGTGCCGGTCAACAAGCTCTTGCTGGTCTCAGCATGGCATGAAGCAGGCGACATCTTCGATATGCGTGAACGTGGCGTGCTGGCTTGGACGGAGACTGTCACGGACGTCGCGAGAACCGGTGTGCCAGACGATGCCTACGCCGCTGCATTGGCAGTCTTCTCGGAGAAGGAACTCGCCGACCTTACCGTCGCTGTCGGGGTAATGGGCGCCTACAATAGGCTTGCGATTTCGTTTCACCAAAGACCTGCGGCTCGCAAAGGCGAGTAGCGGACACGTCCGCTCCGTCTGGTAACGTCCGCTTTTGAGCGTGAAGCAGACGTCGCCGTTCCATAACATTCGATCCGCGCCCGACAAGATCACCGACTGATGGCTTCTCGGCAGTAAGTTCATGTCATTGACCCGAAAGAGACATGGGCGCGAGCAACGCCACCACCGTCGTTTATTCAATTACCTTGTCCGCACGCGCTATGAGCCCGGTCGGAATTTCGTGACCGATCGCTTTGGCCGTCTCGAGATTGATGACCAGCTCAAACCTTGTCGGTTGACCTCGATCCGCGCCGAAGCGATGACCGTTTTATTAAAACTGGCCATTTAAAGGTAAACGCGATGATTGGCTTTTGGGACAATTACGCGGCGATATACTCGGCGCTTAAGTGCCTCCTCAAGTACCGAATCCAGCGCGGCCGACGTACCGACGATTGGATTGCCGATGGTCAAAGTTTACATGGATGGCCTACTGTTTTTTGAAGGCGGCCGAGAATTGCGCATCGTGGCTTACGACGTGAGCCGAACCAGCGCCGTGGTGCATTCAGATGGACTCGGCCTCCTTCCGATACACTTTTACATCACGTTCGACGGCTTTATCACCGTTGGAAAATCCCGACTTGAATGGAGATATCGGGACGATGTTGGTGTCGTCTTCGAAAGATGGCTTGATATCCCTCAGTGTAAAATGTTCGACAACGGCCAAGGTGCGATCCATGACCGATGAGCAGCTCGCAGCTATGCACCGATTACTCGCCGAGTACCATCGAAAGCGCGCCCAGGAAGCTGTTCTCAACGTCGTGCAACAATATCACGCTGACCTTGGGCAACGCCTTGCGGATGAGGCCGTGCTGATACCAAGGCGAAGGGCGATAGCGGAGCGGCTTCATGAGCGCGAACAGAAGATTGCGAAAGATGGCGGTGAGAACGAATGACATCCGGGCCGGGTCCGTCAATCGAAGAGTGCCGCGCGTTGGCTGCCGAGTACAAAAAGCTGGCATCCGATCCGAACAATTCGGGGCGCACATCTAGCGTGCTTAAGAACATTTCCAACAGCTGGACAGCACTAGCGCACCAGTTACAGGCCCTTGCGGCCATCACGAAAGCAAAAGAGTAGTAGGCCGCTTCACGTTGGCGCCTACAGCAAGCTGACGCGTCGCTGTTAGGTTCTTAAGCGCGATAGCCGGGCCATCGCAGCCGAAATTGGCGTGAGCCAGCAAATGGACGCCGCTGGTCGTAAATGGACATCGTTGAACATTCGGTCCCTGCGTCGCGCGCAAAAGGGTGCTGATGCGTTCGAGCCTTGGCCGGTCACCGCCGAGCGATGGCAAGTTCGACGGCCTGCTGGGATAGGCGTCGGCGATGTCCGCGTTTATGCGGATTACGGACTCAAGCCGGACATCCAGTCATGTCCTCTGTTAATTCTGGCAGGCGATGTTGACCGCTGGGCGAGGGACACAAGTTGCGCGAGGGATTGGACCTGCATTTTCTCCATCACCCTCTGACGATGGGCCTTGATGGTACGCATAGTGCAGCCCAGCGCGTGGGCGGCCTGTTTGTTGGTGTTACCGCGAATGATGAGTTCGAAAACCTGCTGTTCGCGTGGCGTCAAAGCCGCGAGGTGAGCGTGAACTATGTCCAGCTCGCTCTTCAAGGCGCGTGCCGCTTCGTGATGCGCAATCGCGCGCTCAACAGAGCGAAGCAGTTCATCCGACGATAAGGGCTTGGTCAGAAAATCCACCGCACCCGCCTTGATGGCTCGTACAGTGACCGGAATGTCGGGGTAACCAGAGAGGAATATAATAGGCAGCGTCGATCCGAGTCCGCTCAAGCGCTCTTGCAGTCCCGGACCGCTGAGTCCCGGCATCCGCACGTCGAGAAGAACGCAGCTTGAGACACTTTCGCTGGGCAGGTTATCCAGCAACTGGTGAGCCGAATTGTACGCCGCAACCGTGTAGCCGGCGTGACTTAAACGGCGTTCTATGGCTTTCAGGAAGGCGGCATCATCATCGACTATGTGCACAAATCCCAAGCGCTGGCCGGAACGAGACACGCGATCAAAATTAGGATCGTGTTTGTTCATGTCGCACGCCAACTGTACCAGACGGGAGCATGAGCGGGCCGATGATGGAACCAAGATAGCTTAGGTCAAGTATCGGACACAACTAAAAATAGGCCACGGCGTCGGTTAAAACCAGGCGACTGACGAAATAGGTCAGTACCTCTGGCCGATGTCCTAAACGGACCCTGACACCGCTCTATCCAGCGGCTCAATCAGCGACTCCGCCGACAATGGCTTTGTGAGGTAGGCTAGGCACCCAGATTGCAGCGCAGCCTCGCGAACGACGGGGTCTTCATTTCCTGTGATGTAGATGACCGGCACAGATACGTTCGCCGCGTTAAGACGGTGCTTCAATTCGATGCCTGACCCATCGCCTAGGTCGATATCGAGAAGGACGCAAACCACCCCGTCGAACTGCCCGTGATTTGCGAAGGCTTCCGCCGAGCCAAACAACAAGCTCTCGTAACCGAACTGCCGCAGCAGTCGCGCTATGCTTCGCAGCATTGCGGGGTCGTCATCGACGACAAGGACAAGATTGGCCGTGTGCATTGATAGCACTCCACAATGAGCAGGCGGAGGCAAGTACGGCCACCGATGTGCAAAGGGGTTTAAATCAGGGAAAATCGAGCTTCGGCGCTAAAACGCTCAACAAGCCCTTGTCACCGATGTTCGATCAACCCCACACAATCGTCAATCCGGCAAAGTGTCCAAAACGGACAGCTCCTCAGCAGATTTGTCAAGCAGCCGGCGTATGTGCTGATAACTGCGCATCCCAAGCAAAGAATTGAGCGCGCTCTGCTCCATGTAATAGCGATGTCCCTGACGATGGATGAGACCCCAGCTTTGCAACCGACCCAACCTGCGTATCACAGTCGTGCGTGGCACGCGCATGTAGGCCGCAATCTTTGCGACCGAAAATGGTTTTTCCTCGAATTGCCCAAGAGCTACGCATAACCCTATAAAAAACGTCTCCAATCGGCTACCGAACGGCTCAGCTGCTGGGGCGTAGGATCCGTGCAAACTCCTCATGATGTCGATCATCAGACGACAAAGTACCAACCGTTGCCGCGCTGATTGGATGGTGTGCGAATTATCTTTGCTAATCGATCGTTTCCTTCCCACGGATCGCCTGAAGCCTGCGGGCCAGGTCCGCTTCACCTCAGAAGCGGAGGTCATTGGAATTTATAGTTCAGCCCGACGCGAAAGAGCGGCCGGTGCGATCTGTTAGCAAAGAGGTGAGGGCGGTGAATATTGCGACGCCTGCGTTCGGCCCATCCTTCGGTGTGTGGCTCAGAATGAATAATTGGCGCTTGAGTCAATTGACTTAGATCAATGCACCCTACGCGCCGATGTTTGCTATGGGAACAACCAAATGCGCCCGTAACATTTGTCTCCCGCCATGCTCCTCAAGTCTACAATGGTACTCAAGCTGGCCGTGCCTCTAGTGCTGGTCGCGCTTGTCAAGCCGGCCAGCGCCGTTCAGATAAAGCGCGTGGGGACCGACTCAGGGGGCGTTCTCAGACTACGCGGTGACATAAAGGCCGGAGACTACGGCAGATTGAAATCGATCCTGCAAAACGGAGCAGTTGTGGGCCTGGAGATCAGGTCTGACGGCGGTTCCCTCGAAGAGGGTCTCGACATCGCGCGGGTCGTTCGAGACAAGGGCCTCGTCGTGTACGCGTCCAAAGAGTGCGACTCGGCGTGCGCCCTCATCTTCCTGGCCGCGAAGGAACGGTACATCGGTCGTCGTTGCAGAATAGGAGTGCATTCCGTTTCCAACGATCGGGGGAAGGAAGACGGAGACAGCATCCGCACCACCGTCCAGATGTCGCGGCTTCTAGCCGGACTCGGAGTGCCGCATTCTATCATTGGCAAAATCGTCGCGACGCCTCCGGCCAAGATGACCTATCTGGACAATCGCGATCTGGCCGGGCTGAGCGTGCACCGAACCAATCCCTTCCGGGACATCTATAACGCTGCGAACGTGGCCCGCAGCCAGGAGGCCAGCTCAGTTTGCAATACCGGCGTTAACGTTGAGACCGAAGCAATAGCCCGCGCCGGACAAAGGTCCTGCACGACGTCGGCCGCGCATGTCCCGGAGAGCCGTGAACGCTAGATGAAGAGTCGCCAGGTTCTCAGTGCGGCAGGTCAGCAGGCTTCGGCAGCCGGCTGGCGATACGGCTTCCAGATGCTCCGGCGACCGCCGCCATGCATTCTGATCCCGGCCTACAATAGAGTGGGCGAAGGACGTGAGCGAGTTAGAACGTTAGACCTCCGGCGTCCTGCACTGTCTGCCGGTTGGCAAAGTCCCAGATCGGAGACGAGGCGAGCAGCGCGACGGTCGCCATCAGCAACAACCCGGAATAGAGCCGGCCGCCGGACCGGTTAAACTCCTGGACGTGGTAGCGCAATCCGCCGATCAGCAGGCATGCGCCGAGCATGAAAAGGGCGTTAGTGACAATTGCGCCCCCGATCGACGCCTTCACCAGCATGTACTGGCCGGCGCGCAGCGCTGTGATGGCGATGATCGTTCCGTAAGATTGCCAAGCGTGGCATTGAGCAATCCGCCGACGGCATCGCCGGTCTTGGCGGCGACCGCTTCGGTCGCGTGGCTCAGCAGGGCGGCCAGCGGCACGATGGCGAGCATCGGCCAGCATAAACAACAAGGTAGGAGAATGCGGCGCCGCCGCTTCAGCTACCAGTACGGTAGGTACGAAGACCAGCATCCAGAGCAAAGGGGTTTGCCGGATTTCCGTGAGCAGGGCTTGCATCGCGGCTGCCGCCTCGATATTGGGTGCGATGGCGGAAAATCCCACTCCGTTGCGGACCGGCGTTGATCTGGCTCAACACGCATTTTTCGCCTTCCCCTCAGAAAATTTCCGCGTTGGGTCAAACTCTGCCCTCGGACCGCAATAGAGCTAGGTCCGTTCATCTCTGGATTGCGTTGCAAAAGTCGGAAGTTGCAGCGGTCCAAATTTTTGGCGAAAACCTGAAACGCAACGAGGTCGACGATTCGCATAGTCTCAGTCGCGCTACCGAAGTCGCCGACGAATTTGGCGCAAGGGGATGAGGCCCCTCAGATCATTGCCAGCGGCTCTCAGAAATTTTGTATCTACTGCTAAACGACTTTTGCAACACTATCCTCTGCATAGCGGACTTGTGCTGATGGCACCGGCATAACATTTCGTGCCCGGAACAGACTCATGCAACTACCGCAGCAAGCAACGTCTGTTCGATCACCTCGTCAGCACGGGTCTGCAGGACCGGCCCGCCGGCACCCGGCTTTTCAGTGCTTCGCGTTGATGCAGATCAATTGGCAGCTGCTCATTTGGCGCAACGTGTTCAGGCGCCGCCTTCATCGGCGCGGTCCCGCTGATCTGGGTCATCGGGGCGGATACGGCCTGCCCTAGGTCATCGAGGCTACGCCAAGCGAAGCAAGAGGTTGTTTGCAGCAGCCGAAGCGCACCGCGAAACAAGACGGTGATGGAGGATATTGTGACCCATGTTCTAATCGTCATGAGCTGGCTTGGGGCTGTCAATGGTGCCGTGATATCGACACAGGAGTTTACGAGCGAAGAGCGTTGCGAAGCAGCCCGGCAGGCACTGATCGAGTACGCCAAGGCCCGTGGCCTTGACGAGACGCTTAGGCCGCTCTGCATGCAAAAATGAGGCTGGATAGATAGGCTGCATACCATCGTTTGACCCCTCATGGCGCGTGCTGGAAACCAAAGATCAATATGGTCCGTGCATCGACATTGATGGATCTTACGTCCCTCGTAGTATTCCTGTTTGCTCATTCAGAACGCAGCACGGCACGGCGGTTCACCTTCTGCGCCGGCCGCGCGTTCATCTCATAGACGTTGGCGAAAGCGGTGATGTCCGCGTCGGCGACCTGTATGGGGTTAGTAAGCAGCAGCCATTCGACGGTTTCGGAGCAGGGCGGTGTCGTCAGCGAGCCAGGATAGCGATAGTAGGCGTGCCGCCCCCGAGCCAAGAGGCCGTTCGGGTTGATAGCCGAGTCGGCTTTGACGGTCTCACCTTCATGGGTTGGCATGGTTGAGATGATCCTACTGAACACCGGGTTGGGCTTTCCTGCGACCATCAGCGCAGCGACCACGGCGAGCGCGCCCGAAGCATGAGCATGAACAAAATGCGCTTCCATGGCAAAGCGCTTGCCGCCGATGAGGTGCTCGCTCGGATGATGGAAGTGAAACTGCAACAGCCGGTAAGGCCCGCTGCCAAAACTGAGCGTGTTCCCCTGGCCCGCATTGAGTTGGATTGTGTGACCGTTGTTGACAATGGTGTCAGCGTTCTTGCCCCAGGAAATCCTGAGCGGCGGCAGTTGCGCTCTAATCGACCCGAGAATGTCGATGGGCGATTGCTGGCTACCAACTGAGCAGACTTTGCTCTCGGCATCGACATCGCCCCACTTATCGGGGCCAGCAGTGCCTCGATAGGTCCAATGCGTCGCCTCGACGGCGAAGCCGGTGGACGTGCAGAGCGGGCACAGTGCGAGCCCGGTCAAGGCTTTCAATGCGTGGCGACGGTTCATACAATCCTCTTCGACGGTTGCACAAGCTCAACCATAAAGCCGCGCTAGACTTGCGACGCCGGGCGCGAGTCGCTCCTTCCAACAATTTCCTTCGGTAATCCATCGAAGCAATCGTCCGGTTGTGGTTTGAGATAGATCAAGCTCTGTTCGGTGTTAGGGCCGGATCGTCTAGAGAGACGAACTTCGGGACAACGTCGCTGCTCCTCGGCCGTTTCCGCCTCCTTGACGGCGGCTTTCTTCTGGATTTCCTTTGCGGTCGGCAGCAGTTCATCGATTTTGTTGGGCATGGCAGTTCCTGAACTTCGGGCAATTCACCATTCCTGCCCTCTAAAGCTACGGCCGCGCGAAGACACCATCCTTTGATCCAGATCAAACCTCGTCTGACGCTAGGCCGCACCGTCCCGCGCAACGGGGCAGTCGAGAGATGCAGTGACCGACCAGCTTCATCCAATGATGCCGCATCATCTGCCGTTCTATGTCGTCAAGCCCGGCGAGACGGATGTCCTGATGATCGTGATGGGCGTCTTTCTGATCTTGGCGATACTCGGTGTTGGCAACGTCTACTTGCGCCTGCACTCCCTTCCGGAGCGGATGGCCCACAAGGGACAAAAACTACAATTCGAGATCGTAGCCGTGCTCGGGCTGCTCTCGCTCTTCACCCATATCCACATC
Source organism: Bradyrhizobium erythrophlei (assembly GCF_900142985.1). Taxonomy (NCBI): domain Bacteria; kingdom Pseudomonadati; phylum Pseudomonadota; class Alphaproteobacteria; order Hyphomicrobiales; family Nitrobacteraceae; genus Bradyrhizobium; species Bradyrhizobium erythrophlei. The sequence continues at coordinate 4,550,352 of NZ_LT670849.1, forward strand.
TTCCGGATCGCCGGGCTATTGCTCGCCCTGGTCGATCTGCCCGATTTCACCACCCCACTTTCGAGCATCGCGGGATCGGTCGAGAGGATAGCAGATAACGAAAGTCCTCCGACCGAGTCGCCTGCAGATGAAACAGCGGAGGTTCAAGCAACCCGAGCGGTGGAACGCGCCTCGCTCGCTGTCTCAAGGTCCGCGAGTGCGCCAGCGAAGGAGGGCCACGGCCATGTTTGAGCTTATGCTCTGCTCCTTATTTACCCTGGTCCCGGATTATCTTTATCGCCGCTATAGGCAAGGCAAGCGGATCGGCAGAGAGATCACGTTGTTCTCGATGTGGTACGAGCTTCGATGGGGAATTACCGGATGCGTGATGCTCACGGTGCTCCTCATCACCATGATCTTCTACTATCACCCGTCCACCAGTTCGGCTGCGCTGTTCTTCAGGACGGTGCCGATCGCGCCGGAAACCATAGGGCGTGTTGCCGAGGTGTTTGTCGACTTTAGCGCGCCGGTCAAGAAGGGTACAGTGCTGTTCACGCTCGACAGCTCGAAGCAGCGCGCCGCGACCGAAACCGCCAAAAAGAAGATTGCGGAAGTCAATGTTCAGCTCGTCGCAGCAAAGGTCGATGTGGCCAAAGCAGAAGCCCAGCTTCAGCAGGCTCAAAGCGACTACAAGCAGGCCAAGGCTGAGCTCGACGTGAAGAGCGAATTGCAGCGGCGCAGCCCCGGTATCGTACCGCAGCGCGAGATCGAGAAACTGCAGGTGCTCGCTGATGGCCGGCAGGCTGCGGTCGGTGCAGCGAGTGCGGCAAAGCAATCTACCGAGATCCAGATGTCGACGGTCCTTCCGGCAGCCAAGGCAAGCGCGCAAGCCGTGCTCGATCAAGCCGAGGTCGAGTTGGACAAGACGATCGTTCGTGCCGGTGTCGACGGACGGGTCGAGCAGTTTTTGCTGCGGCCCGGCGATGTCGTAAACCCATTAATGAGGCCGGCCGGCATTTTGATTCCTGAGGGTGCAGGCCAGCGTGGGCTGCAGGCCGGTTTCGGACAGATTGAAGCGCAGGTGTTGAAGCCCGGAATGATCGCGGAAGCCGCGTGCACGTCGCTGCCCTGGACCATTATCCCGATGGTCATCACGAGCGTGCAGGATTACATCGCGGCCGGGCAGTTCCGTGGCGGTGAGCAGCTCATCGATGCCAGCGCCGCCAAGCCCGGAACGATTCTGGTATTCTTGGAGCCCCTTGAGAAGGACGGCTTGGCCGATGTTACGGCTGGCAGCAGCTGCATCGTCAACGCCTACACCAGCAACCACGAGGTCATCGCGTCAAAGGAGACCGGCGCGTTCAAAGGCTTTGCTCTGCACGCGATCGATGCCACCGGCCTCGTGCATGCCTTACTGCTGCGAATCCAGGCACTGCTGCTACCAGTCAAGACATTGGTGCTGAGCGGCCATTAATGCGCTCCATCTCGTTTCGAAGAAACGAAGCATGACAGGTTTTGAAAAGGTCAGTCATGCGTTTGGCCAATGGCCCGAACGTAAAGGGACTACTCATTATAAAGAGCGATGGAAAGGGGGCCAGTACCCAATGAAAGAGGCCGCCTCTGGGGGGAGTGGGGCGGCCTCCGGTTCACTGAAATAAACCGAGTCACGACTGGGTGGGGCAGTAGGGGGACGTCGTCGTGACCGGAACTATCGAAGCTGATCGTCCGAAACCGCTTTTAGCCTCTCAGTACAGCTTTCTGAAGCGGCCTTCACGAACCATAAAAGAGCTACGAGCGCGATTGCGACCGGTATCGGGCCTAGCACAACTACCAAGATACGATACGCAAGATCGTCTCGCATTGGAGAAGGTATCTAACCATGGAACCAATGCAATGTGCGGTTTGTGCCATGTGTGGACGTATATGGACCCGCCCGATTGCAACAGATCGGCTGAGTTAGTATCGATGGTCACAACTGCTGACGTATATCCGGCTTCTTGATGCGGCTGGACAACGTCTTCGCCGCGAGCCTCGATGGGTTTTCGCCCGGGGGGTGACCGTCTCACCATCTCTTGCCTTTTGCTGCAATTGCCGAGGTGGGACCTCCTTCTCCTTTACCGAACCGTCAAGCCGCCGCTTTCATCGACCGTTCCGGTTCATAAGCGGTATTGCCCGCGAGCATCGCCCAGACGATTCTCGCGTTCTTGTTAGCAAGTGCCACCGCCGCAACATTTGCATGTCGCCGTTGCCGCAGTTTTCCGAGCCAAAGGCTTCTTGCATCCTGCTTGCCGCCAGCTCGCGCCAGGGCAGCGCGGGCACCGTGGATCATCAGCGTGCGCAGGTATCGATCGCCGCGCTTGCTGATGCCAAATAGATGGGCTCTTCCTCCGCTCGATCGTTGTTTCGGTACCAGGCCAAGCCAAGCCGCGAACTGACGACCGTTCTTGAAGCAGGTTCTGTCACCGACAGCTGCGGTCAATGCCGTCGCCGTAATCGGACCAATTCCCTCGATCTTGCCGAGGCGCTGGCAGGGCTCGCTGTTGCGGAAGATTTCGCATATTCGGCGATCGTAGGATGCAATTCGCCGATCCAGTTCAGCCAATTCCTCCCGCAGCTCCCTCATGAGAGAACGGACTAGCTCGCTGAGGTCGTCATTGCAGTGTGCGACGAGTTCGGCGAGGCCACGCCGTAACTGGGTGATGTCCCGCGGGATGACGATTCCGTGCTCGGCAAGGAGACCGCGCACCTGGTTCACCAGCTTAACCCGATCCGATATTAGGCGACGGCGAACCCGATGTACGGCCTGAACTGCCAGCTGCTCGGTCGACTTCGGCGGAACAAACCGCATCGACGGCCGACTGATCGCTTCACAGATGGCTTCTGCATCATTTCGGTCATTCTTGTTCGACTTGACGTACGGCGTCACGAACTGGGGGCTGATTAGCCGAACCTGATGACCTAGATCGGTGAGCACTTGGGCCCAGCAATGTGCTCCGTTAGAGGCCTCCATGCCCACCATGCACGGCGGCAAATTGGCGAAGAAGCGCGATACGAAATCCCGCCGCAGAGTCTTCCGCAGGACGATCTTCCCGCGTGCATCGACGCCATGAACCGCAAACCTATACGAACGACCTGCATGACACTCCTCCTTGGCTGCAGCTGACGTTCGAGATTCCACCTCGCCGCGAGGGCGGGGTCCATACCATTGGCTCCGGGTTGGCAAGAGCTTTTTTCACGTTTTGCAGCATTGGTCGGTGCAGCCATGTGTTCGGCGCCTTTCAATGCGGCTCACATGACCGCTGGCAATAATGCCCTCCGCGGATCAGGTCCCGGTCAAAACCGCGCATTCGACGATGCGATGGCACAAGTGGGTTGTCCTGATCGCCGGATCGACCGGCTCTGCATTACGTGCTGTTCGCCCTCCCAACCTTCACATCACGCCGGGCATCCGGCGCGATTTGCTTATCGCGCAAGCGCGACGGGTTCCTCGTATCGCTCGCCCCAGGCCATCATGGCCCAGACCATTCGGGCGATCTTGTTGGCAAGCGCGATAGCTGCGACCTTGGTCGGCCGCCGCGCCAGCAACGCCGTGAGCCAGGGCCGATGTTTGGTGCCATGGATCTTGGCGTAACGGATGACAGAAAGCGCGCCGGCCACAAACAGGCCGCGCAGATAGCGATCACCTTGCTTGCTTATATTACTGAGCCTGTTCTTGCCTCCACTGGAGTGCTGCTTCGGCACCATACCGATCCAGGCCGAGAAGTTGCGCCCTGATCTGAAGGACGTCGGATCAGCAACGGCAGCGACCAAAGCAGTGGCCAGCACCGGACCGACGTCAGGGGCTTCTTCGAGCCTCTTGCTCATTTCGTTGGATCGATGTCCTCTGAATCGCGGGAGCCTTAACAGCGCCCACCTCCATGGCACCGATGTGCCGGCGAAGGAGCCGTCCACAGCATCAACATCGGAAGGCGCTCCGCTTCGTATAGCGCGATGGAATCTCTTACCGTCGGACCAGTGGAAGTTTAATCTCAAACGAGGCACCGCCGTGATCGCGATTTTTGGCCTGTATCAACCCACGGTGAGCCGCGATAATGGTGCTCGCGATGGACAGCCCCATCCCCATGCCTTCCGGCTTGCTGGTGAAAAACGGCTCGAAGATCTCCTTTAATTTGTCTTCGGGAATGCCCGGCCCGAGATCGGACACGGATAGTTCGGCAAAGCCTTCGACGCGCGAAGTCCGGATACTGATGACGCGGTTTTCGGCAGGCGTGTCCATCATCGCGTCGATCCCGTTCACGACAAGGTTTAGAATGACTTGTTGAAGTTGGATGCGATCACCAAGAATCGGAAGCGCGTCCGGAGCGTTCACACCAACCAGTTCGATCTTGCGCCTGACGGCAAGAGAAGAAAGAAATTCGATGGTTTCCCGCGCGAGGTCGTTGAGGTCGAGACTTTTCAGTTCGAAGGGTGTCTTTCTGAGAAGGCTCCTCACCCTGCGGATGACTTCGGCGGCGCGTCGGTCGTCCCGTACAATATCGCCAACAATCTCGTTCAGTTCCACGATGTCAGGGCTCGAAGATTTCAGAATTTCCTGTGCGGTTTCGGCGTTGCTCAGAATAGAGCCCAACGGCTGGTTGATTTCATGAGCGATTGAGGCGGTCAGTTCGCCAGCGGTCGAGAAGCGGTTAACATGGACAAGTTCTGCCATCCGCTGCCCGGACTCCGCTTCGGCCAAACGACGCCGACGATGTGCATTCAGCAGGATCGTGATAAACCCAGCTTGCATGAGCATCACGGCCGCGATCAGCGCGATTTGCCATGAATACCGTTCCCATGCCGTTGGCTCCCGAAACCAGATTTCGCTGCCCGGCGGCAGGCGGCTCTCGCTGATGTTCCAGCGCTTAAGTTGTCGCCAATCGTATTTCGGTGTTGAGAAGCCAACCGGAGAAACCTTGATGTCACTTCCCTTCTCTCCTGCCAACATTCGGAGGGCAACGGCAGCAATCGGTCGGGCGCCCTCGTCCGCTGAAAACATCGGGCCGCCAACAATCTCACCGTTAAAGTGCGACAGGTCGAACGTAAAAATGGGAGCGTTGGCGACCTCAGAGATGCGCTTCAACGGCTCCTTGTCTCCATAGACGGCACCTGCGCCGTCCACCGCTAGCACCAGAAAAAAGATTGCACTGTGGGGCGGCAAACTCGCAACCTGCTGCAAGATTTCCCCGAACGGCCGCTCGTTGTAAAAGCGCAACTCAACCTTGTTCTCCAGCAGACGACCCAATATCCGTTGCTGCTCGGCAGCCCAAAATCGCTCATTGGGGGAGTTTCCGATGATCATTGCGATGGTCTTCGTCTCCGGCAACAGCCGCAGAATATTTTGGACAAGAGCGGCTTCGTCGAACCGCACCCCAACCACGGCGTCTTGCTCGGACAACGCGGATTGTTCAACCCGGCGCTCTTCGACTACCGCGAGCAGCATCGGCGTTGCCGGAAACAGGTCTGGCCTGTGTTGCTGGACGAAGCGAGCCGCGGGCGCAAAGATAGCGACGATCAAATCGGGCGGTCTTTGAGCGTAGAGCGCCTTGAGATACTCAACAAATTTGGCCTCAGCGGCGTCGTCGCCATTCCGAGCCGTGACGAGCGATTGTTCGTGAATGTCCAGCGGCCAAGGCGACCGTCGGTTCAATTCATTGCGGATCTCTCCGCTCCATGCGGCTGCCTGCTGGAAATTCGGGCCATACGAGTGAAGGAACAGGATTTGTTTCGGCCGAGCGGCAGTCTCGCCAGACTTAGGCTGTGCGGCACTCTCGCCAATTGAGACCAACAGGACGGCGGCGGCGGCGACCCACATATAAACAAGCCGCTTCAGCGGTGAGGTGCGTAGTGCGGCTATGCGGCCCCCATGGGGCGCGATCCGTCGGCTCAGGATTTCCCGACATTCGACTAGAGCATCCAAAGAAGTCGCCTCACCGGGCCCCATTACTGCGCCCTACCAGTACATGACCACGTTAGCCAGCAAATTGAGGTCACTCCCCGTCTGCGGTGTATAGATCACGGGTGTGGGATTGTTCGTGTAGCCGAGGCCGATGCCCGCGCGAATGCCAGGCGCAATGGCTGCATTATATGCTGCGGTGATCGAAAAATTGCCGCTATGCGCGAGTTGGCCACTCTGCAAGACGGCATCGACCACATAGTTGCTGAAGACGTTTCGGGAGACGACCAGGGACACCATATCCGCCGGCCGGGACGGCAGAAGACCTATCCCGTAAAGGCGTAGCTCGTAATACTGGCTGATGCGATTGAATTCCGGCGGCGCGTACATTGCGCTGACGCCCGCGTACCATCCTCTTGCAGCCTGACCTACCGCCGCCGCCAGTTGGACAACTTGTTGATCCGCCAGAACGTAACCCGCGTAATTCCCGGTATTCCGCCCGCCAAATTCAAAATCGACGTATCTGCTGGTGTTGATGATCGGTGCGGCACGCACCCAGGTCGCAAGCTGGCCGGGCGATGCCTCCTTGCGATAACCAAACTCGTCGATGATGAGAACCCCGCTGTTCAGCGTAGCCCAGTCCAGCCCAGCCGGATTGGCAGCCTTCTCAGCGAGGGGACCATCCGGATTACTGGCGACCTGCACGCCGAATTTGTTGTAAAGGCCGTCAGGACCATTGACCTTGATGTTGACCGCCGGTTTCGTAAAAGCATAAGCGCTAAGGCCAGCTTCGAACAGAATCGATCCGCTCGGTCCAAAGATGCTGGACGACAAATTACCCGCCGGAAAAGGCCCGGAATACTCAAAGTAATTGCTCAGATATCCAACCTTCAATTCAACCTGCTTGTTCAGGAAGGTCTGATAATAACTAAGTGTCGCGAGACCCAATGTGTTCGGACCGCCGGGGTCCCACGTATCATAATTGTAGATGCCGCCAACCACGATCTGCCCATCGGGTATTCCGTATCGGCTGAGGTCATAAGTGAACTGCATCACGTTATTCGTGAGAAAGGTTGGCTTCTGACCGCTATAGACCTGCTGGCCGAATGTGGTCCGCTCTGCGGGTAACATGTTGTCGAAAAAGTTGTTGTTGCTATAGCCGATGTATCCGATCCCGAGGGCTGCAAGACTTGATCGAATGCCCGCGAAATCAGGGTCGATGGTATCCTGCGGGCCGGGTAGCGCTATCGTGAGCCCTTTGATCCGAAGCGCCTCGAAATCCGGCGTTGGCGTGCCTGTCGCGGGGACGAACGCTGTATTCTCTAGTTCTCCTGCATGACATTCTGCCCGCAGAAGCAGCGCCGCACAAATCGATAACGTGATCGCCCTTAACATGGTCAAGGCTCAATCGGAATGCAACCAGAATACAACGCGGTGCAATCATGTCCAGTCTATCGCGTTTGCTGCCTCCCTAACCGTTGGGTCGCAGTGTAGATTTTTGTGGGGCCGCGGGCCTCGTCGCAACCGCCGCTCTGCTAATTTTCACGAGCGTGGTAGGTCTGAAAGAGGCGGACTAAAAGTCGCCTCTTTCAGCTTTCTTTTAGAGCCGCCCTACCGATGGCGACCTAATGACTCCAAGCCTCTGAATAAGGGCTGCAGTCATAGATGTGATGGGGCTGACATTCATGAAAACCCCAGGGGCTGGACGCATAGTAGCCGCCGGCCCAACCCGAGCCTGTATTCGCATAAGCATAAGAATCTGCATAGCCAGAAGGTTGGCCATAGTAAGCCGCCGGAGCATAAGCTCCACTCCGATAGTAACCCGAACGATAGTAGCCTCCGGGGGTCGTGGCTGCTACCGCTGCAGCACCGATCGCGGCGGTTGCTACGCCGGCGCCCACTACACCGGCGCCATAACCATATGCGGCCCGCCGGTAGTTTCGACGCGCGACACCCGCAACGCTCACGGGCGTCAATGGACGACCGATACGCGCCTGTGCACTCTCGATCGATAGCGAGACGCCGCGCTGCTCGGACCAGCCGAACGAGAATAGCGTTGCGCAGGTGAGGGTAGTGGTCGCTATCGCAATTTTCTTAAAACTCATGTCCATTGCCATTCTCCAATGCTTTCTGCCCCTTGCACAAACGGTGCGGCTTCGTGGCGATGAGAGCCTTGCGCTATGTCAAGCCTGAGCACTACGAGCTAAAAAGGGCAGATTTTCTGACCAATTGTCCGGCTATATCTTGGGCCCTTCGTTCCGGACGACATCGATGGAAGCATCAAGCCGATTCGCTACGCGTGCCCACCATCCGGGGCCGCACTCCACGTTCGCGGCTCGAAATAGCTGCGCGTCTTGCTGCCGCTCGAGAGGAGCAACATCAACGCGCAGATCCAGACGCGGACATTACCTGCCTTGGTGTGCGTAGCCAAAGGCCCGCGTGTAAGACGCATGTCCATTGGGACAATGACCATCGGGGCAATAGTTCCGGGGCACGTGCCCGTCGTAGGTTTTCGGGAGCAATTCTCCCAGGCAGGGGACTCAAATGACTGATCAGTCGGAGTTTAATTCGCGCGCGGCATTATGTCGGTTGTTGGCACAGCGTGAGCCGGCCAACCGAGCTTTCTGGATGGCGGAAGCGGAAAATTGGTCACGCCTTTCGAAGGAGAAGCGTGACGGCGAGGACAGCGTGAAGATGGATTCCGGAATTTTGATGCGTCGGCGCGCGCAATCGACCAAATTTCTGATGATCCTAATCTAACAGAGGTTATTCGCAAACAGACTTGCCAACGTACACGGCGGATGTCCGATCAGGCGAGCGTCGCCTGAGCGGAAGTGGCCGCGTAGTGAGCGATGGCAGTTTAATCTGAAATACGGCGCCGGGATCCGGGCTCGCTGGCTGCGAATATCTGCCCATCGGGCGCTTCCACAATGGTCCGCGCAATCGAGAAAGAAAGCTTTCCTGTTCGGAAATACACTTCTTGGCACGAAAAAGGGTCGTCTCTTGGCACGAAAAAGCGTCGTCGAAAGTGATTGCATGCTGGTGTGCTCGATCGGCGCGAGCATGCCGGCCCGATCTTCGGGAAGCAGCGCGCGGATTTTGACCGGACGGCCGCTTGATCTGGATCAAGCGACCGCTGCGTAAGCGCCGATAGTCTGGCAGGCACCGGCAATTTCTACCGTGTTGTCCGGTCGCACGTTTGGAACGAGGTATCCAACGATGGCTCTGAGGATGTTTCGGCAAAGCATCGCCGGCGACGAAATCATCCAACTGGCGGTCCGCCTGGTGCTCATCGCCTTACTGGCCTATTGGTCGTTCGTTCTGATCCGTCCATTCATTCCGATTCTCATCTGGAGTATGGTTCTAGCGGTTTCCCTATACCCGCCTTACGACTGGCTATCGCTGCATCTCGGCAATCGGCCGAAGCTGGCAGCCGCCACCACCACAGGCGTCACTCTCGCGATCATTGTCGGACCGGTTACATGGCTTGGCTCTGGCCTGGTCGATGGCTTGCAAAGCATTGCGGGCCATCTTAGCGCCGGCACTCTGACGATCCCGGCACCTCCCGAAGGCGTCAAGGGCTGGCCGATCGTCGGCGGGCAGATTTACACCCTTTGGGACTATGCTTCGACAAATCTAAGAGCTGCGCTGCGCGAGCTCGCTCCGCATTTGAAGCCATTGGCAAGTCTGGTACTCGCCTTTGCGGGCAGCGCGGGTTTGGGAGCGCTCAAATTTGTTGCGGCAGTCGCACTCTCCGGCTTCCTGTTCCACTACGGTCCGCGGCTCGTCACGACAACAAAAATGATTCAGACGCGGCTCGTCACACAGCGAAGTCAGGATTTCGTCGCGCTGGCCGGGCTGACGATACGCACCGTGGCTAACGGAGTAATCGGCGTAGCCGTCCTTCAAGCGATGCTGGCGGGAATCGGATTAAAGCTTGCGGGGGTGCCTCACGCGGGCTTGCTGGCTTTCGCGGTATTGATTCTTGCAGTCCTGCAAATCGGGTCGGCGGTCGTTCTTATTCCCGTTATGATATGGATTTGGGCGACCAAGGATTTCGCGGCGGCGCTGCCGTTGATAATCTACCTTTTGATCGTGGGGTTCGCCGACAATGTCGTGAAGCCGATACTGATGGGGCGCGGGCTGAGCACGCCTACGCTTGTAATCTTCATCGGTGTTCTGGGTGGCATGCTGGCACATGGAATCCTTGGCCTGTTTGTCGGGCCCATCGTCCTCGCGGTGACATGGGAACTGGCGAGGGCATGGATCCGCGAAGAGCGGGCCGAGCTAGCCGGGCCTGACATGGAGCAGGGCACAGAAGCACTGGCAGCGAAGGCCTAGCGTCTGGCGCGCAACAAGGCCGATGGCCAAGGGTGGCATGGAGTAGCGAATGCCCCTGCGACAATATTTTTTCTGTGTTGGCGGCGTGCTGCTTGCAGTGTTGTTCATCCTGGATTCGTGGTTTCCAAAACCTCCAGTCGTTGAGAAGGCGCCAGCCAATTTGCCTCTCATTCGCATACATTCCGATCGGAAATGGCCGGAGCGCGTCGTCTACGATACCAGCCTCCCGACAATCGTTGCGACTTCGACCGCAAGTGCGGAAGTGCCCGCGCCGGAGATGGTTGGCGTCGCGCCGGCCAATACAAGAGTACGAGAGGCTTTGGCGATGCAAAAGTTGTCTGCCGACCAATCGCAGCGGTCCAACGCGAAAGTGCGAGAACCGAAGCCGGTACACCAGAGTAAGCTCGCCAGGAAGCGCGCACCAGCGCCTAGATTCGCGATGGTACGCCAGCCGCAATTCGGCTGGTTCGGCGGTAATTTCTGGTAAGGGCAGCGGATCAACGTTAGCCGGGACGGACAAGTCCGCCGGGGTGACAAGACGTCGGTACGTGTAGCCAGAATGTCTGGAAGTTGATGTCGCAGGAAGCGAAGTCCTTGCCGCACAAATATGCCGCGCTCAAGAAAACTGCGAATTTGGTTGATCACAGCCGTACGATCGCTGACGAGGCGAGACCGAACGCGATGGAGCGCCTGGAGATCCAATTGATTGTCGGTTTTTACTGGAACACAACGTGTCGAGGGACGCTGTACGGCTTCGGCGACTGCGTAGGCATCCCGAAAGTCGTTCTTGTGGCCTTGCCGGAACGGTTTGGCATAAACGGGCGGTACCTGCTTTATGTCATGGCCGAGCGCACTTAGCTCGCGAGCCACATAGTGCGTCGCCATGCCGGCTTCGAGTCCGATCAGGCACCGCGGCACATTGGCGAGCCGGGCTGCGATCCGGCCGCGAGCGATCTTCTCCCGCAAAACGATTGCCCCCTTGTCGTCGAGGCCGATCAAATGGAGGGTGTTCTTGCCCGTATCGATGCCAATGGTGTGTGCGACTATAACGGCTGTCTTATGGGACATAGCGATGTGCTCCTCGTGCTTCTAAGCCTCCGTCATTCTCTGAGCGGTTCGGGGCGGGAGCACGGCCGGTCCATCCCATTCTGAGACATGCCGGTGTGGTCTGTCGATCTCCGTTTCATCGGAGCAGATTGGAAATGATCAACGCTGGGTGAAAGTGACGCGATTGATCCTGAACCGACGAATCGGAATGTCCGCTGTCAGGTCAGGGGGTGAAGAGGGAAGCGTACCAGCACCTGATCGGTTCTCGCGCAAGCGCGACCTTGGGGCAAACACCGATCGACGGCTGGGCGTGTCATGGTCTGTGTCCCTAGTTTTCGAGAAGGTTTCGGCTCGGTCCTCGTACGGACCTTGATCTATGTCAAGCCTTCGAGCGACCAGCGCCGTAACTCTGTACGGACCGCTTGAACACGAGAGTCGGACCATCCCCGTGCCGTAAGAGGTCGGAGTGATTAGACGGTTTAGAGAGGAGCAGAATAATGATCAGGCTGATTACTGTTGCTGGCTTCACCTTATCGGTTGCAATATCGGCACAAGCTATGACGCCTGCGCCGATTCCTCAGCCGGACGGTATGATCATGCAAATCGCTGCCGCCTGCGGCGTTGGTAGGACACGAGTTAACGGTGTGTGCGTGGCCAGAACCACCATCCGCCAGACCCGCCGAGCCGTCCGCAGGTGTGCGGTCGGAGTGACTTGCTAGCGCTGATGTTTCAAACTGTCGGTGCTTGGGATGGTCGCGCACCTGTCAAGTGTTCCATGTCGTGTCGTGAGAGCCATTGATCATCGCAACACGCTCGGCCAGCGAAGGCATGTCGTTTTCAAAATGGTAGACAAGCAGGTAACGGAGGAGAGGAATCTCATGAAAAGGCTAGCAATCATCGGAGCAACGTTCATTGGCAGCATGATGCTTTGCGCTGTCCCTTTGTCTCTGCATTTCTCGCAAGCGACTGTCGTTTCAGTCGCGCTGGATACGGCGGATGCGCGAGTCGGGCGGCCCGGGACGCCCGGCAGCGTCGCAGGTGTGGCGCGCCGATCTGCACGGCGCTGCGCCGCTGGCGTTACTTGCTAATAAGCCGCGCGGCTTAAGATAACCCTCGGGGACGCGGACCGGCAGGAAACGTATCGAGAGTATCTGTGTCGCCAAGGACCACTATCAGCCATCTGCGCGGAGGGGCAAATCTTAATGGCTGATTACAGTCTAAATCTGATGGCAAAATCCCGTTGCGATAAATGTGCATGAATGAGCAATTTTGATCATTAAGCTCGAGTTGTGCTGCGGCATAATGTCTTGACGGCATCCATCGGTGACCGAGAGTCTTCTACTCCCGCCTCTCTCATTTGATCACCCGAAAGGAGATCAGTCATGTCACGTCGGACCATTACCTCGGTTGTTGCATCCGTCATCATTGGCATTGGATGCATTGCGACGATTTCAACTGACGCCTTTGCGTACCGCGGTGGCGGTCGTGCTGGTGTTGGTCGTGCTGGCGTTTATCACGGTGGCGTCCACCGCGCTGGCGTTTACCGTGGTGGCGTTTACCGTGGTGCAGCCGTACGCCGTGGGGTGGCCGTAGGCGTCGGAGCTGCCGCGGTCGGTGCTGCTGCTTACGGCGCATACGGCGCTGCCCGCTGCGGATACTACCCCTATCCAGCCTGCAACTACTAGAACTGGTGCAGAACTCGTTGCCCCTTGCGCTTTATCCCGGCGACAGAAGAATCAACGTTTGTTTGAACCAAGGACCCTCACGCGCGTGTACTGCGGGGCTGCCTCGCGCGCGCGTAGGCGCAGCCGCTGCGCGTAAGGAAATCTGACTGAGCCTCAGGTCGGGGCTTTCTGTCAGATCCCAAGCCCGGCATTCGTCACGCCATTGGCACAGCTCGGTAGCGCTTGATAGGGCTGTCGAAATGAGATGGCCTCGACCCCGCCCAATCGAGAAGACCTGCAAGGCCTGCAATGGCGCAAGACTGGGCAGTTCAAAACAACGTCCGTATCATTGCGGGTATTGAGGTTACGCAGCATGAAGCGATCACAACAAATGTATTCGTTTTCTGGTTGGTAATCTTCCTGGCTGTCTCGGAATAGAGACGCGCGGCGTGCTCATATAAAGAAACTTCGTCGCTTTGGAAGGCAGATATGTTTTCACTAAGGCTGCTCAGCACATCGACTGGCAACAATCTTCTCGTTAGTTGCGCTCTAACGAAGGTAGAACCGCTGTTGCGGTCAACGCCATCGATACTTCTTGCCAGAGACCTTGAAGTTACAATCGGGCTCATGGTGGCTTCTCATCGTGGGCCACAGCGCGGTCAGTGTTATTCGCAAACCGTCGCAGAGCTTGATCTGGATCAATCCAGCGTCGAGCGAGCAAGATGGCCAGTCCGACTCCGCAGCCAGTCATCGTGTCGAGGCCGCGTGCTAGAAGCAACTGGCTGACGTCCGAAATGGCTGTACTAACGCCGGTCACCATCAGTATGGCCATCGAGGTGAAAAAGAGCACGGCGAACGCATAGTGTGCGGCGAGTTTCGTGCTGCCGATCTCCAACCCGGCCAACCATTCCAAGGCTTTAGCGGGCGGCCGGGTCGGCCAACTTGCGCGCCGCCTTGTCGATGCCGACAAGGCGCCGCTAGCAGCGCCAATCCTCGCCGCGCTCTTTAACGCACACACTGATCACTCGTTTGACCAAAACTATTGCACTCGCGGACGCGGCGCTCCGACCTTGATCCGCGCCGAAGCGATGACCGTTTTATTAAAACTGGCCATTTAAAGGTAAACGCGATGATTGGCTTTTGGGACAATTACGCGGCGATATACTCGGCGCTTAGGTGCCTCCTCAAAGCACAGAATCCAGCGCGGCCGACGTACCGAGGATTGGATTGCCATGATCAAGCATTACATGCAAGGTGTGCTGTTCTTTGAAGGCGGCCCAGAATTGCGCATCGTGGCTTACGACGTGAGCCGAACCAGCGCCGCGGTGCATTCAGATGGAATCGGCCTCATTCCGATACACTTTTAATCACTTTCGACGGCTTTCTCACCGTTGGAAAATGCCGACTTGCATGGAGATATCGGGACGATGTTGGTGTCGTCTTTGAATGATGGCTTGATATCCCTCAGTGTAAGATGTTCGACAACGGCCAAGGTGCGATCCATGACCGATGAGCAGCTCGAAGCTATGCACCGAGTGTCACAAATTCCGTGGAAATACGGTGCCGTGATCGGAATGGCAGCAGTCCAAATGATCAAGCCAGAAGTTGAACGGCCGTCGGTATCATGCGCGCATGGAGCAGGATCGTTGGTTTCAGATGATGATCATTTCCTTCGGGGCACTGACGATTGTGCTGTTCGCGCTCGTCCTCTTCTGGCGTTGAGATCGAGCGATGGCACGTTCCAGAAAGCTGTCGCGCAGCGAAGCAAAATAAGAGTGTGCGAAACACTGTTTGAGCGCTTGGCCCTGCATCGCGCAAATGGCCTTGGCCGCTCTCTGTGTCCACGTCGCCCAAAATCTCGAACGCACGCCGCCTGTGCGCCACGGCGCGGCTGTGTTGGAGCGGCGGCGGGGGATACCGGAACTGCCGGTTTCCTACATTTCCGAACGCGGCGGTTGCCCGCTTTCGATTGGCGGCTTGAGGACGCGCAGGTGGCGGCTGTTCTGACCTGCATCCGGAACAATTGGGGGAATGCAGCTGCACCCGTAGCGGCAAGCGCGGTAGCGAGCCAGCGCGCTTCGCTGGCCAGATCGCCCTGACCAATACGGTTATTGTGGTGCGTTGGGCAACTCCGAAGCTGAACACCGCCGAGTTGCGATTTCGTCGCTGCAAACTTCATCTAAAGTAGGTAAGCTCTGGTCTAGACAACGGCACCTCGGGGTGAAGCAGTTGCTCAAAAACCGTCGCGATTGCCAAGCGAAACCGCGATCCCATAGCAAAATGTATCCAAGAGGTCGTCGTCCCGCCTGCTATCTTTATCCCCCATCCGAAAGCTCTCAATCTGGTCGACCAAGTGGTTTTTCGTCCTTCGCTTATAGGGACTGACCTTGGCATAGGCATAGTCAGTGTACTTTACCTCGCCCCGGAAAACATATCCGGACACGCTAAGTGCTCGCTCATCTTTCCCCATCGCCGTCAGCTTAGAGTCTATAGCGGTCGCCGGCATTCCCCGACGGAGGGCTTGTTGCAACAGGATTGTACCAGAGTTTTTTTCCTCGATCATCGCTCCCAGCGAACCCCCACGCGCCTGGCATTGCTGCGCGAGTTCCTCCAGCCGCCTGAACACGACCAGTAGCCATGCTTCCAGCAACGCTGCCTCGATCTGCACAATGTCCCAATCAAGAATCATAAGCGGGTAGGCTGAGCCGTGGCGTCCGAGCGCAAAGAAGGTGACAGCAATCGTGTTGTGTTCGGTCCCTGTCTTTGAGGCCGTATCAATAACTGCAAACACGCAGTGCGCAGGGATGGGCACGGACTGATTTCGGAAGGACGGGATAATCCATCGTCGTCGCCTGAAACTCTCCGATGATCATGACCGCTTTTGCGGTAAGAGCCGCAGAGCCGACATTCAGGCTGAACCACTTTGCTTTTCCGGCTCTAAGCACCGCAGACTCTCTATCAACCTTCGAAATCGCCGGCACTTCTCCTCGGCGCTGTGACGGTCGAGCGCTGCAGGATTGGAGGAGAGTGGTGACGCGGCTCGCGCGGCGTGGGACGTTCCGAAGGGTCGCGTCCGAGCTTGGATTGCAGCTCGACGAGGTCGGTGAACACGTCAGCCTGGCGGCGTAATTCGTCGGCGATCATCGGCGGCTGGCTCGAAATCGTCGAAATCACGGTCACCCGCACGCCCCGCCGCTGCACGGCCTCGACCAGCGAACGGAAGTCGCCGTCACCGGAGAAAATCACGATCTGGTCGACATGCTCGGCAAGCTCCATCGCGTCGACGGCAAGCTCGATATCCATGTTGCCCTTCACCTTGCGGCGGCCGCTGGCATCGATGAATTCCTTCGTCGCCTTGGTGACGACGGTGTAGCCGTTGTAGTCGAGCCAATCGACCAACGGCCGAATCGATGAGTATTCCTGGTCCTCGATGATGGCCGTGTAATAGAATGCCCGGACCAGCGTGCCCCGACTTTGGAATTCTTTGAGAAGGCGCTTGTAGTCGATGTCGAAGCCGAGCGTCTTGGCAGTCGCGTAGAGATTGGCGCCATCGATGAACAGTGCAATTCTGTCGGAAAAAGATTTCATGCAAGTACTGACCTTTGGAGGTGATTTAGCGACCACATCGATGGTTTCATCGCGAGTCGAGATTAGGTCTCGCAATAACTGGCGCGAAGCCATGATCAATTTCGGTCCGCAATCTCTGGGGAAATAGCGCCCGTCTTACGGTACCTGAGGTATTTAGGGCGGCTTGCCGAAAGGCCGAGTAGTTGGCATACTGTCTCCGTTGTAATCCGTTGATTGCTCAACTTCGAGGCGTGCTATATCCAGAATAAGGACGACGAACGTTAGGCCCGCCTCGTCTGCGTAGGAGACAGCTTCGTCAATGGCGTCGCGGAGCTGCCTAATTTTTGTCTGTCGTTCCATCATGAGTGCCGCGTCAAAGAGCGTGCGATGACAGAATCTCGTCTTGCTGAATTACTTCGGATCAAGGAAGGACGGACGATCTCCCGCGAGGCTATCGAGAACTGGCGGTTACTGAAGATGTTCAACAAGCTGTCACCCGCGCAGCGCCTCGAAATACTCGAGCTACTCGAAGAATATTTGCGGCGCTGATCACGCGATCGCGTAGCGACTTCGATATTACGCAACACGCTGCCATTTCCTTCTCTGAGTCAGGGGTCGCAATCGCAGCTTGATGCGAGGTGGCAACAACGTGACCTGAGGCGTTGGCTTGCCCGCAGGAACACCGGATAAGATCTCGAGCTCACAGGAAGAGGAGAGCTCCAGCGCCAGCAATTGGAGTTCGAGCAAACCGAGGCCAATACCGACGCACGCGCGCGGACCAAGGCCAAAAGGCATGAAAGCTGGCGTGTTGTATGAGCGGTCCAGTCGGAAGCTGTCGGGATCAGTCCAGTAGCGTTCGTTACGCTGCATTTGCCATGAACTGATGATAAGTGAAGTTCCGCGATTGAGTTGAATTCCACCAAGCTCCTGCGGCGCACGAACTTCTCGCGATAGCCAATAGAACGGCGGATAGAGCCTAAGAACCTCGCGCGCCACGCGAAGGCTGAGATCAGCCTTCGGCAGTTTCAACGGATCGATCTCTCCGGAATCGCCCATGACGGCTTCCGATTCTTCGGCGAGTCGGGTAGCAAGCCCTGGCACGGTCGCGAGATAATAAAGCAACCAAGCAGCGGCGTTTCCGGTCGTGTGATGACCGGCTAGCAATAGCAACAAGATTTCGTCTCGCATGTCGCCGGCTGATAAATTGAGACTTTCCAGCGCTTGCAACAACGTCGCTGAACTCGCGCGATTGCGAAGTCGGTCGACGACCGCCCCCATGATCGCACGGCTTTGGCCTAATTCGCGCCGCTTGATGAAGCTGCGCCACGGTGTTCGCGGCAACACGCGAAAAAGGCTATCCGCCATTTCTTCTTCCGCTATATGCACGGCTTCCATCAATGCGGATTCATCGGCCGCTGTTAGCGCGCCATTGCCGAATAGGAGCGCGACTATGATCCGAAGAGCGAGTGGCGCTGTGACGTCATGAGCGTCGAATGACGGCTCACGGACCAACAGCGAAGCGTGCCTGCGTATTAGGCCAGCGATTTGCGGCACGAAGTCGTTCATGATGCCGCGCGCCAGATGCTGATGAATAACTCCCCGCCGTCGCTGGTGCTCTGGGCCGCTCAATGTGAGTGAGCTCGCGCCGATTACTGTCCGAAGCTTATGGACCAAACGCCCTTTATCGATCGCCGATTCGTCAGCCTTGAGAATACTCTTGGCGAGCGCTGCGTCGGTTACCAGATAAACCGGTGAGAGACCCAGGTTGAGCTGCACCAAAGGAGGCGCGTCCGGAGAGCTGTGCGTCTTAAATAGCTCGAGTGGATTATGCAGAAAGGCGCTCACGTCCGAAAACGGATGCTTCATCGATGATCTCCATGGATTGTGTCAGTTCGAGCAGTGCCTTCACGGCAGGCGTGGGCTTTCGCGAAATCGGTATTTCGCCGGCAACCGCAAGGATCCATCGCCCGTCGTCGTGAAACCCGACAATCTGAACGTCGCCATATCGGGACGTCGAAAGGCCAATCCGATTAAGCAGCCGTTCGTGAGATAGCTCAGCCAGAGCTACCAAAGCTGCGGCGTTGCGCGCCAACGCGAAGCGGACCATGAGGCTGTAGAGCACAGTGCTGGCCTGCCGGTGTGCGGCAAGCACCCCGAACCGACTAATCTCGACGTAATCGGCCGACTTCGGAAACGACCGATTGGAAGCCATGTGCGAAAATATCGTGTGAGCCAGATAGGGCCGGTCGCAGCTTATGGCTCGAAAGCAGCCGATGATTTGACCTTCGGCCGATAGGGCGCAGTAGATCGCGTCTTCGGTGTCGAACTCGTCGCGTTCGCAGCCGTTCTCGACCGCCAGCATCCAGCCCAGTTCGCGGACGAACAGCGCGTGACGTAACCGAAGTAGCGACAGTGCTAGGTCGGGGTTCGTCGCGGCCGAGAAAAACACCGCTTTGTATTTAGGTTGCTGCAACTTGCCGCCCCAAAGCCGTATTGCGCCAGCCGTAGGAAGATGATGGGATCGGCATTAAATTTATATTGGGAATTTTCCTAAGGTTTGAGCGGATGAGCGTTCTTGAAGACGATTTAAGCGCGTTAGAGGCCTGCGGCTCGCTCGCGGAAATTCGTAGGGTTTTCCAACGCATTATCGAGGATTATGGATTTAGCTCGTTCGGCTTCATGGACGCCTCCCATCCATGGGAAGACAACCCCCTCCTTGTCTCCACGCATAGCACGGCATGGATCGATACCTATCGTGCTGAAAACTTCATCGCTACCGATCCTTGCTTGGCTTTGGCTCGTCGCACAAATTTGCCTTTTCACTGGGGGAGCGTGCCGCTTCCGACAGTGACAGGCAAACGCAAGCCCGGAGCGATCAAAACCATGGAGGCGGCTCGCGACTTTGGTGTCAACGAGGGTCTCACTATCCCGGTCCACTATAACGATGCGCTAGGTCGACGTTATAGCAGCGTCTGCGCGCTATTCTGGAAGGATCCTGCCAACCGCTTCTATGCTAGCCTCAAGCTTAACAGCGTACAACTGCATCTCATTTTACTCTATCTCGCACAGAAGATCGTGGATCTATATGCCGTCGAAATAAGAGCCCAAACCCGAAACTTTGGCGAACTTCATGCATCACCGTTGACGGATCGTGAGAAGGAAGTCCTCAAATGGGCTGGCATGGGCAAGACCTCTGAGGAAACAGCGGTCATTCTCAATGTGAGCCACAAGACCGTTGAGGCTCATATTAAAAGCGCGACTATTAAACTTGGCGCCACTAATAAGACGCAGGCGACGGTCCAAGCGGTTTACCGTGGCTTGATAGATATCTGAAGAGTTGCCTGCCCCGAGACACTTTTTAACGCGGCAAGCCGACCGTAAAAGTAACAATAATATGCACGAACCGCTGCGGACATGGGCGCTCGCCCCGTTGACGGAACAAAGGTTACGCCAGGGCTGCTCTTTCAACCTTCGAAATCGGGCGTCCTCTCGTCACGGCGTCGTGGTGGTCGCCGGATGCAGGGATTGCGGAGCGTGATGACGCGGCTCGCGCGGGGCAGGACGCTCGGATGGGTCGCGGCCGAGCTTGGATTGCAGCTCGATCAGATCAGTGAATACATCGGTCTGACGCCGCAATTCGTCGGCGATCATCGATGGCTGGCTTGAAATTGTTGAGATTACGGTGACGCGCACGCCGCGGCGCTGCACGGCTTCAACCAGGGGACGGAAGTCGCCGTCACCGGAGAATAACACGATCTGGTCGACATGCTCAGCGAGTTCCATCGCGTCAACGGCAAGCTCGATGTCCATGTTGCCCTTCACCTTGCGGCGGCCGCTGGCGTCGATGAATTCCTTGGTCGCCTTCGTGACTACGGTGAAGCCGTTGTAATCGAGCCAATCGATAAGCGGACGAATGGACGAATATTCCTGATCTTCAATAATAGCGGTGTAGTAGAAGGCACGGACTAACGTCCCCCGACTTTGGAACTCCTTCAGAAGGCGCCTGTAGTCGATGTCGAAGCCGAGTGTCTTGGCGGTTGCGTAGAGATTGGCGCCGTCAATGAACAGCGCAATCCTGTTAGAAGAAGATGTCATGCTGACCTTTTAGAAATTGATGCGGAAGCGATGAGCCCGCTGGTTCAATGTCCACTTGATTGTATTGTGCGTGGAAGTGGAGGCTCGTAATGCCTCAAGCGGCAACTGAAACCAACCCACGATCACACTCATCTAATCCAATTAGTTTAAGTTTAAAATACTTTTTTGTAGAGGGAATTGGCGAAAATTAGGCAGGAAAAGCTTTCCCCGTTTTTGAAGTCGTCTTGAGTAAACGTGGCCGAGCGTGGAAATGGCAGGTGTGCACTACCACCGGCCGGCTGATCATGTGCGGGGCCGGGCCTAGCCGTCCCGCAGCCACATACAATGCTTACAGGGCACTCTTTCTGCTTCTGCAGTCAGCCCCAAATCAACCGATTCGGCTGAGCAGTCCTGCTGGCGCGGGTCCCGATCCCTCGGGCCGCGGTCCTTCTCAGGCGCACCGTCGACGGATCTAGATACGACATGCCAGCGGAGTGATAAGTGCTGACGCGAGACGTTAGATAGCCGCACCGGATGGACGGACCAGAACAGCGCTTGTCGCGGCTAAAGCGCTAATAGCGGCGCCAATCGTTGCAGCAATTTCGAATGCAGAAATCAGTGCGACGCCCGAAGATGCGATCACCGGCCCATGAGCGTGGTGGCGACCAGGCCGCTCGTACGCGCGATCGCGGTGTTGAGCCCGGACGCCGCGCCCGAGTGACAGCTATTGACCGACATGAGTACCGCTGTGGTAAGCGGAGCGACCGCGCCTGCCATTCCGACCGCAATTACGGTCATGGCGGGAAAGGCGCAAAGCCAGTAGCTCGTGCTCGATCCGGCACGCAGCATAAGTAGAAAGCCAACCGCGACAATGATTGGTCCCGTGACCAGTAGCGGGCGGAAGCGATAGCAATCGCGGAGCGATATGGAGTTGGGAGCGCAGTCAGCGCCGGATTGGAGGATCGAAATGGCAAACTGATATTTGTCGTGGCTGTCGCTACCGATGATGCTTGGGCGGCTTGCCGTAGCCGACTTCATCCTCACTCATTTAAATTCCGTGATAAACGGGAAATTCATGGCGGAGACCGGTTTCGCGGGACTGCATCCGCCACCAAGGATCATCTTTGGTTTCCAATGGCTTCGCCAGATGTCTGTTGAGACCAAAAAACGAGTCTCGTGCGACGTTCTTTGTGACTGGAGGTCGCACAGAGTGGATTGGCGCGCGACTTTTCGTATTTTCTCCTTCGCTCTCGTATCTTCACCCCGTTCGATACAGCGCGAAAATCCGATGATACAGGGCGCTTATTTGCTCGTCGTAGAACAGGATATTAGGGCGAGCAAAACGGACAATCTGTTCTGCCTGTCGCCGCAGAGTGTGCCGCTTGCTGCGGGACCACCAGCGAGCTAGCGCGGACACCTTGACATGCTCGACCTGGTAGAGGCGGGAAAAATGCAAGAACCATCAAGGCTCATGGCGCGGCATCTCGACCGCGACCGTAAAGTCAAACTGTGAATCCTTAATGTTGCGGGTGCTCGCTCTGAAAAAAGGACACGTTTCAAGCTGAGCATCCATTTCTGAACTCGTTTATTTGCTCAAAACAATTTTGCCCGCGCGAATAGCACGCGCACCGCTTGAGTTGCCTGGACATTTAGCATCCCGTTCTCAGCTGCTGCCTCTAGTGCGACCTTGGCTTCAGCGTGCAACGACCGATACTCCATCCATTCCACGGGGCTGAGGCTGGTAATGAATCGGTAGGCCTGTCCGACGGTAGCAATGATAACAGGTTGGCCGTCGACTTTTAATTTGAACGTCGCTCTTAACAGGGTGTGAGAATCATATGCGCGTTTCATTCGGCGTTACTCAATGGTTATGTGCCCTGAAGCAATCGACGTTTAGTGAGGCTGAGGCTTTCTTCGGCTGATGAGCCACGCAAATGTTGCCAGGGTAGTATAACGAGCGCGCCGGTGCCCAAGCCAATTCGCGCGGCCAATAAAAGGTTTGAGTGCGGACCACCTTCGCCGGTTTCCAGCGATATGGCCAAGCGATACGCGGAGTTATCGCCGTGGACGTTAGCCGCCTCGCAGTTGACTGGTAATAGCATTGGCCGCCTTGAAGGTGAGCGCCGTCATGGTGATTGTACTGTTGCCGCAGGCGGTAGATGGCATGGCGCCGCCGCCTGGAAGGAATAGATTTTCGTGATCGTGAGAACGGCAGTTAACATCAACCACTGAGCTGGCTGGATCCGCGCCCATGATGGTGCCACCCATGATGTGTTTGCTCTGAACGAACTTTGGTGTGGCTTTGACGTCGATTGCGCCCATCGCCTCGGCAATGCGCCTGCCAATTGGCACCGAATAGGTATCGGAGCATTTCCTGACATAATCACCGACGTCATAGTGGATGGCTGGTTTGGGGAGACCAAGCCAATCCTTCTTGTCCGAGAGTGTCATGCGATTATTCGGATCAGGCAGCATTTCGTGCGCCACCACGATGTCGGCTGTACAGGCGGTCATGCGGCGGATATCTTCATCGAGCGCCTTGCCGACGAAACCTTTTTTCAATGCGGCGAAAGTAATGAAGCGATTGCGTCCGAAACCGAAATTGTAGTTAGTCGTGAAGAAACTATGACGCATTCGCTCGAAGCAGCCGCTGACCGGATTGAAAAGCACGCTGGTGCTCAATTGCGCAATGGGAGAGTGTCTGTGCCGGGGGTTGGAAGCCGGCATGCGTCCGCGGTTGCCAGGGATTGGACCACGGTTCGCTCAGACAGATATGACTTCTCGCCAAAAGAGCAAATAACGATGAAGGTGACGCTCTGGCTCCGATATTGGGCTGCTTGAGGGAGGGGACATATTGCGTCACATTGCGTTGGTTGCGATTCTGTTGTTCGGCACCAGCCATGCAGCTTTGGCGGCGGACCCAGGGCGATGCCGGGATCTAAACCGCCGTTATACCACCAGCAAGTCCGAAATGAGCGCGATCGAAATGTCGTCGACACTGTTCGCCGCCGCCGAACGCAATTGTATCAACCTTGCGTCTGCATTGCTCGACCAAGGCGTCTCGGTGGATGCACGGGACCGGTTAGGCGCCCGACCTCTTAGCCGAGCGGCACGATCCGGCCATCTCGAGATGGTCGATCTCCTCTTGCAAAGGGGCGCGCCAATCAACGCGCGCGATCTAGCAGGCGCGACCGCGCTTTACGTTGCCGCCGAGCGCGGTCAGGTCTCCGTCGTGCAGCGTCTCATCGACAAGGGGGCCGACATTGGTCTTAAAGGACGAAGTGGCACCTCACCGCTTGCGGTGGCCTCCTTCGCCGGCAGGAATCAGGTCGTCGGAATACTGCTCGCGCACGGAGCCGATGGCCGAGCGGCGGATGACACCGGCAAGCCACCGATCGTCTATGCCGCCGCGAGCGGCAGCCTTGATATTGTTCGGCAGTTGTTGGCCCAGGATATCGATATCAATGCGCGCTACGCCAACGATCTTACGTTACTAATGTGGGCAGCGGGCCCTGATCAAGCTGTCGCAGAGGCACAGGCTTTGGAGGTCGTTTCATATCTCGTCGATGCCGGAGCTCACGTCGATGATAGGGACGATCGCGGCCGCACGGCATTGATGACTGCCGCCGAAGGCAATCACACCGATATCACCAGGTTCTTGCTCAGCCACGGTGCCGATCCGTCTCTTCGAGACAAGGCTGGCAAGAGCGCAGCTGATCTCACTACGCTATCGGCCTTGCGTGAAGAGTTGACGCGGCGCTGAATTGCCATCTCGGCACACGCTCACAGCCCCGCGAGATACTCTGCCAGCGCGGTCAGATCCTCGGGTGCAGTCGCGATCATCAGGTCGCTCATGCCGGGGTTGTTGCCGCGAGCGCGGGTTCGGAAGTCCGCCATGGTCTTCGCCAGATAGTCGCGGCCCTGGCCGGCCAAACGAGGCACCGTGCTATCGCCCTGGAAATGGTCGAGATGACAACCCGTACAGCCGATCGAACTGTTGGCGGTCAAAGCGCGCTGTGAAACATCTTTCGACGCGCGTGGTTGGCCGAGATCCGGCCACGGCTTCTTCGAGAAGTATTCGGCAACCGCAAGCATGTCGTCTCGTTCAAAGGTGGAGGCGATCGGCTGCATGATTTCGCTCCTGCGATCGCCACGCTTGAAATCGCGGAGCTGGATATAGAGATAGCCGGTCTGCTGTCCCCAGATAATTGGAATCGTCTTGTCGACCGGTTTGCCATTCTCGCCATGGCACCCGGAACAGACCTGGACTTTCTCGTCCAGCGTCTGCGCGCACAGCGGCGTGATTGCGAACACCATCGCTGCCACGCTACCCGCGATAATGGAATAAAACCTGATGCTCATCTTCGCTTTCGCCAGTTTCCAAAAGAAGCGGGACCGCAAGCGGTCCCGCCCGTCACTAGCTGATGCGCCTCGTTTTTAGTCGAGCGAGAACGCGATGATGTTGTTCCCGCGCTTGGAGTCGACCTGAACGTTACCGCCGGCGCCAACTACGACATATTGCTTGTTTCCGACAACATAGCTGGACGGCGGAGCGTTGACACCCGCGCCGGCGCGGAAGCTCCACAACTCCTTGCCGTTCGATGAATCATATGCCGCGAACTTGCCGTTGCTTTCGCCGGTGAACACCAGACCGCCCGCCGTGGCGAGAATGCCGCCGATCATCGGTTCCGGTGTCTTGACTTGCCACTTGATCTTGCCGGAGTCGTAGTTGACAGCTGTGATGTTGCCGGACTGCGTCTCGGTCGGGATGACCTTGAACGCGCCGCCGAGCCACAGCTTGCCGTTCGGATAGGGCGAGTTCTCGACATGGTAGGTCATGGGCTGGTGAAGATTGATCGCATAGGCCAGGCTCTGGCCCGGATCGGTGGCGATCGGTGACCATTCGACGCCGCCATTTGCGCCGGGCAGCATGCGCGCGCCATCCTTGGTCGGAAGCACCCACATGTTTTCCTGCGGCACCATCGCCTCCGAAAAGCGGATCAGGCTGCAGTCCTTGCGATCATGCACATAGACATGCCCAGTCTTGCCGGCGTGAAGGACGCCGGGGATGGTCTTGCCATTCTTGTCCTTGACGTCGACTAGCACCGTCGGGCTGACCGCATCGAGGTCCCATACGTCGTGGGCGATATACTGGAAGTGACAGACGTATTTTCCCGTGTCGAGATCGAGCGAAACCAGCGAGTTCGTGTAGAGATTGTCACCCGGGCGGTTGGAACCGTCGAGATCGGGCGACGGATTGCCAACCACGAAGTAGATCCTGTTGGTAGCAAGATCGACCGAGGGGTTTTGCCACACGCCGCCGCCGAGCTTGGCAGAGGGGTCGCCGGTCTTGGCCAACTGATCCTTTTCGGCCTGGATGTCGCGGTGCATATCGCGCCCGGTCGCGTCCTTGGTGGCCCAGACGCCCACGGTGCTGTCAGGAATGGTGTTGAAATTCCAGATTTGCTTGCCCGTGTTGGCGTCATAGGCGCGCACGAAGCCGCGGATGCCGTATTCGCCACCGTTGGTGCCGATCAGCACCTTGTCCTTGATCACCGTCGGAGCCATCGTCTCGCTGTAGCCCAACTCGGGGTCGGCAATGTCGGTCCTCCAGACCACCTCGCCGTTCTTGGCGTTCAGAGCGACCAGCTTGGAGTCGAGCGTGGCGAGATAGACTTTGTCGCCCAGAACCTGGACGCCGCGATTGTTCGGTCCGCAGCAGAAGGTCGTGATCGGCCCCATCTTGTGATTGTAGTGCCAGAGCTGCTGGCCGGTCTTGGCATCAAGCGCGTAGACATGGCTGAACGAGGTCGTGACGAACATCACGCCATCGACGACGATCGGTGAAGTCTCGAGCGATTCCTTGACATCGGTCTGAAAGATCCAGGCGACATGCAAGTGCTTGACGTTGTCGCGACTGATCTGCTTGGCGGGATAAAAACGCGTCTGGGCGTAGTTGCCGTTGGTCAGCAGAAAATCTTTTGCGTTCTTGTCGGCCGAATTGAGCTGTTGCTGGGTGACGGGTGCAACCTTTGCGTTGCCGAGCGCCGCTTTTCCTTCCTGCTTGACTTCTTGCGCGTCTGCGGTCGCCGATAAGAGTGCGAAGCTGCCGATTATAGCAAAACCGGCCGTAAGACCTCTCACGTATTTCATGATTTCCCCCTGTGGTCTTTTTGTCGCTGAATGAAACCAGCAATATCAGGAACACCTCAATAGTGCTGATTGTGAGGTGCACCGTCAATGATCTGTTCTTCGACGCTTGCTGCATCAGCGAAGGACTTCGGCTTTGCCGATCGCGACCGGTTTGGAAGGTATCCTCGGACCGGCCCCCTTCGTCTGTTTCTAGCCCGTCGCTGACGTTGGACAACACCTCCCAGTGTCGGCTTAAAAGACCCTGGGCTTCGAAACGCCAGCCGATAGACTACAAGCGGTGTTGCGCTGACCGATTGAGTGCACCCCCTTGGTGGCAATCATTTCAAACAAGCTTTCAGACCCGCATGCTTGGTTGGCAGCCGTTTTCTTTGCGGCGATCGGCGTCGCTTCATGGATAGCTGATAACGCGGCAAGGATCTGAAGCGTTCGCAAGCCAGACTGCACCACGGGCTCCCGGACTGCCTAATTTGCTTAAAAATCTATCCCCTTCCTGGGGAAGCTTGTCGCGGGCGCGCAACCCGAGATAGCGTATAGGCGCTGCGATTCTCGGCAACCAGCGGAGACACACGATGGGCGATATTAAGAAGCGGTCGGGTGTAGATAGGCGAACCACAAAGGAACGGCGGTCTGGAATAGACACGCGCTCTGAAGAAGAAAAGCGAGTAATAGGTGAACGCCGATCCGGAGCAGATAGGCGATCAGCTAAGGATAAAGGAGCCAAGACTTAGCAACGCTTTGGCCGCCGTTGTGTGAATTGGGGTGCATCCTCCAGCGAGCGAATTGGCCTAGCGTTGCGATGCCGTCGCTAACGGCGGTTCCTCCCTTAACTTGGCGCCCGTCGCGAATGGCGGGTCTCTTTTGCAAGGGCCTCCCGGCTGGCCTTCGCGCGTGCAGTATTGCCTTCAGCGCCAGCGCGTGTTGTTTGAAGCCAGATGGACGACGCCGCCAGTTGCCGTAAGCGAGCCAAAGAAGCCGCAGACATAGCTGACAAGATGGCAAACCCGCAAGATCGTGCGGCATGGCTGAGGGTTGCCTCGGACTGGTTGAGGCTTGCAGAAGCTGCCGAGGCGGAACAGAAAAATAAGCGTCGCCCGGAATAGGCATCAACATTTGCTGCACTGACTCGGTTGTCGGATGTGAAGGCCATGTTTGAGCAGATGCGGAAACTATTAAGCGACGATTGCTGACCTTGGCTTCAAAATATGAAGCGGATCTTCTGAAGCAGTCATCGCAAATCACGATCCATTTGACGGCACAGGTCGTACCAACAGAGACATCTCGCAACCAATAAAGCGGGTGCTCACACGCGGTCTAGCTCCTATGGCAGAGCAACCAATTGACCGGCGGCAGCGATACGTCGATTGCGCCAACTGGTCGTTTTGGGCAACAAATCTCGCGCTATGCTCACAGAGATGGCCTCGGAATCGCTGAAGTTTGCTCTATCCGCCATTGGAACTGCCGCCGCGCTGCGGCTCGCCTGGTTGTCCCCCGAGCTGTCCGTTGGTTGGCCCCCGGTCGCGCCTGGCAAGTCCCGGTGAGCGCTTGAGTTGCTCAGCCGTTGGCTCTTTGATCATCGGATCTCCGACCCATTGTTTCGCATCAGGTCCGCCTGGCAATCTGTTAGTTTGTGCATACACCGACGTAAGTCCGGTCAGCAAGAAAGCCGCTGCGATAGCAATCATAATGCGCTTCATCGTCGATCTCCGTTTAGCTCCCAAGCTAAGTTCACCTCGGGCCCTGCGGTTCCTGAAGCATCAAGTAGCGGAGTTCAGGGCTGCCCGGTGCCGCCGGCCGCACCATAAACGGCGCCAGTCGTATAGCTCGCATCGCTTGATGCAAGCTGGACATAAATGGACGCGAGCTCTGCGGGCTGACCAGGACGACCGAAGGATGACATGCTCCCGAACTTCTCAAGCTTTTCCATGCTGGCACCGCCCGATACTTGCAGTGGCGTCCAGATCGGTCCAGGAGCGACACCGCACACGCGAATGCCTTTGGGAGCTAACTGCTTCGCCAGCGACTTTACAAAGTTCATCGTTGCGGCCTTGGTCTGAGCGTAGTCGTAAAGATCTGGCGATGGGTCGTAGGCCTGCTCGGAGGTGGTGCCAATGATGACGGCACCTGGCTTCATATACGGCAATGCCGCCCTGATGATGTAGAACGGCGCGTAGATGTTAGTCTTCATCGTCCAGTCGAACTGCTCATCCGTTATGTCCAGAATTGAATCATGCGCCTGCTGGCGGCCCGCATTGCTTACAAGGATATCTACCCCGCCGAGTTTCTGAACCGCGTCTTCTACAAGTTTCTTACAAAATGCGGCATCGCGGAGATCGCCCGGCAATGCCACGCCATTGCGTCCCGCTTCCTTGATCAGTCGGATTACTTCCTGCGCATCAGGCTCTTCATCAGGATGATAGTTGACGGCGACGTCCGCGCCTTCTCGTGCGTAGGCAATAGCAGCAGCTCGGCCCATGCCGCTATCTCCGCCTGTGATCAGCGCCCGGCGGCCAGTTAGGCGTCCGCTACCTTTGTAGCTTGTCTCGCCGTGGTCGGGCTTTGGATCCATCTTGGCGGCCAGCCCGGGCCAAGGCTGAGACTGGCGCTTAAAGGGAGGTCTCGGGTACCGGTCTGTGGGATTTTGCATCGGCTGACCTGCGTGTTGGGCCTGCTGCCCCGACGTCTGAGCTAGAATTGGCTGGGCGCCGAACGTTGCAATATCGGCCACACTCCCCCGACAAGTCGGCGGCGCGTAATTCGGTCCTCATCTCCAGGGTTGAGCCAGGATTTCTTGAAGAACCGATTCTCGTCCATATGCGATGACTCCAAAGATGAACTTTGTTTGGCTCCATCGAGCCGGCTCTTTTTTGGGGCCCTGCGGCATCTTCTTGAAACGGCATCCGTCGGCCGTCCATCTAGCCCCTATTTGCGGGCTTTATTCATATCTTCTGCCATCTGAAGGTGATGCTGCAATGCAGGGAGAGTGCTGCCAGCCCAGTCCTTCAGTTTCGCGTTGTCGCCGCCTTTGGCGTAGCGTTCGAACAGTGAGACGGCATCCTTGTGCGCACTCACCTGCATTGGGTCATACTCGCTCGCAAAGTCCTTAGCCTTTGCATCCTTCAGCTTGTCGAGCTTCTTCTGGGAAGAATTATCTATGTCCGACGGGATAGCCGACTTGAGATCACCAAATGCCAAGTCCTTCAGTTCGCCGCTGGTCTTGGTATGATCCGTGATCATCTGCTCGGCGAACTTTTTTTCCTCCGCGTTTCCTTTGTCTTGCGCAATTCTGGCGGCAGCGATCTCTAGCA
This sequence comes from Bradyrhizobium erythrophlei, assembly GCF_900142985.1. Taxonomy (NCBI): domain Bacteria; kingdom Pseudomonadati; phylum Pseudomonadota; class Alphaproteobacteria; order Hyphomicrobiales; family Nitrobacteraceae; genus Bradyrhizobium; species Bradyrhizobium erythrophlei. Next base: position 4,580,414 of record NZ_LT670849.1, read on the forward strand.
TGTCGCTTGTTGCGGCTTCTTTGATGAAGTCCTCCGTTTTAGGTGTGATGCCGAGGGCTGAGTTGACGCCCGTCTGTTCACCAAGCGACTGCGAAAAAGCTGGCGCGGCTAAAGCTGCGGTCAAGGTGACCGCGACAAAAATAGTCTTCATGTATGTCCTCCCAAATAATGCTCCGCGGCTGAAACCCGGTGGCGCGATCGAGGTTCCTATCGTCGTTGCGAGAAGTTGTAGCGATGAGGAACTGGCGTCGTTTGAGACTGTTGAGCGAGCGTCTAACTGAATCGAGGTAACGCCATGGATTGGAATCGAGTCGAGGGAAATTGGAAGCAAGTAAAGGGCAAGGTCAAGGAGCAATGGGGCAAGCTCACTGACGATGATCTTGATGTCATCAATGGCAAGCAAGACCAGCTCGAGGGACGCCTACAGCAGCGCTATGGTTACGCCAAGGATCGCGCCGCCAAGGAAATTAACGATTGGTACGCTAGCCAGAAATGGTGATTGGACAAAAGCCAGGAACAGGAGGGCCTCTTCTCAGTTGAGCCGGACGCTGCATTCCAACGTAGCGTCCATCGAAGGACAGACTCAGCCCTCGCCCAATGTGGCGGGGGCTTTTTCCTTTTGTGTACGAAAGTGGACCCTCATCGGACAACGTCCGGATCTCTGACCTAGAGCCTCGCTTCGTCTGCAAAGCATGTGGCACCCGACGCGCCGATTTTCGTCCGGCGCACCCCCGCGGATCGGAGCTGGTCCTTGGTCGACGGCCCGCTTTAAATAGGAACTGATCGCCGCAATGTGAGTTCGCTCTGCCGGATAAAATATCCGAACGAGGAAAATCATGCGGGCAAATCTCAAAATTAGATCTACCGTATCCAGCCAATATTCTGACAGGCTTGCTTCCATGATCCCGGCAGCTTTCCTGGCGATTGGAGGGCTGCTCACTGTGGCATGGACCTGCATCCTCGGCTTGTGCACCTACGACGTCATTTCCTGGCTTTTCAAATGACCTGCCTCCAATGCAGGGACTGTGGCTGGGTCTGCGAGGAGCATCCGGGTCGACCGTGGCAAGGCAATCAGGCCTGCAACTGCGGCGCTCCCGGAATGCCGTGCCCAGCTTGCAACTCGCCTGCTGAAGGCGAGATGCCCAGGATGCCGGCCGGCTTTGAAACCGAGTTTGATCGGAGCTTCCTGGTGGAATTAGCAGACGGCTCCGCCAGTCCTGGACGTGCATTGGCGGAGCCGCCAACGGCGGGATGCTTAGAGGAGGCACAGATCCGCCGTCCATAAGGTTACGGGCGCAATCGCCTTAGGTTGCTAAGCTCGGATCACGATTGCGATTGTTCAAATCTGAACCGAGCCCTCTGAACGATTTTAGGAACACCCGTTACCCCAGCGAATTATCTCGGCGTGGAGAGAGGGTAGTAACTCAGGCCCCGCAAACGCGAGGCCTTTTCTTTGACTGCGTGTGCCGACTTATCAATTACCGCCGCTCTGGCAGCGGCCGCCCGGCTTTGTTGAAGATGAGAGCACATGAAAAAGCCCCGGCAATGCCGGGGCTTTCGTGGTCAGTTCTGGATCAACTCAATATCGGGCGACGACCGGACCGCCGAACTTGTAGTTCACGCGGGCGCGTTGAAGGCTTCCGTATGACGGCTATGGTGGGTTGGGTCTAAAGGGCCCTTCACTATTCCCATCGAGGGTGACGACGACCGTTGCGAGTTCTGGGCTCTCCAGAAGCTCTGCCGCCTTCACGGCAAGGTGCCGGTGGCACCGGCGGGCTAGGGGCGAACCCAACGCCTGGTTTCGGCGTCGCATTGTGGGCAGCGATACGCCGCCTCGCGCAATTCAGCCTCGCCCTTGACCAGCTTCATAGCGAGAAGCCGCATTGTGAGTCGGCAGTTTGGGCACGTCACACGCCCAATGGAATTGTCGGCGGCACCGGAGCGTTCGATCAACTCGAGCGGCATTCTTCTGCCTCCCATCTCCGCGGAGACAAGGCCTCGGACTGGGGGTTGGTTCCCACCAAAGTTCCACAGTAACGATAGGGCTTCACGAGGCAGCGTTAAGAGCCTGTACAGCCTCGCAGAAATGGAACGAAGCGGGGCCTCAAGAGGTAGTGAAGTGGCGATCACCGGAGTGCAGAAAATGAACGAAATACCCAGTCAGTCCGCTGAAGGACCGCCGATCATCACCGTCGGCGAACTGAAGGCCGAATTGAGTCGGTGGCCGGACGCTGCTGCCGTCACCTTCCGGTGTCCGCTGCAAGGTCAGGAGCTCCGGTTTTACCGAGTTCAAAGTCCTTCGAGCGATATCGTGCAGGTCGAGCTTAATCAGTATCCGGAGACGCCACCCGTCGTACCCGCATGACGGGCAATTGAAGAGCGATGCCATGTCCAAGGATGAGGAGTTTTTGCTCTACCCTATCGATACCGGCGACGATCCAAGTTGCCCGGCGTGTGGTAAGACAATGCTTGTCGCCGCGATAGAGGAGCGAGGAGACCAGCCGAACTTTATCACCTTCAGATGCGAGCAATGTGGCCGCACCGAAAAGTTCATTTATGATTAGGCCCCATCTTAGGGTGGGGTAGCGTTGGCCTGCACGAAGCTAGCTTTTGTGGCTTACTTTCGCGGTTACCTCGAAACTCTCTCAGGAATTTAGCTTCCAGAGGGATTCAGCGTTGGGTCTTCGCCGCCGGCCTCGACGGGTCGAAACGATCAAGCATTCGTGGCGTGACAATGATCCGCCCGTTCACATGATTGTAGGCTCCGCGAAGATCCGATAGGTCACGGCCGAAATAAGCCTTGCTCCGGGTGAAGCGCGATCTTCTCGGCCTCAAGCTTCTCTATCAGGTCGTCAGCAGCTTGGTGCGTCGAGGGATCGATTACCCGCTCCTTGATCCATCGGTAGTGAGCAATGGTCTTGTCGATCTCGACGCACTTCTCGCACATTCCCAGTTCCGCATTCGCGCGTTGTCACTCTCCGTATATTGACGTCCGAGAATGGTATTTGTTCATCTACGTGAATTAGGACGCTTCCGCCCTGCTCGACGGGCATCATCTCCCTGTGGCCTGTGCTGTGAAAACTAAGGCGGCCTCACTTTGGCTTGCGCCTAAACGTCTCGATTTTGCGGCTGAGTTGCCAAAGTTCTACGTCGTGACCATCGATCAGTTGTTTGGCGCATTCTTTCGCCGTGTCGTCGTCAGGACAGAACAAATCAAGCGCCCGAATAAAATGGCCATCCTCACCAATGATGTAGGCCCGATACTCAGCCATTGGTCCGCAAGCGGCCCTCACTTCGGCGGCTGCAATCCAGGGGAGTTGGCCCATTCGTCAATGTGAGAGGCGGTGTCCGCCCGCCGTGCCCTTCTAAGTAGAGCTTCTCGCTCCGGGCCAGGTCGAAGCTTGGCAGCCTTGGCTTTCAGATCTTCGGCGAAGTTTTTCAATCGATAGGGAAAGGTAAGGGTCTGTTTGAATCGGCGACGCTGCATGACACGACCTCGTGCTTACGGGTCCTAACCGCAGGGTTTGCACTTACGATCATAATATATGCGGTCCGCCGCCGTTCAGTTCCTTAGTGCACACAATGAGAATTAGGGCAGCGCTGTTGACGGTGTTGGCCCGGCCATTGGGATCGCCGCAAGGTGGGCCCCTTTTTGATTTTCGAGAGTTACTTTCCGCATGACTACTTGCATGCGCTGTCTCGGATGCCGCTGGGTCTGCGAGGCCCATCCCCACATGGCGTGGGAAGGCGATTATGCCTGCGGCTGCGGCGCGCCCGGCATGCCTTGCCCGCTCTGCAATGCGAGCGATGGAGTTGATCCGCCGAAGATGCCGCCGGGCTTTGTCGAAGATGAGAGCGCATGATCGGCAAGCGCTTCGGCCTTCCAGTGTGAATAGGCGATATGAACACCTGTCCCATCTGCGGCGTTGAGACGGAGGAACTCGATAGGACGGGCGATGCCGTAGGCTTCGATTGTCCTCGGCACGGCAAGTTCAAAGTCGCCGGCAGTGTGCTGGGCAGCGACGCCTTCCTGAACGCCCCTCGCCCGCAGTGGGAGGCCGCGCTCGAGAAGGCCAGATACAGGACCGTACAGGATGCGTGGCCCTGTATCACCAGGTCTGATTTTCTCTAGGTTCCAGGCACCAGCCTATGACTGCGGCCAGCGTGTCTCTCCAACGTTAATCAGTGCAGCGATCAAGATCAGCACGAAAGTGACCATCATCCAGTTCTGGAACGGGATGCCGATAAGCGTGACCTGATCTATGAGCCAGTCGTCCATGAAGCCGATTGTAGAGGGCCGACCTGACACGGTCCTTACAGAATTTGGCCATGAGGGTCGGAAATCTGCCAGTACCCGCCACGGTGCTGTCCCAATTGATGACGGCCTCAGCCAGCCCCCGCCGCTGAGGCCGTTTCCGTTGTGAGCCCCCCAACCGAGGCGACCTCTCAATCATTGAAATATCGTCTACCCGCGCGCTCGAACACTATTACCATAATCGCCACGATCAGAAGCGTAGCTGTAGTCAAAGCGAGGATTTCTTTCAGCATCGCGCTCGCCTCGATTTTTACCCTCGCGATGATTAAGAAGTTCCAGCTTCGCTTGCAGATCGGTGATTTGCTGCACCAGGTTGGCTTACTCGGCGGCGATATTCTCAACGGACGGGCCAAGCTTCGTCATCACGCTCCTCCTAACTAAACGGGTCGGCAAATGCTGATTTTGAAATTTTCTCGCCCGCCGGCATCCTATAGTTTTCCAGTACGAGGATTCCGGAGAAGCCCGGTGTTCCGTGCCTGGAACTGGCAGCGCCCAACTTGGTTGGCTTCGAATGGAAAAGCCGCGCAAATACTCTCTTGGTGACCTCTTCGATACCTTCTGGTTAGTCTTTGCCCTGACAGCAATCTGGGGGCACCCTTATCACTGTGTCGGCTCAGCGCTGCTCGGATGATCCTTATCTGCCGTCACGTTTTCAGTGGAGGTCACCGAATGCGACGCCCAGCCAATTTCCCTTGCGCCAGGCGACCTACAGCGGCGCCGCAGACCGTCGCTCGGTATGGCAAGGCTAAACTTGTGTGGAATGAATAGCGGAACCCGTGGCGGAAAGATCGCGCACCGCGCATTCGATCAATCCCGTTTTCAGGATGCGCCTGCGGGGTGCCTTTCGATAATCGACCATGTGGAAGAGGACTCGCCCTTTCCGAAAAGTACACAAGTGAACTCTCAGCCTGTCTCACCAGCCTGTTCGGCCATCGCCTGCCGACCAGGCTCGGAAGCGAAAGTATGGGGGCCCTCACTTTCGCTTTGGTCGCACTCGACGAAACACGATTTGCCGTCTGACGACATGTTCCTGAAACCTACCGAGAGCATGCTGAGCCCATTGATCAAACAATGGGGTTCGATCATGCGCATCAAGGCCATTGCTTTCGCGACGATTGCCGTCCTTACTGCCAGCGCCGCCGTTGCGGCCGCGCACCCATATAACGTTTGTGAGATTCGACTTGGCGCGGACTGGCACTGCAGCCGCACCATGGTGGTAGTGACGACCTGCCACCGCTCCTAAAGAAGTGGGCCGGAGAAGCAAAACCCCCGCCGGCTTTTCGTCCGACGGGGGCGTTCAGGTGGATGGCGCGAGGCGACGGACGAGCGGGAGCAGATCCGCCGGTGTCGCTCCAAGGACCCGCACATTCATAACAATGTCATCAACCGGTTCCTGCAAGTCCAAGAGTTGGGCACGTCAACCCCGTTGCAAGCTTGCGAAGGCGCGCAAGCAAGAATCCTGTGGAAAACTTACCCCTATCTAGTGTTCCACCAACCGATGTGAATTGCGGGGACGATTCGTGTTGACATGATGGGCAGAGCAATGGGGGTGCAGCCATGGATCGACAGACAGAAACCGCCGCGCCGCGCTATAGGCATCGCCTCAGCGACCTGCCGAGATGTATTTCCTGCTCCGAGGAACTGATCGCGCCGGAAGCGTCTGCGTTCAGGCCCAACGGAGAGATATCGTACCTGTGGTGTTGTGACTATTGCGGTCAGAGCGTGGTCACGAGGGCTGCGAAGGTACGCGTGACGTTGGGCCAGCGCGTCAGTCGACAATGATCCGTCCCTTGCCGCCGCATTCCTTGCACTGAGCAAAGATCCGGACACCCGGGCGCACCGGTGGCTTAGCCGGCGCCATTCCAGTGCCGTTACATGCAGGACACGGTCGCTCGATTGGGCGTTCAACGGGCTTTTTCATCGCGCCCCTTTCAGGCTGCACGAAGTGTTGCACGTCGTCGTAGTGCCATGGTCAAATCTCTTACAGACTGCCACGCACTGGTCCAACGACTTCGGATTATAAGTCGGATATAGATCTGTTGCGCAGCTTCGTGCGGGCCCGGTGGCACCGCTGTCGGGGGAGCACGCCCCTAGCACCGACGCCAAGACTGCGAACGCCGCAAATCGCTTCATGAAACCTCGGGGCCAATCCTGACACGACGCGCATGACTCCACCGTCTAGCGCGAGGGAATGGCCGGACGCTTACGCCAACCTTACAGGCCATCGTTGGCGCCAAGTCGACCGCATCATTCTTCGATAGAGCGCAACTGGATGAGTCCGACGCGGCGCCCTGCGTCCCAAACCTCGATCGCGTAGCTCTCCCGAATTGTATGGCCGGCGCGATGGCGTCGATATCCGTTTGACCTCGAACTCGTGCGGCTCGGCAAAGATGTGCCCACCCTGGTCGACGGGGAACGATCGATAGATCGGCATGGCTGCTTACTGCGCGGTATGAGCTGGTGGCTGCTGATGCGGCCTGTGGTGGACGACATATTGCGCGCCCAGAGCAACGAGAATGCCAGCCAGCACCACGACCGTCACGGCGATTATCAGCTGCTTGGTTGAGCCAAACATACAGAGCCTGTCTAAAGCCGGGAGATCATGCTGATGTCCACGGCGTAGGACTTCGCGATTTCAGCCAAGGTCTCCTTACGGGAGGCGCGCTGCTTGAGCGCCTCCTGCCGTTGATACGACTTCCCGCGCGTGAGGGACGGCCGATTTCCCTGGGGTCGGTTCGGTGGGTCGACCGTGCCAGGCCGCGACGAGGCGCCGCGACCCAGCAAAAGGAATCCACGCGCACGCCGACCGTTCCAGAAAAGAAAATGGCCTCAGCCTTGGCAGGGGAAGCTGAGGCCAACTTCTGAGTGTTGCGTATGCCGCGGGGCGGCAAGCCGGAATAACTGAGCGGGCTGCCAACGGTTCCAAAGCCGGTGGCTCTTCCCGGCATGAAGGGCGAGTTTCCGGCGGTTTTTATTCGAGAGCGCGCCCTTCAATTCGAAATTATTGGGCCTGTTTAAGATACAGCGCCCCACTCTCCCGCAAATTCGAGGACCCGATCACGCTTCCGAACGGCCAGACGCTGGTCACGCTCAAGGACGCCGCCGACTACATCATGAAGCTGCCGAAAGCCGAGCAGAATCACGAGAAGTGGCAGACCGCCGTCGAGGTCTTGATCATGGCGGCCGAAGGTCGCGGCCCGACAATGCATGCGCGGATCGGCGTAATGCAGGCGTTGAACCGGGACAAGCCGCGCGTCTTCGCCGACCGCAAAGACAATCGTTGGGGAAAGCGGAAGCTGGCACGGGATCGCGTGGCGTCGAGGCCCTGACAAATTCTCCAGCGTCGACCGATGGGGCCTCTGATCCCCGCCTCGCAGATCGCTGCCGCATCATTCGCATCATTCTTGCTGCGTTTGAGGTAGGCCTTCACATAGCTCGGCGGCATCAGCTTCACCGTATGACCAAAGGCCTGCAACTCGCGACCCCAATGATGAGCTGCCGGGCAAGCTTCGATACCAACAAGGCACGGCGGTAATTCTCTGAAAAACTCCAGCATCTTCGAACGGCTGACGCGCTTGCGTATCAATACCGTTCCGACGTCATCGACACCGTGAACTTGGAATACCGACTTCGCAATATCGAGACCAATCGTGATAACTTCGCCCATGGACGGCTCCCCTCATAGTGGTTCGCTTCAGCGCAACCACCCTATGGCACTTCGATGCCGCAGAGTGGGCGCCGTCCACAGCATCAAAAACAGAAGTGGCTCAACCTGAAAGGCTTGTCGGTTCTACCCTCAGAAGCGGATATCTTCAGCGAGGTCGGCATGTCGGTTTCGTGCCAATAGGCGACATTGCACGCTGATGTCAAAGAGGCCGCCAACTAAGGCGGCTTTATGCAAACAAGATAATTAGCCCAATACCGATCATTAGGTTTATGCCAGCAATCATCATGACAAGAAAAAAATCTGCCGGAAGTTGGTCTGCTCGCCGCGCGCTGAGGCGTTCGGGCATGGAGCGGTCCTTGTTAAGGACATCCTACGGCATGGACCTATTGAGTCTGATCAAAACAGCTCGCGGAGCTTACTTCGGCGGCTGTAGCTCGCCTTAGCACCGATGTCCAATTCTGCACTTTCATGCGGAACAAACGACCCTCCACTGAGTTTGTGCATGGAACTTTGTGCAGGCGGGAAGAAGTGGCAAATAGCGAAAGCCTTCCAGTTATCCTCATCGTCGAGGACGAAACCCTAATCCAAACCCTTGTAGAGGAAGCACTGGCGGATGGCGGGTTTGAAACCGCTATCGCGCCATCGGCTGAAGAAGCCGTAACTTTGTTGCGGAGCGGGGTTACTGACTACCGGGCGCTCGTCACGGACATCAATCTTAAGGGGAACATGAACGGGTGGGAGGTTGCAAGACGCGCGAGGGAGATCGACCCCGCATTTCCAATCGTATACATGACGGGTGCCGCTGCCGACGAGTGGGCTTCGCAGGGCGTTCCCAATAGCGTTCTACTGGTGAAGCCGTTTGCCCCGGCGCAGATTTTAACTGCGGTCTCTCAACTTCTCAACGCTGCTGCTCAGGGTCAAAGTTAACATGGAGGGCATATCCGTATTTTTGGTTGAGGACGAAGCCCTGATCCGAATGATGATTGTCGACATGCTTGAGGAGCTTGGGCATCGAGTAGTTGCCGAAGCCGGTAGCATTCAATCGGCCGAACCGTTGGCCCGTACCTCTGCATTCGACTTGGGGGTTTTCGATATTAATATCGGTGGCCTCGCCATCAGTCCCATCGCAGAGATCGTCACCGCACGAGGTCTGCCGTTCGTATTCGTCAGCGGTTATGGCCCAGCCGGGCGGCCAGAGTTGTTCAACGACAAGCCGGTGCTGCGCAAGCCATTTTTGATTTCAGAGTTTGCGACCTTGATCAATGCGGCCGTGGGCGACAAGTCAAACGGGCAATAATCAGCTCCTTTGTGACCACGTTCGATGTCCGTTGAAAAACCGCCTAAGCTAATCAGTCGGAGCGAGTACGCAGGAAAAGGTCAATTAATCAGACCCTAACCAAACTTCACAACCACGATTCAACATCCAATCTGTATCTCTCTTTCTCAATTAGGATTGAGCGATGGCTTATGGAGACCGCAAGAGTGATCGTGTTCAGTTCGAACGGGGTATTCCAGTCTATCTGATGGGGATTGACGGAACCTGGCGTCGGGAATGCAAGATGATCGACGTGTCACAGACCGGTGCGCGTTTGCATATTGAGGGTTCTCTCGAAGGACTCGATCTCAAGGAGTTTTTCCTTCTTCTGTCATCAACCGGTCTCGCGTATCGGCGTTGTCAGCTAGTGCGTGTTGATGGTGATCAACTCGGCGTCGAATTTCTGGCTCGCGACACGCTCAAAAGGAAAGCGAGGAAGCGGTCCGACCAAGTCGATTGAGCTTGGCGAGCATAATGTCCGAAACGGGTTAAAAGTCGACCCGACGGCCCTGAAATTCGACTTCCGCTTTACCGCTGATAGTGTTGCAAAAGTCGAAAGTTGCAGCGGTCCAAATTTTTGGCGAAAACCTGATGCGCAAAGAGGTCGATGATTCGCATAGTCTCAATCGCGCTACCGAAGCCGCCCACGAATTTGGCGCAAGGCGATGAGGTCCCTCAGATCACTACACGAATAACGCGCCGGCGGCCCTCAGAAATTCTGCATCTCCTGCAAAACGACTCTTGCACTATCCCACTGGAAGCGGAACTGACGCGGCTTTGTCTCATCGTTCACAAACGTCTCGATAGACAGATTGTTTGGATCCACTAGATCCGAAGCAAAACGGCCCTCTCGGACTCGAAGCTTTCGATTGCCATCACCAGTAGAGCGACGGTCAATTCGTCATCCGTCGTCGCGAGTGCGTGACGAAGCTCAACGATCTTTTTGTCGATTGCTTCACGCCTGAACATAGTCGAGTGTCCGCATCACATCGAGAAAGCGAGATGCGCTGATTCGCCATGACCCGCCAGATCGCGCAAAACACAAGCCGGCGGTTGGGGCCGGTTTCGAAAAATGATGCGCTGCCGGTGTCGCCGACGACGGCGAATAAGGCTGCCCGCAACTTCTCAATTTCGAGCTGGTCGCGCGCCCTGAGATATCAAGAATTTGGATCGGGTCGGCCACGATTACTTCGATACGAGGGCGACCTTACAGGCGGCTTACCGCGTAAGGACGGTCGATACGAAGAGGCCCCGCCGGAGCGGGGCCTCTCTGCTTTGCTCTGGTCTGCGCTCAGTTTCCCGGGGGACGATCGCTTACGCCTTCGCCACCGACCCGGGACTTATCACGCGCGCCGGGTACCACGCCAGGCGTTGCCGGTCGGACGACTGGCGCGAGACCCGTCGTTTGCTCGTTTTGGATTGTTCCAGCGGGATCAACGACCTTGGGGCCCGCGCCGTCAGGTACGACAACCGGCCGTTCGGTTGGGGGCACGGTATCGACGATGGTTTGCGCGAACGCCAGTGAGCCGGTCAGCGATAGAGCAGCCGCGATGGAGATAGTTCGAATTTTCATGGGAATTCCTCCATTAGAAAGAGGTGAAACACATGGCTCGCGAGTTCGTTTCAACGCGAGCAGGCCCTCATGGCGTCCATGGCAAAAGGCTTGAGCAGCACGAGTTCCTCGCTACCTCGGCGGGCGAGGTCCTTTTTCCCGCTATTGATGATTGTCCGGCCGCGCATTCCAAAATCGGCGGAACATCGAGGCAAGGAACGAACCTTGGCAACTCGTGTTTTGGTGTTGGGCAGATCGAGCATTGGAGGAGTTGAAAATGAAACTGTTAACTAAAGCAGTTGCCGGCGCTGCGATCGGTGTCGGCATTCTTGCTGCATCCGCGGTTTCTGCATCGGCGGCTATCGTGTGCAGCGGCAATGTTTGCTGGCATACTCATGAGGGATATGAATATCCGGCATCGGCCGGTGTCGTTATTCATGAGGACGACTGGAAATGGGGTCCGAGTGAAAAATTTACGTTCCGCGAACACGAAGGCCGAGGATATTGGCGCGGAGATACCTGGACGACCTGGTAAGTTAAGGAGGCCGCCAACAAGGCGGCCTCCTTTTTTGAACTAAGCGAAGTATTCGAATTCAATCAGGTTGACGAGGCTTCGAATTCGCGCAGAACGCAATCCATCGATGTCCGAGCTGAATGTGCGGCGCACCCTGAGGGAAGACCTCAGTCACACACCTCAACCTGGCGAATGCGCCAGCCCCACGGGGTCCAAGCCCGCCTTGGGACAAAATAGCAGCCGCCACCGTAGTAGGCGTAACTAGCATAACCGTAGGGGTACCCATAACCGTAAGGGTAGCCCCAGGCGTATGGTGCGGCCGCCAATCCAAGGCCCAAGCCGACGGCGCCGAGAGCCAATCCTGCGCCACCGAAGCCTCCGTGGAATCCTCCGCCATGGAAACCGCCGTGGAAGCCGCCACCAAAGCCCCGGGCAGACGCTGCGGTTGGTGCAACGGTGCTGAGTGCTGCAGCCGCAAGCGCTCCGATCATCATCTTCCTGAACATAATCCCATCCTCCTTGATGAAAACCAGGACTATGTTTCAACATCGTCTGCAGGGGCGAAGTTCGGAAATAGGAATGACGAGTTGATAATTTAATTCATATGAACAATCGTTCAGCGGTCCGGTGTCGAATGACGATCGTCAGGTAAACCGCTAGCAGCGTCGCCATCCCTGCCGCCGGCTTCCTTGTAGAACAGATCTAAATTGGTTGCGAGATATTCGGCCCAGAGTTGCATCATCATCGTTTTTACTACCTCAGAATCGTAGGTATCGCCGCTTGGGGCCTCGCATTCAAGGCGGCCAAGCCGCATGGACCCGGAACGAGGATCGCTGCAGTGCGGCACGAAGGAGGCATCTGTTGGCTTATGTGTAACGCCCTGTGGCGTGATGTTGAATTGGTCGCGGGTAACTAGAATGCTTGCCATGGTCTCTTGCTTCGGAATTGAGGCCATCGCCTTTGGCTATCTGCGCGAGCGCTAGTTGAACAGGGGCAAAGTGCCTTCGGCTATCCGCGACTGCGCCGTATTCGAACGGCGATGGCCTCCCAAATTTAATCGCTCGCCAGAGCGCTTGTTCCTCGAAGCCGGGAAAAACTGGAAACTTCCTCTGTCGAGAAGAGTTGGCACTCGAATGAGTTTGTCTCGGAGCTTGAGCATGGTCGACGACGGCACGCTACGAATGGCAATCGATACGGCCTGGTCCGTCTACCGCACGAGGCATCGCGAGGTCGATGCGGCGGATAGCCGTCGATGTTTGCTCGAACGCCACCTGCATGGGAGACGGGAAGCACGCGGAGATGATGCCGCCGAACTCACGGCCTTCGGCATCGCTTACCTCGAGTGGCTTCCTGAGGACGAATGCTGAGGCGGGTGGAAGCAATCATCCGGCGAGTGGCGGCCGAGAACGCCAGGCCGGATTGGACCATTTCCTTCCTCGTTTCCGCAGTTGTCGTGATGGCACTGCGCTCGAACTTCGACTAGCGGGCAGCCCGATGCGTATCGCTCAGCTCGCTCCCTTGGCCGAAAGCGTCCCGCCGAAACTCTATGGCGGCACCGAGCGGGTAGTCGCGTGGCTGGTTGACGAGTTGGTCGCGCTCGGCCATCAAGTCACGCTTTTTGCGAGTGGCGATTCCCAGACACGCGGCGAGCTTCATGCGGTGTGGCCCCGCGCGCTCCGTCTGGGCAAAAAGGGGACGGATCCGAACGCCGCCTGTGCCGTGCTGCTCGAGGCTGTCGCGAAGCGGACGAAAGATTTTGACATGATTCATGCTCACATCGATTGGCTGCCGCTTCCGCTCCTCAGTCGCCTGGGTGTGCCGTTTCTCACGACCATGCACGGGCGGCTCGACCTGCCAGGATTGGGTAACGTCATTCGGGCATTTCCGCGAGCCCCCTTCGTGTCGATTTCGGACGATCAGCGGCGGCCGCTCCCGGAAGCGAACTGGACCGCAACGATCCATCACGGACTGCCGCTGGATTTGTTTCGCTCTTCCGTCGCTCCAGGATCATATCTGGCGTTTCTCGGACGTCTCACCGCCGAGAAGGGACCGGAAGATGCTATCCGCATCGCGCACGCCGTCCGGCGACCTCTTCGCATCGCAGCCAAGATCCCTCGCGGCGAGACCGTTTACTTCAAGAAGCGTCTTGAGCCTCTCATCGATGGCAAGAAGGTCCATCTGGTCGGAGAGGTCGACGATGCCAAAAAGCAGCCGTTCCTGGCCGAGGCCGCCGCCTTATTGTTTCCAATCGATTGGCCAGAGCCTTTCGGACTGGTCATGATCGAGGCGATGGCCTGCGGAACGCCCGTGATCGCATATCGCTCCGGCTCCGTTCCCGAGGTGATCGAGGACGGTGTGACGGGCTTCATTGTCGAGGACGAAAAGCAGGCGATCGCTGCGGTGCATCGGGTGGAGGAATTGGACAGGCGAAAGATACGTTCGCGCTTCGAGGAACGCTTTGCGGCGAGACGAATGGCGAAAGAGTACGAAGCTCTGTACCGAAAACTGGCCGCCGCTGAGGCTCCGCAGGCACGCGCTCGTTTGGATATTCAACCGCCGGGAACGTGAAATACCCTAGGGAAGACGGCTCTCGGAAAGCCTGGCGGTTTCTCATGCTTGTGCTGATCGCCTTGGCGGCGGCAGGTCCGGCGGTGGGCGCGGAAATGAATGCGGTGGCCATCAATGGGCGGCATTTGCTGGTGGTAAAGAAGGAACTCAAGGCCGCACGCGTCAAGCCCTGGATCCGGAGAAGGTCGGGGCGACGGTTCTATCGGAAGCCTAGTTTGTTTTGTGTGCACTAGTGAACTGAGCGCCCATCTGCAGCATACTAGTATCAGAAGTGAAGTTAGCACCGTAAGACTAAGGTTGTGTCATGCAGCGTCGCCGGTTCAAACAGATCACTTCTCTAGAACAAAGACTATCAGAAGAAGCCAAACGATTACGAGAACAGGCCAAAAAGCTACCACCCAGTTCGGATCGGGAACGCCTGTTACGCAAGGCGCGGGAAGACGAAATGGCGGCTCAAATGACCGGCTGGATCGCGTCACCGGGTTTGCAGCCACCGAACTAAGTTTTCGGGTGCGGGATCAGTTAGTGGGTTGGGCTCCCATGAAGGATTACCAAGCCTAGATTGAAACTTCGAAGGGATGCGGCCGAGGCCGCCCTGATGCGAGACCTGGCCACTGATCCGATCAAGCGCGACATGTTCGGCCGACTGGGCGAACACCTCAGCCGACTCGCCGACGAATCGGTGAGCTGAGGGCCGTGCTCAGCCGTTTGGAGGATAACGCTGCGGTCATCTTTCGATGCCCGCTGAAAGACCAGGAGCTCAGATTTTATCGAGTCCAAAGCTTATCGAAGCATGTCGTCCAAATTGAGCTCAACCAATATCCGGAGACGCCGCTCGTCTTGCCCTCATGAGGATCGAACACGGGGGCGGAGCAACGCAAGTGTAAGGATATTGCAAATGTCGAAAGATGAGGAGTATCTGCTCTATCCCTCAACACCGGCGAGGATCCGCTTTGCCTTGGCTGCGCGCTATCATGACCGTCGCGGTGCACGAATCCCGCGAGACCAAGCCTGACTTCATAACGTCCAGACGCGCAAGTTGTGGGAGATCCGAGAGGCTTGTCGGCGACGAATAGCGATCCGGCTTCGTTTTCGCAGTTGAACGCCGTCTAGCTTCGACCGAACACGGCCTCAGGAAGGCCAAGGTAACCTGATCGTCAATCATACCGATCAGTTTTCACCGCAGCTTGTTCCTATAAGTGGCCAGATTCGAAGGCCTATCGAAAGGTTGGGCGCCGCCAATTCTTCACTTTTCGTCTGGGCGATCGCCGGGACCGGCTTCAAAACGTATCCGTCGTACTCAACGATGCAGCGGCCTCAATGATGCAGCAGCATGATGAGAATGATCAGCGGGATCGGAATTCCGAGAAGCCAAAGTAGAATTGGCATGATGTCTTTCCTTTCGTTTTGTGGGTTAGGGATTAGTCACGGGGTTGCTATGGGCCTTTTTGCCCCACGTCCCATCGCGGAGGCCGCCGCCTTCGGTTGCCGCAAGTGCTGCACAGAAGGCGCCGATGAACAGTGATAGCGTCAGCCAAATCGCGGTCTGCATTGCCGCTTTGCGGGCCTTATCAAGGTCCGTCTTGACCTGATTCACGACGTCGTTGACCCGCTTCTCCGCATCTGCCTGGCTCAAGCCGGTGCGGGCTGAGACAACCTTGGCTGCGTAGGCGCGGTCGGCGGGATTGAGATCAGTGCCATCGTGAAAGCTTTTGGTGAATAGGCGGACCAATTCGAACCGGATGTCAGATGGATTTTGTTGGCCTTGAGCAGACGGATTGTCGGGGCGCAGTAAGCTGTCGACGTAGATGCTCATCGGTGAGGACTGTGAGGCGCTCGCCGCCGCTCCTTGTGTCGCACCGGCGATCGTTCCTCCTAATATCGAGCTTGCAGGCGACGCGAGAAGCACGGCACCGAGAACGGAGGCGGCAGCCCAAGCTAGAAAGCCGTGGGCTGTATCTCGGAAATGCACTTCTGTCGTTTGTACGCCAACCCATTTTGTTCGCAGTCGACCGGCAAGGTAACCTCCCAGGGCGGACGAGATCATCGCCATGACGATGAAATACAGCCCGGTACCAATCTGGAAGGTGGTAGCGGAAACCCCGGAATTTCCCCACGGCGAAACGACCGTGAAACCCATGCCCGCGCCGAAAGAAAGGAGTAAAAGCGTGAGGGCCAGCGAGGCCACGGCGCCCGCGAGTACGGCAGGCCAAGAAACTCCCGAGACCGTCGGCTCAACCTCGTTAACTTGAGGGTTTTGACGCAAAGCATTTTCCATGTGGTTCTCCAGGCGGCCAAGGATCGGACTGCCCAGCAAATGCTCAGATGGAACGAAGGTTCCTGTTGGGGCATCGAATGATTGAACGGCCGAACGACCGCAACGCAACAAGCTCTTTTAACCTCCGCCGGTAGAGTGCGCTTCTCGGGCACCTGTCGTGGGGCTTTCCGGCTAATTTCTTTCCCACCGTATCGTTCTCCAAACCGAACACCGATCTGGCGTCCAACACAGGCCACGCCGCCCGCTCAACTGCCATTAACGACTCCAGCGATGGGCCATCGGCGAGGTCTCAAGCAGGCGCGCCCAGGGGCCGGAGGAGTTTAAGTGCTCTAAGTCAGGTAGCGTTCCTAAACCACATAAAGAGCCTCTAACCGCTTTAGGCTGAGCAAGATGAGCTTGGCCGGGCGCAGTTTCGATGACTGAAAGTCGCCCGATCGGAGGAGCGTCCGCAGGAACGTCGGCCGAATTGTCCCGTTAAGCATCAGCCATCTAGGAGTAGGGTCTAATGTCCGAACTTGCAAAATCGCGCGCATCAGCGGGGGGATTGGTCCGCTCTTATGGGAATGACTTGCGCGGCTGGGCAGGTAGCATTGCAAACCGATACAGGAGCGCGGCAGTCGTTGTGGTGGGTAGTAGTCTAGCGCTGCTAATTGCGATAGGCTTCGGCATCGCCGCGGCTTTTCATTTTTTTGCATTGCGCTTCGGAGAAAACACAGCTTACGCCAGCGTAGGTGGGTTTTTTGCTGTCCTCGGAGTGATCGGCTTCATATCAGTTTTGATAATATTGAGGCGAACAAATCCACCGCTGCCGCGCCCGCAACGGCAATTCGAAGAGTTCAAGCGATCGATTGCTATACCCGTGACCCTGCGGACACTTGGCCGCGACGATCGCTTAGGTGCAATTGCAAAAGATCCGGTGGCCCAAATCATCATGACCGCATCGGCGGCTTTGGCACTCGGATGGATTGCCGCCGCGAGCCGAAGCGCAAAACGTCCAATGTGAGAGTCTATGCAGCCGGTGCACCGAAGAGAGCAAGTTTCCGGCGAGCATCCGAGGCTGTGGGCAGTCGGGCTTAGTTTGGCTCTGTTTGCGCTGGCCTATCGCGCTGAGACACGATTTACGGCTCCTGCTGAAAGTCGCGAATGCCGGCTGTTGGATCCGAGCCGTGGACGTCTTGTCGCATCTCCATCAGATATTCCCACACAGGGCTGGAAAGATATTCTCGTGCGCGTCTATGCGAACATCTCCAAACACCGGATCTTCGCGCTCGCAGCAGGCATCACATATTACAGCATCCTGGCGATTTTTCCGGCGATTGCGGCGTTGGTTGCGATGTATGGTGTGTTCGCTGATCCTTCGATGATTTCGCGCCATCTCGATCAACTCGGTGGATTTCTCCCGGGCGGAGCTATCGACGTGGCTCGCGAACAGCTCATGCGCGTAGCTTCGAAAGGACCTCAGGCGCTTGGCCTGACGTTTCTAGTCGGGTTGGCTGTCTCAATTTGGAGCTCGAATGCGGCAATGAAATCCCTCTTTGATACCCTAAACATCGTTCACGGCGAGGGCGAGAAACGTGGCCTAGTCAAGCTGAATGCGATCTCTCTTGGGTTCACCGTGGCAAGTATCATTTTCATTTTAGCCGCGCTCGGTGCGATTGTTGCAGTGCCTGTCATCCTAACTTACATCGGTCTCTCCGATACGAGCGAAGTGTTGCTACGTGTAGGGCGGTGGCCGGCGATGTATCTCACTCTCACTTTCGCACTGGCCGTTATCTATCGCTATGGACCCAGCCAAAAAACTCCTCGATGGAGGTGGATAACCGCGGGGAGCGCCATCGCTGCCCTGGTTTGGCTTGCCACCTCAGGACTTTTCTCTTGGTACGCCGCTAACTTCGGCAAATTCAATGAGACTTATGGCTCTCTCGGCGCCGCCGTGGGCTTCATGACTTGGCTCTGGATTTCCGCGATCGCTATTCTGCTCGGCGCCGAGATCGATGCCGAAATGGAGCGTCAGAGCACACGCGACGCCACGACCGGATTTTCAAAGCCGATGGGGGCGAGAGGAGCGCGGATGGCAGATAATGTAAGAGCGACACAAGGTGGATGAGAGATGGCTAACCTTCTGAAGCTGCCGACATGGGCAGATGACGACTAAGTCTTCGCGGTGGGCGAGTCGCCAAGCGGAAGTACTTGCAAACTGGACTTCGATCCCGATCTGCGCCTCTTCACCCTCGCCAAGCCTTTGATGGCCGGCCTTAGCTATCCGTTCGATTGGGGGATTTCGATCACGCTTGCTATCGAAGAGGTAGCAGAGTGAGTACTGCTGACCAATTGAGAACCAAACCTCGGGGCCGATGCGGATCCGTAAGCAGTTTACGAATCGCAAATTTTGCTTAGTGCGATCCAAGTACCAATCGCAGCTTTTCAGCCAATTCATCCCTACGGTAAGGCTTACTCAATACCGGCAGATTTTTTTCGTAGAATTCGCCATCCCCACCTTCGCCGACATAACCCGATGTCAACAAAACCTTCAGGTCCGGACGAAGGGCTCTTGCCTCAACCGCTAACTGAGCTCCGTTCATGCCTCCGGGCATTACAACGTCCGAAAACATGATGTCGATACGTTCGGTCCCGTGCAAATGATCCAGTGCCTGGCGCGCGTCTCTCGCCACTACCACTCTGTACTGCAACTCTTCCAGACTCTCGACCGCCATGTTAAGAACCTGCTCATCATCTTCGACGAGCAGTACTGTTTCCCCCGTTGCTGCCCGTCTCAACGGCAATTGGCCAGATGAATGCAAGTGCGATTCTGAGAGCCGCTCGTCGGAGCGAGGAAGGAACAGCTGGACGGTAGTACCCCGTCCTTTTTTTGATTTAATCGCAACGTAGCCACCCGCACTACGAATGAATCCGTAAACTTGAGCCAATCCCAATCCCGAGCCCTTTCCGACTTCCTTGGTCGTAAAAAAGGGCTCAAACACATGATCCAACGTGTTCTGATCAATTCCCGTGCCTTCGTCAGTAACGCTAATTTGCACATACGCGCCCGGACTCACCCCCTTTTCGGCTACTGCCTCGGACCCGCAATGAACATTCTTACTTGTGATCGAAATGGTGCCGCCTTGCGGCATTGCATCGCGTGAGTTGACGACAAGATTGAGAATTGCAGACTCAAGTTGCGCCGCATCGACTCGAATCGGATGAATGCCGGCGTCAAGGTCGAACCTGAGGGTAATTGAATCGCCGACCGCGCGTTCAGCCAGACCTTTGAAATCCAGCAACAGTCGGTTGGGATTCAATGTTTCGGGATGCAGCATCTGGCGGCGGGAATAGGCGAGTAATTGCTGGGTGAGCTGTTCGCCCCGACGGGCTGCGGTCATCGCCGCCTGCGCAAGACGAGCTACGCGCTCCGGCTGGTCAGGCCGACGGATAACCATATCAAGGCCACCGACGATTACCGTCAGGAGGTTGTTGAAGTCGTGAGCGACACCGCCAGTGAGTTGACCGATAGCCTCCATCCTTTGCGCCTTGTGAAGCGCAGCCTCGGTTTGCTTGCGATCCGTAATATCCATTAAGATTCCGGCCATACGGATCGGCCGTCGGCTGGCGTCGTAACCGACGCGGCCCTTGGCGGCGATCCATCGTGCCTTTCCATCCCGGCGGTTGACACGACACTCAATCTCGAAGCTACCGCTCTGAGCAGCTTTCTCGAGCGCTGTTTCGGCTGCCTGTCGATCTTCGTCGGCGATATGGGCTAAGAACTGGCGAGTACTCCAGGAAGGTAGGAGGTCCTTGTATCCGAATATCTGATCGTGCCTTAAGGTCCGACGGGCGGAGTCGTGAACCAAATCGAAATCCCACGATCCCATCTCCGCAGAATCCAATGCAAACGCCAGGGTGTCGCGGGCTTCATTCAACTCGCTAGTGCGCTGTTCGACACGCTGTTCAAGTGTGTCATTGAGCGCTCGCAGCTCAACCGCGGTACGCTTTTGCTCTTCCAACAAGGATTCGACCTGATACTGACGCTTGCGAGCTCGCAATACTGATCTTGCCGCGCTTGCGAGCGTTTCCGCATTGATAGGCCGCTCCAACAGAACCACGTTTCCGAGTCGTCGAAGCAAATCCGAGGAACCAGCAGAGCGATGGCCTACCTGTTTTGTCGCAAGAGCAATGATCGGCAAATCGGACCACGGCGGTTGACGAGCAAACCAGTCAAGTAGGGCATCGAGTCCAGTCCCGGTGAGCGACTCTTCGGTTACAATTAGTCCCCCGGACGCCTTCTGAATGTTGTCGTGAAGACTCACTAAGCTGTCGCATATCACCGATGAAATGGCGCTTCGTTCGAGGGCTTGGCGGATCACTTCCGCATCCCTTCCTCGCGGTGCAAGAATCAGGAGAGCTTCACGCACGATGTTATTCCGCCGGCCGTGCGTTCGGTGATGGCACCAGCAGATTCGCATCGCCCTTGTAAGATGGCAGACCTGACAAAACACCATCGAAGTCGCGTAGTGGCTCTCCGACTTCAAGCCCATTGTCGCCGAGGTTGAATTCCCGAATCGAACGCTCGTGGTAGCTCGTTCGGCTTTTGACCACGGAGATGGCGGCCCGAACTGTGGCTTTTGCTTCGAAAAAACGAAAAAGCAAAATAGTGTCGCTCAGGTAGCTTAGGTCGATATCCGTTCGCATGTCGCCGACCAACCCGTGCTGGCCGAGTATCAACATGGTAGTGATGCCCGACTGATTGAGGTAGTTGAGCAGTTCGTGCATTTGCAACAGTAGATAATGCTCACCTGGCATGGCTTGCAGATAGGCATTGAGACTATCGATACAGACGTACGATGAGCCGCCTTGTTCTACTGCGACTCTTGCTCGACTGGTAAACTCACCCGGCGAAAGCTCAGCTGGGTCGATTTGCTGAATATCAAGGTCACCGTGCTCAATATAGGGAGTCAGGTCCATCCCCAGAGCCTTGCTTCGCAGCAAGAGAGTTGAAATTCCTTCGTCGAACCAAAAGTAGGTTGCCTTGGCGCCACGATCCAAGGCTGTCCGAATACAGAAGATTGCCGTCGTGGTCTTGCCTACACCGGACGGGCCGATCAAGAGTGTGTTGGTCCCTGGCGTCAAACCTCCGCCAAGTAGCTGATCGAGCCCCTTGTTGCCCGTGGTCATTGCCTGCGGTGAGAACTCGGCGCCGTGTTCGGACGCTACCAGCCGTGGAAATACCGAGAGACCGCCGCGGTCGAGAATAAAGTCGTGATAGCCCCCGCGGAACTTGATGCCTCTCATTTTAACGACGCGGAGCCGTCGACGCTCTGCGCCGAAATCTCGGGCGGCCTGTTCAAGCGAGATCACACCATGAGCAATACTGTGGAGTTGAAGATCGTTGGGATCCGATGTTCGGTCGTCCAACATCAGAACAGTGCAATCGCGGCTTGCGAAGAATTGCTTTAAAGCTAAAATCTGGCGCCGGTAACGCAGGGGGTTTTGTGCCAGAAGCCTCATCTCCGACAGGCTATCAAACACAATACGGGAGGGGCGGAGCTCCTCAACGCGCTTCATCACTTCGCGGGTCGTTTCGCCCAATTCGACCTCCGATGGGTGCAAAATGGTTTGCTCCCGCTCCGGATCGAGGTCGCCCTGGTTGACAAGTTCAAAGAGCGACAGGGGCTCAAGCGACCAGCCGTGGGTTGCTGCGACCGCGGTAAGTTCCTCCGCGGTTTCCGAGAGTGTAATGTAGAGCCCGGTTTCGCCCCGTCGAATACCTTCCAGCAGAAACTGCAGGGAGAGCGTGGTCTTGCCGGTGCCGGGAGTTCCTTCGACCAAGTAGACACGATGCTTAGTAAGGCCGCCGCCAAGAATGTCGTCCAACCCGCTAATTCCAGTTGAAGCGCGCGTGGTTTCCTCAGTTGAAGTTTTCACTGCCAGCCGTCCACCTTTCCTCGGTCGTTCTTAACTTTCGACCTTCAGAGTGGGTTCCAATGACCGCGTCGCTGCCAGGCGTCCGTTTGGCTTAGGGCAGACGGTCGCTGATAAGCCCGAAGGTGCAACCAGTAAGTCATTGATTGTTCTTAACCGTCGCTATCTCTTAATTGCTGGTTTCTTAATTTGGAACCGTTTGCGCGTGCTATCCGTTTCGGTGTCGGATCTCGGCCAAAGGGGATGAGCTTGCACAAGGTCAAATACCGCCTGAACGACCCGCGGTTGGCACCACGCCGGACGAAGTTGGAAATTCCTGGGTGGTCGGGAAGCCGTGATCCTCGGACGGACGGATCGCATGAGCAGGTGTGGCACTGCGTGCCGTTTTCCGAAGGCGCGCAATATGGCATCGAGCTTTTCTATCCCTACGGCAGCGAGCTTCACGTGACAACCAAGGATGGCCGATTGCTGCTCGAGGGAGATTGGGGCGAACGGCCCGAGAGTGGCATACAGTGGCCGCCCTTTCGGAATTTCGGGGCGGGCTTCTATACCTATCAACTTCTTCTCGACCTCAAGGTCGAGAACGGCCTCGCCATACGCACCGAGCCGCATCCCCGGTTCTATACGGATCGCAGCGACACCGTCCCAATCGCGGTGCCCGCTCTGGTTCGCAACTGGTGGCCGATGCTGTTTTTTTGCGTCTTCAAGGCACCGGGGGAGGGGCGTACGCACATTTTTCGTTCCGGTGAGCCATTCGCGCAGATCATCGTGATTCCCGAGGAAGCTTCGTTCGAGCTAGAGCCAATGAGCGAAAACGAGGCGGCGGAACGCGAACTACAGTCGCGCCGCATCCATGCGAACCGTCCGAAGCTCGCGGCGGGGACCGAATGGACGTCTTCGACTGATACAGTGTTCGACGGTACCTATCGGCATCTGCATCGCGCAGCCAAAGAGAAGATGCGGCCGGGCTAAAATCTTCCCAGGTGCCGACGGCAAGGGTCCCGACGCGAAAGCATCGGGACCTTTTCTCAATCACACGTCAGTAACGGTTGTGATGATGGTGATGGTGGTGGTGATGGTGCCGATGTCGTCCGATCACGACCACGGGCCCGCGGCGCCAATGACTGTGATGATGGTGATGGTGATGATGATGATATTGAGCGAGCTGGACGTTGGCTTCCTCAGAAGTGGGCGCACGCTCATCGACGACCTTGAGGACTTCTGCGGCATTCGGAATCGGTTGCAGCAGGTCGGCGTAGGAGTTGGCTTGCAGGGGGTCTATAGGCAATGGGGATGCCGGCGCGGCCTGTGCGGTGGTCAGCGTACTGAGCGCCGCCACCGCTCCCAAAAGCCCGGCTATCTTCTTTTCCATGTATTTCGCTCCAAAATGTCTCTGCCCGCGAGCGCAACGCATCCACCCGACGAATGTTCCGATTTGAGGGAGCCAGTCACCTTCTTACGGGGAAAACCTTATCTGCAGCTCGGCTTCCGATAATCAGTTTTGCATCATCACCCAACGCGGAATCGACCTCAGCATTGTTGGACGGTACGCCCGGCCCGACGGGGATAAACCGCCGCTTAGTTCTGCTTCGACGGAGACGAGGATCTTGCGGGGGATTCACGCTTGCGGCTGGATTTTTCAACCCGAGCCACGGCGAGCAGGGTTGATGCATCGGGAACAAACGGCAATAGCCTCACGTTGAAGGGCGGGGCTTGCGTGAGGAGGAATACATGAAGAGGCTTCTTGTCGGCTGCGCCTTAGCCGGCGTGCTTGTTACCAGCGCTTACGCCGCGACAACGGTCATGACGGCGGCCCCCAGCGAAAGCTGGACCGTGACCAACTACTATAAGCAGGCCGTCTACGATCCCAAGGAAAACAAGATTGGCGATGTCGATGATGTTTTGGTCGACAAGTCCGGCAAGGTTACTGGCCTCGTCATCGGGGTCGGAGGCTTTCTTGGCGCCGGGGAGAAGGACGTCATCGTCCCGTTCGGGTCTGTAAAAACCGCGAAGCGAAACGACAAATGGTGGTTGACCTTGGACGAGACCAAGGATGGATTGAAAAACGCGCCGGGCTTTAAATACGATAAGGCGAGCACGACCTGGGTCCCCGAAAAGAAGTGATTGATCTAGCCCGAAGCCCCGATTCGTCGGGGCTTCGGCATTTCGAGCGCCAAGCGACTACGACACGTTTCGTACGGCATTTTGTCGTGGCGTAAAGTGTTATTACTCCGGGCGCAGCCCTATGGCTGAACATCGGGCGACCACGACGGGCATTTCATTCGGGTCGTTGACATCTTCTGCGATAAGGACGAAGCGCCAAAGAACGCGCCAAACAACTGGTTGACGGTCACGACGTTGAGCTTTGGCAGTTCGAGCGCAAAGTCGCGAGGTTCAAGCACAAGCCGTAACGACAGGGCGGAAGGTCGAACAGCTTGCTCATGCGAACAAGTCCGCTCTCGCCTGCGTGAACCCGGTGAACGTGCCTGACTCGTGGTGCAGGATTCAGCCGTCGCAACGTTCTGAATGATCCGCGGTATGGTCACCGACGGTCACGGATTTGAGCCGCTGCGTTTCAGTGTCTTCCTGTCCGCGCCGGTCGAGGTCGTCACAATTTTTCGCCAAGAAGAGAGAGCGGATGCTGCCGCGTTATTTTCTCGGCTTCAGAATTGGCGGGAGAAGGTGTCGAGTTCGATGGGTGTGTCGCGACTTCGCACATCTTGCGATTACGTTGTGCCGATGTCTGAACATCCGGCAAGATATTGCACGGGTTACCTCGGCGATATCGGAGTTCCGCGCGATCCCGCCCCAATGGATTTAAAGGACGACTAGAATACCCTGCAAGGACCCCACCGGAGTTGCTGCCTTACAACGAAGGGCAAAGACCTCGTCTATATGGGCAAGGTCGGAACCGGCTGGTCCCGGACTATCTCAAGCCAAATAAGGAAACAGATCGACACGGTGGTGAGCCCTAAGTCACAGCTCACCAAGCCGATCAAAAAACCCAAAGCAACGTGGGTCGAGCCGAAGTTCTTTGCTGAACTTGAGTATCGCGACATCACCTCGGAAGGCCTATTGCGCGCGAGTGCATTCAAGGGGCTGATTAGGACTTAACATTTGTTGTAACTCGCCCGTTTTGGAACTGTGGTAGCGCGATAACGTTCTCCGCAGACGGAGGACACGTGCACAACCTACATAACAAGAGCCAACCCGATCGCTCGAAGATCAATATGCAAGAGGACTTCGAGGTCAAATACTGGACCCGTCAGCTCGGCGTCTCAAAGGCGCAGCTGCAGGCAGCGGTCGACAAGGTCGGCAACGCCGCGGCTGCGGTTCGCAAAGAGTTGGCGACATGACGCATTTTCGTAAGAGAGTCCATCACGAACTGATTTTCAATGAGCGTCTTGCAGACCATGCACCCAAAGCGAAGGCAAGCAGAGCTCTTGCCGGAAGGGAAAGCGCGCGACGCTCTGCTGGAAAAGGCGCGGCAATTCGAATCGCAGATTTCTTTTAACGACGAGCTATTCGAAGAAAGTCGGGGCTGACTCACTTGTATGAGAATCACTTCGTGTATCCGGCAGCAGCCGGTGTCGTCGTTCATGAAGATGGCTGGAGATGGGGCCCGCGTGACAAATATACGTTCCGCGAACACGAAGGCCGGGGAGATTGGCGCGGAAATACCTGGACAACCTGGTAAGTTAAGGAGGCCGCCAATGAGGCGAGCTCTTGCTGGGGCTGAGATTTCATCCCGAACAAATTTAATCGGCCATTGGGGTCGCGCTAATGCGGCCCCTTTCGATTTTTGAGAGTTACTTTCCGCATGACGACTTGCATGCGTTGCTTCGGATGCCGCTGGGTTTGCGAGGCCCTTCCTCATATGGCGTGGGAGGGCGACTACGCTTGTGGCTGCGGCGCGCCAGGCATGCCTTGCCCAACGAGAGCGACGACCTCGAGCCACCGAAGATGTCGCCAGGCTTTGGCGAGGATGACGGCGGCTAATCTGTGCGGGCCGTTTGAGCACCTGCACCGGCGCCAGCCAGAAGGGACGACACCGCCGCTGGGGTCTGGCTAAGCACTTTGCCCATTGCCGCCAGGTACTCTCGATAGTCGGGCGTGTTAGATCGCCGGTTCAGAGAGCAAACTTAGGCCCGCGTTTGCAAGGGGCCGACCAAAACCTCGCGGCGGGCCTACCACAGTAGATCAACATAGTTTTTAAACCTTTCGGCCTGGGGTAGTTTGAAATTATTCCGCAGCAACACTGCATTTCCTACAATGAAAGTCGGGCCCCTTGCGAGTTTTCACGACCTTGAATCCACGCGGCACGGATTCGACCGATGGCCACTTCCTGTCTTGTCGTTGAACCAGGCTGGCCATCCCGGTCCTACCGCATTTCGGGCAGCGTAACTTTTCATACCAATCATCGATCATTGACCCGGTAGCCGTCATTAAATCGAACTCTTATCTGGATCATCCAAGCCCAGTTCTTTTGTTCGCTTCGCCGCCAGCTGTCGATAAGCCGCCGCCTGTTTTTCAAATTGCTTTTTGACCCCTGCATCTTGTTCTTCAGCCGCAAGTCGCTCGAATTGGATCGCGTGCTCCAGATACTCGGCAATCATTTTCACAACTCACGCCCCTCCCATCCCATGTCGCCACCGTCCGAACTATTGACTAATTGGCGTGGCCAATTCTTCGGTGTTTTGATGCCCAGCGAAAAGCCCGGCACGCGGGCCGGGCTGATCGCCAGTATTCATTCAAGATTGAATGCACGAAAGCGGAATTCATAATCGTGGTCGGTGCACTTTTGGACACTTTCGGATCCGATCCAGACGCCGCGGCGGGAACGGTTTGCGGCTTTCGGGCCTCTATTTGCGACAGCAAAACGGAGGCTGCCATGCCATTGTTCCATTTTAACTCTCTCACCGGTGACATGTTTTTACCAGACCCGGAGGGTGAAGACCTTCCTAACGTTGCCTTGGCGCGCGAGGTGGCCGAGCAATCCGCCCGGGAGGCGCTTATCGAGGCGGTCAAGACCGGCGACATTGCCCCCGATTGCATTCAGGTTACGAATAGCGAGGGGCACGAGGTGGCGACCGTCTTCCTCGAAGACCTACTGCGCGGTTGATGCTCGCAGGCCTGATAAGGTCGAAGTCGTGCTTACAAGTGTTATCGCGGTTCGCGCGGCGAAGGCGGCTTGAAGGTTCAGCCGGCGAAATGGCGTGCGACGCCGAACAATGCACTGGTGGCCAGCACCATCGTCAGCATCGCTCCGACGACGTTTCGAGTAAGCCGCTCACGAGTCATATGCCGCATGGAAACCTCCAGACGCATGGGAGGTAAACCGGCGGAGGACAGACGGTTCCCCCGCGGAGATGGGCGAACCTCGTCGGGGACGGGCTCAACGAAAAGGCCCCCGCCTTATGGGCGGGGCCAGACTCGTTATTTCACGTCGATGTTGGGGTCAACGCGTAGGCATTGTGCCCCGGTTCTATGACAAGGCCGCAAGGCCCCGCAGGCGGCCCTCCTTCATTTAGCGAGCGCCGGAGACTGTCCCGGCGTCAGTCCGCGCTGTTTGACGAGCGGATCGTTGGTGTCACGCGGCGTTATCCAGTGATCGACCACATAGAGCGATCCGAAATAAACTAGGAAGCCAGCGGTCGCAGCGACGATGACGGCCCCGATCAATTGCCTTGTTGAAAGCTCCCCAGACATATGACAGAGCCTATCGGTTCCAGTGTTTAACACAAGGAGAAGGCCGCCTCAGTGGGCGGGCTCACGCTGCCTTCAGGGTGGACCAGTTGGCGGCCTCACCGGACTGATTTGTGAAAGCGGGCCGGAGGCGCGGTTTGGGGTGAATCAATGAATGAGCCCCTACGGCCACGAGGATAGCCGCGGCGACGATTATCGCCAAGACGATAGCCAGCTCCTTGTTGGACCCGAACACGTTGCGCAGACCTCAGGAAGTGAACCTCTAGTCCTCGTCGGAATGTCGCTCGATCAGTCCAACCCGCCGCTCGTGATTCCGGACTTCCAGCTTGAGTGTCGGCAAGCGTCATGGCGTGCGCGATAGCCTCGATGTCGCTCTTCGCGATGAACGCCTGTGACGGACTGCAGAAGGCCGGTGGTGTCGACGGGAAATGCGCGGTACATCGGCAGGTCAAACCCGTGAACGATATCAATTTTCCCGCTTAGGCTCTTCCGGTAGGCTAAACGTCAGCCGTCGATCAGCCAGAAACGGACCCGGAGCGATCGTTGGCGCTTCAAATCGGAACTATCGAAGCTTCGCCTTCGGTTTGCCGGAATCGGAATTGGGGCCGAGGCAGCCTCAGTTGGGACTTCCGAAGGTCTGCTGCGGCAAAGCTCGCTCAATTGCCGCAAGCGGAAATAGGATTGTCGGCCTCCCACGCCGGGGTCGCGTAGTCGAGCGCGACCATCCGCCCCTTCAGAGCAACGCTTCTCCGCGGACCGAATGGCGAGAGTTCGGAAAGCGCGTACCGCAAATTGATCTCCGGCGCGGGGGGCACTCGGCTGCGGCATCGCTGCGCCAAGGCTGAACGTCGGCTCGAAACGAAGCTGGCCGGCGAACTGCCGGCGTGGTTCGATGGCTTTTCAGCTAACGGATCTGTCGACCAGCGGCCAGCAGCAGCGCGCAAGTGAACCTCGGCGACGGCAGAGCGTTGGAAATTCCTACGTCCCCGAACCTTGGACATCCATGCGTACAGCAGCAAGAACTCGATCCAGCCTTCTTCGCCGGCAGCCAAGGTTTCCGATCACCGTCCGCCCGACGAAGGCCGATCTAGCGATCGCGAGTGAAATCGCCCGCGACACCGGCCCGGCTCCGGAGGAGGTGGCACGCGCCCTGACCTGGGGCGCTGACGAGAAGGTCCTTCTGGTTTTGGCGGCGGGCGGCTGGCTTGCCTCGCGCGGTCAAGGCGAACCGCTGAGGCGCGCCGGCAACCATGCCTTGCTGGTCGCGGTTGCGGCATCGTTGCTACCGCACGGGATGAAGCTTCTGTTTGACCAGACTCGTCCCGATCGCAGGACTGTGCTGGGCCACATTCACGGCATCTCGTTTTCCGGCAAGCGTGAGGATGCCTTTCCCTCCGGCCACGCGCTGCACATGGGTGCGCTCGCGTCGGCCGCCGGCACGCTTCCCGCCGGGCCCCGCCGAGCAATCAGAGCGCTCGCAGTCGGGCTTTCGCTGACGCGCGTCGCGGTTTTGGCCCACTGGGCAAGCGACGTCGTCGCCGGATTCGCGCTCGGAGCCATTCTCGAGCGGACCCTTCGACTGTGGACGGGCTATCCCCTCGATTCTTCGAAGGAGGGCAATCATGCCGAACCTTGAAGACCTGAAGGAATGCGCGGAGCGCGCCACCGGCATACGGCGACCTGGCAAGGGAGAGGCTTGCGATTTCGCGCGGGCGAGAAAACCCCACGCCGTTCGCTTCAAGGACGACGGTCTCGTCCCTAACCATCCGCGGTGGCCGCTCATCATCTACCGAGGCGCCGTCGAACTCGATGACCGCCACGATCCTGCGGCCGTGATCGAGGACCTGTTCGAAGCGAACGGATGGGGCGACACATGGCGCGACGGCATCTACGACTACGTGCACTATCACTCCAGGATCCACGAGGTTCTCGGCATCGCACGCGGCAAGGGGAGGGTCCGCTTCGGCGGCAAGAAAGGTCGAATATTTACGTTGAAGGCCGGCGACGTCGCCGTCCTGCCTGCCGGCACAGGCCACCAATGCCTGTCTGCATCCGACGACTTTCTCGTCATCGGCGCCTACCCGCCAGCCGGGACCTACGACGAGTGTACAACCATCCAGGACCGCCCCCGCGCCCTCAAGACCATCCCGAAGGTCGCATCGCCGCGTAAGGATCCCGTTTATGGGACCGGCGGCCCGGTATCTAGACTCTGGAAGAAAGCCAGATGACCGAGTACCTCGTCCGCTTCCTGGTCGGGGGCGTCGTGGTCTCGGCGTTCGCGATGCTGGGAGACATGCTGCGTCCCAAAAGCTTCGCCGGTCTGTTCGGGGCCGCGCCCTCCGTTGCGCTCGCCACGCTCGGCATCGCCGTGCACGGGCAAGGAGCCGATTACGCGGCCCAGCAAACTTGGGCGATGACGGCGGGGGCGATCGCGCTCGCGGTCTATGGCGTCGTCGTCTGCCAACTCCTCATTCGCACCCCGATACGGGCGGCCGTCGCCACGTTGCTGTCGCTCGCCGTCTGGCTGGTGATCGCATTCGGCCTGTTGATCCTCGCCGGAGGCCAGACATGAGCCCGATCGGTTTTTCGCCCTCGTCGCTCAAGGAAGGCCGCTGGTACGAATACCTCATTCGCTTCGTGCTCGGCGGCTCCGCGACCGTTTTCACCGGCTTCGTCAGTAGCCGTTTCGGGGCCTCGATCGGCGGTCTGTTTCTGGCACTTCCGGCCATCTTCTGCGCGAGCGCGACCCTGATCGAAAAGCATGAAATCCGCCGCAAGCGCGGGGCGGCCCTCGACGGCCGGCGACGGGGGAAGGAGGCCGCCGCGCTGGACTCCGCCGGTGCCGCGCTCGGCGCCCTCGGAATGCTGTCCTTCGCGATCGTGTTTTCGGTGACGGTGAAACGCAGCATCCCAGGCGCCTTCATCGGCGCGTCGGTCGCCTGGTTGGTGGTCTCGGTGGCGGCTTGGTACGCGCGCCGTAAGACGCGGTGCGTCCGGAGGACAGACAAATCAGCGGCCCCGGATTCCCGGGACCGCTGAGCAGTGAGAGGGCGTCAGGCCGCGGTCGAGGCCTTTGCGTTGACGCCCTTGCGCAGTGCCACCGTGTTCAGCTTGGCGTTCGCTGCCTTTTCCTCGTTGAGGTTGGTCGTCAGGAAGCGCACGATCTCGTCGTGACCGAGTTCTTCGGCCCATGCGATCAGGGTCCCGTAGCGACACATTTCGTAGTGCTCGACGGCCTGCGCGTTGGCGACGATGGCGGCGTCCAAAACCGCCTTGTCCTCGATCTCGCCAGCGGTCTCGTCCGCTTCCTTGATGATGCCGTCGATCGCCGGGCACTGCGTGCCGCTGGGCTGCTTGCCCAGCTTCTCGAACACCTTCTGAAGCCGCTGGACCTGCTTGGTGGTCTCTTCGAGGTGACTCTTCAGACCGCTTACGAGGTCGCGGTTGGTCGCCTTGTCGATCATCTTCGGAAGCGCTTTGAGGATCTGCTGTTCGGCGTAGTAGATGTCCTGCAGACCGTGGAGCAGCAGGTCCTCCATCGATTTTATGTCCTTGGTGAACATACCCATATTCGAGGTCTCCTTTCGCGATAATGGCGATGGAACGCTGTTGCGCGGCTGCTGTTCCATCAGGGGTTTACTCGGGAGATCGATATCTCTGAGGGACTGGACCGTTTGGCCGGTCTGCTGGAACGAGCAGCGCTGGACGTGGGGGCGACATGCCGCGCGAGATTCAGGAAGCGCTGTTTGAGACGGCTATGAAGGGGCGGCAGGCCGAGCGCGAGGAACTCGCCCGCCTGCTGCACGACCGTCATCCGCGCACGCGGCACCCCGCGAAGCCTGGCGGAGTGCAGTGAAGGAACCGGTTTCGGTATCGAAGCGTCGGCCGGGCTCGTCCAACGTCGCGGCCATACCCACCTGTGCCGCGAAGAGCGATCGTCTCGCCGTAACACGCATAAGGTCATTTTTGTTCCTCGCCCGTCCCCAGCGTCTGGCGTTCGATTAATCGCCGTCTGACCAGTTTCGCCTGACCGCAACCACGCCGCTCGCTGAACGAAAAAGCCAGGCCGATCGGCCGCTTTCAATATCGATGGCAAAAATCTCACGCGGCGGCAGTTGTAGACGTTGCTTGCTCAGAAACCACGTGAGATTGGTGTGGCGCGCCGGCAGCGGCGTCGATGCAAAGCTTGACGGCCTCGCCCAGGCTCGCGGCGACTAGATCGGCTTTTGCGTTATCACGCAGTATTTCCAACGCAACTTGGTCGATGTCTTTAACCCAACAGCCCAAGATAATAATTGCCTTTGGTAACTTCCGCCTTAGGCGCCGAACGGAATAACGCATATGCGCTGGCCCACTCGAATCGAGATAGACTAGGCAGACGATCGCAACGCCGGTCGTATCGAGCCGGTAGACATTTGTGGTAGAAAGCGCCTCTGGCCCCTCGAAGCGTGCTGCCAGCCCGTGTGCAGTCGAAAGCTGGGCCAGCATGATTGCGGCCGCTTCATCGATGAGACTGCGTCCAGCTATGCAGAGAACGGGATGTTCACCAAGCCAATCGGGCGACAGCTCTTCTCTGCCGAGAACTGGTAAATTTTCATGTGCCGCATTTTCCGCGACACTTTCGACCGCTGACGAAGCTTCAGCATCTGTGGTCAAATGCACTTTCGTCGGTGGCCGGTCATCCTGATCAGCAAGGTCACTTGCAAATTCGCTGACGGTATCTCGAATCTTTGTCAGCCGTTCTTGGTCAAGCGCGCCTCGCTCAGCATCAACTTGTGCAAGCTGCAAGCCCTTCAATGCGACCTCATCGTAGTATGAGGCCAGAGATCGCTCCTTCAGAAATTCTTCAGCTTTTTCGGCGGCTTCAGTCGGGTCGCCCGCTAGCATGCGCTGATAAAAGATTTCGGGGGGAGAGAGAGCTGGGCGGTCTCCAAACATGACGTCAAGAAATTCCAGGCGCTCCACATGACGCCCAAGCACAACAAGGCATACCGTCAGAGGTGTAGCGAGGACGAGACCAATCGGGCCCCAAAGCGCGGTCCAAAACGTCGCCGCCGCAACCACAGCAACTGGGGAAAGCCCTGTACTATGGCCGTAGACCATCGGCTCGATAACGTGGCCTACAATAGGCTCAACGGTAAGAAAAAGTGCGAGCGTCCACAACAGCATCGACCAGCCGGGGTCGACGGCGACCGCCAGAGCAAGCGGGAACGCGGACGCAATAACGGCACCGATGTAGGGTACGAAGCGAAGGACTGTCGCCAGAATGCCCCACAGAATCGCGCTTGGCGTACCTATTACCCATAGCCCTACACCAATCACCACACCAAAAGCGCCGTTCAGAATAAGCTGTGTCAGGAACAGCCGACTAAGGCGTCTCGCCGCGTCGTCGAGCGCAGCTGTTGTTCGCTGCAGGTCGTAGGATCCGGCCAGTCGAATAAGCCGGTTACGAAGATCTTCGCGTTGAAGCAAAATGAAGATGACAAAAATGATGATGATGCCAGTCGTGGCGAGGGGATGAACAAGCGGAGAGATCAGAGTGCGCAGGCTTTCGAGGGCACCAGGATCGGGCTGGCGGACTTCTACTGGAACGGGTATCTGCGGACCAGACGCGCTGGAATTACCAATCAAGTTTGGTCCGCGCGCAGATGGCGCGTCTTTCGGCCTATCGATCTCTTTACCCAGGTCCTTCAACATGTCAGAAGCGCGTTCAAGCGTGCCCCTGCCAGCTCTTGTATCTCGAAATGACTGGATCTTTTCGCTTATCGTCGATTGATAGCGAGGGAGGTCTCCGGCGAGCTGCGTCAATTGCGTGGCGAGCAAACTCCCCATCGCAAAAATGAGTGCAAAGGCAAGTATGGCGACGCTCACGACCGCCAATTCGCGCGGCACATGGATGCGCTGCAGTATTACAACTACCGGTGCCAGTACAAAGCTAAGAAGAATCGCCAATGCAATGGGCACGAAGATCTCACGACCAAAATAGAGCATCGCGATAATGATGACAGCGAGGATTGCGGTCGCCACCGCGCTAAGCAGTGCCACGACCTCATCGGTAGAGCGTGCTTTGAAAGGTCGCGTTACGACGGGCCCCATCTGCGCTCCCTAAGAAGTTTCCAGCCCTGATTAAAACAATGTGGCCGGGTGGAATGAAAAAAGCCGCGCGGGCATTACTCCGCGCGGCCTTGGCAAGCGACTGTCGGTTTCCCGGTTCCGCCACTGCATGACAATAGGCGAGCACCGCAAAGGTTTCGTGCCGTAAGAAAGAAAAG
Source organism: Bradyrhizobium erythrophlei (assembly GCF_900142985.1). Classification (NCBI taxonomy): domain Bacteria; kingdom Pseudomonadati; phylum Pseudomonadota; class Alphaproteobacteria; order Hyphomicrobiales; family Nitrobacteraceae; genus Bradyrhizobium; species Bradyrhizobium erythrophlei. Next base: position 4,614,517 of record NZ_LT670849.1, read on the forward strand.
CAACTGCCAGCCACGACGTGCGTTGGGGAGTGCGATCGAATCTTCATCGGCGCGTCCGATTCCCGCGGACGCTACCCCGACTACTTCTTATCGGGCGCTTGAGCGTTTGATGCAGCCCTTGGCCTCGACATCGCTTGTTGCAGCCAATGACAACGAAGCGGCACAAGCCGTAGCGAGAACCCATTTCATGACTACCACCTTTCAAAATTCCTCATCGAGGATCAATGCCGGGACGGTCGACAAGAGTCCCGGACTTATCCCGACCTCGCACCGAAACAATAGTCGCTTGCAAGGCTGAACTTGCTTTCCTTACACGCGCGTTCTAACCCGGAAACCGGACAGAGAACGGGCCGCGTTTGAGCAAGACCAATGCGCATCCGTAACGTTCTGGACGGGCGGCGCAGTACGCTCGGCGTACGGCTTTGTTCACAAAAAGACGGACGATCGTTCCACAGCGGAACTTCTTCGCCTGATCATGCATTTGTGATTCCGTATTGGGAAAACAGGCTGTGGTTCTGCAAAATGTTACGACGCTGCGTTGAGAGACTGAACCCTTATCAATCACTGGCGCTGCTCGCCATTTCGACCAGCCTTATCGAGCCGCTAAAGATTTTTGCCGTGGCGATCGCCGGTGCTGGACACTGGGTTGCAGGCACGATCACCGTAGTTTTCGCTTACGCAGTAAGCGTTATGCTCGTTGAGCGCCTTTTTGAGATCGTCAAACCGAAGCTGTTGACGCTGCCGTGGTTTGCTCGACTATGGCATTGGTTCGTCGCTCGTCGGGATCGCGCTCTTGGATGGCTCTGCCAAGCTCTAACATTTGGCCACTCGTTTGCTCTGCACGACCCGCTGGGATGCAGAGTGCATCCTAATCTTGATTTTAGTCCAATACGGCGACCGCCCTCGACCTGCCGAAGCCGCTGAGCCGCCCCTAAAAGCCGGACCAGCTATCGTCGCGCGCCAGCACTCACGACTAACGTGGATGTGCAACAACTACAGTGACCACAAATACGATAGAAAGCGAACGCGAAGGTGCTTCGCAGAACCGGCTTAGCTGATCAAGTATTCCGCCAGTTCGTCGACTATTCCCCACGCGCGACTGGCCGATCTTGCACCTCAATCGATGTAAACAAATAGGCGTTTTGACCCGGGGTATATCCACAAGTGAACGGCTGGCTCGAACGAGTAACCACCGTTTAAAGCGCGTCTGGATATCATCGAGTGGAATGACGCAGATACCTACCCCTCTCAGTGGTGACCGAGATGGAGTAGTTCTGCCGTACTAGTTCCGGCCGATCCGCGCGCAGCCGCGTTATAGAAAATCAGAGGTCGTAAAACAGGGGCCAGGAGTCCGGTATGGCTCTACGTTTAGCCTTTCGAGCGCGGCTTCCTATTGCTGGCGAACGGTGTTCAGGAAGGCATCGCTTCCCAAGACAGAAACTTGCCCTGGCGAGGCCGATCAAAACCTTTGGCATCGCCCGCAATGTCGAGTTCCACAGTCTCGGCATCGCAGATCGGGCAGGTATTCATGCCGGCTCACATAGCGGCTGAGGAGCATTCTAACCGTCTTTCAAGATCGTCTTTACTTCTTTCGTCGGCCAGCTCTCGCTCGCGGGTATCACCCGAACCCGACTGTTATCCGACTCGCTGATGAGCGCATGCGAGCATGCGTCATCGTTGATGCGGACGAGCTTTAAATCAACATCCGGTTTCCAATTGAGGGTAACATCAAGGTCGCCCGGGAATATTCGCCACGTCGTCTCGTCGTCGAGTTCGACTATATGGCTCTCGGAGTGACGGCGAATTTTCATTATCGACTCTCTCGACCTTCCTGGCTGTCTGCTTTCAACGAAGCGACCTCGGCTTCGAGATCGTCTACGATGTCCGCAAGGAAGCGCAAGGCGATAGGATCGGACGTTTCCTCCCTCATTTTCTTATACCGAGTAAGCGAATCGCCGAGGTTATTTAGCAGTTACTCTTTGTGTTGGTTCATCGCAGTGCCCACGGTGAAAGTTCGCGGTTGTTGTGAATACGATAGTCACTTCAAAAAAGCCTCGCGCTCGCCGGGAGCTGCGGACCGACAGTCACCACCCTTGCAGTTTGCTAAGTCGCTTGATCAGCACTCGTTCCTGACCAGCGCTCGACATGTCCCGAATGTCCAAATCGATACATTCGAAGATGAGCAGCGGTTCCGTTTCGGGGGGCCGACGGTGGCGGTAGCGCATTCGTTAAGTGGGGACCCATCCGCGTGACAATAGTTAGGTCACAATGGAAGGAACCCCAGGGAAACGCTGCCGCTGTGGTCATTTCAATTTGTCCATTCGGTCGGGCCAGTTTTTCGTTTCGGTCGCAATCCAGCGGTTAGCCTCTTCTTCGGTCGCAAAATTCCCGACATGCGAGAGGACGCCGGGCATATTTGCTCGTTTCCATGACGATAACGGGAATCCTTGACGGCGGAGGACCCAGCAGACTTGTCGAGTATCACGGTTGACAATGGTCTGGCACCCGTTGCGGTACCGGAGGTACCGCAACGATGCCAAAACTTAACCCCCATCGCCCGTGCTACGCAATTCCAAAACACATTGTAGAGCTACGGCATTATTCAGCACGGCTCGGATTTCGGTTTTGTCTAGCCAGTCGACGGCTTCTTCGAAGGTCTCGCATTGATCAATCTTCGCCCGAGCCGTCGCGAGGGGCACGTCGATCTGTCTCAACTTGAGATGGCTAATGCGAGGCAGCAAATTCAAATGATATTTGAGCATTTCGGCATCCTGCCGGAGTTGCTGCAGAGCCCCCGTCACTTGGATACGCGCGGATGCAGTAAGTTCGTTCGCGCGAAGCACAACCGGAGGCGGACGGTTATCTTCCGGTGTAGCAAACAGCCCGGCCGCTCTCGACTGCCGGGAAATCAACAAACCCAGTGGAATTGCAAGCACCAAACCGACAATAACCGGTGACATCCACAGTAGGAGGGGAATCGATACAGCAAACGCGCTCAACCCCATCAAAACACCGCACAGCGTAGGCACGGCGAGCTTGCGATAGATTTCGTGCCGCGCCACCTCACCGCCGCTTCGGTGCTGGACCTGCCATCCAGCGTCTCGGCCTAAGAGAATTTCCGCGACTGCCTTGGATTGAAAAATCATCATCGATGGCGCAATCAGCGCGGAAAGGAGTGTTTCGGATAGGATGCCGCCAAACACCCGAATAGATCCGGAAAATGAGGTGCGGTCCTCGCGGTGGCTGATCAACGCCAAGTACGCCAGCAGTTTGGGTAGAACCAGAAGTCCCATTGTGGCGGCAAACACCCATGCTGCCAACACAGGATCCTGCTGAGGCCAGGTCGGGAACAGCGAGAAGCCCTTAGGAAAATACTCCGGTCGGATAAAGTTAGCCTGCAACGAAATCAATAGTCCTAGGATCAGAAAGATAAGCCACATTGGCGCTGTAACGTAAGAACCGATACCTGTGAGCAGGTGAATGCGCGACACCCAATGCAGGCCGCGCGCGCGCAATACCGCGATATGTTGAAGGTTACCTTGACACCAGCGTCGGTCCCTGGCTGCGAAATCCAGAATTGATGGCGGGACTTCTTCGAAGCTCCCCCCAAGCTCGGGTGCCATATAGACGGCCCAGCCGGCCCGCCTCATCAAAGCGGCTTCTACGAAGTCATGGCTAAGGATATGCCCGCCAAAGGGCTGACGGCCGCGGAGTTCTGGTAATCCCGCCTCTTCTGCGAATGCGCGTACACGAATGATGGCGTTGTGCCCCCAGTAGTTGCTTTCTGGTCCGTGCCACCACGCGTTACCGGCAGCGACGATCGGGCCGTACACTCGACCGGCGAATTGCTGCAGACGGCTGAACAGACTGCGGGCATTGACAATAACAGGCTGCGTTTGAATCAGCGCGACGTCGGGATAATTTTCCATCGTACGAGCCAAGCGGACAATCGTGTCGCCCGCCATCAGACTATCCGCGTCAAGAACAATCATATGATCGTACGCCGCACCGAACCGTCTTACCCACTCAGCGATGTTGCCCGATTTTCGGGCGGTGTTATCGGATCGATGGCGATAGTAAAGCCGATCTGCGCCGCAGGCGCGACGCAAGGCGATGAAGGCTACCTCTTCGCGTACCCAAGTATCCGGGTCAGTTGTATCGCTAAGCAGAAACCAATCAAACTGTGCATCGTTACCGGTGGCAGCTACCGATTCGTACATCGCGCGGAGTCGGGCCATCAAATCATGCGGATCTTCGTTATATGTTGGCAATAGCATGGCTGTACGCGACGACAATTGCGGAAGCGGGCCGTCGCGATCGATCTTGAGTCCGCCTTGATGTCTAGTAAGCAGAACGAAAAACCCAGCCAAGGCCGACATGAATGAAAAGGCTACCCACGCAAGCAGAATGAGGAAAAAAGCAAGCAGCATTACTTCGAGCACGGTTACGCCGCCGACCTTTACGACCCTATACATTTCGTAGCCACCTGCGATCGTAAGCAACGTCGCACCGGAAAAGATGAACGCTCGGCGAAACAGCAAGACAGTTTGGAACGGGGAAGAAGCTCGCTTTCTCTCCGTTATCTGATCGAGCCGGCACGGCTCCATCGAAAGTGTGCTTTCCGGAGGAAGAAAATGGTCGGCGATGGCGCTCCAAGCCGGCTCCGGCGATTTCTCTAGGGTGTCCATCGATAGGTCCACACCTCGGAAATCGCCGTGTCATTCTGGACAAGGACAGCTCGCAATTCGATTGGCATTTTGTTCTTGACCGAACACTGAAAGCTCAAACGCCATCCGCCTGTCTCCGGGTTGGGTTCGGTGACAATGTTGGTGAGTTCAGACTTTTCCGCAGTCACCATTCCTTTGATGCTTTTTGGATCGACACCCTTAAGCTTGTCGCCAATCAGCTCCAGCACAAACAGCTTGTTGTCGTCGCCTCGGGCCCCGATTCCGGTCCGCGTGAAGCGCGCCAGCGCGTCGGATTTCGGGGCGTCTGGCCCCCAGTGCATGCGGTAGGTGAAGTTGTATTCGTTCTTGGCGGTGAGCGGCTGCTTTGGACGCCAAAAGGCCGCGATATTGTCGTGAATCTCTTCCTTGGTGGGGATCTCGAACAAGACGACAGCGCCTTCGCCCCAATCCCCGATCGGCTCAAACCAAAGGCTGGGACGGCGTTCAAATCGTGATTCGAGGTCCTGATAGGCAAAGTACTTTTTCTCCCGCTGCATCAATCCGAATCCACGCGGATTGAGGTCGGCGAAGGTGCTCACCTGTAGATCGCGTGGATTGCTGAGAGGACGCCAGAGTTGTTCGCCCTTGCCATTCGAGATCGCAAGACCGTCGGAGTCGTGTACCGCGGGGCGGAAATCATCGAAGTTTTTTCGGTCGTTTGGTCCGAAGAAAAACATACTCGTCATCGGCGTAAGACCGCCGTGTGGAAGATCCACTCTTGGATAGAGTGACATCTCAACGTCGAAGACTGTGCTCTCGCCTGGGCGAATGGTGAAACGATAACTTGCGGCGGCGCTTTTTCCGTCCAGCAAGGCGTGGAGGACAAGAGAGGTTGCGTTTGGCGCTGGCTTCTCTAACCAAAACGCCTTGAACACAGGAAATTCTTCACCCTTGCTTTCCCCGGTGTCGATCGATAGTCCGCGGGCGGACAAGCCATAAGTCTCTCCCTTTGCAACTGCGCGGAAGTAACTTGCGCCAAGGAAGACGCAAATCTCGTCGTAATAATCCGGCCTGTTAATTGGATTGTGAATGCGAAAGCCGGCGAAACCGAGATCGACATCGGGCCACTGCTGAAGACCGCCGCCGAACGAGAAGTCATCGCGCCGGTACCTTATCGGAACGGCACGTCCGTTGCTCACTTCGAACAGATCGACCCTGTTTTTGTAAAAGAAACCCCGATGAAAGAACTGCGCTTGGAATGGCAGTTTTTCGTTACGCCATAGCGCATGCTCCGGTTGAAATCGAATAGATCGGTATTGGTCGTAATTGAGATCCTTCAGAGCGTCAGGCAGCTTTTCGTCCGGCGGCTCGAACGGCTTGACGGCAAGAGACCGGGCTAGTTCGCGTACGAATGATGAACCGAACGCCAGATCCGCTGTCGGGTCCGCCGCGTTCGTTCGCGGCAGGGCGGCGGCGGCGGAAAGCACAGCCGAGGCGCGCAAAAGTTGCCGACGATTCAAGGAATTCCTCCCGTTCCAGACCAGGCTGGGAAACGGTCAGAGGTTGAAGGAGTTCCTCTGGTGCGACATTCCAGCCCAAAATGAGGCCTGCATGTGACCCGACCGGATGATAATCGAGCGCTCGATAGCGAACTGGCGATTGCAGCGGTTTTCGTCTCGACGATTTGGGTCGTCGCGATCTTGCATTGGATAGCGAAGGACGCCGTTATACCTTGGGATTCCAAAAATCAGTTCTATGCCTTCTTTCGGTTCTTGTCCGAAACTCTGCATTCCGGCGAATTGCCGTTTTGGAATCCGTACCACTATGGCGGGCATCCGAGCGTTGCAGATCCTCAATCGTTGATTTTTTCACCCGTTTTTGCCGCCTGGGCCGCAATCGATCGTTTTCCCACGATGCGGGCATTCGACATTGTCGTCCAGGCCCATCTGTTGTTAGGTGGTCTCGCTATAGTTTTCATCGGTTGGCGGGCCCGGTGGTCGATAGCCAGCTGTGTTCTGGCCGCGACGTTGTTCATGCTTGGCGGTCCAGCCTCCGGCCGCCTACAGCATACCGGTATCATTCTGAGCTACAGCGCTTTCCCAGTTGCACTCTTGTTTTTGCAGCTCGGGCTTGAGCGGCGCTCCTACATATTGGCCCTCGGTTTTTCGGTAGTTGCGGTGGGTATGGCACTCGGTCGCAACCAAGTGGCATTGCTTCTTTGTGCGCTGCTGATCTCGGCTGCCGTGGCGGAAATACTGGGGGCGCAGAAATCTATGAGATATTTGCGGGAGCGCGGCGGCGTGCTCGCCCTCATGATCGTTGCAGGGGGAGCGCTGCTGTTCATACCACTGCTCCTCACGGCGCAATTCGCTATCCTCTCAAACCGGCCTAGCGAAGGGCTCGATGAAGCGCTGAGGGGGTCATTGTATCCAGCGAATTTCGCGACCGTTGCCATTCCCAATATCTTCGGCACCCACTCGGCTTATTGGGGGCCTGGCGCCGCAACTTCGGCTGACGTCGACTTGACCGACGATTCCGAAAACTACCTTTTTCTCGGCGGGGTGCCCACATTTGTTCTGCTTTGGCTCGGCGTCGCAGGACGACGTGCGTGGCAACCCGGACGCCGGCTGATGGCCTGTGCGCTCGTCATTTCCTGTCTTTTCATGCTGGGGCGCTACACGCCGCTCTACAGCCTCGGATTTCGGTTTATTCCCGCTATCGATCTCTTCCGACGCCCCACCGACGCCAGTTTCGTCTTCGCCATTGCGGCCGCCTTTCTTGCTGGTCACTGCCTCACTGACTACGTCCGAAACGGCATGCCGCACTTCCGAATAGTGAGCACATTACTTGCGCTATTGGTGTCTCTTGCGATCGCTGTGTCGGCTGTCGAATTCTCGGCCAGGACCGGACATGCGGCGGATGCCACTCACGAGGCTCTTGTCTCGCTGGCATTGATGTTGGCTGCGGGCCTGTTTCTTTTTGCCGCGCGAAGCGCCCCGGCCCGCGCTGGTGCAGCTATTGTGGTCACCCTTGCCGCTGCGACCGAATTGACGTGGTGGAACACGGCCTCGCGTTTGAACGCTGAACCCTGGAATTTTTATGCGGTCCTTGAAGCACCGTCGGGAGCGAACGCAGCGACGATCGCATTGTTGGAACAGTCCATCGAAGCCGATCACCGCCGCGGCGATTATCCGCGTGTCGAAGTCTTAGGCCTTGGCGGGCCGTGGCAGAATCTTGCGATGGTTCGCGGCTGGGAAGCAACAAATGGGTACAATCCGCTGCGAATCGGTTCGTACGACCGCCTTGTTTCACCTGGCGAGCAAAATTGGGATGTGTCCCAGCGTCAGTTTCCGCGTTCGTTCGACAACTATAGCTGCTCACTTGCGAAGGCGCTCGGCCTGACGTACCTCATTCTAGGCTCGGCCTTGCAAGATTTGCCAGGCCTTTCGATTCTGCCATCTTCCGAACTTCTACTCTCTGGGCCTCCCATCTGGCTCTACAGGATTCAAGGCGCGTCGCCTCGAGTGAGCATGGTCAGTGAGTTCATTACAGCAGCGCCTCGAGTGGATCTTCCTTTCAGCCGGACTGACTACGATAGTCCGCCGGGCATCGGGGCGCCGCCCGATCGCAGCCCCGCCCTGCCACCCCCTGCAGGAGCACTTCCGGGGAAAGCAAAAATTGAGCTCTTAGCGCCGGGTCGGCTCGGCGTCGTCACCACTTCGACAACTGCAGCATTTTTGCTGGTGCACGACCTATTCTATCCAGGATGGGTAGCGGAAATCGACGGGAAACGAACGCCCATGGTCCGAGCCGATGTGCTATTTCGAGCCGTGGAAGTCCCCGCCGGTATGCACCATGTTACGTTTAGCTTTGCTCCGTTTTCGTCGGAAAACTTGAAAGGTGCGCTGGCCGACGCCCTAAGCTTGCGGGCGGCGCCCCGTTGAGAACTGCTACTGGCGAACCAATCAATAGGAGCTTAGGTTTCACTACTGTAAAGAGCCGTTCAACGAAGGGAGACTAAACGAGTAGGCGCCTTCAGCCTACCGCTCCGCCCGGCGTGTGCGACCTAGGCGACCGCAAATATTCAAGTACGAGGAGTTTTTGATCTATCCTATCGACACTGGCGATGATCCTAGCTGTCCGAAATGGCGGCCACACCCCGTCATTAGCGACCCAGTCGTTGGGAACTTCTTCCGACATTTGCGCATTTTTCATGCGATGCCGAAGTATTTCTTTCACGTCACGCATGTGCATACGCAAATCGATGACCAAGGCGAGGAGCTGCCAGACAAGCACGCCGCTTGGAAGGAAGCCACCGAAACGGCGGGTCAGATACTGCAGGACATTGATGGAAAACTGACACCCGGCCGCGACTGGCGCATGGAAGTGACCGACGAATTTCAGAACACACTATTTGTTTTGCACATCAGCGCCGAGGAGCCGTAACACTTAGGAACGTCGAGCACTTGGGCTGCCCGCGAGCCGCAATTCCGGAGGCAACGGCATTAGAAGGAACCCGTCGCGCTCGCGCGATAGAGATCGCGCCGAATGTCCGGCGTGTAATGGGAGGGCTTACGATGCAGACGCGGTCGATCCGGCGACAAGGATAACCCGTTAGTGCCAGCGCATCGTCGATGAAAGCGGCCTGACGGTTCGGTAAAGGAGAAGGAGGTCCCACCTCGGAATTGCAGCAAAGGCAAGAGATGGTGAGACGGTCACCCCAGCGCTTCCTGGCCCTGATGTGTGGGCCGGCACGGCTTCGGCCGACGTCTGGGAGCCGTTGAGGTGGAAGCGGGCGAAAACCCATCGAGGCTCGCGGCGAAGATGTTGTCCAGCCGCATCAAGAAGCCGGATATACGTCAGCAGTTGTGACCATCGATATCAGCCGATCTGTTGAAGCGGGCGGGTCCATCCACACGGCACATCAGTCCGGGTTCGGTTGGGCTATGCGGGCGCATCGACGATCTGGCGGACCTTGTTGATCAGCATCGTGTTCGCGAACGGCTTGGTGATGACGGACATTTCCGGGCTCGAGGTGCCCGTTTCCGACAGCGGCGTTCTCTGCGAAACCGGTGATGAACAGGACCTTCAGTTTGGGATTGATGCCCCGCGCGGCGTCTGCGACCTGACGTCCGTTCAGGCCGTTCGGCGATCCGACGTCGGTGATGAGATGACCATCACGGTTTCAACGTCGCCGCGGTCGACGGATGCGGCTTCCGGCGTGTCTTCGCCCGAAAGCTCCCCGACGAATCGCGGGAAAATAGAGCGTCATAGTCTTGCCTTTTCCGATCTCCGAGTAGACCCTGACCTGGCCGCCGGACTGGCGGACGAAGCCGTAGATCATGGAAAGGCCGAGACCGGTACCCTGGCCCTCACATGCAAAGCTCTGCCTGACTCATATCGACCGGCCCTAGCCGGTTGAAGACTCGGCTGTTTCTTGCGTCCTCCTATCCATCTGCGCAGCCCAAGCGCAGGCCAGATCGATAGCCGAGACGCAAGTGGCAATCTAGTCGACCGAAGCACTAGCGCGCTCAGGCGTGATAGAATCATCGCAAAAACCAAAAAAGCACCGCACGATGGCGGCTATCACGACGCCCATGGCCTTTGGCGGCCCTAGCGAGCGCCAACAACATTTCCGCCAGCTCGAATGGGAACTTCGGATACGGTATAAGGTTTGCTTGCATGATTGTCGGTGGGCTAAGCGACAGCAGGAGTCTCTCCATGGCGACGCAGATTGTGATGGACCATACCGGCGACCGTCGACACCAATTCGATCCCAAAAACACTAATGAGTTGGCCGAAGCCGAAAAGCGTTTTAAGGAATTGACGGGATTGGGATTTACGGCAGCCGAGCGAACGACGACTGGTGAGACCCTGAAGGTCAAGTCGTTCGATCCGACCGCCCGGGAAACTGTGTTTTTCCCTCGCCTAGTAGGCGGTTAAATGACCTATGGACTTCCTGCTCCGAATTTGGCGGCGCCCGACCCGTCTCGGTCACGTGCCATACGCCAACTCTACCGTATTCTTAGGGTCCCTGAAGCCCATGGTCGGCGTCTTTTGCGACGATGGCTATCAGCCGAACAACTGGCGCAATTTGATGCACGTAATTTTTTCGATGTTATCGGCTGCCACACGGCTAAGCGGTATCGCGTCTACTATGCGAACGTGGCCAACGTGGAAGAAATCGACAAAGTCGGCCGTCCGATAAAGCGCTACTGTTTCATACCAAAAGGCGATCTGGTGCCTGGCGATGTCATGTTGGCTCAAAAGATAGCTCTCGAAACAGACGAGCTAGCCGCGCTCGCAGTGGCAAACAAATTTACGCCACGGCCGCAACGTACGAACTGAGTCGTCCGCAAGCGTCGTCTAGACCCCCCAGCCGCAGGCGCCTTCGTCAATGACATGAGGGCGTTCTTTGCTGGCAAGCAAGACCGATATAAGCAGGAGAAGATTGCTGCGAGGATAATTGCATGTCCTCCGGCAATATCGAGGACCCCGCGAGAAAGCGCTTCGCCTTACGCAACACTTAACCGTTTGGTCAAGGAAGTCGCTGTTGCCACCATGCGACTTAAGGCGCAGCTTGCGAACCGTCATGTCACGCTGCGGCTACGACAACGAAATTCAGCGACTGCGTGTTGGGCAAAAGCGGCGGGGGATCGATCAGGCCTACAATCACGACGAACAGTGGATCATCCACAAGATAGCGTTCGAAGCGGCCCATGACTACACCGCGGAGTTGGTCGGTGCGAAGTAGGGAACGTCGGGGATTGGATCGAAAGCCGCTTTGACCCGTTAGCCTAGCATGCCGCCAGCACAGAATCGGCCGACCGTCGGCCAATTGGCCAAAGCCCACACGTTTAGAATCCTAACGATGGTGGCGACCTGGGTGCTGATCTTCGGTGCCTTTGTCTACCATCCCGAATGGATCCGGGCGTGGCTTCGTTTTGTAACATCTGCCATCGAAGCCGTCGCCGATCAGGTGCCGGAGCCCTGGGGTGCGCGGGTCGAGGTTATGCTGAGAGAACTCGGAGGCGTCATTTGGATCCAGATCGCTTCCGCGATTGTCCTACTTCGCCTGATTATTTGGCTACCTTTCCATCTCTGGCGCCTCGGCAGAGAGCGCCGTGTCATAAGGCCGCCAGCTACTTTCAGCGACGCTGATCAATCGCGTGCAGAATAAGGGGCCTTTGAAAAAAATGGGTGCCGCACCTCTCCTTTGGCCTGCCTTAGCGCGATAGCCGATGTCAGTTGATTGAAGGAAGCGGGCACCAGTTTATGAGTTCTCACCGATTCCGTCAGCCCTCGCTTGTCCGCGATGTCATCCCTCATGTTGGCGTTGAGAATTGGAACCAACGAAGCCAAGCCGCTTTATGCCTCATTATTGGAGGTGGGTTATGAAGATCGAGGCCGGATACGATATCGCATTCCATTTCCCACAAGAGACGGCCATGGTGTTGATGCTGAGCGTGCATCCCGAGCGCCGGCATGATTTGCTTACGGCGCACTCAATTCAGTTCTCCCCAGAAATCGTCGCGCGAGACTACCTTGACGGTTTTGGAAATGTTTGTACGAGGCTGGTAGCGCCTCCCGGTGTTCTCGAAATCCGCAACCGATTTGTCATCCAGGACAGCGGCATGTCCGATGAGGTACAGCTTGATGCCGAGCAATTGCCCGTCGACAAGCTGCCGGACGAAATTCTCATTTACTTGCTCGGCAGCCGCTATTGCGACACTCAAAAGTTGAGCGATCTAGCTTGGGCGATGTTTGGACCAATCCAAGGCGGCTGGCACAGGGTTCGGGCAATTTGCGATTATGTGCATAACCATATCCAATTTGGCTATCATCATGCCCGCAACGATCGGACTGCCGCCGAAGGACACGAAGAGCGCATCGGCGTGTGTCGCGACTTCGCACATCTTGCGATTACGCTGTGCCGATGTCTGAACATCCCGGCGCGATATTGCACGGGTTACCTCGGTGATATCGGAGTTCCGCGCGATCCCGCCCCAATGGATTTCAGCGCTTGGTTTGAGGTCTTCATCGGCGGTCGCTGGTTCACATTTGACGCACGGCATAACCATTCGAGGGTCGGCCGCATCGTCATTGCCCGCGGGCGAGATGCTGCCGATGTTGCCATTTCTACGAGCTTTGGCCCTGCCATCTTGACGCGATTTGCCGTTGTTACTGAAGAGTTGAAAGAGGATGAATCGCTGTCGCCCGACGGGTGCCGGCCCACGACAGCCCAAAGCGAAGCAGGGTTCAATTTTGAGATTGCTTGATGTGAAGAAAGCCGCACTCATAGAGCGAGTGCGAGTCTGTCGCCTTTAGGATCAGTCATGACAGAGCTTAAGCGACCGGAGCGAGGACCGATCCCGACACAGCCCAATCGCGGACCTGAACCGCGGCCGATGTCCATGAACCCGTCCAAGCCCGAAAAAAATCCCGGTCGGCCCCACTCTGCGCCGTCCAAATAACAAACGGTGTCGACCCGGCGTCAGTCCCTTAAAAAGCAAAGACATTTCTGAAGGACACGCAAGGCGGCGGATGAATTGAAATACCGTGCTGATACATAGCTGATTTGTTCCGTACCGCCTGTTTGCGAATTAGCGCCCCCGCGGACATCCTCGGTTAATCTTGAACTAAGCGCACACTTTCCTCATTTCTGCGATCTTGGCTAGTAAATTTTCTTTTTGACGCGTCAGGATCCCCGTGACGTTTGGGTCTCCGCTCGCTTCGCGCAACGCGTCGTTATATTCCTCAACGACGTTTTCTTCGCCACTTACAAAAGCAGGAAGCGTTTTCTTGCTGATGCCAGTGAGCGCTGCCCGGACGCCGACAACCGTCTCGTGAACGACCGACATAAATGAACCGTTTTCATCGGGGACTTCGCCAGCCAAAATCAGTGACTGATGGAGTTCTCGGTGGTCCGTATGCCGCAAAGAAATCATTTCCTTGCAAATGCGGCCGACTCGTCGTCGGTGTCCTTTAACGCGAGCTCATACGCGGCCCGGGTATCAACCAGAGCCGTGTGAAGTTCCTTGAGGCTTTCTGCTGCCATGTAACATCCATACGGTTGATTATTTGAACAGTCCGACGAACCGTTGCCACAATGTCTGTCCGGCTGCATCGCGTCTCGATGGTGAGGGTTGAGTAGAGCTGGGTGGGTCGGATGCCGGGAAAGACCCTTCCAGACCCGAGGAGAGGTTGGTGTGTTTTTCGCGACTTGCCGCCGCGATAGTAGCGGGATCGTCGGCGTACTTGTCGAAAGGTGCCGGATCAAATTTTTCTGCCATTGGTGCTCTCGTTACCACGGACAAATGGGTTCCTGTTGCCGCACCAATAGGCAGGGCGGCGATTGGTTCCTCGGAGGGCAGGAAGCCGCACTCGGGTCGGAGATGGCGGCTTCGGTGGAACGAGTTGCGTCCACGGCAACTGATCCAGTTCGTTGGCTGTCGTTAGCAAAGCCAAAGCCACAGGTTGCTTTCTCTTTGGAGCGACGGTCCGGCTTCAACATTAGGGAGGAGACGATGCTGCGCCGATTGATTCCTTTGACTTTGATGCTGGCGGGTGCGAACGCGGTTTTGGCCGATGATATGAAAATGCCGACTAACTCTGGTGATCTCAAATGGGGTCCTGCACCGGCGCTACCAAAAGGGGCGGAAATCACCGTTCTGTCGGGCGATCCTTCCAAAGACGGACTTTATGTTGTCCGATTGAAAATGCCGGACGGCTACAAGATCCCCGCGCACAATCATCCGACAACCGAATACGCAACTGTCATATCCGGTAATTTTCATCTGGGAATGGGCGACAAGCTTGATGAGAAAAACGCTGTCGAACTAACCGCAGGTGGTTACGGCGAAGCCCCTGAGAAAATGAATCACTATGCTTGAGCAAGCAGTGCGTCTGTTGTCCAAGTGCACGGCTAAGGGCAGTTCGCGATTACATATGTTAATCCCGCTGATGATCCGAGTAAGCAGTAAGTTCGGCCTCAACCGCACCTGCCGGTTTAGCCAATAGTTTTCATGGAAACGGCTCCGCCACCGTGAATATGGCGGAGCCGTCATCATCCCGCGATCGTAGTGTTGGGGGCCGGACGACGAGATGAACCTTAGCCCCAATTTTAACGGGAACGTCGTCCGCCTGGCTTATGTCAATCAACATTTAAAGGATGCGAGCGTGACTGATGCGCCGGCCGAAATTTTAGGGGCTCGGTAACGGAGCAACGCCGCCTCGCGATCATATTCGGCTCAGGCGGCGTTGTGCTTGGTGGCCCGTTGACTGCAGGTCACAATTGTCCCCGCATCTTTTGCAGGAGAGAGGCTGCGAAGTCCCCGCGTTCCCGCACGAAGCGCTCCTGGTGCGCCTTGAAGTTTGCAATGCGCTGTTGGCCTGCCACGAGCAGGACCGCGCAGAGCGCCACCGCAAGCATTGCGCCCACGAGGTCAAGATCTTTGCCCATCGGTTTTCCAAAAAGGAAGGCCCGACCGTGTTGCGGCCGGGTCTAAAGCTTCCGTTATCGTGTAGTTGCAGGGGCCGCAGCTGTCGTGGTGGGCGCGGCAGGCGTAACGGTCGGAGAAGTCTGGCCTGTCGTCGTGCGAGGGGTCGAGTTGCGTGTGGCGGGGGGGGCGAATTGTTATCAGCAGTTCGGTTGTGGCCCCACGGGCCAAACAGCATCAACGCGCCAGCGATCACTACCGCCGCAATAATGGAAGCCGCCAAGGGCGCGCGCGCTTCGCTCGGCGTAGGACGCGCCTCGACCGGCTTTCCCCGCTCATTGCCGCAGGGCCGGCCCGGGTGCAGTCCCCAACCCTTTCAGGAACGGTTCAGCAGGAACTAAGTCCGGGCCGGTCGGTTGGAGGGTCACTAGTGCGGATTGTCATGTCAAAGAGGGATTCACTTAGATACGGGCCGCCCGGCGAGAATGCGGTCCACGTTTGCGTCGATATGCAAAGGATGTTCGCGGAAGCCACGGAATGGAAGATGCCGTGGCTTGAACGGGTGCTGCCGAACATCGTTGCGATCACGTCTGCGCACGGGGAAAGAACCATTTTCACGCGCTTCATACCCGCCCGGAAGCCCGGCCAGGGCGTGGGCATGTGGCGGCATTATTACGAGCGATGGGCGTCGATGACCATCAACCGGATCGGGCCGGATATGATCGGTCTCGTTCCAGATCTCATGAAGTTCGTGCCACCCGCGAAGATGTTCGACAAGCATGTGTATTCTCCCTGGACCGGCAGCGCCTTGCATATGCAGCTGCGCGACGCGGGCGTCGACACGCTCGTGATCACCGGTGGCGAGACGGATGTCTGCGTGCTCGCAACCATGCTGGGCGCCATCGACTGGGGCTTCCGCGTCATTCTCGTCACGGATGCCTTGTGCAGCTCCGCGGACGAGACGCATGACGCGATGATGAATATCTATCTGAACCGCTTCGGCGAGCAGGTCGAGACGGTCACGACCGGCACTCTCCTCGAAAGCTGGCCTGGCAGTGCACGGGCGCGCAAGGCGTCATGAGCGGCTGGCCGTGCCATCTCGTGCAGATGATCTTCGTTTGCAGCGATACGACGAGCACCTTGACCTTTTGCAGTCGTCCTTCCCGCGGCCCCCTCAACCTCTTCGAGCGAAGTCACCCGAACTCCTTCAGCTTTCTAGTATGTACTTAAGGACCGACGATGCCAAATCTTATCAATCTGCCGCCCTTTACCGAAGACGGTGACGTTTGCGTTGTGGTCGAAACGCCCCGGGGCAGCCGGGCTAAGTTCGATTACGACCCAAAGCTCAAGACATTTACGCTGTCAAAGTCGCTGCTAACGGGTCTTACCTATCCGCACGACTGGGGGTTCGTGCCCTCGACCCAGGCCGACGACGGCGACCCGATCGATGTCATGGTCGTGCACGACGCCGCGACCTTCCCGGGCATTATCCTCACTTGCCGCGTCATCGGCATTCTTCAAATCGAGCAGAAGCACAAGGGTAAGACCCTGCGCAACGACCGTGTGTTCGCCGTGCCCAGGGATTCGCACTCGGAGCAGGCCCTGAAGGACGTGAGCGATCTTTCGAAGCCGATCCGACAGGAGCTTGAAAAGTTCTTCAAGGCGACCGATGAGCTTGAGGACAAAAAGCTTACTATCATTGGCTGGAAAGGGCCTAAGGCGGCCGTGCAGGCCATCAAGGATGCTTCTAAATCGTTCAAGAAGAACGGCGAGTAATAGCTGCGCGGCCTTCGCGCGCTGCTTTTTTGCCGCCGGCCGTTGAGCTTCTTTCGCGAGCCGCCCGCGCAGAGGGTAGCGGCGCGGCACCCTCGGTGTCATCGTCGAGACCGCGAGGGAGGCGCTCGCAAAGGCTGCGGAGTTTCTCGAGGAAGGCACAGGGAGGTGATCTTCAAGGATCTGCTCGGAAACGTTTTGGACCGTGCTGTGGTAGTGACTATGGCCGAAATCGAATAATAACCGAGGCGCACTAAGGGCCGCCGCCACCGATGACCTTCAGGATCGGGATCATCTCCGACACGCACGGGCTGCTCAGACCGGAGGCGGAGCGTCGCCTGGCTGGCGTCGATCACATCATTCATGGCGGCGACATTGGACGTCCCGAAATTATAGACGCGTTGCGTCGCATCGCCCCGGTTACTGCGATACGCGGAAACGTGGATATTGACGACTGGGCTGTTGCATACCGTGAGACCGAGGCCGTGCGACTTGCGGGAAAAGCGATCTACGTTCTGCACGATCTGAAGACCCTGCGGATCGATCCGATCGCGCGCCGCATCGACGTCGTCGTGTCCGGTCATTCCCGTGCGCCGAAGATCGACATGGCCGACGGCGTGCTCTACCTGAATCCAGGAAGCGCGGGCCGGCGGCGCTTCGGGCTGCCCGTCACGCTTGCGACGATCGACGTGACGCCGGACAAGCTGCGGGCGGAAATCCATGATCTCGGCGATGTATAACCTGTCGCGAGGATGCGTCGGCTTAAATCGGTGGCAGATCCAGATGAGGAGGCGGAGGAAGGACCGCCCGAATCCGGTCCCCCGGCGAGACCTCGCCTCCCTCCGTTACGATCGCCATGACGCCGGCCTTGAAACGTGGCCCCGCCGCTTCGCCCTGCAGGCGATTCTTCAATCCGCACATGAAGCGATCGATGAGGACGCAAGGCGTGCGGAGTCCGGTAAGTTCGAGCATCGCCGAGGCGCCAAGTAGGAGCAACGTGCCCAAGGGAAGGCATTCGAGATCGAGCCCGACCGTAGCGATGTTCTCGCCGAGATCTCCTTGGCACACCTCGAATCCGGAAGTCCGGAGCGCATCGAATAGTTCGCTCGGGATCAGGTGGACCTGCCGGAGGTTGGGCGCCTTTGGGTTGCGCCGCGCCAGGTATCCGTGCCGCACGAAAGGTCCGTAATGCGCATCGCCTTCGATGCCATGGCCCCTCGTCAATATGATCGATGGTCGAGAGATCTTGCTAAAGCGATGCCGCCCGTCGATGGACACGGCGACCACTGCGCCACTCGGGACGGAATCCTGTTCGTGAAGTTGGATTTCTGGCTCAGGCACGTTGCCGAATGGACGGTTTAATCGGACGATCTTGAGAAGCTGGAGTG
This sequence comes from Bradyrhizobium erythrophlei, assembly GCF_900142985.1. Taxonomy (NCBI): domain Bacteria; kingdom Pseudomonadati; phylum Pseudomonadota; class Alphaproteobacteria; order Hyphomicrobiales; family Nitrobacteraceae; genus Bradyrhizobium; species Bradyrhizobium erythrophlei. The sequence goes on from NZ_LT670849.1 coordinate 4,632,784, forward strand.
GCAGCGGCCCTGACCGAGGCCGCGGAGATGACGCGTCGTAATCCCTAAGGTTCCACCGAGCTCTCCCCTTGCGCATCGTGAAGAGACATCCATATGCCATCCATGGAGATGGTATATGGATGGAAATCAAATGGCCTCGCATGTTCAAGACCTAAGGCCGAAGCCTCCGGAAACCGAGAAGATCACCATCAACCTTGGCTATGTCGACTTGGGCCATGTGGATTTGATGGTGAAGGACGGATTCTATTCGAACCGCACGGATTTCATCCGGACGGCCATCCGCAATCAGCTCGAACGGCACGCCGACGTGGTCAAGCAATCCACGGCCCGTAAAGGTCTGGACCTCGGTCTACGAAACTACACGCGCGCGGATCTCGAGGCGGCGCAGGAAGCTGGCGAGATGCTGCATATCAACGTGCTCGGTCTTGCCAGCATCGCCCAGGACGTCTCTGCAGATCTCGCCCGCGCCACCATCGCCTCCGTTTCGGTGCTCGGAGCCCTCCATGCCACCCCTGCGGTCAAGGCCGCTCTTTCCGATAGAACAAGGTGAACACGATGTTGAATCGGGACACGCTCCGCGAGGCCACGCGGTTGACACAAGCAGGGCAACTGACCGAAGCCACGGCGCTGCTGCAGCGAATGTTGAGAGGCGAGCGCCCGCCGGCGGAGGCATCGCCCAACCCAAGTCGCGTTCGCCTTCCAGGCCGCGCTCCGCCCACCATCGACCTCAAGGCCAACGGCGTCGGCATGGCCGAACGCGCAGCGCCGGCGGAGACGCCCGCCACGGCGCGTCGGCACCGGCCATTGTTCGATCGCGCGAAGGACGGCACCTGGCTCGGCCTGCGGGGCGTCAAGGGCCCGCGTCCTTCGATGGCCGACATCGTGCCGGAAGGAACGAAGTTCATCGACGGCATCTACACCAACCAGGCCGGAAGCCGGACCTACAAGCTCTTCGTCCCGAGCAGCTACCACCAAGGTCAGCCGCTGCCGCTCGTGGTGATGCTCCACGGTTGCACCCAGTCGCCGGACGATTTTGCAGCCGGCACCAGAATGAACTTCATCGCGCAAGAACAGAACTGCCTGGTGGTCTATCCGGCGCAGCCCAGCGGCGCCAATCCGTCCAAATGCTGGAATTGGTTTCGCGCGGCGGACCAGCGCCGTGACGAAGGCGAGCCTTCGCTGATCGCGGGCATCACCCGCCGTGTCATGCAGGACTATTCGGTCGATCCGAAGCGCGTCTTCGTTGCCGGCTTCTCGGCCGGAGGCGCCGCTGCGGCCGTCATGGGTGCCACCTATAGCGATCTGTACGCGGCGGTCGGGATCCATTCCGGTCTCGCCTACGGAGCGGCTTCCGATATGCCATCGTCGTTCGCCGCCATGCGACAAGGGGGCAAAGGCGGTCGTCAAGGCGGCCCGATGATCCCAACCATTATTTTTCACGGTGACCGCGACACCACCGTGCATCCCGACAACGGCGCCCACCTTGTCGAACATGCCATCGGAGCGACAACGACACGAAAGAAGGTTCATCGCGGCGAAATTCCGAGAGGGCATGGATATACCCGCACGACTCACACCGACGGCGAACGCGAGATTCTGGAGCACTGGAATGTCCACGGCGCCGGCCATGCATGGTCCGGAGGCAGCCCGGCCGGATCCTTTACGGACGGAGAGGGGCCGGATGCAACGAAGGAAATGCTGCGTTTCTTTCTCGAGCATCCGAAAGCATTGAAGGCACATTAGAGTCTGTTTTGGTGCCCGGCTTCTGCAGTTCCAATTTCCTGCGTCTGCTGGCTCCGGTTGGGCGAGGTATTGGCGCAGGAGGGCGCGACGGGGTCGGAACAGAGTGCGTCCTGATTGGTTGGCCTGCTGATCCTTCACGATCGGAGAACGCACATGAGATGGGTTTTGGCGGCGGCTTTCGCGGTCGCGGTTTCGTTCGCTCTCGCGCCCGCTGCGGACGCAAAGGGCTGCATCAAGGGGGCCATCGTCGGCGGTGTCGCCGGCCACATGGCGGGACACGGCAAACTTGGTGCTGCGGCCGGGTGCGTCGTCGGCCATCACGAAGCGAACAAGGCCGACCCGAACAAGGCGAACGCTCAGGCTCCCTCGGATCGGAAGTGATCCGGATGGGAAGCGGCGGCCACCGGGGCCGGCTCTTTCCCCCGAGATGCGTTTTCTTCGGCCTTGTCTTGGTGTTCATGACGGGCTCCGCGTTCGCTGCCGAAATGAATGCGGCAGCGATCAACTCCGCCGAGCCCTCGAAAAAGACGCTGTCGGAGACCAAAGCCGACCCCGGCAGGCATCAGGCTGCAGGTTCTGCTTGACCGGGCGCACTTCTCGGCGGGCGAGATCGACGGCAAATTCGGAGAGAATGCGAAGAAGGCATTGCGGGCCTGCGAAAAGGCGCAGCAGTTGGCGAGTCCGCCGAGGTCGGCACCGACGTTTGGGGAAAGCTTGCATCGGACGACCGGCCGGTGATTGTGAGCTACGCCATCTCCGACAAAGACGTCTGACATAAAGTGATTCATGCGGAATGGGACGCGATTCCGAGCGATTTTGGCGAAGCAGCTACTCCTGAGCTGCTTGCCGAGGCCAGGGCGCTGCCGCAACCCCGGGCACCGTAGGCAATTGGCCGGCTGTTTGGGCATCAGACACGATAGTTGCCGCCGTCGCGGCGGTAACGTGGCCTGGGCGGAAAGAACTCTAGCTCCGCTTGGTCAGTAGCAGATTGCCACGATTTCTGATTGCCACTTGCGCGGCCTTGGCGAAACGCTGCAACAGCCACGGCAACGTGACTTCCAGCCGGGCATGATCATCCGAGACATCCAGATGACCCGACGCTGTCTGTCCCAGCGCGCGCACGCTGAAAGACAGGCGATCACCTTCCCATCTTTCCTCGTCGACCTGAAGGATTGGGACGTTGGCAGTCGCGCGTGCCAAGCCGGTCTTGAGGCGGCGCATAGCCTCTTCACGCCCAAGACGATGAGGAATTGAAACGATAAGAGGTGCGGACATCTTGGACACCCCGCCCACCACAGCATACGTTTTCAATGCGGCCGGTGGCGAACCGGTTCCTACGCATAGAGGGTCTACTCTAAATCTTCAGGAAATCGGTCAAACGGTATCGTCGCTCGATCTAACAGCGTCCCTCAGACCTACAATACCCATTAGAAGCCAGATCACGCCGGCCACGACTAGAAGATAAGCTGACGTCTCCGCGTCGCTGAGCCTCATCATGAATGCTCGCCAAAGAAAGCCCTGCGCTTGTCGAAGGTCGCAGGGCCTAGGTCGCCACCCTCTCCATTGCCAAGCCAACTCGCTCGATCAATGGGCGTTCCCCAAGGCGATGGGCTGCATTATGTTCAGATTTAAACAATCGCATCGTGATCCGGGTCTAGCAACCTTAAGCATTGCGGCCCGTAGCTTCTTGTACGGCGGTTCTGTGCCTCCTCAAAGCGTGCCCGCCGTTGGCGGCCTCGTCTTTGTGCCAGCCCCTAGACGGGGTCGTCTTTTGTTTGGCTAGCCGCGTATCGATCCCGCGCGAGCTCCCGCTTTCCCCAAGGCGTCGTCTTCTCACCGGTTTTGAAGACGCGCTCAACGTTCCGGTTCAGGGCCTGCGTCACACCTATCCGGGCATGCATCAACGGGCCGCGACCTTCGGCCGCCATGATCAACACTTCGATCGCGACTAAGCGTCAGGAACGGCTTTCCGCATAGCAAAGTCCCGCGAATGCACGGGCAATGCCGCCTAGAACAAACGAGAGCGCAATAGCGGCTCCAGCGTTGGCAGCAGCCGCGCGTCCCGTGAGGTGCGAATCCAGATATCCGTTTGAATGAACGCTCGTCCGCCTATATTGATTTCTACGCTTTTCGGGATGGCCTGCGATTTCGAAGGAAACGACCGAGCAGACGACGCTTGCCTTTGCGTCGAATAAGATCGATGTCGCTGACAAGTTTCGCACCGCCCTTGCGCCGCTCTAGGGTTATCTTGCGGCTGTGATAGGCCTCAAGCTCGGCGCGATGGGCAACACTGACGATCGTCGCCTTGGGTAACTCCTTCATCAACATCTCCATCATCTTGTTCTGGCTCTTCTCGTCAAGGGCAGAGGTCGCCTCGTCCAGAACGACGATATCGGGGTTGTGCAGAAGCAGTCGAGCAAATGCGAGACGCTGCTTCTCGCCGCCGGACAACGTTTGATCCCACGGCGCATCCTCTTCAATTTTTTCCTTGAGGTGGTCGAGCCCGACCTTGTGAAGCGCGACGCCAATCTCCTTGTCGTCCCAGCTTTCTTCAGATCCGGGATAGGCAACCGCGCGGCGTAGTGTGCCGGATGGCACGTAGGGCCGCTGCGGCAGCATGAACAGACGGCGATCGGGATGGAAGTTGACGCTGCCGCTGCCCCACGGCCAGAGGCCTGCAATGGCGCGCACCAGCGTGCTCTTGCCTGAGCCGGATTCGCCCGCGACGAGCAGCCGTTCGCCAGGTTCGACGACCACCTCGGTTTCGTCGACCACGGCCGTGCCGTTGTCCAGCGAAACCGACAGGTTCTCGAGGCTTAGCATCGCTTCGCCCGTTGTTTCCCCGTGCTGGATGCGGCCGAAACCGTCGGCTTGCTCGGCGCGCTCGAGGCCATCGAGCGACATCATCAGGGAGGCGATCCGGCGTGCGCATGCGTTCCAGTCAGCGAGCCTGGGATAGTTGTCGACCAGCCACCCAAATGCGCTCTGCACGATCGTGAACGCAGATGCCGCCTGCATCACCTGTCCAAGCGTCATGCTGCCATCCAGAAATTTGGGCGCACAAAGCAGGAGCGGGACGACAGGCGCGATCAGGCTGGAGCCTTGCGACACGAGCGTGGTGCGCATGTGCTGTCCGGCCAGCCGCGCCCATTGCCGCAGTACATTGGAGAAAGTTCTGTCGATGCCGTCGCGCTCTTCCTCTTCGCCGCCAAGTAACGCAATGCTTTCGCCATTCTCGCGCACGCGCGTCAACGTATAACGGAATTCGGCCTCCGCCTGGTTCTTGTCCTCCGATATCTGAACGAAGCGGCGCCCGATCGCCATGATCGATCCCGAGGCGATGGTCGCATAAAGAATTGCCGCGATCACCAGGAAGCCGGGAATTGTGAGCGTTGAATTCCCGACCGTGATAGTGAGCGCGCCACCGATGGTCCAGAGCACGACGATGAAAGTTGAGGCGGATAAGAATGCAGAGGTAACGCCGGCGATGAAATCGACGGGCGAGTCGGTCGCCACGCGCAAATCCTCGGCAATACGGTATTCCGGATTCTTGTGATCGCCACCAACCAGGTTGAGCTGGTAGTAGCGGCCATTGGCGAGCCAGCGTGAGATTACCGATGTGGTTAGCCATGTGCGCCAGCGGCGTTGGATGCTCATCCGCGTGAACACTTGAGCGATGCCGAGAGCGACGCTGCCAACCGCGAGCGGAAAGAAGATGGCAGTGAGGTGATAGACGGTGGCGCTGTCGCGCTTTTCGATGGCATCGAAGATCGAACGATTCCAGAGGTTGATCCCGTATTGGAAACCGACCGTCCCGACTATAAGAATGAGAAGTCCCACTGAAAATGGAATTGCGAGGCGATCACCCGTGCCGCCCCAATAGCCGCAGGCGCTGATCCAGAAGCGCGTCAGCAGGTATCTCTTGCGCGCTTCCTCGGCTTCTTCGGGTGTCAGCTCGGGGTCGGTTTCGACAATCTCAGGCGGTGGCAGCTCAACCTGATCTCCGCCTTCGGCGACGACTTCGACGATCGGTGCCTTTTCGTTCGATTTGTCGCCCTCGTGTGGCTCGACGACCGTGCGCTTTCCATCTTTAACGTCTGTGTCTGTCATTAACTAATAATCGGAGCAAGATCATAAGGTTCCATCGAGGGAACAAGATATCACGGCGCAGTTCCCCGAAGTCCAGAATGGTACATCACCATGGCTCACGCGGGCCAGATTGGCTCGCAGACGAATTTGCCGAACTGATTTTCGCGCTTGGTATTGTTGGCACTGGCTTGCTCGCGAAACCCCGTTCTTGCAGGGTCCACGGCCTACGCGGTAGGTGAGGGCAGGAAGTGGCCTGTTGGACTTGCGCGAAAGCCGAAGCAAGCCGTGGCCTTCTACTCGGTGCTTGCGCTATCAGTTATCCTTGGAGTTTTGCTTAACTTCAGCAAGCTTGATCCGATCAAGGCGCTCTACTGGAGCGCTGTGATCAACGGCGTCCTCGCTGCTCCGGTCATGGTGATGTTGATGGTCCTCGTGCGCCGTAAAAAGGTGATGGGGACTTCACCATAAAGAGCAGTCTCTATTGGCTCGGCTGGGCGTCCACCATCGCGATGTTCTGTATTGTACGTATGGGCGCGACCTTCTTTCTCTAAGCGCAGCCCTTCGCGTGAGAGTTCAGACCGTGCGCCGGACAACCGTCCGCGCTCGCTCTACCGTCTGCGCGCGACGATCCAGCCAACTATGAACGCGATCGCAAGGCTCCGCAGAGGCGATTCGCGGGTGATCCGTGTCACCTGATCGAGCACGCCGCCGGGCCGCCGACTGTCGTCAATGGCGCTCGCGATGCTTTCGGTGGTCTTCTGAACGGCTTCCGCAGCATCTTGAACGGCCCCCGTCGCCTTGTCGAGCACGGTTCGGGGATCGGTTTCGTTCGTAGCCATATCTCGCGCTCCTACGCGTCAACGACATCACCCGATGCCGATCGCTGCATCGCATAAAACCCGATCAATGACGGCGATCGCTAAGGCGCTTAGCAGCCTTCGTCAGCTACCTTTGCGCCCTGAGCTTCTTGTGCCGCGGTTGGTTTACCCTGCATTTGCCTTTGGGCGTCCTGAGAGGAAGTTGCGACATCCCCGGTTGCCCGATTCATGGTGCTGGTCGGAGGATGCTCGGTATCGCGCGAGGGCGCCGTGCCCGTCGTCGAACTTGTATGGCCGACCGTGGGTCCGGAGCCGGCGTCCTTGTTGGTCGTATTGTTGGTCGTATTGCACGGGCCCGCCTGCGCCACGTTCGCAGAGAGAACGACCGCCGCGCAACTCGCGAAGAATATGTTGGCTGTCTTCATGACCAGGTCTCCATCAGCTGAGACTCAACCAACCATGCGAGAAAACCGATGTTCCTAACTTCCTCTTGCAAGCCCGGATTGTCTGCCGCGGATCACTTGCAGTGGAATGGCGGCACCCGATGATGCGTCGCAGCGAAGACAGTTGAAAAATTCAATTGCTGGGCATCAACTTCCGGACCTAGATATCCGCGTTACGGCTTGCGTCCGGAGGAAGCCATGGAAACAGGAGCGGCATTTTAGCCTGAACTTATAAGGCTCATGAAGTCTGTTTTGGAGGAGGCCGCGGCCCCGCTTCCCGAAGTGGCCTCTGTGATTTTAACCCAAGCGGCGAGGGGAGAGCGTGATTGGATGGCGCTGAAAATGGCGGCGTTGTCCGCCGTTAAAGATTGCACGCTACTCGCAGGACAGATCGACGGTTCGTCTGAAGCAAACCGCGCCCCACACCGGTGCACATCGTGAAACCGCCGTTGGCTTGGCATTCTTCCGCTACCGGAAAACGCCTTTTATCAGCCCCCATCAAACTCGAATGGAGTGCCGAAACGGAGACCTTGCCATTGGACGATCGTTGAACGGTGAAGTCGATCTCTTTGGTGGCTTTCGTGTTGCCGACGGTCACCGATATCGCGCCGCTGCATTTCAGCGTCTTCTTATCTGCACTGGTCGATGTCGTCACTATTTTTTCGCCAAGAAGGTAGAGCGGAGGCTGCTGCTGTATTTTTTCGGTTTCAGAACTTGCTCCAGGAGATGCCGAGTTTGATGCGGTCTTGGCGGCAAATTTGCCCAACGCGTTATCGTGATTGTCCGAAACAGACTTGAGAACAGCATCGCGTGTTTCGAAAGAATCGCATTCAGGCTTCGCGTTGCAACCGCCAAGGAAAGTCAGAAAACAGCTGCTCTCCAAAATTATCGATAGCTTGAACAAATTCGGCATCAGGGCCTGTGGCTACGTCATGATCAACCATCGGTAACACAGCGGGATACATCTAGTTCCGGCGGCCTCGTCTACTCGACGAACCCTTGCAGGACTTCGGGCGTTGCGGTGGTGCGGTCGTCGACCTATCTCGCTTACGACCAGGCTGGAACCCTGACATGTCAATGGAATTAAGCCGATATGGGATTGAGGAAGGACATCAAGCGACAGGCTCAACGGGCCGAACGAGCCGCCACGGAGACGGCTGACGCTGTCGTCGCCGACCAGATGAAGACCCTAGCCGAAGCCTTCAATGCTCAGGCCGCCGTCCAGAAACGGAAAAAGAAGAAGAAAAAGAAAGATGAGCTTCACCGTTAAGGGTATGTGCAGACACGGTGAGCTGATGCACCGCCGAAAGACGCCTGAGACCGCACTCAAGAAAGCTCGCGAGCTCGCCAAGACCGGCTGCTACAACCTGCACATCGTCACACCCGAAGGACGCGATTATGATTCTTCGGAATTTGGAGACCTTCCTCGTTCGCATGTTGCAGCGCGACGCGTGCTGACCCGGGTGCCGTGAATGCCCCGGACCGCTCCGATGCGCAGATCTGGCCATCCGCTAATGCGCATTGAAGCAATAAAGCCGGGTGGATTTGGAACTCTGCGTGACACGCCCGGTTCTACCGCTGAACGCAATAAGGCGTGCGATGGACGGCATCATTTATCTGGTTGGGTTGATCGTGATTATCATGGCCATTCTCTCGTTCTTTGGCTTGCGGTGAGGGACGAATGACCACCATCGAAACTGCCGCCGAACTTCGGAGAACCGATCCGGCCTGGCATTTGGCTTGGTCGCCCATCGTACTTAGTGCGCTGACGGCCACAGCGGTGTCGTCGATCTTGATTGCATTCGGAGCAGCCGTCGGTCTTGGTGTCAGCTCCGCTTCGCCAACCTGGCGAGACGCCTTGGTCGCACTTTGGTTGTTGTCGGGAATCTTTCTGATCCTCGCGGCGTTGGTCAGCTTCGGATGCGGTGGTTACCTTGCAGGCCGTGCGAGGCCATCATACGACGGCGTTGCGGCTGAAGATGTCGAACGCCGCGATGGTTGGCACGGCGTGGCTTCTTGGGCGGTAGCGGTCGTGTTGAGCGCAATAGTCGCAGCTCTGATTGCCATTTCGACAATCGGTCGCGCTTCGGCACTGACTGCTCCACCATCGTCATCCGAACCGGTTATTTTAAGCTACGATGTCGATCATCTGCTTCGCGCGCAGCGGCGCTTGCCCAATGCCGAGCTCGGGGCGATTCGCGCTGAGGTAGGACGAGTTTTGCTCACATCCTCAAGCCACAGCGGCGTCAGTGCTGACGATCACGCGTTTTTGGTTCAGACGGTGAGTACGGTAACGGGTTTAACCGGTCCGGACGCCGAGCGGCGAGTTGATACGGTCATCGCGGATTCGAAACGCGCGATCACACGTGCTCGCGCAAGTACCATCATCCTGGCGTTCTCGATCGCTACCAGTTTGCTGCTCGGCGTTATCGCAGCTTGGGCGGGCGCAGAGGCTGGCGGCCGGCATCGAGATGGCATGCCGCCTCCGGCCTGGATGCAACACAGAAGCCGTTTTAATCGTCGTCGGGACGCTTGGCAGCGGCCTATGCCTGTGCCGTAAAACGTGCCTTGCCCGTAAGTCGCTGGTGCGACATCATCGTTGGCTCGGCGACTGACGAAGGACGGCTAGGTTACGTAATCGTCGTATCTAACGGAGAGGATCTGAACCAATTCATGCTGGATCCGCCTCTAAGACCGCTGCCGGTAACTTGCCGAAGCCCTGGAAGGCGCCGCTCATCCTGTTAACATAATGTGTTCGGCACATCTTCGCTGCACCGACAAGTCAGTGCCCTTCGGAAAGTACTGTCTCAGTAGGCCATCGGCGTTTTCGTTCTCTCCGGGTGCTGTGAGGTAATCTTTGCAGACTATCCCGCGCGGGGGCAGCCGGTCCATCCCATTAGCGGGCTTCAGAGCGTCCAACCTACCAAGTGGCGGCCCGGGGCTTACTTCATCGATTGCGTTTCGGCTTGCCCCTTGCTCGGCTCCCAAGAGGCCGGGAGGATGACTCGGATCGGACGAGCTTCCGCTGAGCTTTGAGCAACAGAGTGTGCTTTGTCGCTCGCCGGCTCCGGCAACTTATCCTTAACGGCGTCCGCTAAGGAGACTGACACCAGAGCAATCAACATCGCCAAAGTCGTTGCCGCCAGCCGCACATCCAACATCGAGTGTCTCCTGTTCGATTTGGTGCGACAACGCGGCGCAGGCAGGTTGGTTCAAAGCGGGTTTCGGGAACGAGTGGCAATTATTGCAGTTGTTGCGGGCGTGCCCACAACGGGCCGGCTGAGGAGGAGACAGAATGAATATCAAAGCGATTATTGCTGCCGCAGCGCTCACTGCAATTGCAGCTCCAGCGTTCGCGGAATCTTACTACGTCGTCCAGGACGCGAAGACCAAGAAGTGCACAATCACCGAAACGAAGCCGACGACCACAGAAACCACCGTGGTGGGCGATGGCACGGTGTATAAGACCCGAACTGAAGCCGAAACCGGTATGAAGTCGGTCAAGGTCTGCACGTCGAACTAAGGAAATGTTTCCCCGGCTGCGCGCGATTTCCATTTCCCACGCGAGCATGGGGGAACGGAATGTCCGCCCCACTATTAGGTCCCCGGCGCATCCGCGCTGGGGCTTTTTTAGGAGGCGGCCAATCACCGACCTCCACTAGGCTGTTATTTTTGATCGGATCACCACGCGGCCCGCACTGCGCGGCGCCGTAGATAGAAAGAAAGCCCCGAAGCATTTCGGGGCCTCCATCGGAGCGGCAGATCAGTGATGCAAATGCATCAGCCAATAGCCGCCGCCGCCTATGACCAAAAGCGTGGGAATACCCCACAACAAAATCACTGGCATTTTTTCCTCCTCAGCTTGCCACCATCAATAAAATTACGCGCTGCCCTGATCCTTTGTTCCCCCTGTATGACGGACAAAGTCGCTTGCATTGGCGCTTCCTGAGGAACCACGCAACATTTGTTAGCTCCCTGGGCGGAATGCCGGGACCTGCCATGTGACCATCTGTATCAAGTTGAACACGCAAATCGAAATCCAAGGATGCAAATGATCCGCTCAAATGACAGACGTGCCGACGGTCATTGCACTCCGAACGGCTTCTGCCACCTATGAAGCAGGGAAGCTAGCCACAGTTGCTTCTGTCCATGCTGTATGCCGCTGGGGCTGAAGGTTTACCCTGTACGGGCTTTGCGCCGAGGGGGTCCATCGCGCTTCCAAGGTCTTGCGAGCAAGAAAGGCCGTTGCGTGGGCGACACCGACGACTTCAGAAATCGTTCGTTCGCTTCTATTTGGATCGGCCTTCGCTCTGCTCCTTACTGTCTACGAAAGCGACCGGAGTTCCCTTCACCGCCTGGCCCGCGATTTTCTCGGCAGCCCAATTCGTAAGGCGAACGCAGCCATGCGACTCGGCCTTCGAGACTTGTCCGGGTGAAGGCGTGCCATGGATGCCATAGCCGTTGGCTGACAAGGTGAGCGTTTTGACTCATAACGAAAGAAGGCCCGCCGTAGCGGGCCTTTGTTGTTAATTATATCGCGACACCGTAGTAATCGTTTACAGATCGGGCCCTCGCGGGGTCATTCCAGTTCCACGCATTATCATTGCCGTACTTAGGGGCGCCCTGAAGCTGCTTCTCAGTGATCCCGGTGCGATAGCCGCCAAGGCTAGTGTCATATTTGAGCGACTGCCAAGGCAGCGGATAATGGTCATCGCCAATACCTAAAAAGCCGCCGAAGCTAAGGACAGCATACGACACCTTACCGGTCTGCTTGTCGATCATCACACGCTCGATGGAGCCGATCTTGGTATCGTTCGCGCCGTAAACTGCAGTTCCTTCGACCTTATCGCTGCCAATAAGGGAGCCCGTTTCTCTTGATTCTGTGGTCATGGGTTTTCCTCCGTTGTGTAAGACGTCAAACAGAATGGAAATTGAAATGTTCCTGAAATGTTGAGCGTGTTAGGCGCGCCTCTTCAGTATCGGAACGACTCCAGCACGCGCTCTATCGCCGGGTGCCTCCTGTTTTTCACCTTGAGCACAGGCCGTGAAATCTCGCGCGGCCGAGTAAGGCCGCTTCAGCGGGCGGCCTCTTTCATTTCGAAAAGTCAAATCAAATGGCCCCAGCCTTTGGGGGAAGGCTGGGGCCTTGTCCTAGGGGGACACAACTCCGGTAGCGGGGCGATTACCGGGTCACGGGTTTGATTCATTCCGTGCCCAAACGTTCCAAAGGGAAACGGCTCCGCAGCAGCTTAGGGGGCCGGCGGGGCCGCCGCGACCTTCAAACACATTCTGGGTGGTCCGAAGATCGCTGGCAAAGGCTACGTCACCAAGTTCGATCAATGAAACCAGCCTTGCTGAGTAATTCGGCCGCCGGCCCAGTCTCCAACTTCCTGGAGCGTGTTTGAAACCAAAAAGAGGCGACCCAGTACTAATATGAACAGGTAGCCCGGTTGGCTACCCGCCTGATTGCGGGAATGAAGCATGTGCGAGAAGTGCGTCGAGATCGACAGCAAGATTGAGCGTTACAAGAGGCTCGCAAGACAGATGAGTGACAAGCGCACCCTCGAAGGGATCGATGAGTTGATCCGTCAACACGAGGCTGAGAAGACCGCTCTCCACCCAAAGCAGCACGAGTAAGAACGTCCGTCCGTGGCATACACGGCTTACATCGGCGACAGCCTTGCGAAAGACGTTAAAATGGCTCGCGCGGCCGGCTGTTTCGCGATTTGGGCAAAATACGGCGTGTCCAAGGATGAAGACATGTATGCGAAGCTAGTGAAAATCTCGCATTGGAGCGAGGACGACATTGCCCGTGATCCGTGATTGGCGATATTGAAATGCGATGGTCCCGGGACGACCTCGTCCAGTACCTCAAAACCGGCACCAACAAATGGACGCTGGCCTCCGGGCCGATGGCCGAAGCCGTGTCTCACTCCACGTCCCGGATGAAGGACGAGGATATCATCGCTATCGCGACCTATCTGAAGGACAGTGGCAAAGGCGTCGCGAGCACGAGGCCTGAGCCGGTCGCGGCCAGCACCAATGCGATGCGCGCCGGCGGGGCGATTTACAAGGACAGTTGTGCGGCGTGCCACAAGGATTCGGGCGAAGGCGAGGTTAATCTCTTTCCGCGATTAGCCGGTAGCGCGTTGGTGCAGTCTGACGATCCAACGACGCTGTCGCATGTCGTTCTGCGCGGGACGCGCGCGGTTTCCACGGCGGGCGCGCCGACAGCCCCGCCATGCCCGCTTTCGATTGGCGGCTTGGCGACGCACAGGTGGCGGCTGTTCTGACGTATATCCGGAACAGTTGGGGAAATGCGGCGGGATCAGTCTCGGCAAGCGCGGTGGCAAACCAGCGTGCCTCGCTGGCCAAGTCACCCTGAGCTGACGAACTAAATCTGGGTTGGAAACTCGACGTCGCAGGTCCGGATCTGGGAGGTCGGCCCGCATGGCCTTGGTGCGCTTCTTCGAGTTCATCATAGGCTGGCGTAATTCGTAACCATCCGGTGAGGGCCGCGGGATAGTCGCGTGGTTCTGTGATCCGATCATGCGGCGGACTGAACAAGGAGCTTCTTCCATTCCCAAGGGAGTAGCTCATTGAGCCGGCCTTGCGGAGTGGCGGCGATGCGGGCGAGCACGTCGGCCAGCCATGCTTGCGGATCGATGTCGTTGAGCTTTGCCGTCATGATCAGGGTGGCCATGATGGCGGCGCGGTCGGCCCCACGTTCGGAGCCGGCGAACAGCCAGGACTTGCGACCCAAAGCAAAGCCGCGCAGCGCGCGCTCCGCCGCGTTGTTGGTCAGACAGATCCGCCAGTCATCGACGAAGCGGGTGAACCGGTCCCAGCGGCGCAGCATGTAGTCGATGGGCTTGGCGACCGCGGACGAGTTCGACAGCCGGGCACGCTGCTCGCGCAGCCAGGCTTCGAGCGCCGTCAGCAGCGGCGCACTCTGTTGCCGGCGGACCCGCAGCCGCTCTTCGGCGCTTTGACCATTGATGCCGCGTTCAATGTCGAACAGTGCATCGATGCGCTTGACTGCTTCCAGCGCGATCGGCGAGATCGCCGCGGCGTTCTTGTCTCGCCTCGCATTGGCGGCGATGTCCGCCAACTCGAAGAACTGCCGCCTGGCGTGCGCCCAACAAAGTGCGGGCATGATGGGTCCCTGCGCGCGCGATGGGTCGTACAGCGCGTTGTAGCCGCTGTAGGCGTCCGCTTGCAGGATGCCGGTGAACGTCTGAAGATGCTGGGCAGGATGCTCCTGCCGGCGATCGCGCGAGGCGTAATAGAGCGCGGCCGGCGGCGCCCGTCCCCGGAACGGGCGGTCGTCGCGGACATAGGTCCAGATGTGGCCCTTGACCGTCTGGCCCTTGGCCAGGATCGGCACCGTGGTGTCGTCGCCATGCAGTCGCTCGGCGGAGAGGACATGACGCTCGATCAGCCGATAAAGCGGCTGCAGGGTCGTCGCACAGGCGCCGACCTGGTCGGCCAGCGTCGATAGGCTCAGATCGATGCCCTCCCGGGCGTAGCGCTCGCTCTGCCGGTTCAAAGGCTGATGCTGGCCAAACTTCTCGAACAGGATCATGGCCAAGAGGTTGGGCCCGGCAAAGCCGCGCGGCGTCACGTGGAAGGGCGCCGGCGGTTGGGTGATTGTCTCGCAATCCCGGCACGAGAACTTCTCGCGCACGGTCTGGATCACCTTCCACTGCCGCGGAATGACCTCCAGCGTCTCGGTGATGTCCTCACCCAGTTTCGAGAGCCTCGATGACCCGCAGCAAGGACAGCTCTCCGGCGCCGGGACCACGACCCGCTCGCGCGGCAGATGATCGGGGAACGGTTTGCGCGACGGCCGCTTACGCTGGAAGGACTTGACGGTCTGTGTCTGAGCCGCCGCCCTCTCAGCCGCCAGTTCGTCCTCGGTTGCGGTTGCTTCCAGCTCTTCAAGCTGAAGCTCCATCTGCTCCAAGAGCCGCGCCTTGCGCTCCGATCGGCTGCCGTAAATCTGGCGACGCAGCTTCTCGATCTCGAGCTTGAGGTAACTGATCAGTGCTTCGGCCGCCTTCGCGTTGGCCGCTTCCGCTTTGGCGCTCGCCGCGACCGCTTCCGCTTGCAGGCGCGCGGCGCGCTCCGCGAGGATCATCGCATGCGCGGCGGCCAGATCGGTGGGGAGCGATTCAGAGGTGGTCACAACGATGATGGAATCACATCCATCGCGATCCGAGAAGTGCAAAGCCTCATCCGACCGATGTCGGCCGCCACGTCTCTTGTGGGTGCCTCCAGTCAATCCCGGACAGGAGATAACCGAGCTGCGCCGACGAGATCGTCACCGCACCCTCAGCCGGGCTCGGCCAGATGAAGCGACCCCGCTCCAGGCGCTTCGTGAACAGGCAGGCGCCCTGGCCATCATGCCAGATCACCTTCAGCAGATTGCCGCGACGACCGCGGAAGCAAAACAGGTGGCCGCCCAGCGGGTCGCGATGCAGGATCTCCTGCACCTGCAAGGCCAGCGACGGAAAGCCCTTCCGCATGTCGGTATAGCCGGTTGCGAGCCACACCCGCACGCCGGCCGGCAACGGGATCATCGTGACTGCCCATCAGTCAGCGCCGCCACGACTGCGCTCAGCGTCGCGGCGTCAACCGCGCCCGTGATCCGCATCCGAGCCCCGGCCGCGAACTCGATCTCGATCGCACCGCTGGTCCCGGAGGGCGCCGCCGACGGTTGCCGCTCTGGCGCAATGGAGACCGCCGCAAAACGGACTTCGTCAGCTTGCCGCTGCATCGGCCCGGGCTCGCAAACGAGGACGCCCGTGCGGGCCTGCCGCCGCCAGGCCGTGACCAGATTGCGGTGAACATCATGTCGTCGAGCAACCTCGACAACACTGGCCCCGGGCGCCAGACTCTCCTCCACGATCCGAAGCTTCTCGGCAGTGGTCCACCGCCGTCGTCGCTCTGGACCGGACAGAATCGTAACCGTTGTCACGTTTGCTCATTTGCTTGCAAATTAATGAGCAAATCATCTCACGATCGAGCCCAATCCGGGAAGGCGGCCCTCAGCGGAGGCTTACCGTAATTCGGCGAAGACAAGCGTAGCAAAAAAAACTTGCGTGCTTCTGATCTGCACTCGTCATTGCGATCGCTCACAATTTATAGAGCATCCAAGGTCGTATTCAGAGGCGACCCTAACAGGCGCTGCAAACGCTCGTGCGACGGATGACCATTTTCTGCCGGATAAGCCCGCAGGTGCGACCTGCAAGTCATTGATTTTTCTCGACCGGTGGCTGTCTCTTAATCAGCGGGTCACGATAGGCATGAGCGACGGTTCCGTCATTGTTGTCTAAGATGCTCCACTCGGCAATCGGCGGGTTAAAATCCGCCTCGCCGTTGCCCGTAGTAGCTTCAATAATTGTGATCGGACTCAGGTTGCCAGTGCTCACGGTTACGGTGCTTATAACTTATATTCGCTCGAGCAACGAAGCCTGCCTTTCTGCGTATCCGCTTCAAAAAGGCTTTTGCCTATCAGCCGCCTGAGCTAGCTCAATCCACCCCGCAGCTATTCGCAGCCAAAATTCCTTGTCGGCAGGATCGCTGGCCCGTTCTGCTTCAAGGCGGCAGTCTTCAGCCTCTTTGCGTAGCTTTTTCACGTCCATGCTGCATTGCTACCAAAATTTCCTGACCGGTATGACAGTGGCGGGCATGCTAGAGACGAACCACAGAGGCCCCCTGTCTAAGTCTGTTGCCGCTTAACATCGGGTGGGCGGGACGGTCTTCAGGGGATAACGGGCGATCTCGCTATTCCTCCATGTACTCACTAATGAAACCGTCGAACTCTTCGCGATTGGTGCACGTTATTTTGTCCTTCAAGTTACGCGTCAGTTCGCACGTTACTAATTCCACCGAGTACTCGGGTGTTTCAGTTTGCGAGAACCAACTTGCGTAGTTCCGGAGTTTAAGTGCATCCCACAAATTGATATAATTGCGCAGATACCTTCCGTCAAAATAGGTATTGTCCGTCAGAATGAGGCATCGATTAATCTTGGGATTGTAGTGGCTCTTAGCTGTCATGCCCAATTTGGCTGTCAGCTCCTTGTTCTCTGTCGAGAATTCCTGAAATGCCCGATTTGCCTGCGCTTCGCACATCTGTTGTCGGTCTAACGATTGCGAATGCGCGGGAAAGCGGAACAAGTCGCTCAGTGTTAGCGTCCCGACGACAACAATTGTACCCAGACTTTTATTCAATGCAGAATGGGACATTGGCTGTCTTCTCCCGCTGTTGGCTAGCGCCCCACTTTAGTTTTTGGAAATGTGCCTGTCCGCCTCGAACCCTCGCAACTAGTTTATTTAGCTGGTCCTAAGTTGGGCCGGGAGCCCTTAGCAGAAGTCTGTTTCGCCTGAATTTTTGCAAGGACCCGGGGCATGAGCTCAGCGGCTATTTTCGCATGTGCTTCAGGCGTGAAGTGGATGTGATCGAAGGCGTAGTAATCGTCCGGAAAAACCGGATCGAAGACGATAAACGCGATCCGACGGCTACGTAGATGATCCGTTATCTCAGCGATGTTGTTGGCCCGACGCTCCGAAGACACGAAAAAACGCCGGTCGTTCCCTCCGGGTTGCAGTATCACCAGGTCCGTCTGGTCGGGAATCGCCGAATCAAGGCGTGCGAGCATGCCGGCCGTGGTGTCAAATGGGCGGCCTGAATTCGTTACCTGGACTTGATAACCCGCGGTCTTGAGCATTTGCTCTAAGACGTGAGGGTAGGCCTGTTCCGAGCTCACAATCCAACCGGACGTGTTGCTTGCTCCGATAGCCACAACTCTAAATGGGTCTGCCCGAGCATTCTCGGCTAGGAGAAACAACGCGTGCGCGCCGACCAGAATGATCCAGCTCAGTCTCAAAACACTTGTCACGACCTGCCCCTCCTTCAAAACACGTAATAAACCAAATAGACCTGCCCAATTCGGCCGGACGTACGCTTTCTGGCGCTTTGTTCACTTCCACAGGGCGGGTTCACGGTGAAAGATAGCACCGCGGGCAAGTACCCGATATGGACACAAAAAGTGGCACATAACTGTGCGAGCCATCTGAAATTGCGGCAAAAACAAAAACCCTGTGATCGGATCGCGTTTCATTGTCCGATGGGCTGGCGACGATTTGCGCTTAGTTCGTGAGCGGCAGCGGTTTCGGAAAACAGCGTCGGTGACGAGCTTGAACGCCAGATCTGTCACGGCGGTTCGGCCAAAATGGAGAATTCGCTCAAGCTACTTTTTTGGTTTTGCCCTGAAGCTAGACCACAAATGACCGAGCAGCGATAGCAATAGGGCGCCTGCAACAATGGGAAGCCAAATCGAGGCGGTCAGCATGAAGAATGAGACGACCACGATACGGCCAAACACCGATTCGCTGATCGGGTACCTTAGTCCGACGAAATATGCGTATAGAGCAAAGATGATGGCCAGCGCTGTCCACGCGGTGACAAGAACTAGTAACAGGTCAATGAGCTGGCTGGTATAAATGTGCATGAGTGCACGTCCCGACAGCATCAGCACAAATTCTTGTCAGTCGCCGCGAGCGATCTGAGGGGACGCTCGCGGCGTCGGATGTAATTTTCGGTATCGGCGAGTCACTTTCGGATGTGTGGCCGCAAACCTGGTGATTAGAGTTCCACCGTCGACGATGAGTCCGACGGGGCGCTGCATCAATTGGCATTATGGTTCGAGTAAGACGGGGCAGACTTAGGTCGGCACGAGCTCCCTTGGCTGACAGTTTCCCGCTTGACAACCGTTGGCTCCGGCGTTTCGCTACGCCTTTAAACTATTGATTTCATTGCGCGTGGCGGTGTGTAACATGACAACTCCGCAGATAATCGCGAATAAGACCCAGCCCGGAACGCCCGTGGCGAAGCGGCTAGTATTTCATATTGGCGGTTATGATCCAATCACGCCGTACTCTAGCGCGCAACGACGCTTTGTTCGCGAAATTGCGAGGTTCCAAGGTACCTGGTCAGTGAAAGCGACCGTTGACGGTCTGCGTGATACCGCCGATCAAATCCGATGGAAGGTGACGACAACTGGTCCCGATTGGCTGGTAGAAACCGATTACCATCTGGTTCGATGGCACGACGTAATTGAGGCCTTTGGGCGTCAAAGCATTGGCTCACGTATTGCCCTTGGCATTCTTGCCTTTCTGGATTTCGTTTTGGCCGGCACTCTTTGGCGTTACTTGCTGACCAACTGGCGCTACGCAGGTTTCTTTCTCTATCCATTCGTCATGTTCGCACTGCTCATCGCGATCGCCTTCTTGATTGGCGTGTTTGCTTTCAAAATCACCGGATCAATTCCCATTGCTACCGGTGGAGGCCTCTTCGGGTTCGCAGCCCTTTTTGCGGGTCCGTGGCGCTGGCTGCACTTGGGCAACTTGTTCGATGATTGGATTTTTTCTCGGGAGTATGTTCGATGCGGCAATTCGGAAATCGAGCAAAGGCTAGACAGGTTGGCCACTGAGCTTGTGGCTGCGGCGAGCAACTCTACCGCAGACGAAATTTTGGTCATAGGGCACAGTCTTGGCGCCGTACTTGCGGTTGATCTTCTTGATCGCGCCCTGAAGCTGGACCCTGCGCTCGGTCGGAACAGAATTCCCGTCACATTCTTGAGCGTTGGATCATCCATACTCAAGATAGGTCTGCACCCGAAGGCAATGCGTTTTCGCGCGGCGATGGAACGCGTCGCCACGTCGCGCGCGATCTTCTGGGGCGATTATCAGGCCCTTGTCGACCCATTGAACTTTTACAAAAGCCGGCCGATGGCTGAAATGGGTTTGTCAAAAGAGAACGAAGCGACCGTCAGGATTGTGAGACTTAGTCTAATGCTCGACCGCGACATGTACCGACGCATCCGCCTCAACTTCTTCCGATTGCACTGCCAGTTCGTCAGCGGAAATGATAGGCGAACATCGTACGATTACTTCATGCTCACATGCGGACCTATTTCAGCCAAATCCCAGACGCTCGCCTCGGATGGCGCCGTCTCGATGATCGCTGACGACGGAGCACTTATTACGAGCTCACCGCCGTCCGGAAGTGAGCTGCTGGGGGAGTGCGGGCACAGCAGCCTGATCCAATGACGCCAACCCTCTCAAAGATCGTTTTCGTTGCCTTGGTGATCGGCTGGTTCCTGATACGCTACAAGTACGCGCGGCGTTCGCGCCGTGAAAGGATCGTATGGAGCGCTCGGGGCCCTCTGGAAACCTCGTTGCTGCTTACGTCGCTCGCCGGACTTGGGCTTGTGCCGCTCGTCTACGTAGCTACAGCGATACCCCGGTTCGCCGCTTACGGCTTTCATCCCTCATTCGCATGGTTCGGACTTTTCTTTGCGATTGGGGCTTTAGCTATGTTTCATCTGACACATCGTGCACTCGGACGGAATTGGTCGATCAGTCTCGATGTACGGGAAAACCATGAGCTTGTGACGCATGGGATTTACCAGACAGTTCGACACCCGATGTATTCGGCATTTTGGCTTTGGGCTATCGCACAGGCGTTGCTGCTGCCTAATTGGTTCGCTGGCTTCGCGGGCCTCACCGGATTCGGGATTTTGTACTTTGGCCGCGTCGCAAGGGAGGAGCGAATGATGCTGGAAATCTTTGGCGAGAACTATCGCGCATATATGGCGCGGACTGGTCGGATCTTCCCGTCGATTTTCCTGAAGCAGTCCCGTCAGGGTCGATCCTGAGCCTCGGACAACCAAAGCCGTCGTATCCAAATGCGTGAAACATCGTACCATTTTTGCAACATCTGACAGAAAACGGCCGTCGGCGCCGCCTATCGTCAGTCTGCCGTTGCGGTCGTGGCATGCGTCAGGTTAATTTTAGACGTCAGTAGTTCGCGGTCTATTTCGAATTGGAGCTGTCAATGCTGAAATTCGTTATTCTAGGTGTTGCTTCGCTAGCCTTCGTCGGAACAGCAGCTGCTGCCGACCTCCCACGCCCTCAGCCTCAGCCAGTTGCCGCGCCTGTGGGCAAATATCCAATGGGCAAATATCCCGTCGGCAAGAGCCCGCTGGGCAAATATCCGGTTGCCGCGCCGGCCCCGCTAGTGACGAAGGGGTGAGCTAGAGTCTACCCTCACGTAGGCGGCGCTCATCTTGGGGCGATGGGCCGACTGTGGCATTCGATCTTTGGATTCGAAGATGCTTGGAGCGACTCGGAACTGTCCAAGTCTGCAGCATCTGGCTGGAGCCACGGTGTTCGCGGCGTTCGTAGCCTTGGGGGCCTCCAGCAGCGGTGCGCAGGAACGCCAGGACGCTTCACCGAGATCGGCGGCAAAACACGCTGAGAGCATGGCTGCTGTTAGGTTGAGCGCTCCTCCAGTTACAGCAGTTGTAAAGCCGGTTCGAAGCACCACAGCCAGAGGTCCTTACTACGTTGATTTTCGCGCTCGTACGGCAGCGACCTACGGTCATGCGTTTATTTGGTACGGAAAGACGGGCGAAAAAGAGGTCGAAGTCGCGGGTCTGGCGCCGGCTGGTGACGAACTGCCGTACATTTTGGGGCATATCATATTTGTTCCCTCCGAGACTGGGGCGAGTTACGGAGACCTTGACGAGCAATATTTGACGGCCAGTTATCGCGTCTATCTGAGTGAGGCTGACGCAAAAAGGGTCTTTGCTTACATCAAACATCTCCAGGAGATTTCGCCGGTATGGAATGCGGCCACGATGAATTGCACCGCTTTTCTCGGGCGCATAGCGAGCTTCATGGGGATGAAAGCTCCTTTTCATTTGTTGCTGCCTGAGGAATACGTGAACCAACTCAGAGAGCTTAATGACGGACGAAAAACGGTTCAGCTTGAACCCGATCAAGGCTAGACCCGTCAGCATTGAGTTGGTCCGGTTTTCCTGAAGGGGCCGGCGGTGTTTCGCAAGTTCTGCTTCGGCGGCAGCATTCGAGGACACCCGGTACTGGACGCATCTACTCGCCTCAGCTGAGCTTCGCGCGGAAGTATCCCTGTATGCCGCAGCGGCATTCCACCGACCAATGGATCAGACCCTAGTTTTGAGCTAAGTCGTCCGAGCGCCTGGATCGCCGCGCGGACGACAGCTTCGCTGCAATATTTCAGTATGAGCCATTGGGCCACTATTCGAGGGACTCCAAATGCGGGTCTATATCATTGTTGCCGGCGTAGTTCTCCTGGTGATCGGAAAGGCGAGCGCCACGGTGGTCGATAAAGGAACCGACTTGCAGAGCTCCTGCGAGCTACTTGTTCAAAACTCATTTCGCGATCAGGCCGAAGCCCGGTCAGCGGGCTCGTGTGAAGGGATGATTGAGACCGCGATGCTCTTTTCGCCAAATTTGCCCGCCGACGTGCGCGCATGTCCTCCCGCGCAAGGCAGCGTTATGCAGAGTGCCAAAGTCCTTCTGCGGTACTTGAATGACAATCCCGATCGGGTGAAAGAGCCGGGGGTTACTATCGCTATCGAAGCATTCAGGGATGCTTGGCCTTGCCATGGGGACGGCGCGCCTAGTGGGCCCAGACCAAAACAACGTGTGCCGAAAAAGCCGAAACAATAGAGAGCACGAATTGCGCGTGACGCGATCGTAGCTTTGTCGCCGAAATACGCCGTGCATCTCGCGCCACTGTAATGTCGACCAGGCGCAATAGCTTAATCAGGTGAATCTAACTCATCTGGCGTAGGCGTGATCTCGGGTTCATCGACGTCAGCATTTTTCTGAAAGGCAAAACCAACTATTCCCAACATCACCAAAATGCATCCGGTGACTATCATCCAATGAGCAACATCAATTTTGGAGATGGAATGCGTGACTCAAGACCCCTTGCTTCCAGGATGCGGAGCTTAAGAAAGAGGCCCGCGCGTGCGGGAAGGCGTTCCCTGAGCAATCTTCGGAGCAATTTTCAGATTTAGTCAATGGCAATCGTGATCTGTGTTTGACTCAGCGCGGCATGTTCACATGCGGTTGCGGTGTGGCGTTGGTTTAAAGTTGGTTGGGCCTCAGCCGTCAGTTCGTCGTTACCGATGAATAAGAGGAAGCGGCCCGCTCACTTTTAATCGGCGGGTCCCTCGTCCGAGCCTTGGTGCGCCCGCAAACCAAAAACCTTGTTTGCAATAGCTTTGTGCGACAACGGCTGAGAGCAGCCAGTTCAGTGCGACGTTGTTTGTCGTCAGAGGTCGCACGACCGGTCACGCCGGAGGTGGCGGGTCCGTTGTTCGCGCGCCAATTTGGCTCAAAAATAGGAGCCAGAAAGGGCGCCCTCAAGCGGCTTTTCTTTCCTTCCGAATGACGATGAAGAGTTCCACGGGGGGAGGGGGAAACGCGTGAATCGCCCCCCTGACTCGCGCCCCCACGAGTTACGATCCGCTTTGCCTGCGCTCGGGTCAAACCGAGACCCATCATTCCGACAAAGTGGAAACCCATTGAGGGTTCAATGCAGGTCTAACGGCTCAGTTGTCGGAATGGGCGTTGATTTTCCTAGCAAATCATACGCCTCTTAATCAGCGGGTCCCAGGTTCGAGCCCTAGTGCGCCCACCACCCAGTCTTCCGAAACCTAGATGTCGGAGACCGTGGGCGGAAAGGCGGCTTTTGCGGCCATTTTTCGCGGTTGTTGAGGGCCGCATTCTGTCTCCAATCTTCCCTCCTGGTCTCTAAGGCGGTATTTGCGCCTCCGTCTCCGGCGGCAAAATTCCCGTTCCGCAGAGCGGGCTCCGGGGAATCGGCGGACCGTTCTCGTGGGCAAGAAGCGCCAAAAGTCGAATGAGTGAACGCAGCTTGAGCCGGACAAGGACTAATTCGAGCTCAGCCCGAGGTCCTGGAATTGCCGGCTCCACAAGACGTCGGGATCGCGCAGGCGCTCGATGTTGATGCCACGAGGGAGCCGTCCTTCGACCGCTGCCTTGACGAGCGGCGGAGTCAGGAACGCAAGCGAGAGGGTGAGATTGACTTGGCGCACCGTGCACCGCTCGCGTTTTGCCAGTTGCTCGGCGTCGATGACGGATCCACTGACGATTTCATCAAGCCAGCACCGACCCCGAGCGATAGCGCTGACAAGTCGAGCGCGACGTTCCGCTCGATCAGGTCGAATATTCTCTCGGGTCGTTCCGTGAGGTAGCAGGATTTCTCGAGAACGCTTGAATGGGGGCTTTTGCCAGGCGGTCGAGACAACCTCGGGAGCAGCCGCCTCATCGATCGGTTTCAGCGTGATCGCGAGTTGGGTCTTTTTTACCTCGATGTACGAAATCAGAGATATCAGCGTTGTTTGATCAAGGATCAGGTCCTGTTGATTGCCGAGGGGCGGCTGCTTGGAAAGATGTTGCCGGATCGCTGATACGATGGCTTTCTCAATCTCTGTTGCCGGGACCCGTGAAACCGATCCAAGCTTAGCTGTCCTTGCTTCCCCATGCAGGCTGGGTTGAGAGGCATAGTAGCGATAGCGCACGCCGGCCTTGGTGGCGTGGGTCGCAATCATGCGATGACCGGCATCGTCGAACAGAAGATCCTTCAACAAGTGATCGGATTTTTGCCTCGTGAGGGTTTTGTGAGATTGGTGCGTGCTTAGCTTCTTCTGAACGGCGTCGAACAGACTTCGGTCCATGATCGCCGGCTGTTCTCCAGGCAGAATTTCACCTTTGTATTCGACCTCACCGATGAAGAACCGATTGCGAAGGAGATGCGTGAGCGTCCCTCTGCCGAACGGAATGCCGCCGCGCGTTTTGCCGGTGCTAAACGTCCTGGCCTTGGTATGAATTTCCTTTTTCTTGAGATCGCGGGCCAGCTCATTAATCCCGCTGACCTCAAGATATCTGCGAAAGATCAACCGAACCCGCTCGGCCTCCTCATCCACGATAAGGAGCTTGCTGTCCTTTAGCTCATAGCCGAGGGGGAGGGGGCCTCCAACCCAGAGCCCCTTCCGTTTGGACGCTGCAATCTTGTCCCGGATGCGTTCGGATGTGACCTCTCGTTCGAACTGGGCAAAGGACAGCAGCACGTTGAGCGTCAAACGGCCCATAGATGTCGTCGTGTTGAACTGTTGCGTGACTGAGACAAATGAGACGCCATGGGCATCGAACAGTTCAACCAACTTCGCAAAATCGGCCAGCGATCGGGTCAGGCGATCGACCTTATAGACCACGATGACATCGATCTTGCGGGATCTAATGTCCTCTAGCAGTCGTTGCAGATGGGGACGATCAGTCGAGCCACCCGAATAGCCCCCGTCGTCGTATCTGGAGCGGATCAGGGTCCAACCGGCGTGGGCCTGGCTTTTGATGTAAGCCGACGAGGCTTCATACTGTGCATCCAGAGAGTTGAAGTCCTGATCGAGACCCTGATCTGTCGACACCCGAGTATAGATCGCGCATCGGACCTTTTGTGGGGATCCCGCCTTCATTGGGATTCCTCCGTGCTGGACACCCGTTCCCGCAGACCAAAGAAGCGGGGCCCATTCCATTTGGTCCCGGTGATCGCGAAGGCGACTTGCGAGAGGCTATCGAAGATCTGTCCGTTCCAGGCGAAGCCATCGGGCATAACCATGACGCGATGTGACTTTCGGTCCCATTCGCGAACCAAAACTGTACCCGAGGCGGGACAAAACGTCTCTGGTCCGAGGCTGCCAGGCTCTTCGCAACATCGGGAGTCTGTCGGCGCCTGCCCTCAACTCGCTCTAGAACCTTTAGCGTGCCAGCGTCGAGGTCGCCAAATTGATCGGCTTGAACTCTATAGGCGAGAATTCGAAATAGCAGATAACGGCTAATGTGTTTTGGAGCGGTCCGGCCGAACAGGTTTTGCCAACTGGTCCTCAAGCCCGCTAGATCGAGATCGCGCAAATGCGCGATCTGATCTTCTACGGAGGCCGCTTGAGATGCGACGTTCCTCTTACCCATGGGCCGCCGTCTCCGAGCGGCTTGCTGACTGCGGCCTTGCAGCTGCAACGCGATAAACTCGTCCGGACTTGGTTTTCTCTGACGCGAGGTTCAGACCGAGCTTTCTTCTCACGACACCTGCGAGGAAGGCGCGTACAGAATGCGGCTGCCAGCCGATAGCATGTACCATCGCAGCGATCGTTGCACCGCCTTTAAGCTGTAGCATTGCCAGGACGCGATCATGCTTGGTCGCGCTGCGCTGCGGTGTTGGCGTTGGGGGCGCACCGCTATTGTTTTTTGATCCGACGGATCGAGGAGTCTTTCGGGATTTTGTGCGCGAGCTGGATTTTGATTTGGCTTTTTCCACTAGGACCTCCGCGGTAGGCGACGCTATCCGTCGCACCACCACGACCCCGCTTAGCCAGCTGGCCGCGGGGTTCGATCCTCTGGCGCCCGTTTGGCGCCTGAAGCAAAAACAGCAACGCTCCGTTTGCAGCAAAAGTCCAGTCCAACACGAGCAATCTTGTTGCTCTTGACCGTTTGCTTGCGTGAATCAGGCGACTGATAAGGAAATGGCAGAAAGCTTATCAGTCGTGATGGATTTTCAATTCTGCAACCGCCAGTGCGGCACCGCGATGGCCGATTTTGATTCCACCATACGGAGGTTCGAATCCTCCCGCCCCAGCCAAGCACTCTTTCAACTTTAGATAGTTTGCAACTTAGTTGAGAGAACCCCTTAAAATAAGGGTTTTTTGTAGGATGACTCGCTTTTTATGTCTCTGCAAGCGTGCTACTTCTACGAGAATTCCCCGAAAGTCTCCAGCTACTGACGACAATATTCCCGTTTTTGGGAGACTTTGCGCAGAGACTTTTCCGACAATCACTGCGTGACCGAGGCAGCAGTGAGGTTTCCTCTATCCGCCTCGATTTCCATGGTCTGCTAACGCAAGCAAAGCAGACAACTTCTATTCGAACTCGCTTGTGGGGCGTGTTGACGATCACGAGCCGTGTCTTGGGACCGATCGCGGTTCAATCGCGGCCGATCGCTGAGTTGGACCGGCCTAAAGATGGGCACCCGGCGGGGTTTTTTGTTGTGCGCGGCGGCGCGCAGAGAAGCCTCTCTGAGGACGTGAAGCTGTGGCAGCGCAATCTCATCCCGCTTGTGCCGATCGTCTTCGGCGAAATATGCCTTCATGTCATTGATAAAACCATGAGCGATGGCGGGAGGCAGTTCGATGGGCTTGCGGATCATGAGCGCTCATCTTCAACAAAGCCGGGCGGCGTCTTCGGCGGATCAACTCCATCGCTGGCGTTGCAGGCTGGGCAAGGCATGCCAGGAGCACCACAGCCGCAAGCATAATCGCCTTCCCACGGCATATGGGAATGGGCCTCGCAGACCCAGCGGCATCCGAAACAGCGCTGGCATGTGGTCATACGGAAAGTAACTCTCGAAAATCAAAGGGGCCGCATTAGCGCGACTACCGTAGAGTTTTGCAGTGGATGGAGTAGCCGGAAAAAATACGTCTGTAGCGCTGTCCCAATTTGCGTGGGTTCACTACTACGGAACTGAAGGGCGGGTCTCGACGTATTAGAATTGAAAAAATTGCAAACCCAACGGTTAGGACCCGTAAACCCCGAGGTTGTGTCATGCAGCGTCGCCGATTCAAGAACACACTTACTTTTCCCGATCGACTGAAAACCTTTTCCGAAGAGCTAAAGGCCAAGGCTTCTGAGCTTCGGCCAGGTCCCGAGCGGGACGCCCTACTTAGAAGGGCCCGGCAGGCAGACACCGCCTCCCATATTGATGAGTGGGCCAACTCCCCCGGACTACAGCCGCCGAAGTAAGGCAGCATTTAGCAGTTGAGCCGAACGCCAGCGCGTGGTCTCTGGCTGGATGGATGACGTCGCCCGATTACGCCAGCAGGCGGCCGATGCCCAAGCGCACGCT
Organism: Bradyrhizobium erythrophlei; assembly: GCF_900142985.1. Lineage (NCBI taxonomy): Bacteria > Pseudomonadati > Pseudomonadota > Alphaproteobacteria > Hyphomicrobiales > Nitrobacteraceae > Bradyrhizobium > Bradyrhizobium erythrophlei. Next base: position 4,660,692 of record NZ_LT670849.1, read on the forward strand.
GAGAAGGCAATAAACCCGCTCGACAAAGAGGCGTGGCTGAAGGTCGCTGGCGAATGGATCAAGCTGGCGCGGAACGCCGAGACGCGAACGAAAAAGTAAGGCCGGCTGAGTTGGCGGCCACTGTAGGTGGCTTAAAACAGCAACAGAAGAATAAATAGGCGTCCGCCCGGTCCTACTTCAATTGCTCTTCCAAATCGCGGATCAGTTCCTGCAGACGCTCGGTCGTAAGGGCGTCCATAGATTGTTCGACCATTCGGCGGGCCTGCGCTAACCGCCGTTCTAACTCTTTGCGGTCAGAGTCTTCAGTCATGAGTACTCCCTCACATAACTACCGAGGAGCGCCCCTATTTTTTCAAGTTTGACTGGATTTTAGGATCGTGACTGAACCTGGCTATCTTTCGGTCGCGCTGCCAGAGTTCAACATCGTGACCGTTTACAAGCTGTTCTGCCTGTTTCTCGGCCTCTAAGTCATCGGCGCAGTTGAGGCGAACCGAGCTGTGAAAATGGCCGTCAGGTCCGACGATGTAAGCGCGATAATCCGGCATGATGCCGCTCCCGTATTGGGCGGGAGCGTTACAGAACTCTCGGTCACCGATAGATGCCGATTACAGGGCGGTGATGTAGGACAATACGGCCCGCCCTGTAACGTTCCAAAAGGGAAAACGGCCCCAGCGTGCTGGCAAAGCTGGGGCCGCCATTTCATCGGATGCTAGCGGGGGCATGCAGCATCCGGTCGCGCTGAGCCAAGCTATTGACAGATACATCGTTCCAAAGCAGTCGGATGGAAGCCGCTACGGCTTGGGGCTGGGGAAGGATTGTCTACCGTGCGTCGTGGCGTCCGGTGGTGCCCGCTCAAGTTCCGCACGAGCCACTTTCTCTCGTAACAAGATCACCTCGTACATCAACTTCTCGAGCTCGCTAATGGTGAGCTTGCCGTCGAGGTCATCAGTTTTTCGCCGCTCCAAAGTCATGCGCAGTGAACGCGCCATCACCAGCGGGGGTTGCTATAGCGGCATTGCGCCGCGCTATTATGAAATAGGAACTAAATAGCCGATCCTGCTTGCGCGTCGCCGCTGCGCCCGCTTTTCGCTAGGATGGCGACGGCAAGATGCTCGAGATCGGGTTGCTAAAGCAGTTCGATGGTCGTGGTGACCACATGAAAAAGGACGGCACCGTCCTTTCTTTGCCTCAGAAGGATATCGCTGCCGAAGCAGGCATTTCAGAGCATCAGCGTAAACAAGCCGTCCGCGTGACGTAGTGGGTCTGGACGAACTCGAAGATGCGCCTGCTCTGGCGTTCATTGCGTCAATCGAAAAACGAGCGGGCTATTTGCTTATGGAGGCAATCGTCCCGAGCGATCTTCACTTTTTCTTCCGTGCCTCTGCGGCCTCTGCGAGCCTAAGCCACTCCAAGGCAACCTTCTGCCATGCCGCTCGATCCTGCGGGTTATCCATCTTGTCGGCTATGTCCGCGGCTTCTCTGGCTCGCTTGCGGCACTCGGGCGCGTCATCCATTGGAAAACAGAACACCACATCGCCAGCGGCTTGCGCAACGAGCTTGTGGCTGAGTAAATTACTCAATTTACTGCCGGTATTTTTCCGGAATCCACAAGCGGTCGGCCCGGATGTCTACTAGCCCTCTCACGAGAGGCGACTACAATGGACGCAAGCGGCATACACCTGGTCATTGTGTTGACCGACGACCTAACTCATCGACTGTGGGCGGCAGCGACACCGCGCGAGCAGGCAGTTGATAGCGTGCTCGAAGTCATTCCCGAGGGTTGGACCGCTCGTTTGATTAACGGTCCGCAACATCCGTGGATGGTGGCTGGTGTGTCGGGGTTGGCGCCCGGCGAGGTGCGCGAGCTGACCGGGATGAGCCGCTGGCAAGCAAAAGTGAGTTTGTCACTCGGGCCGCGAGAGAGGCTTTTCTTTCGTGTGCTGCCCTACCACCCCGGCTAGAAAATAACGCACCGGCGCCGTAGACGTCGCGGCGGCAAACGTCATCGGTGGCGGGATGGAATTTGCCGCCACATGACCGCCGCGCAGCGCGCTATGGCGACGGCTATGATCTATCCGGAAACGCGCTCGTGTATCTCATTTTGGGACTGGCCGACTGGTATCGAGGAACCCAAGGTCCAATACATTTAATGAAACCGCGTGTCTCTTGGTCCGTTGTCTTTTCAGAAAAGAGGAGAGATGGAACATGGACAAGGAACACGTTAAGGGCGCTGCCGATAAGGCGAAGGGCGCGATCAAGGATGCTGCCGGCAGAGTGACCGGCGACAAGGAACTTCAGTCCGAAGGTAAAATGGATAAAGCGAAGGGGTCGGCCCACAACGCCGCTGGCGACGTGAAAGACGCCGTCAAGAACGCAACAAAGTAGCTAAGCTTTTGGAGCCGCAGATTTAGGGCCGCTTTCGGGCGGCCCTTTTTCTTGCGCTGATATAGGGACCAACGGCGCGGAGTTACCCGAAGCCAATCCGACTGTAGACTAGGTACAGCACGCCTTGGAGGAGAAGGGCGGCGAAGAAATACTTCACGGTCTCGCCGCGCGCGTCGCGGAGTTCTCGATTGAGGTCCAGTTGCAAAGCGTTGCGAACACTTGGCGAGGCTGCCAGCCGCCGTCGGCTCCACGCTCTGTGCAGGAGGTGCCTGATCTCATATTCCTTTAGAGGCCTCTTCACTTTCCCTCCGCTTTCAGCCCCAGCTCGACCAGGCGATGCTGGCGCCCCTCATTTTGATCCATTCTTTGATGACCGACCATACTTCCGGGGGCAACATCAGCCAAGACATCCTGCGACGACGTCGGGAGGAAGATTGATGTGCGGCGGTGTAGTGGGTAATGGCTGGAAAACCACGAGCCGCCAGCCTATTGCTTGATGCAAAGAATGACCGTTTGCGGTGGATCGCTTTGACCGGGTTTGGCATCGCAGCTCGCACCACTATCACCAAGCGTCCGTGGCGCCTGGCCCGGCTCACCGGATTTAGTGATGCAGGTTGCGCTTATCATGACTTCGTTGGTGCCGCACATCGCTGGCTTTGAAATTCCGCCATCGGCCTCGGACCGTACGACGCGGAATGGTAAGGGCGGAGAAATACCATCTCGCCCGTCCTTTCCTGGCCGACCCTCAGGACCCTGGGGTCCCGGTGGACCAGCCTGTCCCATTTGACCCGGATCACCCTTATCGCCCTTGTCACCTTTATCGCCTTTCGCGCCACAGCCGCTTAGGGCCAAAGCAGAGATCAGAACCCAAACCCAAAGTGTCGCTTGTTTCATGTTGGAACCCATAGAGACGATCGCTAACCCGCGATCGTCGGCTAAGGTTCCCGCCGATAACGCGGCCTGTCCACGGCCGGCCGCGAGCTCCCATTAATAGGTCCGGCCGTGCCCGACGAACGGCGGGAATGAACCATTCTGCTGTAAGCACGTATTCTTGGGATGAGCGAGAAATCCAAATTCCACTCGAAAATGATCAAGGATGGTCGCTGGACCGTTGCCATAAATACTGGACATGGCCCCGTCTCGCATGTCGGGAATTTTGCGACCGAGGAAGAGGCTAACCGCTGGATTGCAACCGAATCGCAGAACTGGCCCCAACCAGCGGCCAACCCCCGACGCTAAGGTCCTTCAATCAGCCTGCCTGGTGCCTTGCCTGTCCCGCCGCACGCGGGGCAGGGATGGAAAAGGATCTTGCGTCCCGGCTGGACGGCACGCATCCGCGGCTCATTGCCGGTCCCGAAACACTCTTTGCAATCTTTGGTCTGGTCACTCATTTCGATCTCCTCGAATCGGGGTTATGCCTCGCGGCCGATCGAAGCCCGATGCGAATTGGCGAACAACGCACCCGGCGGGAGCGCGGGGCTTCGGTCCCGCGCTCACGGGCCCGCCAGCGCGAACTGGCAAGCTGCATATGTTGGGAACAACGTTCTGTCGTGACCGTTGGCGATAATTAGCAGGAGATCGTCATGCCGAAAGAAAACGATTTAGAAGGTCCACAAGACCAAGGCGGCAAGCACGGCGGGCAGGCGGGAATGCCGAGCCACTCTCCTACGGCGGCCGATCAAGGCATTGCGCGCGACGAGCGCGGACAGGAACGGCCGCGAGATAACGAGAGAGCGCAGCAAGTCAGTCGCAAAGACAAGGGGAACGACCTCCCGGGCCAGAGGCGTTAGCGAGGATAGCGCCTCGGCCCTAACCAAGGACTCACCGGCGGGCTTCCTAGACTCGTGGAGGGGCTATTCGAGGGGCTTCGGTCCCGCGTTTTTATGACTGCATCCATGGCCACCGAGTGCTTTCGATGGACGCAAGCTGCCCGTGACATTGCACCAGAGTTACGTCGAGATTCTGGAATTGGCGCGTCGTTAAGAAGTGCCCATGCGGGCAGCTCCATGGGTTCCAGTCCGGCAGCCGTGATGCATTTCGGAACACAGAACCTCAAGTTGAATTTAGATTGGAAAGCAAAAACGGAGATCGACGATGAAGCCAATTCAGATTGCTGTTGCGGCGGCTTTCTTGGTAACCGGAGCTACGGCGCATGCACAACAAAGCAAGATGCCGGGCGGACCTGACGCAAAACAATGGGTCGGAGACCCCATGATCAAGGAGCCAACGGATGAGCAACTCAAGCGCTCGCCGGGACTTGCGAGGCACGACCGGGGGCCAACCAATGGACAGCTCGGCGGACAGCCAGGGGAGCCGCAGCGCGGCGGTAATTCCAATGGCGGATAAGCTAAACGTTGTCACTCAGCTCTCCGCTACTCTGTCAAACGCATGATGCGAGACAGCCATGGAAGGCCCCGCCGGACAGGCTGTGTGAGAACTGGGGCAAATCAGATAGAGAGGCCGCATCATTAATGATGCGGCCTTTTTCATGCGCTACATTCGAGGTGGGGACCGTAACCAGGCGAGTTTTTTGCCGGCACGGATCGATGATTACGTTGCCGCTGATGCGGCGGTGCGGGTAATCGATGCCTTTGTTGAAGGTCTCGATATGTTCGGGCTCGGCTTGGTTCGAGCGACACCGGCGGCGACCGGGCGGCCCGGCTATGACCCGCGCGATCTTCTGAAGCTCTATATCTACGGGTACCTCAACGAGGTTCGTTCGAGCCGCAAGCTGGAACGCGAGTGCCGGCGCAATGTCGAACTGATGTGGCTGTTGGGGCGGCTTGCCCCCGACTTCAAAACAATTGCGGACTTTCGGCGGGACAATGCAGCCGGGATCGTAGGGGCATGCCGGGCCTTCGTGCTGTTCTGCCGCGAGCAGGGACTATTTGCGGCCCGTCTGGTGGCCCTCGACGGTTCGAAGTTCCGGGCGGTGGCGAGCGCCAAGCGGATTATGGGCGAACGCAAGGTCGCCGAAGAGGCCGGCCGGATCGATCAACAGATCGCGGCTTATCTTGCCAACCTCGACAGCATCGATGCGGGCGAGCGGGCCGATAGCGATGCGGAACAAACGGCTGCGGCTCTCCAGGCTCTCAGGGCACGCCGCACCGACCTTGATGCTCTGGCGGCGCGACTTAAGGCGGAAGATCGGACTAGTCTTGTAGAAGGTGAGCTCGATGCGCGGCCGATGGGTAAAGGGGCAGGCTCCAAGCCTCCTTCCTACAATGTCCAGACGGCGGTCGATGCTGCGACGGGGCTGATCGTCCACCATGAGGTTACAACCGAACCCACCGACAACCGGCTGCTCCATCCGATGGCCAAGGCGACGAAGGATGCGGTGGCGGCCGATACGCTCACGGTGGTGGCGGACGCTGGCTATTCGAACGGAGCAGACGCGGCAGCCTGCGAGAACGATGGCATCACGCCTTGTGTGCCAGCGAACCGGGCCGTCAACAATCAAGGCGACTTCTTCGACCGCACGGCCTTCATCTATGAGCCGCAAACCGACAGTTTTCGTTGTCCGGCGGGCCGAACACTGGTGCGCAAGCAAATCCTCACCAGAAAGCAGAGCGTCTTGTATATCGCCGACGATTGTTCGGGTTGCGCGCTCAAGCCGAGATGCACCCGCGTCGAGCGCCGCTTCGTTCAAAGACACCTTTACGAGGACGCGCTTCAACGCATGAATGCCCGCGTCGAAGCCGATCCACACCTCATGCGGCAGCGGCGATGCGCGGCTGAACACCCGTTCGGAACCATCAAGCGGATGACGGCTGGCGGCAGGTTCCTCACCCGAGGCCTTACCAACGTCAAGACTGAAGCCGCCCTCAGCGTTCTTGTCTACAACATCATGCGGGTCATCAATCTCATCGGCTCGCAAAGCCTCAAGATTAGGCTCGCCTGACCCTAAAAATTAAAAAAGAGGCCCCGGATCACCGCAGCCTCTCGTTTCCACACAGCCTGGTCAGGCCGGGCTTTTGCGTCGGATGCGGGACGGATTTCAACGATCCCGAACGGCCTATAACGTATGTCCGTCCTCTGATCCGCGGCCGGTGCCGATCCACTTGTCGTCGGTCGTTGGTCCGAAGCCGGATTTGTCCCGGTCCGGCTTGACCGCAAAGCCCTGGCGGAAGGCATAGAAGATAAAGCCCACGATAAGGACGGCGCAAAAAAGTCCAAGAATCCAGTCGGGCATGATCTGATCCTTTGTGTGCCGCACGTCGTTATTGCGACGAGGGGCGCTTAATTCAGTCGCCTCAAACCTCTCTTCGGTTCAAAAACGCCGAAGCGTCCATTTCAGAAGGAGTGGCCGCCGGCATCCGATCCTCCGCCATCAGATGAGTTCGGATAGTCGTTCTCGGTGCGCCCACCGTTGCTGGTTCGATCTGGTGCGATCTTCGTGCCCTGACGAAAGGCATAGAAGATGAAGCCAACGAGAAGAACAACGCAGACAGGTCCGAGAATCCAGTCGGGCATGATCCAATCCGCAAAAGGGTGCAGGAAAACCAGCGATGCAACCATACGTCGCAAAACTTGACGCCTCTAGCCGGCAGCGATCACAATTTGCGGCAGATCTTATCGGCTTGTTGGCCTCAGACCTCGCGCCGGCTCAGGAAAGCCAGCCGCTCGAACAGATGCACATCCTGTTCGTTCTTGAGCAGCGCGCCATGCAGCGGCGGGATCAGTTTGCGCGGATCGCGCTCCCTCAGGCTCTCCGGCGTGATGTCTTCGTTCAGGAGCAGCTTCAGCCAGTCCAGAAGCTCCGAGGTCGACGGCTTCTTCTTGAGGCCCGGCACCTCGCGCACCTCGAAGAAAATGCGCAGCGCTTCTTCGACCAGGCGCTTCTTGATGCCGGGGAAATGCACGTCGACGATCCGGCCCATGGTGTCGGCGTCGGGGAACTTGATGTAGTGGAAGAAGCAGCGGCGCAGAAATGCGTCCGGCAGCTCCTTTTCGTTGTTCGACGTGATCATGATGATCGGGCGCTGCGCGGCCTTGATCGTCTCGCCAGTCTCGTAGACGTGGAATTCCATGCGGTCGAGTTCGAGCAGCAGGTCGTTGGGGAATTCAATGTCGGCCTTGTCGATCTCGTCGATCAGAAGCACCGGCCGCTGCTCGCTGGCAAAGGCGTCCCACAACTTGCCGCGCTTGATGTAGTTCTTGATGTCGGACACGCGCGCATCGCCAAGCTGGCTGTCGCGCAGCCGCGATACCGCGTCGTATTCGTAGAGACCCTGCTGCGCCTTGGTGGTGGACTTGATGTGCCAGGTCAAAAGCGGGGCCTTCAGCGCCTTCGCAACTTCTTCCGCCAGCACCGTCTTGCCGGTGCCAGGCTCGCCCTTGATCAGGAGCGGCCGCTCGAGCACGATCGAGGCGTTGACCGCCACCTTGAGGTCTTCGGTGGCGACGTAGTCCTTGGTGCCAGTGAATTTCATCGAGGCGTTGCCTTGTTTGTCGAGACGAGGACGCCTCTGGACAGGAAAAGACCGCCACATCGGGCGGTCGTTGCCCCTAATGTAATTGAAAAACCTTGCAGGTCCAGACCGGTACGGCTCCCGTCATGCTGCCCTGATCCGCACGGGCTACCCTTGACGCGGGCAGTGGGGCAGGCAATCTGAAGGGCATGTTCCTGCAATTCTTCACATCGCTGCGCGAGGCCCAGGTGCCCGTGACCTTGCGCGAATATCTGACGCTGATGGAGGCGATCGACGCCGACCTCGCGGAGCAGTCGGTGGAGAATTTCTATTATCTCTCCCGCGCCGCTTTGGTGAAGGACGAGCGCAACCTCGACAAATTCGACCGCGTGTTCGGCACCGTGTTCAAGGGGCTGGAAAGCCTGCTCGACGCGATGCTCAAGGCCGATATCCCCGAGGAATGGCTGAAGAAGCTCGCGGAAAAATACCTGACCGAAGAAGAGAAGAAGCAGATCGAGGCGATGGGCTGGGACAAGCTCATGGAGACGCTTCGCAAGCGGCTGGAAGAGCAGAAGGGGCGTCATCAGGGCGGCAGCAAGTGGATCGGCACCGCCGGTACGTCTCCTTTTGGTGCCCATGGCTACAACCCGGAAGGCGTGCGAATCGGGCAGGAGAAGAACCGCAACTTCCGCGCGGTCAAGGTGTGGGACCGCCGTGAGTTCAAGGATCTCGACGGCAATGTCGAGCTCGGCATCCGCAACATCAAGATTGCGCTGCGTCGCCTGCGCAAATTCGCCCGCACCGGCGCGCCGGACGAACTCGATCTCGACACCACCATCCGCGAGACCGCCAATCACGGCTATCTCGACGTCCATATGCGCCCCGAGCGGCGCAATGCGGTAAAGGTGCTGGTGTTCTTCGATATCGGCGGCTCGATGGATTCCCACATCGAGCAGGTCGAGGAATTGTTCTCGGCTGCGAAAAGCGAATTCAAGCATATGGAATATTTCTACTTCCACAACTGCCTCTATGAGGGCGTGTGGAAGCAGAACCGCCGCCGCTTCACCGATCGCACGCCGACCTGGGATGTGCTGCATAAATATCCGCACGACTACAAAATCGTGTTTGTCGGCGACGCCTCGATGTCGCCTTACGAGGTCATGGTGCCGGGCGGCTCGGTCGAGCATGTCAACGAAGAGGCGGGCGCGGTCTGGCTCGAACGCGTCACGCGCACCTATCCGCACGCGGTATGGCTCAATCCGGTTTCGCAAAAGCACTGGGACTATTCGGAATCGACCACCATCATCCGCCGCATCTTTGCTAATCGCATGTATCCGATCACGATTGAGGGTCTGGAGAACGCGATGAAGGAATTGGTGCGGTAATAAAAATACGTGCCCCGGACGCAGCGCAGCGCTTATGCGGTGTGCTGCTGATCCGGGGCCCAGGAAAGTGTCCGCGCTATGGGTCCCGGCTCCGCGGTGCATCGTACCGGACGACGTTTTGCGTCGCCGGGAGAACGTTGCGCCGCGTCCGGGGATACGAGAAGTGGCCGACACGTGTGAGGAAACACTTTATGCCCCAGACCATTCATCGCGGGATCAAGGCCCTCGTCGACGAGGCCAATGCCGAAATCGAAACCCTGAGCGCGGCGGAAGCGATCAAGGCCGCGCAGGGCAGTGACGTCGTCATCGTCGACATCCGTGATCCGCGCGAACTCGAACGCGAAGGCAAAATTCCGGGCTCGTTCTCCTGTACGCGCGGCATGCTGGAGTTCTGGATCGATCCGCAAAGCCCCTATGCGAAACCGGTCTTTCAGCAAGACAAGAAGTTCATCTTTCACTGCGCCGGGGGCTTGCGTTCGGCGCTTGCGGCCAAGACCGCGCAGGATATGGGGTTGAAGCCGGTGGCGCACATCGCGGGTGGCTTTGCCGCCTGGCGTGATGCCGGCGGGCCGACCGAGAAATGGGAACCGAAGAAGAAGGCAGACAAATGACCACCACCAACGACCCCCTCGTCTCTACCGAATGGCTGGCAGAGCGTCTGAAAGATGCCAACGTGAAGCTGCTCGATGCCACGTTCAAACTGCCCGGCGTGCTGCCGCTGCCAAAGGATGATTATCTCGCCGCGCATATTCCGGGCGCGGTCTATTTCGACGTCGATGCGGTGTCGGATCATTCCAATCCATTGCCGCACATGTTCCCGAGCGGCGAACAGTTCGGCCGCGATGTCGGGGCGCTCGGCGTTTCAAACAACGATACGGTCGTGATCTACGACGCCGGCGGCTGGGTCGCCGCCCCGCGCGCATGGTGGATGTTCCTGTCCTACGGCCATCGCGACGTCCGCATCCTCAATGGCGGCTTGAAGAAGTGGCGCGCGGAAGGACGTGCCGTCGAGAGCGGCGAGGTGACGGCGAAGCCCGCGACCATCAAGGCAAACTACGACGCCAGGCGCGTTCGCTCGATCGAGCAGATGATCGCCAATGTCGCAAGCCACGCCGAGCAGGTGATCGATGCGCGCGCCGCCGACCGCTTCGAGGGGCGCGCGGTCGAGCCGCGTCCGGGCATTCGTTCGGGTCACATTCCGGGCGCGCTCAATCTGCCCTACAACAATCTCTTCGATGCCGCGACCGGCACGATGAAGCCGCTCGACGACCTGAGGAAAGCCTTTACCGGCGCCGGCGTCGATACGGCAAAACCCATCGTCACAAGCTGCGGCTCCGGCGTTTCAGCGGCGGTCCTGACGCTTGCGCTCTACCGCCTCGGCGTCGAGAACACCGCGCTCTATGATGGCTCGTGGTCGGAATGGGGCAAGGCGGATGGTCCGCCGATCGCGACCGGGGCTGCCTGATAGAAGCTAATGCGAAGCCGCAGCCGGCGGAAATGATTGCGGCTGCGCGAACGGATTGGCCTGTTGCTGTTGCAACATCAGCTGCGCGCGCAAGGCGAGCCGCCGTCGCTGCAGTGCGCGCCGGGCCTGCACGCGCTTCTTGATTGCGGCTTGATCGGGTCTCGCCCGGGGGAGCTTCACCGTTCGCAAGGGTATTGACGCATCGTCGGTGACGTCGACCGGCGGGCCACCAAGGGTTGCGATTTTCATGGCCGCGACACTGACGGCAGCTTCCGCGCCGGACGCTGTTTCAGCCGTTGCGCCGGCCGGATCTATTTGTGGCTGGCTCGCTGGCGCAGCGATTGGTTCGCTCTCGATTGGCTCGATCTTGACCGCCGTTGTGTCCGATGTGGCGACGGTCATCTTGCGCTCGTCGGCGCCAGTCGTTGGCTCGATCCCCGTTGCTGCAGCCGGGGACGAAACAGCTTCGGTCGCGGGCGGATTTCCCGGCATCGATGCCGGCGTTGGCAACTCGGCCGGTTTGGCGGGCTCGAGAGGCGGCGCTTCAGCCGGCCGCAAGGCTGCAACCTGGTCGCTGCGCGCAGGTTCGACGGAGGGCATCGGCTGAGCGACGGGCGCAGGCGTCACCGCGGTCTGGTCATTCGCCTTGTCGAATGAATTCGGTTCGACGCGCAGCGTGGCGAGCACCGGCGTCGTCGTGTCCGGGCGTTGCGCAAACGGAAATTCCGGCGCCGCGCGCCAGGACGAGTTGCTGGCAAAGGATTCGTGGGCGGCGCGCAGCAGCGCGGCGGCGCCGAGCCCGAAAATCAGGAGCGACATCGACAACATGGTGGCTGCGAAAAGGAAGCGAAAGCCGGGAAGCATGGGCGCGCGAAATTCTTCCGAAAAGCTTGGCGGACGGGAACGCGGTGGCCACTCGAAGTCGAACTCGCCGGTGATCCCTGGATTCTCGGCTACTCACAAAAAACGCCCGCCGAAAATCGATAGCGAGCGCGGGAATCGGACCACTGGTGAAGCAGATTGGCCGCGCGCTGGAGCGACGAATCAGATTTGTTCAAGAATAGCGCAACGAGTTCGCGGCGCTCGTAAAATCTCGACGCAATTGAAATCGTCTTGTGCGGTGTTACCTCGCAGCCGCAGATATTGAGGCGAAAGGCCTCGCTTGTTCATCTCCGGTTCCAAGATGAACGGCTAAAACGGCCCAAAACCGGGTATCAGAGGCCCCAGTAAAGGGGTCGTGTCCGGCAGCAATACGGGGTACTTTGTCTTGAATGCGCCGCGATCTTCGGTCATCTGCCGTTAACGATCCGGTGGCGCCTTTGGGGCTATACAAGAGTAATGATGACCAATCGCATTCTGACGATTTGTGCCGCGATTTCTGCTGCCGTGGCAGCGGAAGCCGCAGGAACCTCGCTTGCGTCGGCGCAAAGCTACCCGGTCGGTCCGGGGACCGTCTATTCGCCTTCTCCGCCGCCCGGCTATCCCGGCGACTATCGCGGGCCGCGCCCGGCCGACTTTGACGCGCTGGATGACGAGGATAGTCCGAATGGACCCGGCTCGTCCCGCTTGTCGCCGCCCGGTGCGGTGCCGGCGCCGAACGATCCGCGTTACGGGCGCCCGATCTATTCTGACCGCGGCGGTCCAATCCAGTCGCCCGACGATCCCCGTTATGGCCACCCCCCGGGCCTCTATCAGGGACCGGTGATGTCGCCGGATGATCCGCGCTACGGCCGCCCGGCACCGGCGCCGGCCTATTCCGGTCCCGTGATGTCGCCGGACGACCCGCGCTATGGCCGTCCCGCACCGCCTCCGGGTGGCTATACCGGGCCGGTGATGTCGCCGGATGATCCGCGTTATGGCCGGCCGGCCGCACCGCCGGCGGTGATCTATGCCGATCGGCCTGCCGGTGCGCCACAGCCTTATGGTTCGCCCGTCGGCGAAGACGATTACGGCCGCGGGGTTCGTCCGCCCGGTGCCGTCGGTCCTCAGGGTAACGTCACCGGAAGCGTCCAGCCGCCGCAAGGTGCCGGTCCCCAGGGGCCTGACAACAAGACCGTGATGCTGCTGCCGCCGGAAGAGCAACCGGATGCGGCACCCGTCAACCTGCCGCCGAATCTGCGCCGGCAGGAGGTCAATTTCGCCACCAAGGAACCGGCGGGCACGCTCGTCGTCGATACGCCGAATACGTATCTCTATTACATCCTCGGCAATAACCGCGCGATCCGCTACGGCGTCCGCGTCGGCCGCGACGGCTTCACCTGGACCGGTGTGCAGAAGATCACCCGCAAGGCGGAATGGCCGGATTGGCATCCGCCGACCGAAATGATCGAACGCCAGCCCTATCTGCCGCGCTTCATGGCCGGCGGTCCCGGCAATCCGCTCGGCGCGCGGGCGATGTATCTCGGCAGCACCGTCTACCGCATCCACGGCACCAACCAGCCCTCGACGATCGGTAAGTTCGTCTCCTCGGGCTGTATAGGCATGCTGAACGAGGACGTCTCGGACCTGTTCGATCGCGTCAAGGTCGGTACCCGCGTCGTCGTGTTACCGGGTGGTCCGCCGCCGGGTGCGACCACGACGGCTTCGGCCGCGCCCGTGCCGGGCCCGTCGGCCGGACCTAGCGCTGCACCTGCGCCGAGCCTGCCCGGCACCCAGCCGACCTCGGTTCCGCCGCTGCCGCCACCGGTCACGGTTCGCTGACCATCAGCTCTCGATGACTTTGTTAAAAGCGCGCCCCACCCCGGCGCGCTTTTTTGTCACGTCGCCAGCCGTCGCCGTACTCATGCCCGGTAAGAAGTCGTTTACGATTTTTTCATAACGATGGTGCCAAACGTCAGTTCGTTCGTGTTGGCGCCAAACCATGAAATGGAAGTGAGCGGTGAGTACGATTGCTGCCAGCGCCAGCCATATCAATCCCGTCAACGAGACGCTCTATCGCCAGAGCAACCTGCTCGGTGACTGGAAGGGGACGACCAAGCAAAATCACGCAGCCGTTGAATTCAAGGTCATCAGCATCAACGGAAGTACGGCGCAGGTCGAGTACACACATAACGGACGTACCGAACGCGGGCAGGCCACCGTCAGCCAGAACTCCATCAGCTTCGGCAATGTGACGATCGCGACCCGCAACGGCACGCAGGCGGCGTTCGAGTTCGCCTATCAGCCGTCAGGACAGTTGGCCGCGACCGGCACCCAGACGGCCGTCCTCACCAAGGACGCCAGCGCCACCGCGGCTAATGCCAATCCGCTGGTCGGGAGCTGGACCGGTGCGACGGTCGACCACACCGCCTCGTTCACGGTCAGCTCGATCGACGGACGGGACGCGCAGGTCAAATATGCGGTCGACGGCCGCAGCGGTCAGGGTACAGGCGACGTCAGCAAGAATTCGGTTCTGCTCGGCAACGTGGCATTCAATAATATCGACGGAACGCACGGCACCGTGACGTATCAGACCTATCTACATCAGACGATCACGCTTCCTGTCACAAAGTTCGTGCCCAAGACGGCCTGATCGTGACGGCCTGATCGTCGATCCCCTGAGCCTTACGCCAGCCGCCGTACCGGCTCGCTCTTGAACCAGCCGTCGATGCCTTCGACCATCTGATTGTAGTGGGCGATGAAGGTTTCCTGCGTGACGTAGCCGAGATGCGGCGTCAGCACGAGGTTGTCGAGTTTGCGGAACGGATGGTCGACCGGTAGCGGCTCGACCGAGAACACGTCGACCGCAGCGCCCGCGATCTTGCGCGCTTTCAGCGTCTCCAGGAGCGCCAATTCATCGACAATCGGACCGCGCGCGCTGTTGACGAGGAAGCTCGTCGGTTTCATGCGGGCGAGGTCGGCGGCGCCGACCAGACCGCGCGAGCGGTCGCTCAGCACCATATGGATGGTGATGATATCGGCGGTCGAGAACAGCTCTTCCTTGGTGGCGTAACCGACGCCGACTTCCTGGCAACGTTCCTTGGTGAGGTTCGGGCTCCAGGCGATCACGTTCATGCCGAACACTTTCGCCATCGCCGAAACCTTGGCGCCGAGTTTGCCCAGGCCCAGCACGCCGAGCGTCTTGCCGTCGATTTCGATGCCGACATGCTTCTGCAGATATTCGCCGGCATGCATGCGGGCGTTCTCGCGGCCGATATTGCGGGTCAGTTCCAGGATCATGCCCATGGTGAGCGCCGCGGTCGGATCGCGCGGCCAGTGGGTGCCGCAGACGACGATCTGCTTGTCCTTCGCGGCCGCCAGGTCGATCGAATTGTTGCGCATGCCCGAGGTAATCAGGAGCTTCAGTTTGGGCAAAGCGTCGAACATGGCGCGCGGGAACGGCGTGCGCTCGCGCATCGCCAGGATGACTTCGAAATCCTTCAGCGCGCTGACGGCGGCTTCCGGCGAAGCAAACGGCTGGCTGAAGACGGTGATATCGACGCGATCCTCGACTTTGGACCAGTCAGCGACCTTGAGCGAGAGATTGAGGTAGTCGTCGAGAATTGCACAGCGCAGCCGCGTCATGGTCAGGTCCACTTCTGAGTATGGACGGCGCTCCATCGGCGCCGCCTCTTTGGAAGGCGCGCATGGTTGCGCGGCGCGCCCGTTCAGGCAAGCGCCACAGCTATCAAAATGTGGTCGGAGGACGGGGGTGTTTGCGCGTTACCGGCGGCTTCGGTCGGCCGGCGAGGGCGAACTCAGTTGGCGCGGCGAAGGGCGGCCGCCTGCTTGGCGCGGCAGGCCGGGCCCGGACCGCGCATGTAATGAAGTTCAGGGCGGTAGGGGTCGAGCGCCTTGGCGAAGAATGCGCTGAAGAAGGCGAGCAGGCCGGCGAAGGGATGGCTCTGTCCGTCGCGGCGGGCTGCCGGGGAGCGAATGGAAACCGAATCGATGATCGCCATGACGAATCCTGTCTTTTTTCCGGCGTCTTCTGACCCATTGGACGCCTCCTTGTGGCGTCGGGTTCGAGTTTCGGTCGCAACTTATTAAAAGAAGGTTTCAATTGTCCGGATCCCGTGTTCCTACCGGGACCCAACAGGCGGGACTGGTGAACAGAGGGAAAACCCGGGCCGGTCCGGCTCGGACGGTTGCCCTTTGGGGCCTGCGCCGCTACATGACGGCCAAGCTAAACATCCTTAAAAATCTCTTGATTCCAGGGGCCTCGATGGCGCGCCAATTCGTCTATTTCATGCAGGGTCTGTCCAAGACCTATCCGCCGAACCGCAAGGTGCTGGATAACATCCATTTGTCGTTCTACCCCGACGCCAAGATCGGCGTGCTCGGCGTCAACGGCTCGGGCAAATCGACCCTGCTCAAGATCATGGCCGGGCTCGACAAGGAATATACCGGCGAGGCCTGGGTCGCCGAGGGCGCCCGCGTCGGCTACCTCGAGCAGGAGCCGCACCTCGACGCCACCAAGACCGTTCGCGAGAACGTCATGCTGGGGGTTGCCAAGCAAAAGGCGATCCTCGACCGCTACAACGAGCTGGCGGTCAACTATTCGGAAGAGACCGCCGATGAGATGACCAAGCTGCAGGACGAGATCGAGGCCGCCGGCCTCTGGGATCTCGACAGCAAGGTCGACCAGGCGATGGATGCGTTGCGCTGCCCGCCCGACGATTCCGATGTGACGAAGCTGTCCGGCGGTGAACGCCGCCGCGTCGCGCTCTGTCGGCTGCTGCTCGACCAGCCCGAACTGTTGCTGCTCGACGAACCGACCAACCATCTCGACGCGGAATCCGTGTCATGGCTGGAAGGCCATTTGCGCAACTATCCCGGTGCGATCCTGATCGTGACCCACGACCGCTACTTCCTCGATAATGTCACGAGCTGGATCCTTGAACTCGATCGCGGCAAGGGCATTCCCTACGAGGGCAACTATTCGTCCTGGCTGGTGCAGAAGCAGAAGCGGCTCGAGCAGGAAGGCCGCGAGGAGGCCGCGCATCAACGCACACTGGCGCGCGAACAGGAATGGATCGCGGCTTCGCCCAAGGCGCGCCAGGCCAAATCCAAGGCGCGCTACCAGCGCTACGAAGATCTGTTGAAGCAGGCGTCCGAAAAGCAGACCCAGACCGCGCAGATCACGATTCCCGTGGCCGAGCGTCTCGGTCAGAACGTGGTCGATTTCGAGGGGCTCGTGAAAGGCTATGGCGACCGCCTCCTGATCGACAATCTCTCCTTCAAGCTGCCGCCCGGCGGCATCGTCGGTGTGATCGGCGCCAACGGCGCCGGCAAGACCACGTTGTTCCGCATGATCACGGGTCAGGAGAAGCCGGACGCCGGCACGATTGCGATCGGCGAGAGCGTGCATCTCGGCTATGTCGACCAGTCGCGCGACGATCTCGAGGCCAAGAAGACCGTATGGGAGGAAATTTCCGGCGGCAATGAACTGATCCTGCTCGGCAAGCGCGAGGTCAATTCACGCGGCTATTGCTCGTCGTTCAACTTCAAGGGCGCGGACCAGCAGAAGAAAGTCGGCGCGCTCTCCGGCGGTGAACGCAACCGCGTGCATCTGGCCAAGATGCTCAAGTCCGGCGCCAACGTCTTGTTGCTCGACGAGCCGACCAACGACCTCGATGTCGATACGCTGCGCGCGCTCGAAGAGGCGCTGGAGGATTTCGCCGGCTGCGCCGTCATCATCAGCCACGATCGCTGGTTCCTCGATCGCATCGCCACCCACATGCTTGCCTTTGAAGGCGACAGCCATGTCGAATGGTTCGAAGGCAACTTCCAGGACTATGAGAAGGACAAGATGCGCCGGCTCGGCCAGGATTCCGTCATCCCGCACCGGGTGAAGTACAAGAAGCTGACGCGGTAGGGGGCGGCGTCTACAATCCGCGGCCGGAATTTGCTTCTAGCGGGTTAGAAAGTAGCGCCGTCAATTCAGTCCGCACACGATCCAAAACGCTGCCGTATTCGCGCGTTTGCGACTGCCGAAACAGACGCATGGTCGGGTACCACGGATTGTCGTCCCGATGAAGCAGCCAGCGAAAGTCCGGCGTGTACGGCAGCAAGATCCATGTTGGCCGGCCGAGAGCTGCGGCGAGGTGCGCGACACTGGTGTCGACCGTGAGCACCAGATCGAGACAAGACACGAGCGCAGCGGTCTCGGCGAAATCGGTCATATGCTCGGAGAGATCGACGACCTCTCTCCTCTCGCGGAGAAAATCGGCATCCTGCGGCCGCGGGTTGTTTTGCAGGCTGACGAACGTCGCATCGATATCGAGAATGCGAGACATTGCTTGCAACGATATCGACCGGTTTTGGTCGTTCCGATGTTTCGGATTGCCGGACCAGGCTAACCCGATCCGCAATCTCTCATGCGGGCCCAGACGGCTTTCCCAGGTTCGTACCCGGTCTGCATCGGGAGAAGGCAAATAGCTTTCGCAGGCCGGCACATTGTCACGCGTCGTCCTGAACGCCAGCGGCAGACTGTCGATGGGGATATGAAAGTCGAATGGCGGCAGCGCAGTCCCCGGCAACTTCGGCAGACATAGCGAAACGCCCTGCAATCGCGAAAGCAGCGGACAGAGCGACGGTTCGACCACGAGGATGACGCGGGCGCCGCGGGATGCGAGCAGCGGCACGTAGCGTGCGAACTGGATGACGTCTCCCAGTCCTTCGTCCTGACAGACGATCACGGTCTTGCTGGCGACGGATTCTGCCCCAAGCCACATCGGGCCGGAGAATTTAGGATACGACTCCACTAGCGCTGGAATTCTCCAGCGTACCTCGCGCCCGCTCCAGCCTGCTTCGAAATTTCCTCTCAACATCTGGAGCAAGGCAAGATTCCAGGCCGCTTCGGCGTAGTTCGGATCGGCCGCTATGGCGCGCTCATACATTGCTTCCGCTTCGTCGAAACAATGGAGTTCGGTCAATACCGCCGCTTTGTTGGCGAGCGGTCTCGCCTGATCCGGCTTGATCTGTAGTGAGCGCTCGTACCAGATCAGCGCTTCGTCCCGCCGTCCCAACGCATGAAGCGCACCGCCATGGTTGTTGCAGACGTCGGCGCTGGCGGGATCCAGCTTTATGGCACGCTGGCTATCGGCCAGGGCTTCCTCGAACCTTTTCATCTCCCGCAGAACGAGACTGCGCATTTGGAGCGTCAAGGCGTGATCCCCCAGCAACTCCAGGCTTTTGTCGAAGAAAGGAAGGGCTTCCTCGAAGCGTCCCAATCCGTGAAGAATATATCCTGCCTTGCACGCCGCATGGCCATTCCGCGGATCGAGCGCCAGCGTATGCTGGAAACAGAGAAGGGCGTCCTGCGAACGGCCAGCCTCGATGAGGGCATCGCCCATTTGCCACCAAAGCATCGCGTCGCCGGGCGCTAGCCCAACGGCCTTGTCGAATACCTTGATCGCCTCATCAAGCCTGCCCGATTTCGCGAGTGCCGTCCCCAAGGTCGTCAGATATTGCGCTTTTGGATCTTTCCTGATCGCACGTGACGCCCACTCGACGGCATGATCGAACTGACTTGCTTCCATATGCGCGACGGCGATCAGGTTCATGGTCTCCGGATTTTCCGGATCCATTGCCAGGGCCTGCTGGCAGCCGAGATGCGCGTCCAAAAAACGTCCAGCAAGGATGTGCCGGATGATGGCAGCGTGAAGCACTGCGATCGCGTGTGCTTGGCGGTCGCCCTTCTTGGTTTTGATCTTGTTGGCCACCGGCGAGCTCAGCGGTTTATGGTAGGAATTGTATGCCAGCAGGCGGCACAAAGCGCCGCTCGGCGACCGCCGGATGACGACAGCACAAATCCGGTCGTGATTGCTTGTCTCGCTGGCTAACCCGCATCGATTGTTGGCGCCGCTTGCTCGAATTGACCGATTCGAATCATTTCCAAGGCGACTATCGGTCAATATTTCTCGAAATACAATTCGACGTCGAGAGCGTGATGGGCCGCACCAGTCATGGATTTGCCGCTGATGATCGTGCTTATATCCACGCTCCGTCACGATATCTCGATGTGGAATATCCCGACATCAAATGCGACAGAACCGGATCACCAGACTAGCAGTTGCGCTGGCTTTCGCTGGGTTCTTTGGGATGTCGATACTTCCCACCCGCGCCGCGTCCGATCCCGCCTTTACACAGTTCATCGCTTCGCTGTGGCCTGAAGCGCAGGCGCAAGGCGTGTCGCGCGCGACGTTCGATCGCGAGACCGCGGGCCTCGAGCCGGACTACAAGCTGCCCGACCTGATCCTGCCGGGACGGCCCGCCACAGGCGCGCCGTCGCAGGCCGAATTCGTGCAGGTGCCGGCCGACTACATCAAGGAAGCGTCGATCGCGCGGCTGGCGGCCGAGGCCCAAAAGCTGATGGCGAAATATCGCAGCGCTCTCGACGGCATCGAAAAGCAGTTCGGCGTGCCGGCGCCGATCGTGCTCGCGATCTGGGGCCGGGAGACCGATTTCGGCCGCTACACTTTGCCATATGACGGCGTGCGCGTGCTGGCGACGCAGGCCTATGTCGGCCGCCGCAAGGATCAGTACCGCGACGAATTCATCTTAGGCTTGAAACTGATCAATGACGGCGAGGTCACGCGCAAGGATTTGCGCGCCTCGTGGGCCGGCGCGACCGGGCTCACGCAGTTTTTGCCCTCGGAGTTCTACAAGCATGCCGTCGATTTCGATGGCGACGGCCGCAAGGACATCTGGCACTCGGTGCCGGATGCGCTGGCGTCGGCCGCCGAGCAACTCGTCAACAAGGGATGGCAGAGGGGCGTGCGCTGGGCCTATGAAGTCACGCCGCCCGCCAACACTGACTGCACATCTGGTGTGCCGGAGGTGACGAAACCGCTTCGTCAATGGCTGCGCGAAGGCTTCGTGCCGGTGCGCGGGCAACGGTTGAGCGCGGCCGAGCAGGCGGAGGAGGCTTCGCTGCTGCAGCCGGAAGGCGTTTATGGCCCGTCATTCCTGACCACGAAGAACTACTTCGTGATCAAGGAGTATAATTTCTCCGATCTCTATGTGCTGTTCGTCGGCCATCTCGCCGATCGCATGGTGGCGCCGCTTCCCTTCGCCACGCCGTGGTCGGCATCGACGCAGCTGCGCACCAAAGACGTCGAGGCGATGCAGCGCCATCTGACGCGCATCGGCCTCTATGCCGACAGGGTCGACGGCAAGGCCGGCATGAAGACGCGCTCGGCGGTCGGCGCCTATCAGAAACAGGCAGGGCTCACGGTGGACTGCTGGCCGAGCGAGGCGGTGCTGCGCTCGCTTTCGCGATAGCGTTTTCGAGCGAAGCCTGCCCTCGGACTTGATCCGGGGGTGGGTACCGGTTCGCGTGAAGAAAACGCGTCAAACAAAACTAGCGTTTTAGAGCAGGCCTTTCAGAAACCTCCGGCAACAAAAAACCCGGCCATTTCCAGGCTGTGTGAGAACTGGGGCAAATCAGATAGAGAGGCCGCATCATTAATGATGCGGCCTTTTTCATGCGCTACATTCGAGGTGGGGACCGTAACCAGGCGAGTTTTTTGCCGGCACGGATCGATGATTACGTTGCCGCTGATGCGGCGGTGCGGGTAATCGATGCCTTTGTTGAAGGTCTCGATATGTTCGGGCTCGGCTTGGTTCGAGCGACACCGGCGGTGACCGGGCGGCCCGGCTATGACCCGCGCGATCTTCTGAAGCTCTATATCTACGGGTACCTCAACGAGGTTCGTTCGAGCCGCAAGCTGGAACGCGAGTGCCGGCGCAATGTCGAACTGATGTGGCTGTTGGGGCGGCTTGCCCCCGACTTCAAAACAATTGCGGACTTTCGGCGGGACAATGCAGCCGGGATCGTAGGGGCATGCCGGGCCTTCGTGCTGTTCTGCCGCGAGCAGGGACTATTTGCGGCCCGTCTGGTGGCCCTCGACGGTTCGAAGTTCCGGGCGGTGGCGAGCGCCAAGCGGATTATGGGCGAACGCAAGGTCGCCGAAGAGGCCGGCCGGATCGATCAACAGATCGCGGCTTATCTTGCCAACCTCGACAGCATCGATGCGGGCGAGCGGGCCGATAGCGATGCGGAACAAACGGCTGCGGCTCTCCAGGCTCTCAGGGCACGCCGCACCGACCTTGATGCTCTGGCGGCGCGACTTAAGGCGGAAGATCGGACTAGTCTTGTAGAAGGTGAGCTCGATGCGCGGCCGATGGGTAAAGGGGCAGGCTCCAAGCCTCCTTCCTACAATGTCCAGACGGCGGTCGATGCTGCGACGGGGCTGATCGTCCACCATGAGGTTACAACCGAACCCACCGACAACCGGCTGCTCCATCCGATGGCCAAGGCGACGAAGGATGCGGTGGCGGCCGATACGCTCACGGTGGTGGCGGACGCTGGCTATTCGAACGGAGCAGACGCGGCAGCCTGCGAGAACGATGGCATCACGCCTTGTGTGCCAGCGAACCGGGCCGTC
Source organism: Bradyrhizobium erythrophlei (assembly GCF_900142985.1). Lineage (NCBI taxonomy): Bacteria > Pseudomonadati > Pseudomonadota > Alphaproteobacteria > Hyphomicrobiales > Nitrobacteraceae > Bradyrhizobium > Bradyrhizobium erythrophlei. Next base: position 4,682,710 of record NZ_LT670849.1, read on the forward strand.
AACAATCAAGGCGACTTCTTCGACCGCACGGCCTTCATCTATGAGCCGCAAACCGACAGTTTTCGTTGTCCGGCGGGCCGAACACTGGTGCGCAAGCAAATCCTCACCAGAAAGCAGAGCGTCTTGTATATCGCCGACGATTGTTCGGGTTGCGCGCTCAAGCCGAGATGCACCCGCGTCGAGCGCCGCTTCGTTCAAAGACACCTTTACGAGGACGCGCTTCAATGCATGAATGCCCGCGTCGAAGCCGATCCACACCTCATGCGGCAGCGGCGATGCGCGGCTGAACACCCGTTCGGAACCATCAAGCGGATGACGGCTGGCGGCAGGTTCCTCACCCGAGGCCTTACCAACGTCAAGACTGAAGCCGCCCTCAGCGTTCTTGTCTACAACATCATGCGGGTCATCAATCTCATCGGCTCGCAAAGCCTCAAGATTAGGCTCGCCTGACCCTAAAAATTAAAAAAAGAGGCCCCGGATCACCGCAGCCTCTCGTTTCCACACAGCCTGATTGTCCGGGGCTTTTTCATTTGCGCTCATTCCCCACCCACTGAGGCGGCCTTCTCCTTGAGCTAGCAGACTGGAACCGATAGCTTCAGCGCCATGCTGGGGGAATCTTCAACGAAGCAATTGATCGGGGCCGTTATCGTCGCTGCGGCGGCTGGCTTCCTAGTTTATTTCGGATCGCTCTATGTGGTCGATCACTGGATAACGCCGCGTGACACCAACGATCCGCTCGTCAAGCAACGCGGCTTGAAGTTAGAACAGGCTCCGGCTCTAGCGAAATGAAAGAAGGTAACCAACCGAAGCGGCCTTATTCATCCCAAATGCGCTCGCCGCACCTTTCGCATTTGAAAAGACGAATTGTCTTTCCCTGCTCGGAATCGAGAAACTGATGGCTAAGTTTAAGGGCGGCAGCACACGCCGGGCAATGAAGAAATCAATCTCGATCTTGCACCACCGTGTTTTGGTTTTCGTGCATGCCCGAACCCTATCGTTCCAGCGCTAAGTTCAGAATTTGGACGTTTGTTCCTAAAAGTGGGATTAGGACATCTCCAAAACTCAGAGGGCACTACGGTTTTCAGAACCGGCTACGGGGGTCGCAGGCCAACACCGCTCCCCGGTGCAGCCGACCACGGGCCCCACTTCGTGCGGGCCATTTCGTTGCGCCCATCATCCCCGATGGTGGGTTCGCAGGAACGATCTGTCCGGCGCCGGCTTACCTCCTATACGTCTGGAGGATTCCATGCGGCATATGACCCGGGAGCGGCTTACTCGAAACGTCGTGGGAGCGATGGTAGCGATGGTGCTGGCCACCGGCGCATTGTTCGGCGTCGCACGCCATTTCGCGGGCTGAACCGGAGCCTTAGAGCGTGTCAGCCCTCACCAACAAGCCGTGGAGCGCCGAGGAGGATGCCGCCCTGCTGTCGTTAAGAGCGGCCGGCCTGAAGTGGCACGCCATCGCCAAACGGCTACGGCGGACGGAATCTAGCGCCGTCAGCCGGGCCGCAAAGTTGCGAGCTGAGCAGACGCGCCATCACCGTGCCGGGACCTTACTTGAGAGCACACAAACCGATTACGGTAAGCACGCTGCCCCGGATCGCCGTCAGGGCGAAGACTAACCAGAAGGTATCAAAGAGGACACCAAAAGAATATCGGCGGGGGCTTTTCCATCCGAAGAAAACCAACGGCGGGCGCTGCCAGTTCCGTGACCGCGAAACCGTTCAAACTGTCGAACTTTCGCGTGAACCAGACCACGTTCGGCACGAGTTCGAGCAAAAGATTTTGGCGGCGAGAAAGTTTACGCCACCGACATTAGGCGCGCTCGCTGTCCGCAAGCGCAGGCTATGGGGGCAGAGTCGTCAGTTGCGCTTTTCTTCTTAGGAGAACTCGCCCCGGTGCCCGGGCTTTTTGTTTTGCGCGGGCACTCGTCAGGCGGGCGGCCGTGCGGCCGGCGTAAGTCTGTTTGCGACTGCGAGCGCAGCTCGCTCGTTTGTTTCCAGTGCTATCTTTTGAGCCAACATGACATCGCCGGGCACCAGATCGCCTTCTGGTATGAAACAGTAGCGCACTATCGGATGGCCGACTTGGTCGAGCTCTTCCACGTTCGCCACTTTCGCATAATAAATGCGATACCGCCTAGCCGTGTGGCAGCCGATGACATCGAAAGAGCTGCGTGCATCAAATTGCGCCAGCTGTTCGGCTGATAGCCAGCGTCGTAAAAGACGCCGACCACGGGCTTCAGGGACCCTAAGCATACGGTAGAGCTGGCGGACCGCACGGAACCGAGGCGGGTCGGGCGACCCGCGCCAAATTCGGAGCCGGGAGGCCATAGGTTCGTTCAACCGCCTACCAGGCGAGGGAAAAACACGGTTTCCTGCGCGGTCGGATCGAAAGAAGTGACCTTCATGGTCTTACCGGCCTTCGTTCGCTCGGCTGCCGTGAATCCGAGTCCCGTCAATTCCTTGAAACGCTTTTCGGCTTCAGCCAACTCATTGGTGTTTTTGGGGTCGAATTGGTGTCGACGGTCGCCAGTATGGTCCATCACAATCTGGGTCGACATGGAGAGACTCCTGCTGTTGCCTAGCCCACCGATAATCATGCAAGCAAACTTTGTACCGCAGCCTGAGTTCCCATTTTCGCCGGGCGCAAAGGTGGGATCGGACATCGGCGCGGCGAACGCGAACCCCATATTTCGCCGAAAGTGATCTTCTGTTGTCGTGGTTCCTTTGCCTTCGCGGGCGGGGTGGCTCTGCTATCGGCTGATCGGACGCGGAGGGAAGCCGCTAGGCTTGTTGGGGTGATGCCCCCAACGGCCCCAGCCTCGGGGGAAAGACTGGGGCATGTCCTTGGGGGAGGACATCGACGCCCGGTAATGGGGGCATTTTTCCGGGTGTCGAGTCGACGATTCATTCAGAACCCGATCGTTCCGACACCAGCTCTCTCTTTTCGGGCCCAATGTTGGTGAAGGTCAGTCCGGGTCGACGCGGGGCGCACGCGGCACATTTCTGGGAGCCAGCGCCCGATCGATTGCCTTCTCAGCCGCGGCCACGGCTTCGGATTTGGTCTCCGCTTGGCCCCTCAGCACCATGCCTTCAACGGTGACGGACCATTTCCAGACCCGGCGCTCTATGCCTTGAATGACCTTGTATGTCGTGGCTCGGTATTCCATTCCACAAAAATCGGCGGCCTCTTTTTTGTTCCCCACGGTTGGTGCCCCGATGTGCGAAGGCCGCCGGGAGGCCCTTGCAAAAGAGACCCGCCATTCGCGACGGGTGCCAAGTTTAGGGAGGAGCCGCCGGGAGGCGGCATTCGCGAGGTTAGGCCGATTCGCTTGCTCGAGGTGTGCCGCAATTCACACAATGGCAGGCAATCACTGAGTTAGATGGAAACGCCGAGCAGCGGCAGAACCCTTTGCAGGATGGCCGCGAGGCAGATTAGCAGCTTGAGCAGTTGTGACAGGCGACGATCGACGGAAAACTTGTCAATCGCCCAAAAGCAGATCGCGCCGATGACGACAATTATCAAAACGCCAATTAAAGCCGAAATCATTGCGATCCTCCGTCTACGCCGAAAAAGGAGGCGCTAGGCTACCGCGCTCAGTTTGCTGTTTGCTCTAGTATTGGCGCCAAAGCGATTGCGAAGGGCTTCTTCGACGAGCGAGAGTGTTTTCTAACGCACACCGGAGCAGCCGCCTGGGCAAGCGGCTTCAGTTCTCAGTTTCAGAATCCGCCCCGCGATTCTAAACATCACTCGAGGAACGTTTTTGACTTCTCGTCCTGATTTGTGGCCGCATCCTTCTTCAGATCAAGCTCGGCCTGAAGCCAAAATTCGTCGTCTCGTCCTTCAGGCCGGCCAGCTTGCTCCCAGAGTTGATGAGCGCGCGCACGAATTGCTTCTTCGGGAATAGGCATAACAGTCTCCGATCGATTTGCTGGCAGGCCGCGCGCGGGGTGGCTCCTGGGAAAGCCTCCGCCTATGGCAACAAAGCGCAACGCCACGAAGTTCCGTTAAATAGTGCTACTTTGAAAACTCCGAGAAGGGCGTGCGCAAATACAACAGTCGCCGGCGACATTGTGATCGACCACGGATTCCGTAAGGGAAATCGGCCGACTCAGTCGTAGCATCCGTGTGTCCAACAGCGGGTGAGGAGAGGATGCCGTACTATTCCTTTGATCTAGTTGTAGACGAAGAGTTGAAGCACCAAGGCGGCCTTATTCTTGAGAACCTTGATGTTGCCTCTGATCGAGCCGAGCAACTAGCGAACGAGTTGTGCCTAGTGCTCCCAGAATTGAAAAAGAAGGAATGCGCGGTCCGAGTTGCCGATAGCGAGAACAAGGAGCTTTATCGCACGCCGCTAGTTCCGATCCCAACCTGGATGCAACCTCGCCTTTAGGAGAGGCTGGTTGAAGCTCTTAGCCTGAATGCGGTGCTCGATGGAAAGGCGATCTAATCGAGCAGGGGATTTTCGACCAGCTGGCGTTTCCCGTGCTTTTTCAGCAGATCGTTGAAAGCCTCAACCGCCAAGGCGTTCAGCGTTGCGTCGTTTTCTATCGCCAGCATCTTCAGCGCCCGCCAGCCGTCGGCATTTATACGAACCAGTACAGATTTAAACGCGCCAGGGTCGCGAGCTCGTGGTCCAGTGGTCTTCGGCTTGCGGCCCATCGTCGCCTCGATTGAATGAATATCAAACAATCAAACCTTAGGCGGGGAGGGTTACTGAATCAAATATGCAACACGACCGCCCGAAATCAGGGTGTGCCTATATTGTGATTGCACGATATCAGTAAATGGTGTTTGCTTCCGATAACGCTTCTTCTCGGAAGTAAAGGAACCGAGCATATGTCATCGTCCCTTACCGTTATCGAAACCGCCCAAAACCTGCCGGCCGCGCTCGGGCCGGACCTGACGGCGGCGGTGGATCTTGCCAAGGCAGAGAAGGCAGCCAGCACGCGCAAGGCCTACGGGACCGACTTTCTGATTTTCCGAACCTGGTGCGAGGAAAAGGGCGTCTCTGCCCTTCCTGCGGCTCCTGAGACGGTGGCGGCGTATCTGGCAGCCCAGGCGCCCACCTCGAAAGCCTCAACTCTTGGCCGTCGTGTCGCCGCCATCCGGTATGCCCACAAGCTGGCCGGTCTGGCTCTTCCGACTGATGCGGAAGGGGTCAAGGCCACCATGAGGGGGATCCGACGCACCTATGGCAGCGCCAGGGTGCTAAGGCCCCGGCTGTGGCCGGCAAGGTGCTGGGTATGGTCGCAACCGCTCCCGACAAGCTTGCGGGGTTGCGCGATCGGGCATTGCTGCTGATCGGCTTTGGCGGTGCATTGCGACGATCGGAGCTCGTGGCTTTGGACGTTGCCGACATCGAGGAAACCGCAACAGGGCTCTTGGTCACCATCCGTGGCAGCAAGACGGACCAGGAGCGGGCGGGGGTGGCCATTGCGATTGCTCGAGGTGACGTTGCTTGCCCTGCCAAAGCCTTGAGCGAGTGGCTGACCGCGGCTGGTATTGAGACGGGGCCAATCTTCCGGCCAATCGACAAGGCAGGAACGGTGCGAGCCTCACGGCTTACGTGCCGATCGGTGGCCAATATCGTAAAAGCCTATGCAGCTCGGGCGGGCCTCGATGCCGGTGCTTTCTCCGGGCATTCGCTGCGGGCCGGCTTCCTGACTTCAGCAGCAGGTAAGGGCGCATCGATATTCAAGATGATGGATGTTTCACGGCACAAGTCAGTGGACACCTTGCGCGGCTACGTCCGCGATGCCGAGCTGTTTAAGGATCATGCGGGCGCAGGCTTATTGTGAGAATGCCTCCTCGTTCGGAATATCGCAGAGTGGATCAAGATCACCGAGCGATTATCAACCTCTCAATCTGAGAGTTTGAGGGCGGACGGACGCGGCGGAAGGCCAAGAGGGATTGAGACGGCGGCGCGTGAGATTGGCGCGAGGCCAAAAATGGACGAACTGCCTGAACCTTCGGTTGGCCGCCGCGACTCACGTCTAGGGCGAGTTGCGCCCGAATGATGGGGAGCATCCGTCCTATTTGCACAATCGGAGGGAATGCCATGAGATCCAACTACAAAATCACAATGGTATTGCTGGCTGGCGTCGCAATCGGCGCTATCGCGGTTCAGGGCCTTCACGCTCAGGGAGCAAAGCTGAAGGCCTACGCTGTCAGCGAGAGCGAAATCCTCGATGCTTCAGCCCAAGCCGCCTATCTGACTGTCGCCCGGAAGGCGCTGGAAGCAGCCAATGGTCGCTCCTTACGCACCGCGGCCGGACGTGTGGTTCAAATAGAAGGCGCGCCACCTCCCAAGAGCGTGGGGATCATCGAATGGAATAGCGTGGATGAGGCCGTGGCCTTCTACAAGTCGAAAGCCTGGACGGACCTTGCACCCGACCGTGACAAGGCGGTCAAGGTGACGCGAAGGTACGTCGTTGAAGCTGAAAAGTAGCACTCAAAGGCAGGGGCCGCCTCAGTGGGTGGCCCCTGCGACTCGACGTTCTATAGAGCGGGCCAGCAGACGGCCCAACCACTAGCGGCAATTCAGCGCGCTGAATTGTCTTGGAGCTGCTCTAGGCCCGCTTCGATCACGCCCAGCTCGATTGCTATGGTCCCCATGAGAAGGCTGAGGTTGAACTCCGATTTTGATTGTAATTCATTCAGATCATCCGCGAGTTTCCGTCGATGATCTCTGAGCCTTTCCAGTGAGTGCTTGTCCTTGAGCCGAACAAGCGCGCTGACGATTTGCTCCATGGCCTCGGACATTTGAGCTACCTCCGCCGATCCAGCCAGTTCCCGCACTGTCTCATACGGGAGGCCGCAAGACGCGGTAGTCCTGTATTCCCCAGGCCCAAGTTCTAGCGGCTTTCCGATTATCCGAAATTGCGGAATCATGGGAGATGCGAGAGCAAAAGATCACCCTCGGAGAAATGCGCGCAGCCGGCGTGCACGGGCTCCTGGTCTACTGCTCGGATTACCGCTGCAGCCACCACCTGAAGATCAGCGCCGACCCGTGGCCTGACGAAGTTCGGCTTTCCGATCTGGAGCCGCGTTTCGTCTGCAAGGTGTGCGGCGTGCGAGGTGCCGATATCCGCCCCCCGCGCGGATGGGTACTACCGCAAGGTAAGCCGCTCGGCGACCCGGCTATAACGAAAGAGGCCGCCCACTGAGGGGCGGCCTTACTGCGCAGCCTTTGAATTTAGGGCTTGCTCAACCTCATCGGCCAGACTTTTAAAGTGTCTGTGGAGCCTATCGTACAATTCTCGCTTGTCGGGATCGGAGGCGAGGTCGCGGATCAGGGCAGCCTCAGACGCGTCCGTGCGAAGCTTCTCAACGGAAGCGCGGTAATCTTTCATTTCGGTGGCTGCAAACCGGGCGAGTTGACCCAATCATCTAAGTGAGAAGCGGTTTCGGCTTGGCGAGCCTTCCGGAGCAGTTCGTTCCTATCTACGCCAGGTGGAAGAGCAAACGCTTTGGTGCGTATCTCATCAGCGAACGAGATAAGACGGTCTTTCAGAGATTCTGATTGCTTAAAACGACGCCGTACCTGCATGGCGCGCTCCGTTCCATGAGAGGAAGGCGGGAGCGCAATTGGCGTTCTCATCACCGATAACTGCCGCGTGACGGGCGGTGACGCTGGAAGCGTGCGCCCTAGTTAGTGAGAGAGACAGTCCACAAGTGAACACAAGAATTAATAAATTATAAATTAGGACACTCGCGGATTCGAATTAGGACACCGGGGGTCAAATACGGACAGTACCCGCTGCCGGCTCAATTATGTCCGCTTCTCTAATCGGCCGTTAGGGGTCAAGCACTTTCAGACTATCCATGTTTGCGGTGTTGGTGTCGCCCACGGGCTCGTGCTTCTCTTCGGAATCGGCACCAAGGCCCTTCCAGTATGGGATTCGAAGACGAGGCGGAACAATCTTTGGGGCGGCCTTGCCGTCTTACAGACAGTGGGTCCAAGCGGACATACGAACTCACCTCATCCATCGTCCCGTGAGGGACATCATTCCACCGCTCGGTGGAACTCGAGTGTCCTCCTATCGCGTTTAATCCTGCTAGTCCTCACGCCGCTGTAACTTCCCGGCTCCATCGGAACTCGGTGCCTGGCGATCTTCATGGCCCAGGCCTTGAGCCAGGACCACTTCGCCAAACGCACCAGCATGAAGACGCTACGCAGTCAGAAACTGCGAATGCTGTTGACCCATCGCAAACTGCTGCAGTCCAAGGCCATCGCCATCGATAACGACCTGCGAGGGACTTTGCGCAACTTCGGCCTCAAGGTGGGCGTGGTAGGAACGGTGAAGTTCGAGGCGCGCATCAAGGAGCTTGTCGAAAGCTTCCCGGATCTTGCTGAGTTAGTCGAACCGCTGCTGATTGTCCGGCGGACGCTTCGTGAGCAGATCGGCATTCTTCATCGTCGCTTGCTGGCTATCGTTCGGAATGATGATGTGTGCCGGCGCCTGATGACCATCCCGGGTGTTGGTCCCGTTGTGGCGCTGACCTATCGCGCGACTGTCGACGTGCCCGCCCGCTTCCGAAACTCCAAGGCGGTCGGGGCGGTGTTTGGGCTCACGCCTTCCAGGTATCAATCTGGCGAGATTGACCGACCCGGCGCCATATCAAGGTGCGGCGACGAGATGATGCGGGCAATGCTCTACGAAGCGGCTCATATCATGCTGGTGCGTTTGGCAAAGTGGTCCTGGCTCAAGGCCTGGGCCATGAAGATCGCCAGGCACCGCGGGATGAAGAAGGCGATCGTGGCGCTGGCGCGCCGGTTGGCGGTGATCATGCACCGCATCTGGGTTGACGGTACCGAGTTCCGATGGAGCCGGGAAGTTACAGCGGCGTGAGGACTAGCAGGATTAAGCGCGATAGGAGGACACTCGAGCTCCACCGAGCGGTGGAATGATGTCCCTCGCGGGACGATGGATGAGGTGAGTTCGTATGTCCGCTTGGACCCACTGTCTGTAAGACGGCAAGGCCGCCCCAAAGATTGTTCCGCCTCGTCTTCGAATCCCATACTGGAAGGGCCTTGGTGCCGATTCCGAAGAGAAGCACGAGCCCGTGGGCGACACCAACACCGCAAACATGGATAGTCTGAAAGTGCTTGACCCCTAACGGCCGATTAGAGAAGCGGACATCGCCGAGAAAATATTTCACCGAATGCGAGTCCCCCAGCCGAGTATGGCGTCCTTGTTGGATCATATGGGCACATTGAAGCCGCTTTCACTGAGAACGGCCGAATTGATTTCTGGCAGCGGCCTGTTTTCAGGGAACGCCAGTCACTACATAAGTACATCGCCGCGCCGCTATCGGCTTCTGTCGGTGACTGAGAGTGTTGTGCTCCCGCCTCATGACGGAGCAGAACGATGCCGAATCCCCCACACGTTCCACGTTCGAAAGATTTCGATCCGCTGGCCTTCCTTAGCAGAGCTGGGGATGGAAAGACGCTTCAACGATACCGGAAAGACCAGAAGATATTCACCCAGGGAGAAGATGCCGATGCCGTCTTCTTCATTCGCAGCGGCAAGGTCAAGGTCGCCGTACTATCCGAGCACGGCAAGGAAGCAGTCATTGGGTTTTTGACGAACCATCAGTTCTTCGGAGAGGGATGTCTTCAAGGGTCCAAATTTCGAGGCGGGACGAGCTACGCCATGGAAGACTGCCTGATCACTGCGATAACAAAACCCGCCATGCGTGCAGCTTTGATCAAAGAGCCGAAGTTTTCGACATTTTTCTTGACGTATTTGTTGTCGCGAAACACTCGGATCGAGGACGACTTGATCGACCAGTTGTTCAATTCCAGCGAACGACGGCTGGCTCGCCTTCTATTGCTTTTGGCGGATTTCGGAGCAGAAGGCGGGCCAAAGCCGATCCCGATTACACTCAGCCAAGAAACCCTGGCGGAGATGATCGGAACAACTCGATCACGGGTGAACTTCTTCATGAACAAATTTAGAAAAAAGGGATTCATCAATTATAATGGGAAAATCGAGGTTCATCGCTCGCTGCTGGACGCCGTATTGCGGGACAAACCTCAAATACGAGAGGACGAGTAACGCCGCCGACAAACCTTCCGTTGATGCAAAGATAAAATCAGGGAGGTGAGCAAAACAGAACATCGCGCGATGGTGCGCCGCGCCATGATTGATCCATCACCGACCCTGTGACGGCATCTATCCGGTGACTGAGAGTGTTGTGCTCCCGCCCTGACAAGGCCCGCAACCATGTACTTCCAACCGCGATGTTCAATCTGTAAAGGCGCAACGACGTTGGCGCGGACCACGCCCAGCTATTTAGGCTTCCACATTCGCACCTTTGAGTGCCAACTGTGCAGCGACATCCACCAGATTGTCACCGAATGGGATGACCCTATGAAATCCGGGAAAACGCAAGGTTGGCTTCGCAGCGAATTGCGAGCACCAACGTAAGGCCGGGTACTGGCCCCTTTCCATCCGCCTGATGGTAATCCCGGTATTGAGTTTTGACATGGCACGCTCAGGCCCCGGTGCGCCACGAACCCACGGCACGTTCGGAACAACGCTGGTTGATCATATGGTTCCATTGCGGAACAATCTGAGTGCCGCCGCATTACCCATCCCCGCGATAACGCGGTTCAAAGGAACAAACATCTCATGAAACGGCTTTTATTGATCGGATTTGCAGCTTTCACTTTCGCGCTCGCTCCAATTCTCTCCGCGTCGGCGATGCCGAGTGCAAACCCAAATGCACTTATCGGCGTTAACGACTCAATCATCCAAGTTCACGGCCACGGCCATGGCTGGGGCCATCACGGTGGTCGAGGCCACCACTATGGATGGGGTCGAGGCCATCATCGTGGTCATCACCATTGGTGAAACATCGCTGCCATTGATGTTGATCGTTCTGGGGGGGGCCGCTTTTGGGCGGCTTTTCTTTGGTCATGCCGCGATGTCCGACTAGAGTCCGTTATGCGGGGCAGAAGCGGACAGGCAGACAGGCCCAGCGGGGTTTAATTACCCTCCCGGCATCCCCACATATGGTTCATGACCCCGTGGCAACCACCCAAGCGCGAACCGAAGAAAACCAAGGCCGAGCTTTACGAGATGCTGGCCGAAGCCGTTCGCAATACGCAGGCTGAGAATAAGCGCCTGCAACGGGTCAAGAAAGATCGCGGCGAAAAAGCCGCATGACGCCGGCGGCGTTTGCCGTCTGTCAGGTGAGGAAAGTTCACTCTGTTTGCTTTGGCCTTAGCGGCTTGCTCACTCAAATTCCTCCCGCTGCCGAGGAACTAAGATGCAATGAAGCGGTTGAACTAACGCTCTCTCAAATCTCTCAAAATGTAGCGCGATGCGCCCAGCGCAAAGGATAGCCTGTGTTCACCGGGCAGCCGCGCCAAACTACGAAAGTCATCCCAACACCATGCTGCGAAGATCACAACACACCAAAGAAAATCAACCGACCGGATTTGTCCGCCACCCGGCGGGTAATGTTCAGAACTTCCGAAGAAACTATGAGCGTTATTTGTCACTTGCCCGCGCCGAAGCTATGGCCGGAGATCGGATCGTGGCGGAGAATTACTCCCAACACGCCGAACATTATTTTCGGGCAATGCGCGAGCGTCAAAGTTAAGGATGCGAGTCAGCAAAATGTTGCGTCCGTCGGTTGATCCGGCATTCGAAAAGTCCGAACCATGGTCAATCGGCCAAACGAGGGGGTACACCCCCCGCCTCCCCACACGGTTCGTACTTCAATCATGCCCTACCTGAAAAATTTCCGGTCGGGTTATAGGCGATGGGTTGCATTTTCGTTGAACACACGCTGGACGACGGAACGCCGACCTTTGGGCACAGATTGATTGTCCGCTTTTGAAGGTGGACCGGACATCGAACATTTGAGGCTTGATGTCGGCTTGTGACCCAACAGCGACATTCGGCAATGGGTTTGGATGGTGGCTTTAGCCCCTAGCAAATTGCTCGATTGAGCCGCTAAGATGGCGTCTCCTGAGCATGGGTTATGGCATGCAGCGGCGCGAGTTCATCGGTCTCATCGGCGGCACGGTGGCGTGGCCCGTGGCTTCGCGCGCTCAACAGCGCGAGCGAATACACCGGATCGGCGTTCTCGTCGGACCCGGTCGTAATCCCGGTTCGCTTAAAAACCTTGCGGCCTTCGTGGCGGGTCTGGAAGCACTTGGCTGGAAGCAAGACGTCAACGTCCAGATGGACTACCGTTGGGCAGATGACGACGCCGGCCGCGCCCGAACGTTTGCGATGGAACTGGTCAGCTTCTCCCCCGCAGTGATTTTTGGATCTTCCACTGTCGCGACGCAAGCGCTGCATGATGCAACAACCACGGTGCCGATCGTCTTCGTCAACGTCACTGACCCGGCGGCCGGGGGTTTTGTGTCCAGTCTCGCGCGACCGTCCGGCAACATCACTGGGTTCACACCCTTCGAGTATGATATCTGCGGAAAATGGCTGGAATTGCTGAAGGAGATGGCACCTCGCCTGACGCGAGTCGCAATGCTCGGCGATCCCAACAATCATAATTTCAAGGGATTTCAGAAATCGTTCGAAACAGCGGCGAAATCAATGTCTGTCGAGTGGATTTCGGTTCCAGTCCGAAGCGCGGATGACATTGATCGCGGTATCAGGTCGCTGGCTGAGCAAGCGAACGGCGGATTGATCATATCGGCCGCGGCCTTCTCCATGTCCAACCTCGGGCAGATCGTGGAATTGGCGATCGGGTACAAATTGCCGGCGATCTTCTGGAACCGCTCCCAAGTCGCCGGAGGCGGTTTGATGTCATATGGACCGGATCCGGTTGATATGCATCGCCGCGCCGCAAGCTATGTCGATCGCATCCTCAAGGGCGAGAAGCCCGGTGACCTTCCGGTGCAAGAGCCAACGAAAGTCGAGCTAATCATCAACGCCAAAACGGCGAAGGCAATCAACCTCGTCGTTCCCCCGGCACTGCTTGCACGCGCCGACGAGGTGATAGAATGAGGCTGGCGACTTCCGCTGTTGGCACGAAACCGACATTCCGATGTAGTCGCCGCATGTCCGCTGTTGAGGGCAGAACCGACATGCCTTTCAGGCTGAGCCACTCCTGCTTTTGACCCGAAGATGGGGTTATCGGCCGGCCCAGCTTGTGGATAGCTGAAGATTTTGGGTGCTGCGCTTCAGGCTGATGGTGAAACGAGGTCCGTGGTAACGGCCTCAAGCATCAGAAGGAGAAGCGCAGCATGGACCATTTTGCTGGATTGGACGTATCGGTCAAGGAGACAAGTGTCTGCATTGTGGATGACACGGGCAGGATCGCGAAGGAATTAAGGGTAGCAAGCGAGCCAGACGCTCTGCTGCGGGTTCTGGGGAACCCGGCCTACCGTTTCAAGCGGATCGGATTGGAGGCTGGGCCGCTGTCGCAATGGCTTTTCGGTGCGCTTGCCGAAGCAGGCTTGCCTGTCATCTGTGTCGAGACGCGGCACATGCGGGCGGTTCTGAAGGCGCAGATCAACAAGACGGATCGCAACGATGCGCGCGGTATGGCCCAGATGATGCGGGCGGGGCTTTATCGCCCGGTGCATGTGAAGACGCTACGCAGTCAGAAACTGCGAATGCTGTTGACCCATCGCAAACTGCTGCAGTCCAAGGCCATCGCCGTCGATAACGACCTGCGAGGTACTTTGCGCAACTTCGGCCTCAAGGTGGGCGTGGTAGGAACGGTGAAGTTCGAGGCGCGCATCAAGGAGCTTGTCGAAAGCTTCCCGGATCTTGCTGAGTTAGTCGAACCGCTGCTGATTGTCCGGCGGACGCTTCGTGAGCAGATCGGCATTCTTCATCGTCGCTTGCTGGCTATCGTTCGGAATGATGATGTGTGCCGGCGCCTGATGACCATCCCGGGTGTTGGTCCCGTTGTGGCGCTGACCTATCGCGCGACTGTCGACGTGCCCGCCCGCTTCCGAAACTCCAAGGCGGTCGGGGCGGTGTTTGGGCTCACGCCTTCCAGGTATCAATCTGGCGAGATTGACCGACCCGGCGCCATATCAAGGTGCGGCGACGAGATGATGCGGGCAATGCTCTACGAAGCGGCTCATATCATGCTGGTGCGTTTGGCAAAGTGGTCCTGGCTCAAGGCCTGGGCCATGAAGATCGCCAGGCACCGCGGGATGAAGAAGGCGATCGTGGCGCTGGCGCGCCGGTTGGCGGTGATCATGCACCGCATCTGGGTTGACGGTACCGAGTTCCGATGGAGCCGGGAAGTTACAGCGGCGTGAGGACTAGCAGGATTAAGCGCGATAGGAGGACACTCGAGCTCCACCGAGCGGTGGAATGATGTCCCTCGCGGGACGATGGATGAGGTGAGTTCGTATGTCCGCTTGGACCCACTGTCTGTAAGACGGCAAGGCCGCCCCAAAGATTGTTCCGCCTCGTCTTCGAATCCCATACTGGAAGGGCCTTGGTGCCGATTCCGAAGAGAAGCACGAGCCCGTGGGCGACACCAACACCGCAAACATGGATAGTCTGAAAGTGCTTGACCCCTAACGGCCGATTAGAGAAGCGGACATGCGACCAACATGAATTGGCGTGGGGCATCGGTGCAGGAAGCCGACGCAAGCAAATTAGCCGTCAATGTGTGGCGCCGGCGTCCTTCAATGCGGCTTTGATCTCGTCATCTTTAGCCACATTCAGCGCCGTGGTGCCGTCGTTCCCCTTGGCATCGACGTCAGCACCCTTTTCAAGGAGCGTCCGCACGACCTCGATGTGACCTTGCTCAGAAGCCGCCATTAGCGGCGTAGCACCGTCCTTGTTGCCCGTGGCATTGACGTCGGCACCTTTGTCGAGCAAGGCGCGAACGACATCGAGGTTACCGTGATAAGACGCCTCCATGAGTGCCGTCGTGAGTGCAAAACCGGTCTCGTTGCTCCTGGCGTTGACGTCGGCACCTCTATCGAGCAAGGCCCGAACGATTTCGAGGCGACGAATTATGGCGCCGGCGCCCGAGAGCAACGCCGTACGACCAAATTTGTCCTTGGCGTTGACGTTGGCACCTTTGCGGAGCAAAGCCCGAACGGCCTCAGTTTGACCGTTGACGGAGGCCGCCATCAGCGCCGTACCACCGCTCTCGTAGGCCGTGGCATTGACGTCGACGCCCCTTGCGAGCAGCTTTTGCATGGCAGCGAGATCGCCAGCTCTCGCCGCAGAGATAAAGGCTTCCGCGGGCGTAGGGGGCGCGCAGAGCTTTGCCCTACGCTTGTACTGCTGATTGTCCGATAGGCGTTTCCATTCGCCGGCCATTTCGCAGTTCGAGAGAATTAAATTGTCGTCTTTGTCGGCGCGCCATGTGCACGTCCCTTCGATATCTTTAAGACCATCGCCGGTACTGATGAGTGCGCCATTGAAGGCACGCGGCGGCCACCAAAACCTGATTCCGTTGCGAGCGCGGACATTATACTTTCCGCAGTCCCCGAAGCCTTCCCTGTACCCCATCCTGATCGAATCCATCACACCGCGGTCAAACAGGCAGAAACTCCGTCGGTAGCCGTCATCTTGGGCGTCGTAGCACCCCAAACGTGGTCTGGACTTGGAAGTTGCGGACGCTGCGGCCGTCAATGGTATGGGTAACAGAAAGCCGAGCGTCAAAATGAGAACGCGGGCACGGAGAAAAATGGAATGTATCGTGTTCACGCTGAACGCAATTTGAGGCCCTAAGCCAACTGGAATTGGCGTCCTCAACATGAAAGATCGCAGCACCGGCGGCCCTCGGCGCTGATGCGGACCTTCGTGTGAGGCGAGCATCTTATACCCAAGACAACTCGTACTAGCAAACGCCGATGACTGCTTCTGGCACTTTTGAGACATGCCGTCAGATGGCAACGACGTCTGTTCATCGAGGTAGAGCGGAAGTCGTTGGTAGGAGGCCAAACCGACGCGAATGACCTAGAACGGAAGTCGTCGCCCCCTACAAATATAAGTTGCGCCTGTGAAACTTATTCTCATTCAGGTTGTTGTTTGGTTGATCCCTGCAAGCCGAGGGATAGAGGCAACAAGTCAGCAGCGCCCAAGATGATCAAATCTCTCTCTGCCCTGGCGATATTCGCGCTCCTCGGAGTTTCGGTGATCGCTTTGCCAGGTTTTGCGCCCGAGGTAAAAGCAAGGGAGGTCGCGGTCCTGGGAAAGAGCGATCGACTTGAAGTCCGGACGACTGACTGCTCAACGCAGGTCTGGCCGAATTTTGCCGCCTCCTGTTTGCGGAGGCCCGGTTCAAGTTCCAAAATCCTGGAAGCTCGCCTGGTCACAACTCCCCGCTGAATTATCCTCCGTCTACCTCACTCGCAAATCGGATATTTCATGAGCTATCCCGTGCACCAAGAAGACATTGAGATCGACCACGTTCACAACGCGGCGCTCTGCAGGGAAATCAGCGAAAGGCTTGTCATCGCACTGGGCCAGAAGTCGATCGGAATGTCTCCACATTTGATGCTGCTCATGAGCCGATTGCGCGATGAGCCTCCGGAACCCATCAATTCGATCCGTTGAAGATTTTTTGTGCGTCACCGCCCGGCAGATGATGGGACGGCAACCACATGCGATTAGCCATTGGAGCGAAGCGAATTAGCTCGCTATCTGTTCTCGGAAGGCGCAATGCTGACCGCCATAGCGCTCAGTGGTCGCCGAGATTCCTGGCAGTTGCTGTCTTCATCATTTCCTTTCGGCAATCCCGCTGCTGATCTGAGATCGGCTGTCGGACGAGCGAGTGAGGCTATTTATGTCGAAAGATTCAACTGCGGTGCCGAATGTTCTGGTCGTTGAAGACGAGATGATCCTGCGCATGCGCGCGGTCGATATCGTGCAAGATGCGGGGTTCAACCCCGTCGAAGCGGTCAGCGCCGACCAGGCAATGTCACTTCTTTAAGCCCGCTCGGATATCTCGTTGCTTTTCACGGATATTCAAATGCCGGGCAGCATCGACGGCTTGAAGCTTGCCCACGCGGTGCACGACCGTTGGCCAACCATCAAGATCATCCTGGTTTCCGGTCAAGTGAAACTATCCGACGCAGAACGGCCAGCGGACAGCCGCTTCTTTGGCAAGCCGCTGGGTGTCGAGCAGATGATCGCTGAATTACAAGCCATGGTGGGAGCAGGGGCGCTACGAATTGTGCCCGACGCTGCCGTATCGTCGGCGAACGGGGACCTTCATGCTGCGGGTCAATTGCGCCGTCGTCGCGCTCGGCGCAGGAAGTCGTCCTGTCAGCCGAGAACGAAAGCCTCCGCCTATTGCTGGAGCAGGCGAACATCAATGCTGAGACTTTGCTCGTTCAAGCCGGCATCGAGGCCAAGAGCGCGAAGCCGCCGACAAATTGCAGAAGCTGATCCTTGGTGAGCTGCATCATCGCATCAAGAACACCCTTGCTACGGTGAGTGCAATCGCCTCTCAGAGCTTCCGTGCAGCGCCCAGCATCGGGGCTGGCCAGAAGGCGATGGAGGCTCGGCTGGCCGCGTTGGGGCGAGCCCACGATCTACTGATGCAGGTCAGCTGGGCCAGCGCAAGTCTGACCCACATCTTCAGCAGCGCGACGGAGCCTTACGATAGCCAAGGCATCAGGCGCTTCCATTTCAACGGACCGGACCTCAAAATTAGCTCAGGCGCCGTCATTGCACTCGTGATGACCTTCAATGAACTTTGTACCAATACCACCAAATTTGGCGCACTCTCCGTTCCCGCAGGCCGGGTCGAAGTCGCGTGGACGATAGATGTGCCGGAGCAGAGGCTCCGCCTGGTCTGGACTGAAAGCGGAGGTCCGGCGGTTGAGCCGCCGGTACGGCAAAGCTTCGGCACCCGCATGATGACGTCTCTCGGCCAGCAATTGAACGGCCAAGTTCAGCTCGCCTATGAACGGTCCGGCTTCGTCTATTCGCTGGACGTCCCGCTCAATTCCCTTCAAGCGGTGGCTTAAAATTGTCAGTCCGCTATCGGTGCGCAGCGGGCGTTCAAGGCCTTGGACGGCCAACTCGCTACGGTGCGCTTTGACCCGGACAATTCGGAGAGCATCGAAGCAGCAATCCGCACTATGGAATCGGCGATAGATGATAAGATTGCACCTTACCGATCCAATCCCTTCGTCGCGCCGTTAACTCCTAAAATGAAAGAGAAGTATCGAGAGGCGATTTTAGAGCGAGCCAAAACCGCAAAGTAAGTCACAGAATGAGACTGACCAATCGACACTGCTTTGCGTGGTATGTACGGCTCTGAAAGGCCAGACTTCTCTAGCATTTCGTACATGTACGGCGTTTGCTGGCTCTGCCTGCGCGCTAGGTTGGGGGCGATTTGGGACAAGTGCTCCTTCGAACGAAAACGACGCTCAGTGGGGATAGATGCACGAGTTTGGCTGGCATCAGCAATATCGAAGCGGCCATTGTCTCTGTGATGCTTATCTAGGACGAGTACCGCTAGATCCGCCGAGGCAAGATCGATGGTAGAAAGCGGTGGGCGCTGAAGCGCAGGGAAAGCTTACAAGTGTTCGGCAAGATCGTCGCTGGTTTCTGATGCAACATCTGATGCTTCGCGCCAAGGCCAGACTTCGCAACGCGACCAAGCCGCTGGGCCAGGCGGCGGTAGGCGCGTTGACGATCGGAATACTGCGTACCGCTCGCTATTTCGATCCGACCAAGACCGCCAACTTGTTCGGCCGGATCGCTCGCTCAATCGGGCCCATGATGCGAGAGCAAAAGATCGGCCGCACTAATCTAACCGCCGCATTTCCGGAGAAATCGCCTGCAGAGATCGAGACCATTCTCGCAGGCGTCTGGGACAATCTCGGTCGTGTCGGCGCCGAATTCGCGCATCTTGATCACATCTGGAAGTACGATCCCGCACGGCCCGAGGATAGCCGGATCGAAATCGACAAGCGCTCGTATGAATTGTTTACGCAACTGCGGCTCGACGGCAAACCGGCGCTGATCTTTGCAAGTCATCTCGCCAACTGGGAGCTTCCCGCTCTGGCTGCCGTCGCGCACGGGCTGGACACAGCGATCCTATATCGCCGGCCCAACATCACGTCCGCCGACCGCATCATCCAGGATATGCGCGCCGTAAAAATGGGCACGCTAATTCCGGCTGGTCGTGACGCACCCCTAAGACTTGCGGAGGCCCTGAAAAATGGCAAGCATGTCGGGATGCTGATCGACCAGTACCTGACCAACGGCGTCGAGGTCATTTTTTTTGGCCGCAAGACCAAAGCCAATCCGATGCTGGCCCGGCTGCTGCGGCAGATCGAGTGCCCGATTCATGGCGTACGCATCATCCGCCTGCCTGGACACCGCTTTCGTGGCGAACTGTCTGAAGAAGTAAAGCCGGTCCGCGACGCCGCCGGGCAAATCGACATTCAGGGAACGATGCAGGCGGTCACGTCGGTGATCGAGGGCTGGATCCGCGAACATCCCGATCAGTGGTTGTGGCTACACCGCCGCTGGCGGTAACGCTCCACGTCTCAGTGTGGTAACGCGTCGCGGAACCTCCCGAGCCAATTGCGCTGTTTGATAGCAGGCATCGCGCGGCTGGCTTGGGAGGTGGTCGTCCACGGGACAATCAGATAGTGGTGTCACTCCCTCGGCGCTACCTGACAAGACCAACCATTGCGTTTTCGGCGCTTTTGCCAGTCGAGAGACCGCCTGAGTCACCCGATCGAGCAGCGGAACAGTCCCCATGGGCCAGTGCGACATCCCCCAAGGAGGTGATCAAAGGCATAGCGAACTTTGCCGTCCATCAAACCGCATCTTTATGAGTTCATTGCCACCGTGGCCCTCACTGGAGACATACCATCCAGCTCGGCAATGCGGCGGTCAATCTCGCCGATCACGCGTTTCGAGAACGGCCCGAGGTGCATGTACAGCGCCATCAGCATCACGATGTAACGCAGCGCACCTGGATTGGTCTTGGCGACTTCCACAAAGGTCTCCCAAAACGGCTCGCGAACCTCCGGGAGGGCCCGCATGATCTTGTATACGTTGTCGATGCCGCCAGGCCTCTTGCGCACATCGCCATCCGGCAGGTCGCGGCGCCGGTCGGACCGGTCGAGCATGGCTGCGAGACGCGACAGCCGTCCTGCATATGCTGCCGGACTGTAGACGTGCCGGAGCACGGCCTTGTAATCGGCAAGGATTTCACGAAGCGGACGCTTGGTATCGAAATTACAGCCGAGGGTGCACTGATCGCCCGCTTGCTCGACGTTCATGAGGTCATGGCCCCGGTGCAAGCGGCCTTCTGCGGCCAACCGCCGTGTGAGCTGTGTGCCAGGCAGCGCATAAAGCAGTCCAACCATGCAAACTGGAATGCTCGCCTCCTCGATGAAGTCGGCCATTGCCTGTCCCATCGAGGCCTTTTCGTTGTCGAATCCGACGATGAAGCCGGCGGTGACGAACATGCCGTAGCCATAGATCTTGTGAATGCACTCGGCGATGTTGCGCCTGGTGTTCTGCTTCTTCTTCATCTGCACGAGCGTCTCGGGATCCGGGCTCTCGATGCCGACGAAAATCGCGAAGAAGTTCGCATCCTTCATTGCCTGCAACAGCTCGCTGTCGTCTGCGATGTTGATCGAGGCTTCGGTCGAGAATTCGAATGGATAGTCGTGCTCTTCCAGCCAAGCTTTGAGTCGCGGCAGCAGGGTGCGGAGGTTCTTCTTGTTGCCGATGAAATTGTCGTCGACGAAATCGACGTGCCCGCGATAGCCGTGATCGTAGAGCGCTTGCAGCTCCGCGAGAATCTGATCGTTGGTCTTGGTGCGCGGCACGCGACCATACAGCTCGATGATGTCGCAGAACTCGCAGGTGAACGGGCAGCCGCGCGAATATTGCACACCGATGAAGAGATAGTGATGGAAGTTGAGCAGATCGTAGCGAGGCATCGGGCTCAGAGTGACATCGATTTTGAATTTCTCGGCGATGAACGCGCCCTTGCGCTCGCCGCCTTCCCAGGCGGCGATGAACTGCTCTATGACATGCTCGGCCTCGCCGATCACCTGGAAGTCCGCGTCCGCGTAAAGATGCGGGCTGGAGGAGACGTCCGGCCCACCGACACATACTGGCTTGCCGTGCAGGTGGGCGAGATCGATCAGGTAGATGGCATCAGGCTGCTGGTTGAGCATTCCGCCGATCATCACAAGATCGGCCCAGTCGAGGTCCGCGTCTATCAAAGCCTCGGTATTGCGGTTGACGAGCCGGATGTCCCAATGCTTCGGCAACATGGCGGCGACGGTGATCAGGCCGAGTGGCGCCGCCGGATACTTCGCGCCGACGAGTTCGCAGGCTTCCGCATAGTTCCAAAACGAGTTCGGAACGAACTTCGGATAGATCATTAGGACGCGGCAGGGGATCGTCATGTCTTTCCCGAAGGTTCGGCCACAGGGTGTCACGCAGTTCGTCGGGACTCAAGGGTTCGATTCGGTCCTCGGCTCGGCCATGCCGCCTGGCGCTATCGGACCATTCGATCAAGGCAGCCCGACGCGCAACCAAAAATTACCTCATTAGCCGCATTTTGGATCCGACAAGCCCTAATGCAGGCGCGTGTGGCATCGCTCCATACGACGCCCTTGATTTGAGATTTCGACATACAGCGATTGATGCATGCCTTGTCGCCGTCGGGGCATTTCACCAAACACGCCGCAAGCCCATGTCGGTCCCCCTCTGAGAGCGCCGCTTCCTGGGCAGTCGCGAGCGGCAGCGTTATCGCGCCCATAATCCAAAGCACCGACAAGGTCGTCACCGCTATTTTGTGAAGATCCGCCATTACCCAAACCCTCATTCTGGATAGGTCGGTACACTACTAGGACTCGGGTCATTCGAATTTTCGGGCTCTCCAGCGAGAGTCCGATCTCGGATCCCGCGGTCCGCGGCTTGCCCTCGTGACGGTCGGATCCTCGATTCTCAAGATCGCACGATCTTCCTGGCCAGCCGACTGTATCCGACAACGTCCGCCGCCAAAATCGGATTACCTTCTTCGTAGCGTGACGCGAGAATCGCGGCGAATACGTGTCTCCAGACGCGGACTGATGTTGGTATTTGGCACTGGCGTCCAAGCCGCTCTTCTTGGAAAGAGTAGCCGGCCCAAGACGACTTGCCAAGGCAGGCGAAGGCGTCAGTTGCGAACCGGGCCGTGGCCAATCGGAGGTTCAATTCTGTCATGCCAAGAGTGAACCGCGTTGAAGTAACAGCGCTACCATGACTAACCTGACTAGGCGTTAGGGTACGGTAACGTCCGCTGTGGCCTTAAGCGAAATAGATTACGCTCATCGAATGTTATGGAAGAATTGAGCCACTCGTTGGTCACTCCGAAGCACCTGTCCAAAACCTTCGAACGAGCCAATGCTGAGCGCCCGTCCTTCAGACCTTCTCTATCAAGTGAACTTCGACCGGAAATCCCATTAGCTGAATATCGCCGCATGGCTATTGCTCGCGTTGGCTTTCTACGAAAGCCCGGAGGTTCTTACGGGCGCTCAGCGGCTAATCCAGCGTGGCATCGAGTTTGATGAGGCGGCCGACAGGCAGCTTGCCAGCGCGCTTCGGCTCGATTGCCTTGCTTGGTCAGCGTTGCAGTTTACGGGAGGTCCCGAAGCACCGTCACCGACGATCGCGGCGGCGTTGCAAGGCGGCGTCGAATTGCTCGAAGTTCAATTCCGCCAATGCAATCACACGGAACTTATCGACTTAGCTTTGGTGATTTGGCCGCGTGAGCGGCCTATCCACACCTTAAGGCGCGCCCTCTATTGCGCTAAATGTCTGAAGAACTATCAGAGGAAACGCCGGCCAGACCTGATCGGCTTACGGGTTCGCCAGAACCCCGATCCGACGTCACCGATGAAATGAACAAGTACGTCAAGACGACCGTGGTCCGATCCGGAGGCCGCGATGAAGAAAATTTTGGAAATTGCCAACGGCGTTGAAGCCGTGCAGGACGGCCGCATCCATATCGAGAAGATCAACGGGCCATTCCTGTTCACGCATGGCGCTCTGCCTGCGCAGTACAGCGCGGGACTAAAGCTCGCGATCGAGCGCGGCTTCCTCATGATGCATGAAAGCGGGACTTACGTGAAGTTCACGCAAGCTGGGTCAGACTTGTTCGCGTAGAGGCTTTGTCAGATACGTCTATTGCAGACTGGTGAGCCCGGCTTCGATCACTTCCAGTTCGCTATCAAGCAGACGGGAGAGATATCCTGTATCGAAAGCGTCGCTGTTTTTGCCCTTCAGGGCATTTCGAAGTCCTTGCCGATGTTCGCGGAGTTCTTCGATCTTCACGCGATCCTTCAAGCGCACATACCCATCAACGATCAGTTTAACAGCTTCGGACATCACCTAACTCCAGACCTCAAAGGGTTTGATCCGGCGAGCTTTTTCTCGGATTTTCCGATTGCGTGCAAGAGTGAACGGGAGCGCGCCTCAGCCGGGAAATGATCACAAGTGCACACGAAAAGACTTCCTCGGCCAAGCTTTCCCCGGCGCGAGGAACAACCGGCCAGAGGACGACGTTGACCAGCCGTATCATCCCCCATGATACGCCCCCTGAACGGCCTCAGCGTTTCCCCCGGCGCTGAGGCCTTTTATTTGCAATCTCGCCGGCCTGTAATTTTGGGTTCCGGACACTGGAACCTGCTGGGCCTTTCCGCGTAATTCACAGGCCGTGAACTTGCCCGGTCGGAATGCAGCCGGGAAAATTCGGGGTTTCAACTCTGAGGGGTCTTCGATGATGATCGAGGGAAGCTTCGAGCCGCGAGTGCAGGCAAATATGGATGTCGCGCTTGAAAGGGTTTGCGGAAAAGCGCCTGACGGCCAGCGACATGACGTTCGAAAACGTGTCGCCAAAGCAATTCTGCAATGCGCTAAAAGCGGAAAGACGGCCCTTGGAGCGTTGACCGAGGCCGGCGAGAAGGCCCTTTGGCGTATACCTAATAAAGTAGCCTAAATTCGATCGCTGGTACTTTCGAGCCGCTCGTAAAACAAAGGCATATTCCTATATCGGGACTATGCCCCAATTTGATTTTTGCATTCCTACAGTCGGCAAAACTGTGCCCGCCGGCGCAGACTGGTTTCACGAGATTAAATACGACGGCTATCGGCTGCGCGTCGAGCGGGATCGTCCGTGCGCCTGATCACGAGAGGCGGCCACGACTGGACGAAGCGCTTCCTGTGGACCGCCGAGGCCGCGTTAAAGAACCGCCGCAAACAGTTCGTCATCGACGGCGAGGCCGTGATCCTTGGTCTTGACGGTGTGTCCGATTTCAACTTCATTCCCGCCGACAGAACGGCGAAGTTCAGCTTTGCGCATTTGACGTGCTCGCGCTCGACGGCGACGACCTTCGAGACCTCCCGCTTTCGATGCGCAAGACGCATCTTGAGCGCCTGCTACACGGCCGCCCCGACGGCATCTTCGTCAACCCGTTCGAAATCGAAGCCATCGGCCCTGAACTTTTCCGGGCCGCGTGCAGCACGGGTCTCAAAGGTTTGGTTTCTAAGCACAGCGATCGCCCGTACCGAGGCGGACGATCGCCGCACTGGATCAAGGTGAAGAACCGATCGCATCATGCCTTTGATAGAGTAGCGGAGAACTTTCGATGACGACGACAGTTGCGAGGCTTCTCGCACAGAAAGAGGCTTTATTGGCACGCCTCGAAGAACAGCCCGGCGACAGCGAGCGAGCGCTGATCGAGGCGACTTTGGCGAAGATCGACACCGCGTTGAACTTGCTGGACAGTGCTGGCCCCGGCGAGCCCACCTAAGTGTGCAACCTTTACAGCATCACGACCAACCAAGCCGCGATGATCGCGCTCTTTCGCGTCATGAACCGCTATGTCGGCAACTTGCCGCCAATGTCGGGCGTGTTTCCTGACTACCCAGCCCCGGTCATTCGCGAAGCCGACGGTGGCCTTGAACTAACGATGATGCGTTGGGGAATGCCGCCGCCGCCACGGACAGGCGGCCCGCCCGTCACCAACATCCATGATACGTCATCGCCGCACTGGCGGATGTGGCTAAAGCGTGAGAACCGTTGCCTTGTGCCCTTCAATAGCTTCGCCGAATACGCGCCAGAACCGAACCCTGAGACGAAGAAAAAGGATGTTGTTTGGTTCGCACTCAACGATGATCGTCCGCTCGCCACGTTCGCCGGCATCTGGACGACGTTCAACGGCGATCGCGGGACGAAGTCAAAGCCTGTGCCCGGCCCGCACCAAATCTATGGCTTCCTGACGACGGCGCCGAATGCCGTCGTCGAATCGATCCATCCGAAGACCATGCCCGTGATCCTGACGACGGACGAAGAACGTGAGGTCTGGTTGCGAGCGCCGTGGGATGAAGCAAAGGCGCTGCAACGACCGCTGCCGGACGGTGCGTTGAAGATAGTGATGCGTGGCGCAGACAAGGAGGACATCTTAGCCGCATGAAGGAACTCTCCGCCCCCCGAGAGCCTCGATCGGCGCGAAGCATCTTCAGTTTTGCCAGAAAAAATCCCCCGTCGGGGCGATGCCGGCGGGGGTGAGATTTCGGGTGAAACCCCAAGGCCCAACGAAGGGCAGCCTTTAGATTCCTGACAATCGAACAGCGGCAGCTCTAAACAAGCAAGTCTAAGAGTTGGGCAGCCGGCCAGCAGATTTCATGTTGTGAAAACCGTCTAGATATCATCCAGCGGTATGACGCAGATACCTATGCCGTCCTCAGTGGTGACCGAGATCGAGTAGTTCTGCCCTGATAATTCTGGCCGCTCCGCGCGCAACGAGCGCGCCAGCTTTATCGCCTCGATCTGCGCGATGGTGTCGTCGATCAACTCATGTAGGCCGTAGTCGGAGACCCTTCGGCTGTCGACGAGCTTGAAATGGTAGCGCGGCATCTGTCCTATATTGCAAATTGAATGCCATGACGGCTTGGAGGACGCCGATGACAGCATCTTACGTAGATTTCACCGCGGCCGCGTTCGCGTTTGCGGCGGCCGTCCTTTGGTTCTATGCGGCCTTCGGCACTGATGTTTACGTAGAGGAACAAGACGTCGCACGCGGCGACGTCATCGTTTCAAAGAAGGGGCGCCTTTATGACGTCAGAGCATCGATGATAAAACAATCGAGGTGGATCAGTTATGCAGCCATCGCCGCGGGCATCGCTGCGGCTCTTCAGTGCATTGGTCTCATGATGAAAGGCTAACCAAGATCGGTGACTACCGCGGTTCAGAAATAGTTCCGGCGCGCGCGGTCGCCCGCGACGTCGCCCGGGCCGAAGCCCTTGGCGCCGATCTGGACCGCGTCGCCGGGACGTCGCTGGACATGGGCGCCGAACTGGACGCGCTGGTCAGCAATGGCGCGTTCCAGATTTAACTTTTGTGGTCGCTATTTAGCTTAACGATCGACTTTAGTTGCGCCGCTATTTTTAGACGCTCAAAAGTTCGCTAGTCGCGAACACAGACCCCCATCCGTTTCCGCGATGAGAAGCCGCCGCATCCCCCAATGCGGCGGCTTCGGCAAAGCTGGCATGGGTGCGGCGATGAAGAAAGAAGACCTAAAGGAAATGGCCAGTCGTTGCAGGCTTATCGCCCGCAAGGCGGACAAATTCACAAGGATACGACTGCTCGAACTGGCTTCGAAATACGAAGCACAGCTTGAACGCCGATCGCCGCCCGTCAAAAGCGCATACCGCAATGACCACCGCGGCAAAGGGCAATAAGAACTAAGGCGCTCATGGCTGCAATGAACGATACTTCCTTCGAGGATGAGTTCGAACGCAGAACCTCGAAGCGGATAAAGCACAATCGAGGCGCGCTCCTCCGCATTGCAGGGCTACGCAACCTCTTCGAATTGACGGTACGTGACGTATCGGATCGCGGTATCGCCGTTCGGCTACATATCGACCTGCCGCTGCTCCCAGTCGACTTTGACATATCCGATAACGGATTTCGGTCGGCCCAGCATTGTCGACTAATCTGGCGCCAAGGCAGTTTTGTCGGCGCCGAGTTTGTCGATTAGCGTTTAATCGATCTGGTTAGAGGAATATATTCTTACGATGAAACCAAGATTGCTAATTCTTGCTATCGCTCTAGTGGTCGCGAGCGTGCTGTTTGCACGAACCGCGACGGACGCAAAGACGTGTGGTTTTTGGGGTCCAATTTCGGAAGGCGTGTCCTGCCGATGATCCCAAGCGCTCTCGAATAGGACGCCGCCCCCCGCGCGGGGCGAGATTGCCCGTAGCGGGGACACACTTCGAAAAAGCCCCGGGGTTCCGAAACGAAACTCCGGGAAAATGACGGCAGCCGACGTTGGACTAACAACCCAAGAGATTTTCGAGGCCCGCCAAGATCAGGGACGCCGAAACGCGCGGCCCGGGCATCGTTCGGGCCGTTATCGATGCGATCGGATATAACTATGCGAAGCCTCAAGATAGCAGGTACATCAACTCAGCTGTTGAAAGCAGGTAACTCGCAAGCCCGATCAATTGGGCCGCTTCGTTCCGGCCGATCGCGACGTCCCTATGGCTCGGCGGATTGCGAGCGTAAACTGGCTGGCATAATGGTGCATGAGCGCTCGGCTCTTCCCATCGATATTTCTCAAGTACGTCCGGCAGACCTATCTGCGGGACCACGAAAGTGACTTGGGAACCAAGTGTCTCAAATTCAGTGCCATTTTCGCAACATCTGACAAAAAAGGCTGCCTGGACTGCCAATTCCCAGTCTATCCATTGCCGCCGTGGCGAGCGTCAGGGTATTTTTATGTTAAATTCCAAGATATCTCGATTCACTGGGGGACTTTCGATGTTGAAATTCGTGATCCTGGGCGTCGCTTCTCTAGCCTTCGTGGGAACAGCAGCTGCTGCCGACCTCCCACGAGCTCAGCCTCAGCCGGTCGCCGCGCCGGTAGGCAAATATCCCATGGGTAAATATCCCGTCGGCAAGAGCCCGCTAGGCAAATATCCCGTTGCGGCCCCGGCCCCGCTAGTGACCAAAGGTTGATCTAATATCTATTCGTGCGTCGGCCAGTTTCGTTTTTGGAGTGGGGGACATCGGGGTCCGGAATCGATAACGATGAACCGATCCACTAGCCCCTCAACGTCTCGCCAGCGCTTTTGGCTTTCTCAGCCACATCCGCTTGGCCTTTGCCTCGGCACGCTTTTTGAGCTCAGCCTTGATCTTTTCGATCAGGGTTGGCTCTGACGTCTGAATTTTAAGGGTGGAGTTCACGTGCGCGCCCTCCGATTAGCTCTACTTAGCAAGCTAGTCCAATTTGGCCACACACGCAAAAGCCGCCAAGGCTTTCCCTCGACGGCTTATGTCGTCGCGTTGCACTTGCGTAGAGTTAGCCGCGCCGAGCGGTGCTCGGACGTAGCCTGAGCCTGCTAGCCACCGGCCGCAATGCCTTCATCGAATGAGGCGTTCGATGCGTTGCCGGCGTGTCGGGTCCAACGTAGCCCGATGCAGAACAAGTTGTCACTGGCGACGGTCCTTATCAAGCCAGCGGTGCTGTCCCATCGATGAAATGGAAAAGGGCGACCCTCGCGAGCCGCCGCTCTTCAGCTAAGGGCCAGTTTCGATTAGCGCGAAAGTTGAATTCTTAGCAAAGCCTCCTGTAACGCCTCCATCGCCCGTCGAAGGTGCGAAGATGCTTCGCCCTCCTCCTTTTCTTTCGCGACGATAACCAGCAACGTCTCTTCTGCCGCTTTGAGCTTCTGGATATCGCTGGATGCTGGATTCGACTGCGAAGGACGCACGGCTCACCGCCCGGAGGCTGGAACTGCCGCGGACCGCTGCCCTTCCGACGGCGGAGTGGCGGGGTGGCCCAAGCAGAAACGGCTTTTCGGCTGGTTATTCCTGCGGCAGAATAGCTAACGTGCGGCTATAGGAGTCGAGAAAGTGTTTGGCTGGCTTAAAACCGAGCGTCGTGAGCGACGAAGGACAGTTAGGTTAGACCGAAAATATCTTGAAGCAAGGTCACGGCGCTTTCTGAAGATTTATCTGGACGCAGATGAAACGCGAAAGCCTCAATTCTATCGGGCGGTCGAAGAGGCGTCCAAGCGATGCCAGCCAGCGGACTCTGGTTTACCGCCTTCCGAATTAGAAGATGCTCAGATCGCCGAAGCCACTTCCCGGGCGGCGATGAAAATAGTTTTAGAGCGAACTGCCTCGAAAAAAGATGACCGACTTGCCGACTTCCTAACCGATGCCTATGCAACCGTCGGCATCGCATACCATCGCGCAGCTGGCGCCTACACGATGGACCAAGAAATGCAGGAATTGGGCACTGCGGCTGTTCACCTCCTCACGATAGCGACCTCATACACGGATGCGCAAAAATAGGAGGGGGACTGTTAGATGATGGTCGCTGCGTCTGGTCAATTGATGTCGGAATGAATAACCTAAGATCGCCCCATGGTCAAAAAATTACTTCCATTCGCCAAGGATTTGGTTGGCGATGGATATGTGCTTGTCGGCATCTTCGCGCCGCTGCTGTCGATTGCCTTCACCATTGCGAAGGCCTTCGACATGCCAGAGCTAAGCCACCTCCGCGATGCTCCAATTTATCGTGGCTTCGTAATGCGTCTTATAGAGCCACAGGAAGGGCCTTGGTGCCGATTCCGAAGAGAAGCACGAGCCCGTGGGCGACACCAACACCGCAAACATGGATAGTCTGAAAGTGCTTGACCCCTAACGGCCGATTAGAGAAGTGGCCATCGGCGTCTAACATATTTTGCGCGGCTCAAGTCCCAGCGTTTCAGAAATTAGCGGCAACAAGATCATAAGAGCCCCTGCTTCCGCGAACATAGATCCTGGCCGCGGCGGCACATATCAAATCACGATTGCGATCGAACGCGTTCAGAAAGCCCGACTCATCGGCGCGCGAATTTGGTTGAATTCGCCTCAATGCGTCTTCGCTTATAAAAAATGATGCTTCTATTGCGCTGTCGTGCCCCCAAAATCGAACGGCGCGCCGCGTTTGGTCGTATGACCGACTGTGGTTTGGAAAATCAATCACGAGGTTGATCACGTCGTCGCTGGTCTACGACAGCTCTGACCGAGACTGGAATTAGTGAACCGTCACGGTTGATTGCGGGTTGTAACGTCCGTTTGGTTGCAACGAAGACTTGGCCACCCATCCGCCTTAACGACTTGATGCGTTTGGCCCACTGTCGTTCAATGCGACGATGGAAGCTCATGGGGCATGTCGCAATCACTAGGTCAACCTCACTGACACGCTCGTAGGCGTAGATCGTATGTTTCGTTTACGTAGGTAGTAATTTCGCTTTTGCGAGCACAATCGCAGCAGTGCCGCTCTTTTTCAAATCTCAAATACGGGAGCGCTGCCGAATTCTAAGTCGCCGAAAGGCGTCATAGGCAGGACAGTGATATCGCGAACCATGCAGGATGCATGCACCACGAATTGTACGCTCTCAGCTGGCGAAATGGCGCGCGGCTGCGAAGAGCGCAGTCGTGAACATTATCATCGTGAAAAGCGCGCCTATAACCCCCCGTGTTAGCCGCGCGCTGCTCAAATGCTGGGACATGGCATTCTCCGGAACTTGCAATGGCAATCGCCGAAGGCAGCGGATGGTTCCAGCGAAAGTCAAGCCAGCCCAACCTGGCGCCTCTATTGCCCGCAGATGAATCGCTCCGACGGCCCACATTGGCGGGTTCTAAAGGAAATGAATTGGGGTTTGGGCTTTGGCCGATGGTGGGTTCAATGCGCGAACGGTCCAGGGGTTCTTGTTCGCAAGGGAACAAGTTGCGGCAGCCGACGTTGTGACTTCGGCCATGAAGGCTTGTAGGTCCGAAGATGAGCGTCCCGACCATTGAGCAGATCCGCACCCGCGCCCACCAACTATGGGAGACGGCCGGCCGGCCCGCAGGTCACGAAGACGCATTCTGGTATGAAGCCGAGCGCGAACTGCGCCAGAGTGACGGGACCAACAATCCCGAAGAAAAGGCGGATACTTTCCTTGAATAAGGTCGGGCAAGTCGCCTGATGATCCTGTGAGGCCGTGGACCGCATCCCGCTCGAGTCGGGCCGCATCTAAGTTTGGGTTCACGCCTGCAAGTCGCAGCCGCATATCCGAATCCGACTTGCGTGGCCTCGCTCCACTGCGCTTTCACATCTTTTGACGCCTTGTTGAGGTGGACGTGCTGGTCGACCTGATCAGCCCATCCCACAGGAATGAGGTGGTGTTTCCCGTCGGGAGCATCGCTCTTTGTCAGCTTGATCTTGTCCTTGCCATCGAGATCGGATGATCGACTTTGCCGATCGTTTTTCCCCCGAGGCGATCACGTCCACATGAAGCTCATTCTCGAAGGTCTAAAGCTGACCACCAACTAAGGCGGATAAACTTCGCCAAGGAACGCTTAACAAACATTGACTCAGTTGGAGGTGGCCGATGCCGCATTATTATTTCGATATCAAAGACGGCCACAGGCTGGTGGACCCGGCAGGCTTTACTTCGATGATGATGACCACAGGGGCTGAAGCCGTTTGAAACATCGCCACTTGATAAAGGAACGTCTCTTCGTGCGGGTTGTTGAAAAAAGAGGGCGGCTCGAAAGGACCTCTTTCCACAGCTGTTCGCAATCGATCTACTCGTCGTGTTTAGGATGCCAAAAAGCAAACCAACCCCCACCGGCCCAATGAGAATGCAACCCATCGAGCACGGCTCGATATTGCCGACACAAGGGCTGCCTATGATGCCAACCGCGGGAAAGGCGGCGAAGCCGCCCCAACCGAAACGGCAGCGGACAAGGGCGGAAGCCGTCCGCGCCGCCAAAGCGAGAATAGCGCGCCGAGACTCCCTGCGGACGCAGCGGCATGCCCAAAAGGGCAAAGTACTGCCCTAGTTTCTAGAGTCGATTTCCTGATCGAGCTCGCGAAGGAACGACAGCCCCTCTACCGTCAAGCGGTGTTCGTCCTTTTCGCCCTCCGTGTATATTTTCATCAGATGTCTGGAAAGCCGTTCGCGGGCGCCATTCGCCTCAGAACGGTCTGCTAGAGTTCCGTATATGCTCAGCGCGCGGTCGACGGGTAGAATGTTCATTGGATTGCCTCGGATGGTTAAGCCGTTAGGTAAGGTTCATTCCTCCGTATCGTTCCGGGAAAAGAAATTATGTCGTAATGCGATTTTAGGCGCGGTGTCTGGGCTTATTCGGGCGAAGAGTGGCGGCTGCAACTTTCCCGATCCGAGTTGCATCCGAAAGCCATGGCGGATCAAATGACTCGTCAACCCGTATATGTCGAAGAGAACGATGTGCGCACTTTCGAATGCGCGAAGTGCAATTCCAGCGAGCGCTTTTTTTAGGTCGCGATCTAAGCGCGACTTCTACGCTGACTTGAACTAGATCGGCGGCTTGAAAATTTTCCGTTTCAGAACGGCTAGGTGCCCCTTCGGATTTGCTGCCGGCTTACGTGCGCATGTGGTCAATATTGACCACTCACCGTTTTCGAGTGACCGAGTCTGCGCCGCCGCCGCTGGATCATCCGCTCCATCGTTAAGAGCATAGGCCACCATCACGCGTTCCACCCGGCCTCAAGCGAAATCCGGAGCGATCCCGGCATCGAGCATGCCTATCTCCGCTCACCGAACGGCGAAGGTCGGTTTCGGAGTACAAAGATCTTGTAATTCGCAAACCATTATTTGAAGCTTAAGCCATGAATTCCTCC
Source organism: Bradyrhizobium erythrophlei (assembly GCF_900142985.1). NCBI lineage: Bacteria > Pseudomonadati > Pseudomonadota > Alphaproteobacteria > Hyphomicrobiales > Nitrobacteraceae > Bradyrhizobium > Bradyrhizobium erythrophlei. Next base: position 4,715,357 of record NZ_LT670849.1, read on the forward strand.
GAGAATGGGCTCAGCAAAACACCCGATAAACGTCCAAATATATTGTTGCGGCTGCTCGGACCCGGGCTGGTCACGGGGGCCGCCGACGACGATCCGTCCGGCATCGCGACCTATTCCCAGGCCGGCGCGCAATTTGGTTATGGCCTGCTGTGGACAGTTTTTCTGACGACACCATTCATGATCGCAATCCAGCTTGTCAGCGCTCAAATCGGCCGAGTGACGGGAAAAGGTATCATCGCCAATGTAAAAGACTTCGCTCCGCGCTGGCTGGTCATATCTCTCGTATCCATGCTGGTGATAGCCAACACGTTCAACATCGCGGCGGACCTCGCTGCGATGGGCGAAGCGCTCTCGCTCGTGACCGGCGGCCTTGACCACGAGCACGCCTTGATTTTCGCGGCAACCTCAGTGCTGCTGCAGGTGTTTGTGCGGTACCGGCGTTATGCGCCCGCCCTGAAGTTTCTCACCTTGGTATTATTCTTTTACGTTGCCACCGCATTCACCGTCCACATTCCGTGGGGCAAAGCGTTTGTGCGCGCAGTGTGGCCGGCTGCCGAGGTTAACCGCGATTATCTGCTCATGGTTGTTGCGGTGCTCGGGACAACCATCAGTCCTTACCTCTTTTTCTGGCAGGCATCCCAGGAGGTCGAGGAGATGAAGCAAAATCGGCCGCGGCGCCCGTTAAAAGAACGGCGCCCTCTAAAGGAGCTATTGCATGGTGGCGAATCTGAAATTCAGCGCATCGCGTTGGACACCAGCGTGGGCATGGCGTTTTCGAACATCATCGCTTTCTTTATTATTCTAACCACGGCCGCCGTGCTCAATGCCGGCGGCGTGACCAAGATCCACAGCGCGGCGGAGGCGGCTGAGGCCCTGCGGCCACTTGCCGGTGATTTGACCTTCGTTTTGTTTGCGCTCGGGATTGTCGGTACGGGACTGCTTGCGGTCCCGGTGCTAGCCGGCTCGGCAGCGTATTGCGTTTCCGAGGCATTCGGCTGGCACGCCACTCTAGAGGCGAAAGCGCCGGATGCTGTCGGGTTTTACAGTATCATTGCCGCCGCCACGGTGGTGGGACTCGCGCTCGGTTATACGCCAATCGATCCCATACAAATGCTGATTTGGAGCGCCGTGCTCAATGGTATTGTCGCTGTTCCAATCATGACGGTCATGATGGTGGTCGTTACGCGCCTTTCGGTGATGGGCCGTTTCAGCGCCCGCCCGACACTCACCTTCTTTGGATGGGCTGGCACAGCGCTGATGGCTGTTACCGTTGTGGCACTCCTCTGGTCCTCGATTAGCTGAATCGCACTCTCAGCCGAGTATTGACTACGAAGTAAAAAGCAAGCGTCCGTTTGACGGTCAACGATTGCGTGGATCGCCGCTTCGTCGGCGGCCGAGACTGGTGATCCGTTTGGAGGATTATTGTTTTGTGCCATAGCTAACTCAAGTTGCCCAGCAACGAGGAAAACGTTTGCGATGCCAAATTTGAGAAGCTTGTTCACTTGAACGCCCTTCGATCGAAGCCGACCACAAGGGCCGGCAAGCGTTCTGGGTTGCCAAATCCGTTCGCCCTCGGCGGAGGGAACGGGCCTGTGGCCTAGTTTGAAATACGCTGTGGCCTAATTTGAATCGTTAATTTTTGAGAAGTGAGCAATATTGAACATCGGATTCGATTTGCGACGCCGCATGATCGGTATCGTCACTGCGTATCCGAGGGGAGCATCATGCCCCAGGCCAACCGAAATGCCTCGCCGCCGCGTCTCTATGCCATGCCGGAACTTATCGAGATGCGTCGCCAAGTGCTCCGGTTTGCTCGGTCGTTACCGCCCGGCCCAGAGCGGAATAATCGCCGGCAGATTGCCTCATCGCTGCGACCGTGACACTTGAAGCGCGCCTTGCCGAAGAGGCTGTGAAGCTTCGAAAGGAAGCTCAGGGTACGCCTCATGGCATAGAACGCGAGCGACTTATGCGGCGTGCCCGGCAGGCTGAAACTGGCTCACACATAAGCGAATGGCTGCGCTCGGCAGGACTACAGCCGCCGAAGTAGCTAGCTGCTAGGAGGCGCTATGGCAGTCATCTTAGTTTTAAAAATCGCCACCCTTGGACTATGCGTCTTTTCGACGTTGCTGGCGTCTATGCTCTACTTCAATTTGTAAGAAGTAAGAAGCCTGAGCAAAATTGCTCACATCGCAGGACGCAAGTTGGGCGACGCGGGAACGATAGCCGTGAGGCGCCGTTGTTTTTTTGGCAGCCAGCGGATACCCGTCGGCGTCAGCGGAGAATTCCGATGGAATTGATCTTGATTATTGTTGTCGTGGTGCTGTTGTTCGGTGGCGGCGGGTATTGGGGTCGGCGACGCGGCCACTGGTGAAACTCACCGACGACGAAGGCGTGATCATACGTCTGAGTTGATCGTTGCGCTATTCGTGGTTGACTCTCACGCAACACGCAGCCGAGCTGGCGAGCACCGGGAACGCGAGCAGTTCCATGCCGACGATCCTGAGCGCCAACAAAACGAAGGAGTGAAGGAATTCACTAATGCTAATTTTAAGGTAGCAACGGGCGGACATTCAAAATGCCTAAAAAGCCGAAGATCGATCACGAGTACCACGCCAACAAGGACAAGATGGAGATAACGATTCGGGGGTATTCGCCGAGCAAGAAGTCTCGCGACACCATCATAGAAAAACTAATGGCGCAGCTTGAAGGCAGCCCGGATCGTGCCATCGCCGACGTCAAAAAGACTTCTAAAAAAGAACCTGGCAAAAAGCAGCATGGTCTACCAAAGGTGTCCAGGCTGGCTGAGGTTGGTGACTAAAAGACGGGAAAAAGACAACACGGCACCGGATTTCAAGTCCACTCGGCGAGCTATGCTGAACCGAAGCAGACGATGACATCGCAATCGGCGGCGTAGCCTGACCGATGTCTGCTCTCGGGGGTAAAACAGAAATCCCATTTCAAGGCGTCAGGACCGTTTTTTTGACCCGATTCGGACATTTCCAACGGTCTGCCGCTCCCATCGACACCGGCCGAGTGATCAATTTAGCTCAATAATGACCCTGTCTAACGACGGACCTAAAGTGGCCTGAGACCATTGACACTGATCTCCCCACCGCCTTCGGTTCATCCTGCGCAAGAAAATCGCGCGGGGAAAGGTTACCCGTGTTTAGAAAGCAATTTAGCGAGGTTGAGGACGCCTGTGCGCTGGCACAAGCGATGGTAGACACCGTTCGATGTGAAGGGAATTGAAGGTGCGTTCGCAACGCTTGCGCAGGACAAAGGTAGATGCATTGCTGGTCGGCAGCGATCCGCTCTTTGACGTGAATCGCGACGAGCTCGTTGCACTAGTAGCCGCAACAGCGATCCCAGCAATCTATCAGTTTCGCGAATTTACGACCGCCGGTGGACTCATAAGTTATGATCCAGATATCGCCGATGCCTATCGGCGGGCCGGCGTTTACGCCGGGAAGATACTAAGGGGCGCACTGCCTGCCGATCTGCCGATCCAACAACCGACGAAGTTTCAACTTGTCATCAACCTCAAGACCGCAAAGGCACTGGGCATCGAAATCCCGCCGACCCTGCTCGCCCGCGCCGACGAGGTGATCGAATGAAGCTACGCGAGTTCATCACGCTGGTGGGCAAGCAGCTTGATGCCGCCGCCATGTCGGCCTTTGCGGTCCCCCGCCACCCCTTTAAATTCACGCGGCGTGTCCCTTGTCTGAATCCTTGAAGGTGGTCACGGTTTCTTCCACGCCCTTTTCGTAACTGCCCGCGAGCCTCTCGATACTGTCCGGCCACATCCTCGGCATTGAAACTTGAAAGTGCATAATTGGCTTCAAAGCATTCATGCCGATTGCCGTCGCCGCGGTGACCCGAAGGAGGTCGCGGACCCCATCCGGCCGAAAGGCGGTGGCGGCATCGGCGACCGACGCGGCAAGCCCAAGGAGCTATTGCATCACTCCGATCAAGGCAGCCAGTACACCAGCGAGCAGTTCCAACAGCTGATGGCGGACAGCGGCATCGTCTGCAGCATGAGCCGATTCGGCAACGTCTGGGACAATGCGGCGATGGAGAGCTTCTTCTCGTCACTGAAGCCCGAGCGGGTGCTTCGGGCGATGAAATAGTTCAACGATACCGACGGCATGTAGCCAAAAATGCTAAGCGGCTAGGCAAGCCTAAATTAAGACAAAGCACACAGACCGTGCGCTGAAGCGAAGGCGGCGGCGACGGAAGTAGTTCAACGGCCTTCAGGTACGTGAGACACCGACCCTCAGCCGCCGCTGGTTCCAAAGCATTGCGTTTCATGTTGCGCGCCACATGGCGAACCACCAGGAACCTAAACTTGGAGATAACGTCCGGTTGGAACGTTAGCCCGCACAGCATGTTGTCACTGCAGGGGAGGACCTTTTGGCCGACCCGATCGTCCCTTGGAGTTTCAGATGAGCAAACGTAAGCCGGCAACGGCGTTAAAGCACGCTGGCCACCCCAAAATATCCGCGAAGGCCCAACGCGCCGCTCAGACTATTGTTAGAAGTCCCAAAGACGGCCGTATCCGCTCGGCTGGGGAAGGCGCGACTGAATCGTCCCCAAAGCCTGTCGACGGGCAACAAGAGGCTCTTGAGAATCCGGTGACGGCCTTACAAGATGACTACAATCAGACCGTGACAGCCTTGCAAGATGACTGCGAACAGACAGTGACGGATAGCGAGGCAAAGAAACTGGTTAGCGTTTCCTTAGCCACTGCCAACGCGGGAGCTTATCAAGCAAAGCTGATGGAAATGGCACACGCCAACATGCAATTTGCGTTTGAATTCGCTCAAAGGATTGCGACGATGAAGTCGCCCGTTGAATTTCCAGGTGTTATCTTTGAATTCACAGGCAAGCGGATCGCTATGTTTGGAAATTATTCGAGAGAAATGGCTGAACTAAGTACCAAGAGGTGAAGGTTTAAAAGATCTGCTGTTGGTGTTTATTCATTCCGACATCAATTAACCAGACGCAGCGACCATCATCTAACAGTCCCCTCTTGTTTTTGCGCATCAATGTAAGAGGTCGCGATCGTGAGGAGATGAACGGCAGCAGTGCCCAATTCCTGCATTTCTTGGTCCATCGTGTAGGCGCCAGCGGCGCGATGGTATGCGATGCCAACGGTTGCATAGGCATCGGTTAGGAAGTCGGCAAGTCGATCATCCTTTTTCAAGGCAGTTCGCTCTAAGACTATTTTCACCGCCGCCCGGGAAGTGGCTTCGGCGATGTGAGCATCGTCTAATTCGAAAGGCGGTAAACCTGAGTCCGCTGGCTGGCATCGCCCACGCGACCACTTCTGACGTAGCACAATCGCGCCGTGCTCATCGTGGCCGACAACATGGAACGAGTTCTTGCCAATATCGATACCGATTACGGCGATCGCTGAGTTGAGTGTTTTCGACATGGCGTGTGCTCCTTGTCTTGGTGCCCCTGCTCAGCTTATCGCGGGCGTGGCAGGAGCACGGCCGGACCATCCCATTAGCGGACTTTGGTTTCCTATCGCCAGGAAAACTGGCAAGGTGATAATGTCATTGACAACCCTTTGAGAGTTCCATCGTGGGCGTAATTGAGCGAAATAATGTCAACGTTCGCGGATCAGCCGACCGGACCATGATATTTGCCCATGGGTTCGGTTGCGATCAGAACATGTGGCGGTTCGTGGAACCCGCCTTTGAAGGTGAATTTAGGACAGTCTTGTTCGACCACGTTGGCGCCGGCGCCTCCGACCTCAAGGCCTACGACAAAACCAAATACTCGACACTGGAAGGTTACGCCGACGACGTGGTGGAAATCGGCCGTGAACTTGGCTTGAAGGATGCTGTCTTCGTCGGCCATTCCGTCAGCAGCATGATCGGCGTTTTGGCTGCGCAAAAGGCGCCGGGAATATTCGGAAAGCTGGTCCTGGTCGGGCCTTCGGCCCGCTACATTGACGATGGCGACTACGTCGGCGGCTTCAGCGAACAGCAGATCGAAGAGCTCTTGCAGTTTCTGGAAGCGAATCATATGGGCTGGTCCGCGCAGATGGCGCCGGCGATCATGGGTAATCCGGATCGTCCCGAACTCGGCGAGGAATTGACCAATAGCTTTTGCCGGACCGATCCCGAAATAGCCAGAGCCTTTGCGCGGGTCACGTTCAAGTCCGACAACCGCGGCGACCTCGCCAAGGTCGAGATCCCGACGCTCATCCTTCAGTGCAGTGAAGACATCATCGCTTCAAAGGAGGTCGGCGAGTTCATCCATCGCGGCATACCGGACAGCGAGATCATCATCCTTGAGGCAACCGGCCATTGCCCCAATCTAAGTGCACCCGACGAGGTTATCGCCGCGATGCGAACATTCGTCTGAGCCTTTCGTGCCCGAGCCCCGCATCGATGATTTCGAGGACATGTTCGAGAATTCACCCTGCGGGTACATTACGCTGGAAACCAACGGCCGCATCGCGGGCGTGAACAAGACCCTGCTGAGATGGATCGGCCGGACGGCCGATGAAATGACCGGCAAGCGGTTCAGCGATTTCCTCAATATGGCGGGACGAATCTTTTACGAAACCCATATCGCGCCGCTGCTGCGAATGCAGGGATTTTTCAACGAATTCGCGATCGACATGGTGACGGCGACGGGCGAGCCAATGCAGATGATCTGCAACGCGCTGGAAGGCCGGGATGCCGCCGGCAAGCCGTTGTTCACCCGGCTGGCCTTGTTAAAGGCCACCGACCGGCGGCGTTACGAACAGGAGCTTTTGTCGGCGCGTGAAGCTGCAAAGACGAGTCTGGCGAGCGAACGCGAGACGTCCGAGTTGCGCGAGCAATTTATTGCCGTCCTCGGCCATGATCTTCGCAATCCGCTGGCGTCGATCAGCGCAGGGGTACGCATCCTGGGCCGCGACGCGAAGACGGAAAAAGCGCATCAGGTCGTTGCGATGTTGCAGACCACCGTCATGCGCATGGCGGAGCTGATCGACAACGTGCTCGATTTCGCGCGCGGGCGGCTTGGCGGAGGCATCACGCTTGATCGCAACGCCCGCAAACCGCTGGAGCCCGTGCTGCATCAGGTGATCGATGAACTGCGGCTGTCTTCGCCGGGCCGCCAGATCGAAGCCGAATATGCCATCGACAGTCCGGTGGATTGCGACAGAACCCGCATTGGGCAACTCGTTTCCAATCTCGTTGGAAATGCCATCAGTCATGGAACGGCCAGCCAGCCCGTGCGGGTGCGCGCGGAGACGGAGGAGGGGCTGTTCAAGTTTTCCGTCGCGAACGGCGGCGAGCCCATTCCCCAGGCTGCGATGGAAAAACTGTTCGAACCCTTCTTCCGGGGCGAAGTGCGCGCCAGCCGGCAGGGACTGGGGCTCGGTCTGCACATTGCCTCTCAAATTGCAAAAGCCCATGACGGTGTGCTGACCGTGACCTCGACGCCTGAGGAAACCAAATTCACCTTTGTCATGCCGCTTCGGTGAGCGCTCTACGGATGTCGCCTTTTGGCGCACTTAGCGGACATGTCCGGTCGCGCTCGCGATGTCCGCTGTTCGGGTGATAGTGTTGCAAAAGTCGTTTTGCAGGAAATGCAAAATTTCTCAGGGCCGCTGGCGCGTTATTCGTGTAATGATCTGAGGGACCTCGTCGCCTTGCGACAAATTCGTCGGCGACTTCGGCAGCGCGACTGAGACTATGCGAATCATCGACCTCCTTGCGCTTCAGGTTTTCGCCAAAAATTTGAACCGCTGCAACTTTCGACTTTTGCAACACTATCCGGGTGAAAGCAGACATCTCACTCTCGCCGAACCCACTTCCGTTGATGACCCCTGGGCGGACATTTGTGGGGTCTCCGGCGAGTTTCGGTAAGCTATTCGAATCTGGGAGCTCGTTATCCTATCTGCCTCGAGCTTTGCGGCGCGCAGCGGCAGCCAATTTCGTCGGCTTCTTTGGTAATTTCCGCTCCGGCCCGAGCTTAGAGACGCCTTGTTCGCTTTCTTGATGAGGGAACGTTGCCTGGCCTCCAAGGAGGCCGGCATTATCTTCCTTCAACGCGTGCTCCACACAGCCACGGATGTGCGAGACCATAATCTTTTGTGCCTGATTCCAGTCGCGAACGAGCGCCGCCTCCAACAGAGCCTGATGCTCGCGCGCGGCAATCTCCCCGCGAAACACAATGGCGATCATCTGATAGCGGAGATAGCGGTCGTATGCGGCTGCGTGGGCGGCAAGAAGGACATCAGAGCCGCAGGCCGAGATCAGCGAATGGTGAAAACCCCAGTCGCACTGCTTCCAGAGTTCCTGGTCCTGCCGCTGCCCTTCGAGCATGCGCTTTTCCATCACACCCAGCTTATGGTGGGCAGAAACCACGCGGCCTTCCCAGTCCAGATCGCCGGCGGCGAACGACTGTTCGAGTGCGTGATTTTCGAGAAGGAGGCGCAGTTCGGCGACCTGCCTGAAGTCTGCCGCCGAGACCGGCGCGACCTCAAATCCACGCTGGCCTTCGGCGACGATCAGGCCTTCTGCGCACATCCGGGTCAGCAGTTCACGGAGGGTGGGGATCGAAGTGCCATAGCTCTCGCTGACCCGCTCAAGCCTCAGCTTTTGGCCCGGAGCGAGGGCACCGAAAATGATGTCGGAGCGGATACGCCGGTAGGCGGATTCGCCGATGGTTTCTGTCGTCTGTGTCTTGGTCAGCACGTTTTGATCTCTCGGTCGTAGCAAATTTAGCACTTTTGACGGAACTATGCGCCTCAATCAGTCGGTATCTGGTAGTTGTCCAAAGCGCCCGCGGCATCCATTGCCGCGCGCCAGGCGAAGACGATCGCGGGCCCGATCATCGTTCCCGGCCCTGGATACGTTCCTCTGAAGATGGAGGCAGCATCGGTACCGGCCGCGTAAAGCCCCCGGAGTGGTGCCCCATCAGACCGCAGTACGCGGCCGCGGGAGTCGGTGCGTAACCCCGCGCTGCTCGCGAGATCGGCGGGCCAAACTGCGACGGCGCAATAGGGACCGAGACCAATCTTCCTCAGGCATGGATTCGGCTTGTTCAATGGGTCGCCGTTGAACTGATTAAGCGCGCTCGTTCCGCGGCCGAACTCCTCGTCGACACCGGTCTCGGCATAGCTGTTGTAACGCTCGATTGTCCGTGAAAGGGCTTCACCGTTCACGCCGATCTTCGTCGCGAGACCCGCGATCGTGTCACCCTCGATCAGATACCCAGCCTCGATAAAGCGGCGCAGATCGCGGGTGCCGGGATGAACCAAGCCGACTCCGTAATCGTCGATAAAACTCCGGTCGCAGACAAGGTACGATGGCACGCTTGCAGGCGACCGGTCCGACCGGAGCATTGCCTCTACGAAGTCGTGGTAGGAATCGGCCTCATTGACGAAACGCCGACCGCTTGCATCGACGGCTAGCAGTCCCGGCTTCGCGCGATCCAGCATGATGTGCGGAAAGACAGAGAGGTGGCCGTCGAGCTGTTTCATCACCGAGCAAGGCATCCAGAGCGCGGGACTCTGTAACTTGCGGTCGATTTCTCCGGATGCGCGCTCGCCGGCGAGGATGCCATCGCCGGTGTTAGATTCCGGAGCGAGCGAGTAACGGCGAGCGCTTTCGGGAAGGAAGCGATTGCGCAATTCCTCGTTCCAGCCGATCCCTCCGGTCGCCAGCACGACACCATTTCGCGCGCGCACTCTCACGTCGCCAGCAGGCGTCGACAGGACGGCGCCCACGATCCTGTCGCCGATGCGGACCAATTCCGTGAGCGCGGTCCCGTATCGGATTTCGACCGACAATCGCCTGAGGTCGTTGAGCAGTCGTCCGACCAACGCGTTGCCCATGATCAGACGTGTCCCGCGCGTGAAGGAGAGACGGTCCCATACGTGCCTGCCGATCAGCTTGACGACATGTCGGAAGTTGCTCCACGTCCGGAGCGGCGAAACTAGAGGCTCGATGTCGTACTTTCCGACCATCATGCCACCAAGCACCATGAACTCGCGACGTGGCGGACGTACGCGATCGAAGTCGCAGCCGAGCTGTCTTCCGTCGAAATGTACTGCGCCGAGCGCGCGCCCACCGACGGCCGCTCCGGGTAAATTCCGGTAATCCGGGTGAACCGGTGGTGACGTGAAGACGACGCTGCTCCTCCGTTCGAGGTAGTCCAGCACAACCGGACCCGAGGCGAGGAACGCCGACAATCGTTCGTCGCCCATGTCCCCGCCCAGCATCCCGCCGAGATAGATCTTCGCAGCGGCGATCGAGTCAGGGACGCCGGCCCTCTCGCTCTGATGGCTTCCCGGGATCCAGACCGATCCGGCGGAAGTTGCCGTCGTGCCGCCGACCTTTTCGGACTTCTCGCAGAGAATGACATTCAATCCTTCGAGGGCACCGACGAGCGCAGCCGTCATGCCGGCTGCGCCGGCTCCGACCACCAGGAGATCCGTCTCGCTGTCCCAATGACGATCGTTGGCTAACAGCATGGCACCTCGTTCTAGAGAAATCCGATCGAGATCCAGGGCACGAAGGCCACCAGCAGCAGCCCGATCAGGAGGGCGACAATGTACCCGGCGATCGGCTTGAGTCCTTCGTCCGGATGCACCTTGCTGATTGCACAGGCGGCATAGTAGCCGACGCCGAAAGGTGGCGCGAACAACCCGACACCCATCGCGAGGATGATGACCATAGCGTAGTGCACTTCGTGCACGCCGACCTGCCTGGCGATCGGAAACAGCAGCGGGCCGAACAGTACGACGGCCGGAATACCCTCGAGCACGCTACCCAGCACTACGAACGCCGCGATCGAAACCAGGAGAAATGTCGGAACGCCGCCGGGCAGGCCTGCCATCGCTCGAGCGAGATCGCGCGAGAAGCCGGATTGCGTCAGCGACCAGGCCATGCCGGTCGCGGCGCCGATGATAAGAAGGATCGCGCCCGATAGAGCTGCGGTCTCGACCAACATCGGGTAGATCCGCTGCCAGTCAAACCGGCGGTAGATCAGAAGGCCCGCGAGCGCGGCATATGCAATTCCGATCGTAGATACCTCGGTCGCGGTCGCTACTCCCTCGATCACCGCGCCGCGGATGATGAACGGAAGGGCGATGGCGGGCAGCGCGATGACGAAGGTCCTACCGATTTCTCGCATGGATGCCCGAGACACGTGCGAAAGATCCTCGCTGCGATTCCGGCGCCACACGACGACGCAGAGGATAGCGCCGACGACGATGCCTGGCAGCAGTCCTCCCGTGAACAGCGCTGCGATCGAAACGCCGGTGACCGATCCGATTGTAATTAGAACGAGGCTAGGAGGGATCGTTTCCGTCTGTGCGCCGGTGGCAGATAGGAGCGCGACCAGTTCCCCCGGCTTCGATCCCCGAGCCTTCATCTCCGGAAAGAGAGCAGGTGCGATTGCGGCCATGTCGGCCGCTTTCGATCCGGAGATGCCAGAGACCAGATACATCGCGCCGATCAACACGTAGGAAAGACCGCCTCGCACGTGCGCGAGCAAACTGGCCAGAAAATTGATCATGGCCCGCGCCATTCCCGTCATTTCGATCAGAAGTCCGAGGAAGACGAACAGCGGAACGGACAGCAGGATGAGATTGGAGATGCCTTCTTCGATCCGCCCGACGACCACGACAATGGGGGTTTGCGTGGTCAGAGCCTGATAGCCGAACGTGGCAAGCCCAAAGGCGAACGCAATCGGTACGCCTGCGAAGACCAGGCAGGCCACGATGCCGACGAAGAAGATCAGGAGATTGAGATTGCCGAGGTTCTCCAAAGTAGGTTGCTGCAGGCATAGTCCGCCCACCATTACAGCGGTGACAATCAACGCGCCCATCACGTGGCGCCAATTGCCCACGGCGAGCAGCCTTACGACGCCGACCGCCGTCATGACCGCGAAGCCGACGGGCAGCGCGGTTGCGCGCCAGGCGTCTGAAATTTCCATCGCCGGTGTTGTGACAGGCAGTTCGTCCGCAGCGAAATCGTATGCAGATGGGAGAATTAGCAGCAAGAACGACAGCCCCGCGACGATCGCGACCACGTCCAGGGTAGCTCGCATCGGCGGCGAGAGCATGCCCACGAGCGCCGTCATACGCATGTGTTCGGAGCGGTGCAGAGCTATCGCAGATCCCAGCATCGCTAGCCAGAGAAACAAGGTCGACGCCAGTTCATCCGACCAGATGATCGGATGATGGAACACATATCGGGACGCGACGCCGCCGAGCAGCACGAACACTTCGACGATGACCAGGACCGCCGTCGGCACGGCGATGATGATCCCCAGCGCGCGATCGATTTTTCGCAGCGCGCCACCGGAGCGGGTTTGCGGAGCGACCTCCGAGGGGATCGGAGGACTACCTGATGCTGCTGCGGTGGCCATCATGATGCGGTTCAGGCGAGACTCCCGGAATACTTTTCCAGCACGGCCCAGGCTTCCGGGCCGTATTTCTGCTTCCAGTCGGCGTAGAATCCGGCCTTGGTCAGCAACTGCCGGAATTGCGCCTTGTCGGGACGATTGAACACGAGCCCCTTCGCCTTGAGACTGCTCTCGAGATCGACGTTAAGCCGCTCGGTCTCTGTCCGTTGCTTGACCGTAGCCGTTTCGAAGGACTTCGTGATCAGAGCGAGATCGTCCGCGGCAAGCGACTTGATCCGCTTGCCGTTGGCGATGATCCACAGGCCATCCCACATGTGTTCCGTGATGGAGCAGTATTTCTGGACTTCGTAGTATTTGCCCGACTCGATGATCGTGAGCGGATTCTCCTGTCCATCGACAATCCTGGTCTGGAGCGCGGAATACAGTTCGTTGATGGTGATCGAAGTCGGCGAGGCGCCCAATGCCGTGAAAAGCGAGACCCAGACCGGGCTTGGCGGGACACGCATCTTCATGCCCTTCAGATCGTCGACGGAAGCGATCGGACGGTTGCTTGTGGTGATGTTGCGATAGCCGCTGTCGAGAATCCTGGGGAAGGCATAGATGCCCACCTTGTCCAGCCCGGCGCGGATGGCGGCTCCGAGGTCGCCATCCATCGCCTGCCAGACGTGAGCATAGTCGCTGAATGCAAACGCCATCCCGCTGATGCCGGCGATTGGCGAGACAACCTGCATCGAAATGCCGGACGCGGTCATCATGTCGATGGCGCCTGAGCGCACCTGGGTCAGCATGGCCGCGTCCGACCCGAGCTGGGCGTTCGGAAAAAACTGGATATCAATGCGGTCGTTCGACTGTTGTCGGATTTCGGCGCAGGCTGCCTCCATCGCCTTCGACGAGGGATGGCTGTCGGCAAACTGTCCGCCGACCTTGAGGTTGATTTTGCCTCCTTGTGCGATCGCGGGCGCTGCCCAGATGGCCGCCATGGAGCCGAGCGCGGTATTGCCGAATTGCCTGCGGTTGAGCATCATCTTACCCTCCCTGTTCTTATCGATCAGGCCTTGCCGGCCTTTGCGAGATCCGCGAGCGCGTCGATCGCCAACACGTAGCCGGTAGCCCCGAGGCCCGCGATCACCCCCGTGACGCCATGTGACATCAGCGACTTCTGATACATGGGCTCGCGCTTGTGGATGTTGGTGATGTGGACCTCGACCTTCGGCCCGTCGAACATCTTCAAGGCATCAAGCAGCGCTATCGAATGGAACGAAAATCCAGCCGGGTTGATCGCAACGCCGATCCTGGTGCCGCGCGCTTCGTGCAACCAATCGATCAACGCCGCTTCGGAATTCGATTGGCGGAAGTCGACCTCGAGGCCATGCTTCCTTCCTTGCTCGACGCATCTCTTCTTGATGTCTTCGAGTGTGTCGCGTCCGTAGATTTCAGGCTCGCGCACGCCAAGCAGGTTCAGGTTCGGTCCGTTCAGGACCAAAATCGTTCCCGTCATGAATGTCTCCTCCTGTCCTGCCGGCGGGCAGCGACTTCGTGAGGTCGGGTCTAATCATCTGGTGAAAGTAAAATCAACTGGTGTTTTATAATTTACTAGGTGATATTGCAACTAACAATAGGTATCCGAGCGTTGACAGCGCGCGAACTTTCACCGCCAAAGCTTTCGCCCGTGGGGTGCAGACCGCTCACTGATTCAAAGGAAAGGCAGAGATAGATATGTCGCTTCTGGGTAAGGCTGCGGTGGCCATGTGGTGGAACATCCGTCCCGACCAACGCGCGGAGTTCGGCGACTGGCATTCGCATGAACATTTTCCGGAGCGGATGAGCATCCCGGGGTTCCGGCGCGGATCGCGTTGGACGAGCACGCTCGATACCGAAGGGTTTTTCGTGCTCTACGAGCTGGAGAAATACGAAGTCCTGACGTCCAAGGGATATCTGGACAAGCTAAACGCGCCGACTCCCTGGTCGACGAAGATGATGCCGCATCACCTGAATATGGTGCGCAGCCAATGTCGGGTAGCGGCGAGCTTTGGCGGTGGCGTCGCTACGTCGCTGGCGACCATCAGGCTTTCGTCCCAATCGGGGAAAGCGGCGCCATTGCACGCAGCGCTCGGTCATCGGCTTCAGGAGTTGGCTTCGAAACCCGGTCTGGTGGGGGCGCATCTCTTGATCACCGATACGCCAAAGACAAACTCGCCAACAACCGAGCAGCAGATCCGAGGATCAGACGCAGCTGCCGACTGGATTGTTCTGCTCTCGGGTTATGACCCGGAAGTCGTGCAAAAAGTGATTGCGGACGAGTTCTCATCCCAAGCACTGCATCTGTTGGGCGCCCACGAAAAATCCACGATGGGTCGCTACAAACTCGCCTTTGCGATGACGCCTGCGGATGTGCCTGCGACATAGATCGCGCAGAAATGCCTTCTCGACTTTCGCGACGTGAATGCCCGCTAATGGCACCGAACGGACATGCCGCCATGCCCGAGCTGGGTCTGCTTCCGGGGGTAAATCGGACCTCACAATTGCGAACGCTGACTGCCGGTATTGCTGCTGAGCGGACATCGCCGAGAAAATATTTCATCGGACCACCCCCAACGCCTTCCGAGCATGGAGTTTACCGCTACACTGCGACAGCCTGATCCCTGAGGGTTGGCATGAAGCGGCGTGAGTTCATCATGCTTGTCGGCGGCGCGACAGCGGCTTGGCCGGTTACTGTCCGCGCACAGCAGTCGACAATGCCGGTGGTTGGATTTCTTAATGCGGCCTCGCCACAGGGCTATCCCCGGCCATTGTCGGCGTTCCTCAAAGGTTTGGGCGAAGCCGGTTATGTGGACGGCCGAAACGTTGTTATCCAATACCGTTGGGCGGAGGGCCACAATGAGCGGCTCCCGGCGATGGCGGCTGATCTGGTTCAAAGCCAGGTGACTGTGATTGCGGCGACCAGCACTCCGGCAGCCCTTGCGGCGAAGGCCGCGACTTCGAGCATTCCAATCGTCTTTGAAACGGGCGGCGATCCAATTCGACTCGGCCTGGTCGCCGGTCTCAATAGGCCGGGCGGCAACGTGACCGGCGCGGCTTCATTGGCTGTCGAGGTAACAGCGAAGGGACTGGAATTGCTGCACGAGTTGATCCCCTCGGCGCGCGTCATAGGTCTGCTCATCAACCCGAATGAACCTGCTGCCGCCGAGCCCCAAGAAAGGGAGGTTCTGTCGGCGGCTCGCACGTTCGCGTTAGAAGTCCATGTCCTTAATGCTGGAACCGAACGCGAGCTTGATTCAATCTTTGCCAAGCTGGTCGCTTTGCAAGCATCCGCTCTTGTGATCAGTGCGGGTGCTTTCTTCAGCAGCCATAGCAAACAACTCGCGGAACTGGCAGTCCGCCACGCGATTCCTACCATTCATACAGCGCGCGAATTCGCTACGGCCGGGGGTCTGCTGAGTTATGGATCGGACATTACGGACTCATATCGCCTCGCCGGAATCTATACGGGGCGAATCCTCAAGGGCGAAAAGCCCGCCGACCTGCCGGTTCAACAGGCAACAAAAGTGGAGCTGATCATAAATCTAAAAACCGCTAAAGCGCTTGGAATCTCGGTACCGCTGCCGATACTCGGCCGTGCCGATGAAGTGATTGAATGAATTGCTCGATGTCTGAGTTTGGCGGCGGGTTCAACCGATCGCTGCAACACATTCTGCGAACTTCTCAGCTGGAGTCTGATAGAGCAAGGTCTTTCGAGGTCTTTCATTGAGCTGCCTTGCGATTGCGCTGAGCTTGGCCTGGCTATGCACGGATAGATTGGTGCCACGCGGAAGATACTGGCGCAGCAATCTGTTGGTGTTTTCGTTTGACCCGCGCTGCCAGGGACAGCGAGGGTCACAGAAGTAGACGTCGACCTCGGTGGCTAATGTCAGGC
The DNA here is from genome assembly GCF_900142985.1 of Bradyrhizobium erythrophlei. Classification (NCBI taxonomy): domain Bacteria; kingdom Pseudomonadati; phylum Pseudomonadota; class Alphaproteobacteria; order Hyphomicrobiales; family Nitrobacteraceae; genus Bradyrhizobium; species Bradyrhizobium erythrophlei. The sequence continues at coordinate 4,731,651 of NZ_LT670849.1, forward strand.
GCTGATGATCGGCGAGCTCTTTGCCTCTGTCCCAGGTCAGCGACCGGTAAAGTTCGCTGGGCAGTCGCTGCGATTGCTTGATGAGCGCCGAGACGACGCTTTCGGTGTCCTTGTTCGCAACCTTGACCAGCATCACGTAGCGCGAATGGCGCTCGACAAGTGTTGCGACATAGCTGTTCCTCGATCCGCCGATCAGGTCGCCTTCCCAGTGGCCTGGGACCGCACGATCTTCAACAGATGCTGGTCGTTCTCTGATGGATACGGCATCCTTGATCTGGCCGAGCCCGTTCCGTTTCAGGCTGGCGTACCTGGAACGGCGGATCGTGCGTTTTGCTCTCAGGTGCTCAAGCAACTCTTTTTTCAACACGCCGCGCGCCTGAATGAACAGGCTGCGATAGATCGTTTCGTGTGACACTTGCTTTTGTGGCTCCTCCGGATATGTGCGCTTGAGCCAGCCAGCTATTTGTTCCGGCGACCATTGTCGCCGCAGCCCGATTGATACTGTTCGCCTCAAGAACGGGTGGCAAGCCAGCTTGCAAAGCTTGGGGCGCCGCGCCCGATCCCACGCGGCCTGATCTGATCCAGCAGCCCGGTAGCGGTCCGTTCCTCCGTTGCGGTTGACTTCGCGACTGACGGTCGATGCCGATCGTCCCAAGTGGCGCGCGATCGATCGCAACGAGCGGCGCATGCTGAGCCACCGAGAAATCTCCTCTCGTTCAGAAAGACTGAGCGCCCGTTTGCCACGGCGCCGATCTGGTGGACGAATGCCACCGGTTGGCGAAATCACTGAAAAGACTGACGAAGAATCCCGGTCAAATCGACGTCCGATCGAACTCATCGGCTCGCCAGCCTGCCACCGATCCCAGATCTCAGACCGCAAAGCCGCAGAATAATGGATGCGAGGTCGCCGCTTCATGTTCACACTCCATCTTTGCTAAAAGACTAGAGTGTTGCGCCGACCGGTTGAGCCCTCCGCACTTTTCCGACATGCCTGATCTAGCCGATGATGTCGGCTATTGGGGGCGAAGCGGACAAGTCGCGGCCAACTTTCGGATTATGGATTTTCGGTCCACCATTTGGGCCATCTGACCTTGTGAGGTGTGCGAGTGGCCTTCACGACGATTCGCTGATCGGTGAGACTGAGTGGCCGGGAGAGGCGGGCCAACGCTGCCTCGACGAGCCACGGTTCGAGGGCCATTCGTGCAGTCTCGCGGTAGGGATCGAGTTTCCTCGCCATTCGCAGCGGCTCAAGCGCAGGTGTGACGCTTCCGGGCGCCACACACACGTGCACGATCGCGCTGATCCGAGACTGGCCTGCGCCTCGGCGCTCCCTGGCTTCCTCGATCACGGCTAGGGATGCACGGGCTGCGGCATCGTCGCCTTCTAGCCCGCGTTTTGTGAGCTGGAGAAGGAAGGCCTCGGCTGCCGTCACCCGGCGCTCGGCTCCGTCCTCGCGGATTTTCACTGTCTGGCCTAGAACGGCCTCATAAGGCGCTTGGCGATGACGCCCGCGGGGACGACCGGTCGGATTGCCGCTCTGGCCCTTTGCAAAACGCCTCGCTCTTGGCGGCTTGCGATATCCAACGTCTCCTTGCTCGGAATTGTCTGGCAAACCGTCCTCCGACATCATGTCTCCCGTGGCCAGCGCAGACTGTCCCGATCGCGCGTGCAGCGGCGTATCTCATCACGTTCGCTGTCGGTCAGGCGATCACCGCCTCGCCTGCGGCGCAGAGCCGTCTGAACTGCCCAAGGCTCAAGCAGAAGCTGCGCCCGATCGGCGCCAATGTCCGCGCGCGCTGGGTCGAGCGCGGCGATCCCGAGAAGCAGGAGAGCGTCATCCGCGTTGTCGGGATCGGGCGAGATGTGATGTGTGATCGGGCGTGGCGAAGCTTTCGGCGTCTGCTTCGCCAGCCAGGCCTCGCGCTTCATGATCCATTTCAGAACTTCGCGCTGGGCCATGCGTTTGCCTGCCAGCGCATCGCGATAGGTCCGCTGCTGTAGCGCTTCCTCCATCGTTATCTCCCGCGTGGCGCCGCGGTCAGCTACGGTGATGGTCTTTTCTACCAAAACCTCGAACGCGGAGGATTTTGGAACATGAGACGAGGTTGGGCGTCCTTTGAGATTGCCGCTGCGGCCCTTCGGGAACCAGCCCGGGTTCGGTGCGGCACGGGAGCGGGACTTATCGCTCATGACGCCGGCTCCTCAAGACGCGGCTCGAGACCCGTCCGCGCTGACCAGCGTTCGATCGCCACATCGACGTAGGCCGGATCGATATCGAGCCCGCGGAAGCGCCGTCCGGTCCTTTCGGCTGCCATGAGCGTGGTTCCGGAACCCAGAAAGAGGTCCAGCACAAGATCGCCGTGCCGGGTTACATCCTGGATGGCGTCGGCGACCAGTCCCGTCGGCTTGACCGTCGGATGCAAGGCCAAATCCTCTCGTCGGCTCCCTCGCATGGAATTTACCGAAGCATAGTCCCAGACATTGGTGCGGTTGCGGCCATGCTTACCGAGTTCGACCATGTTGAGATGGGGCGCCGTTCCTACCCGGTAGACAAAGACGAGTTCATGCTTGGACCGGTACAACGATCCCATCCCAGCGTTGGACTTGTTCCAGATGCACAAGTTTAAAAGCCCACCATAGACCGTGCGGCCAACTGCCGAGACGTCGTCCATGTGGCGCCAGTCCATGCAGACGAAGTGGACCGCGCCATCGCGCGAGAAGCGTGCAGCTGCGCTCAGCGTGTCAGTAAGGAAGGAACGGAACTCCGCCCCGCTCATCTCACCCGAGGCCATCGCAAACTCGCGATGGCTTCCGGCGGACACCGCATGCCCCCCAATCCGGACATTGTAGGGAGGATCGAGGAAAGCCGCATCGACACGCGCCCCATCGCCGATGACCCGCCGCAGAAATTCGTCATCGCGACCGTCGCCACATCCCACCCGGTGATTTCCGAGAATCCAGATATCGCCTGGCTTCGTTCGTGGCGTTGCAGGAACCGGTGGGATAACTTCGTCATCGGGATCGGCGGCCGACGAGAGAATGACATCGATCTCGCCCGTCGAAAAGCCGGTCAGCGTGGGATCAATATCGATTTCAATCGAAGCGAGTTCGCCCAGTTCCAGCTGCAGGATTTCCAGATCCCAGCCGGCATTGAGCGCAATCTTATTATCGGCGATCCGAAGCGCTCGCTTCTGGGTGTCTGAGAGTCCCGGCAGGATGATGGTTGGAACCTCAGTAAGCCCCAACGCCCGCGCGGCCTGAAGCCTGCCATGGCCGGCGATGATATGGCCGTCGGGATCAGCAAGGATCGGATTGGTAAACCCGAACGCTTCGATTGATGCTTTGATCTGATCGATCTGGCGCTTCGGATGGGTACGGGCGTTACGTGGATCGGGAACGAGGTCGCCGACTGCGCGGTAGCTGATAGCCAGCCGCGACGCGAGTGCAATTGAGGGTGTGTTTTTCATAATCGAGATTGCGGGGTGAGAAACTAAGTTTTTCTTACCGTGCACCTCACAACCTTGCGAGAGCAGCGCTAACGGCTAGCCGAATCCAGCAGATGTTAGTTTTTACAAAAGGAGCACGCCGAAATAGCCAACGAGCGTGTCGTTTTGTTTCCGGCTGATGGTGATGCTTGAGCGGTGCGGTGCCTGGCAGGTGCTTGGCGAGACGAGGCAGTGCAATACGTGAGGCCAAGCCATTTGCGCGATTCGTCCTGGATTGTCACCTGTTACGACGTGGCAAATGTCTGATATCGCCGATCTCAAGCCCTGTTCTCGCGCTTGAATTACCTGTTTTGCGGAATAACAGGAAACTGCTTGGGCGCCCCTGTAACCGATTTGAATCTCGGTTGATTTTCTCGCGACTGGCGGCTCAGGACCCCCCGAAAGCCTGTTTTAGGCCGAAAATTCCAAAAAATTCCCTGTTCTTGAGGTGGAGACGGGTTTCGCTAGACTGCATCCGCCACCACCCAAATCAAAGACTTCCGGCCCTGCGCGGAAATCCAGTTCAAGCCAGCGCGATTGCATCGATCGCGACCAGCACGCCCGGAATGTCGGCGCCGAAACGTGCCATCGCCCGGGCCGGCTTCGCGTCGGGAAAGAACTCCGCATAGGCTTCGTTCATTTCCTTGTAGAGATCGCTGCGGGCCAGCAGCACGGTGATCTTCACCACGCGATCGAGCGAACTTCCGGCGGCCCTGAGAATTGTTTCGACATTGCGCAGCGCCTGCCGCGTCTGCTCCTGCATCGTGCTGCCCACAATCTCGGTCGGCGCGCCGCCCGGCTTGACGGGGATTTGTCCCGACACAAACACAAAGCCGTTGGCAATGACGGCGTGCGAGTACGGCGAATGCGGCGCCGGGTAGCCCGGGACCTCGACGTGGCGGATCGCACGCGGAATTTCAGATTCTGCCACCCTGCTCCTCCTGGAGTAGAACAAATGCGCAGGCACTATCGCATATTCGGTGGCCCGCCTCACCATGGGCGCAGGAAAAACGGGCTTCGCGTTGCGGCAAGACTGTCGTTTTAGGGTCCGACGGCAATCATTTCCCGCTCGCCGCCGGGTCACGAAATGCTACTCTTGGCGCGGTTGTTGCTAGGACGCTCACGGGGCGAACGGTGGTCGCAGCCGGGTTTTGCTGGGCCGCCCTTGATCGTGGTTGGCCATGAAAGACACGGTACTTCTGCTGGCGATGAACGGGCTGATCTGGGGGCTGATCATTGCCCTGATCGCGCTCGGGCTGTCGGTCATCTTCGGCCTGCTCGATATCATCAACATCGCGCATGGCGACTTCTTCATGGTCGGTACCGTGCTCGCCTGGTTCAGCCTGTCGGCGACGGGCGATTTCTGGATTGGCTTCATCGTTGCCCCCCTGATCGGCTTTCTCCTCGGCGCTGTCATTCAGCGCCTCGTCATCCAGCCGATCCACGGTTCGGCGGCGCTATCGATCGTGGCGACGTTCGGCCTCTCGCTCATCCTTCAGGAGGTCGTGCGGATGACCTTTGGCGCGACGCCGCGCCGGATATTGGCGCCGATCCAGGGCACCGTTTCGTTGTTTGGCGTCGACTACGAAATCTATCGCCTGTTCGCCGCCGCAGTAGCCATGGCGGCGCTCGCCGGCTTCTTCCTGTTTCTGCAACATACGAGGCTTGGAATCTGGATGCGAGCCGTGCGCCACGATCGCGAGACGGCGATTGCGATGGGTATCCCGGCCGGGCGCGTCTACGTCATGACCTTCGGCATCGGCTTCGCGCTTGCGGCATTTGGCGGGGCGGTCGCGTCTCCGATTACCACGGTCGATTTTCGCGGTGGCGTCGACGTGCTGCCGTTTTGCTTCATGGCGGTCATCATCGGAGGGCTCGGCAACCTGCCGGGAACGGTGGCGGCCGCGGTTCTGTTGGCGTTCATTGAGGGGCTCATCCAGAGCATGGCGAGTCCTACGATTGCGCGAATTTCTTCGCTGGTACTGATGAGCGTGGTGTTGCTGCTGCGGCCGCAGGGCCTGTTCAAGGGTTTTGTGAAATGAGCCCGCGTTCGATCCAGATCGGGCTTGCGATAGCGGCGGCGACGTTCCTGATCGCGGTGCCGTGGCTCATTCCCGTACTCGCCGACAATTTCTGGGTCAGCGTCATGACGGAGATTCTGATCTGGTCGCTGTTTGCGGCGAGCGTCAACCTGCTGTTCGGCTATGTCGGGCTTCTGTCGTTCGGGCAAGCGCTCTATTTCGGATTCGGCATGTATGGCGTGGCGCTGGGGATCGACCGCTTCGGTCTGTCGTTCTGGCCGGCTTTCGGCCTCGGCGTCGCGGCAGCGATGGCGATGGCGCTGGTCTCCGGTACCTTCGCGGTCCGGCTGAGCTGGCACTACTTCGCGATCATCACCGTGGTGTTCTCGCTGATCTTCTATTTCCTCGCCGTGTCGATGAAGCCGTTGACCGGCGGCGACGACGGAATCAACTTTTCCCTGCCGCCGGTCTTCAAGCTTGACGGCAAAATCCTCGGCCTTACCGACCCGACCTTCCAGTATTTCTTTGTGCTGGCGGTGGTTTCGCTTTGCTTCTTCCTGATGTACCGGCTGATCAACAGCCCGCTCGGCAAGAGCTTTCTGGCGATCCGGGACAACCACCTCCGCGCATCGCTGATCGGCCTCAACGTCTATATGTTGCGGCTCGTCGCTTTCGTCATGGCGGGCTTTCTCGCCGGCGTATCCGGGGCCTTGTTTGCATTCTTTGGCCGATACGCTTCCGCCAGCTACATGTTCTACCAGGTTTCCGGCGAGGCCGTGGTGTGGACCATCGTCGGCGGTGCCGGCACGATGTTCGGGCCGCTGGTCGGAACCGCCTTGTTTATCGTGATACGCGAAATCGTTTCCAGTCACTGGGAACATCACTCGCTGATCGTCGGGCTCCTGGCCATCCTGTCGGTGATCTTCGCGCCAAAGGGAATCGTCGGTCTCTGGAACGGATGGATGAGCCGGTTGGGCGAGCGTGAAGATGTCGAGCGAGAGAGTGTCAAGCCGGCCTCGCAACCGTTGACCGTACGGGCAGAGCCATGAGCGAACCGGTCCTGCGAACCGAGAATCTCGCCAAGCGGTTTGGCGGCCTTACGGCGGTCGATAATCTCAGCATCGCCATTCCGCCAGGCCGCATCCACGCCATCATCGGCCCGAACGGAGCGGGGAAGACGACGTTCTTCAACCTCGTCACCGGCATGCTCAGTCCGACCAGTGGCCGGATATTCTTTCGGGGGCACGACATCACCGGGCTCAGGCCTCATGCGATCAGCCGATTGGGAATCAAGCGAACCCTTCAGGTGAAGAGCGTTTTCCCGGAGCTTTCCGTTGCCGACAACCTCTGGGTCACGAGGCAGGCGAGATCCCGATTCCTGAATCCGTTCCGCGCTGCTGCCAGCGACAAGGAGACGCGGTTGCGGGTCGAGCAGACGCTCGAACAGACTGGCCTATCGGCGCTGGCCGCGCGCTCCGCAGGCACCTTGTCCTATGGTGACGTCGCGATGCTCGAGATCGGCATGGCCATGATCTCGGAGCCAAGCCTGCTGCTGCTGGATGAGCCGACATGCGGCATGAGCCCTGCGGAAACCAGCCGCGCAGTCGCCAAGATACGAGACCTGGCGCGCACCATCGACATCGTCATCATCGAGCACGACATGGATGTCGTTTTCGGAATTGCCGACGACATCACCGTGCTGGCGCAAGGGGCGATACTGGCCAGCGGCAATCCTGCGCAAATCGCCGGCGATGAGCGCGTCCGCGAGGCCTATCTCGGCCGGCCTGAAGATGAAGACTTCGTCGAGGAGGCCGCGCATGCTTAGCCTCCGGGACCTTCACGTCCACATGGGAAAGCTGCACATCCTCCAGGGCGTTACGCTCGAGGTGAAAGCGGGCGAGTCCGCGGCGCTGCTGGGCCGCAACGGTGTCGGCAAGACGACCACGCTGCGCGCGATCATGGGACTGGTATCGAAAACGGGCGGGACGATCCAGTTCGACGGCCTCAATCTTTCGAACTATCCGGCGCACGAGATTGCCGGCAAGGGAATTGGCTACGTCCCGCAGGGACGAGGCATTTTCCCCGGCCTTTCGGTGCTCGAGAATTTGAACATCGGCGTCAAGGGCAAGCGTGATCGTGACCGCGAGGATTATGTCTTTGCCTGCTTTCCAAGGCTCAAGGAACGATTGCACCAGCCGGGCAACACGCTATCGGGCGGCGAACAGCAGATGCTGGCGATAGGCCGCTGCCTGATGATGCGCCCCCGCCTGATCATCCTTGACGAGCCGACCGAAGGGATCATGCCGCGGCTGGTATCGCAGATCAGGCGCGAAATTCATCGCATCAATCAAAGCGGGGTATCGATCCTGTTGGTCGAACAGAATGTCGAGACGGCGCTAAAACTCTGCTCGAACGTGTTTCTGATGGAGAAGGGCGCCATCGTCCATTCGGGCACATCTCCCGAACTCAAGGCCCGACCTGAAATCGTGCATCGTTATCTCGGACTGACGCAGTAATTTCGGACATTTCAAAAGGAGGATTTGATCATGGCAAGAAAATTATCGCGCCGCAGCTTCCTCGAATGTGCGCTGGCAGGCGGCGCGGCGGCCAGCACTGCCAACCTCACGATCATGCGCGACGCATTTGCGCAAGGTTCAGGTCCGATCGTCATCGGACATCACTGCGATCTCACCGGCGCGATATCGTCATGGGGGGTGTGGCACGACAAGGCCGCCAAGGCCGCGGTTGACTTGATCAACAAGGATGGCGGGATTGCCGGGCGCAAGGTCGAACTCGTGACCGAGGATACCGAGTCCAATCCGGCGAGCGGCGCCCGCAAGCTGCGAAACCTGATCCAGCGTACCAACGCCGAATTCATCATCGGCTCGGTCCATTCCGGGGTCATGCTGGCGTCGATACCGATCGCAACCGAGCTCAAGACTATCTACTTCTCGACCGGCGAAGCCACCGAAGCGACGGGCAGCAAAGGCACGCGCTTCTCGTTCCGCACCGGTACGGATACGTATTCCATCGCGGCGGCCAGCCTGCCGTGGTGCGTCGAGAACTTGGGCAAAGCCTGGACCATCATCTACGCCGATTACGCCTGGGGACAGAGCACGGCGCAAGAATCGAAGGTCTATATCGAGCGCGCCGGCGGGAAAGTCCTCAACGCCATTCCCGTGCCGCTCGACGCCAAGGATTTCGTGCCGTATCTCGCGCAGATTTCCGCCGACACCGAGGTCCTGTTGCCGGCTTTCATCAGCTCGCTGTCGGTTGCGTTTTATACGCAGGCCAAGAGCATGGGGCTCGATAGAAAGATGAAAATGTATTCGTCGTCGGCCAGCCTTGAGACCATTGCCCCCGACGACATCAAAGGCGCCGCCGAGGGCGTCTATTTCTTCGAGACTTTTCCGCGCCAGCTCACGGCAAAGGACGACAGCTTCCACAAGGAGTTCAACAAGCTCCTCGGTATCGACGATGTCGACGCGCGCGAGATCGGGGGTAGCCGCGTCATGGACAAGAGCCACGGCTGGCAGCCCTGGGAAGATATCTTCGCGCTCAAGCAGGCGATCGAGGAATCCGGCTACAAGACGCGCAAGGATGTAGAGGGCGTCATCCGGGTGTTGGAAGGGATGAAGATGACGAATTCGCTCGCGCATCCGCAAGGCGACAAGATACTCCGCAAGGAAGACCATGTCGGAATCATCGATTGCTACATCAGCCGCGTCGAAAACGGAAAGCTCGAGGTCAAAAAGCGAATTCCAAAGGAGGAGCTCGCCAGCAACATGCCGCTCCGGCATGACCTGTCGGCGATGCCGGTGTGAGCTGCCGCGTTTGCGGGGAAGGCCCCGGACGTTCCGGGGCCTTCCGTTGCGACTGGCCGGTGGCAGGTATCGTTTATGGCCCGAACTGTTTGGCCGGCGTCTGGTTGAAGTCAGGTTCGTCGGCCACGCAGGTGAAGTTCGCCGCGATGTTGGTGCTGCCGCTGCCACTATACTTCGCGACCTTCGGATAGACGCATAGCGGCCGTGTCATCGCCACACCCAGCGACGGTGTGTCGTTGACGAACTTGGTGGCCGGGATCGTGTCCGGCGCCACGCCCTGCTCGACCCATTCGACCAGCGGGGTCAGCGCGTCGAACACGTTCGGCCCCGGTCCACCCGAGCAGTGATACATGCCGGGCACCATGAACAGACGGGCATATTTCTGCGTGTCTTTCAGCGCAGGGTCGTTGCTGTCGAAGCGCGCGGGCTGCGCAAAGGCACGGCCGTTCTGCACCAGCGCGTTGAAATAGTTGATGCTGCTTTGCGAGGGGATCAGCGGATCAGCCCAGCCATGATACATCACGAGCTTGCCGCCATGCTCGCGGAACTCGCTCAGGTCGGTGCTGGTCGCGTTCAGCACTTTCGCGAGCTGGTCGTCCACCGTGTCGACGTCCCGATTGAAATCGAAGTTGGTGAAGTTGACGGGGCTGGTCGGAATGCCGAACGCTGCGCCGTAGACCCAGTAGAACAGGCCGTCGAAGGCCGGCTCAGGCAGGTTCTCCGTAAACTCAAGGCCGAGCGCGAGGATATTGTCGGTCTCGTTGCCGCGCTCGGAGCCGGGATTGATGACTTGCTTGGTCACTGGGTCAATCGTGCCGGCATAATAGCTGCGCATCGTGGTGACCTGGTCCGCGGTGAGGCACGCCGGCGGGACGTTGCCGCCGGTGCATTGCAGGACGGCGGGATCGAAATGGCAGTCGCGCGGATCGGTCAGGAACTGATCGGTCTTGGCGCCGCCATCCTGCCCCACGCAAGCCGCGATCACGGCCTTGTTGATCAGCGTCATCTGACCGGGCTGGATGAAACGCGAGGCGTTGGCATGGGTGTTTTGCCACGACCCCAGGCCCGCCATGTGCAGGTGCGTGCGGTTGAAGGCGGCGGCTCCCGCGAGGATGCCGTCATAGTCGTGTGGGAAGCGCTGCGCTTCCATCAGCGCGTTCTGGCCGCCGGTCGAGCAGCCGGCGAAATAAGACTTCTTCGCGCGCTGCGCGTAGTAGGCGTCGGCGATTTCCTTGCCGCGCACGGTCATGAGATGGATCGCGCGGTAGCCGAAATCCTTGATCCGCTCGGGATGGCCGAACAGGCCGGTCGACGGGTTCGCCGGATCGCCGAAGTCGATGGCGAGCACATTGCCCTTGTTGCCGTCAGAGCCGCAGAACAGCGGGTTGCAGCCGGACGAGCCGGTGCCGAGATCGCTGTTGGTAGTAGCAAAACCGGCGACGATACCTTGTGCGAGTTCGCCATAGGTGATGACGCCCTGGAAGCCACCGCCGCCGGTGCCAAGGAACCGTCCGTTCCAGTTGGATTCCGGCAACCATGCTTCGATCTGGATCTGGGAGTCAGACGTCGGCGTCAGCGTTGCGGTGACGCGACAGAACGCCGGCAGGCCGGTGATCGGCGTCGAACCGGGAGGCGTAAAAGAACCGCCGGTGATGTCGGTCGCCGACGTGATCGTGGTGTGTTCGAAACTGCGGGATTGCAGATTGGTGCACGGCGTCGCCATTGCTGACGTGCTGGCAATCGCGACGAAGGCAAAGCTCAAGCCCGCGCCGACAAGATAGGGTCGATGCATGGTCGTCCTCCCTGATCATTTTGATTGTGAGAGACGCGCCGTCAAAACGACGCACCTCGCGGACAACGATGTACCTACCTGTGATAGCTGTAAAGACTCATCGCTACTTCGATCGCATCGCGTCATTTCCACGCCGCGGAAATCGTCGCAGCGATGTCATCTGTTCGTCATGCGACACGATCGGCTGCACACAGACAGATCTGCAAGTGTGGCGATGCGTGCAAATCAAAAGCCCCGGACTTTCATCCGGGGTTTATCGAAACGCAGCGCTTTTTTAAAAGGCGCTCGCCGCAATCGGCGCGATGGATGGTCGATCGCAAAATCCCCGCCTCAGCCGTGTGGCGAACTCGCGGCCAGATGGGTAGCGAATGTCAAATCCGCTCCACTAGCGGAGCGGCTTGAGCGGTTTCACCTGCGGCCTTGCCGAGCCTTGCCATCAGGACCAGTCCGGACGCGGCCGTCAGAAGCTGGGTGCCGACGAGAAGCCAGAAGCCTCGCGCGAGGTTATCGCCGGTACGGGACATCATGGCCGCGCCCATCATCATCGGCATCAGCGCCGAGGTGAGGTTGCCGATGCCGTTGATCAGGCCATAGGTGCTGCCGACGGTGCCGTCTCTGGCGACGTGCTGCACAAGGCTCGGGATCGCAGGCGCCTGAAAACCCCAACCGGCGCCGGCGAGGACGAGCGCGGAGGCCGCGACATACGGATTGTCGGCGAGGATCGCCATGGTCACACAAAGCGCGGTGGTCACGCCGCCGATCGCGAACACGACCGGCGCCTTCGATCGCGGCAGCAGATCGACGACCGAGCCGCCGGCGACGTTGGCGATGATGCCGACGAAGAAAGGAAGGCCGGCGAAGATGCTCATTTCATTGAGCGAGAAATGCCGTGCCTCCTTCAGATAGGAAGGCAGCCATGTGCTCGCGCCCCAGAGATAGCTCAGCGTGCAGATCTCGACGATGAGGATCCAGAACAAATGCGGTGTCCGTAGCGCCGCCAGCAGCAGAGAGAAGGCCGAGCTCCCGTCGCGGGTGGCCGGGCGCGTCGGCGTGGGCAACGATCGGATGAACAGTGCGATCAGCGGCAGTCCGATGGCGAGGTTGAGCACCGCCAGCGCCCAGAACGAATCGCGCCAACCGAAATGCACGATCAGGAAGTTGACGACCGAGTAGCCCGCGCCAAGGCCGATGCTGACGCCGAGCGAACTCACGGCGTTCGGCTTGCCGACTTCGTTCGGGGCGAAGTGCTCCTTGACGTACATGGTTTTCAGCGAAAACAGCGGACCTTCGGCGCAGCCGAGCAGCAGTCGCCACAGCAGGAAGACGGTGGCGCCGGCGGCGAGCGCCGAGGCGGCCGTGAAGACCGTCCACAGCAGCACGCTGATCATAAGGCTGGTGCGAACGCTCCAGCGGGATTCGAACACCGGTGTGAGAAACCATGCCGAGAGGCCGTATCCGAACAGGAACAGCGAAACCAGCCGTCCCTGCGCGACGCGGTCTCCCTCGAGCCCGAGCGTGTGGAGGAAATCCGCATTGGTGATCATCAACGACACGTTGATGCGGTCGACGTAAGCGATGCTCACGACGATCATGAGAACGATCACGCCGGCCCACCGTCTCGACTGCACGATCGTTCTCCCGTTTCGAAATGGACCAGGCGAAGGCTGGATTGCCGCGAAAAAAATTCAGTGCATCGAAAATCCGCCGTCGACGGCGAGCGCCTGTCCGGTAATGAACTTCGAATCGTCGGACATCAGGAAGGCGGCGACGCCGTCCAGATCGTCCGGCATCTGCTTGCGCTTGAGCACCTGCTTCTGCGCATAGTCGTTCCAGCGTTGTTCGGGAATGTCCTTGGTGGCTTCGCCGACCGTCAGTCCGGGCAACAGGCAATTGACGCGGATCATTCGCTCGCCAAGTTCGCGCGCCAGCGACCGCGTCATGCCGATGATGGCCGACTTGCTGGTGACATAGTGGAGCAGGCGAGGGGCGCCCCAGTAAATGGAATCCGACGAGACGGTCACGATCGAGCCGCCGTCGCGCATGATGGGCGCAATGGCGCGCACCGTCAGCCAGGTGCCGCGGACGTTGATCGCCATCATCCGGTCCCAGGCCTCGATGGTAAGCTCGTCGTAGGTCTTGCCGCCGACATTGTTGGCCCATCCGGCGTTTGCGATCAGGCCGTCGATCCCATCGCAGCCCTCGCGCGCCCGGCGCGCCATCTCGGCCACCGACCTTTCCGAGGAGACGTCGACCTGGACGAAGCGCGCATCGCCGCCGTTCGCCTTCAACGCCGTCTCCGCTTCGACGCCGAGAGCGGGGTCGATCTCCGCGATGATGACGCTTGCGCCCTCGCGGCACAGCCGATCGGCATAGGAGAAACCGAGGCCCCGTCCTGACCCGGTGATGACGATCCGCCGTCCGCTGAATCTTCCGCCCATGCTGGTCATGACCTCCGCTAAAGCTTCAGTGCTTCGGTGGCGACGGCGTACTGAAAATAGTTGCGCTGGTCGCGATCGTAGATCGTGACCGATGCGCCGCCTCCCGCCCGTCCGGTGAAGGCTTCGTCGCTGATATGATCGTAGCCGTCGAAAGCGACATCGCCGGTCAGTCGAAGGTCGATCGCGCCTTGCCTGCCGGCGACGAGGATGCGGCCGTCCGCCGTCGATGCGCTGACCCCCGAAGTGATGTCGACAAAGCCATCCGCCGTCGGATTGATCTCGAATGTCTCGCCGGTTCCCAGCGAATAAAGCCGCAACGGACAATGCCCGGAGCGCCGCCGGTGCGCCTCGGCCACAATGATACGTCGGATTTCTGGGCTCATGATCGCTCGTCCTGTCGCGTCAGGCGTGACCGCGGCCGGTTTGATCGATCGCCACGACCTGACGGCGGGTCTTGCCGTCGATGCCGCCTGCTATCGCCCATTCCGCGAAGTTTTCCGGCTTGCGCTCGTGCGTGGCCGCATTCCAGTCGGCCGTGCAGTAATCCTCGTCGGCGTAATATTCGAGCGGCGCGGCGAGCGGGTTTTCGAAGTACCAGAAATAAGCCGAGGAGATCGGATGACGGCCGGGGCCGATTTCGGTCTTCCAGCCCTTCTTGCTCATCGCGATGCCGCCGCCGATGAGCTCGTGAATATCTGTCACCGTAAAGGCGACGTGATTGATGCCGGCTTTGCCAGGCCGGTTGAGGATGAACAGGTTGTGGTGATCGCCGACCTGCTGGCAGCGGGTAAAGGCGCCGTGGCCGGGATATTCGTCGCTGATCACGAAGCCAAGCTTCTCGGTGTAGAAGGCGCGCATGGCGGGAAAATCGGCCGCGAACACCACGACGTGGCCGATGTTGATCGGATGCGCCTGGGTGTGAATCGGCGAGCGCTGATTGACGCGCTGGTGCGAGCCGGGCGCGTTCGGCATCGTCGGCTTGACGGTGATCGGCGTGCGGCGGCTGACCCGGAAGGCGAGGCTCAGGCCATTCGGATCGGTGACGCGGGGCAGGCCGTCGGAGCCGGTCCTAAAAGTTTCGACGCCGCGAAGCACGGCCAGGCTTTTCTGAAGCTCCTGCTCGCTCGCCGCGCCCCAGATCACCTCGCGCACGGTGTTGCCGCTTTCGATCGGAGGCGGCAGATCCGGCGCGTCGTGCGGGCGGACGATCACTTCCGCGCCGTCACGGGTTCGATAGACCAGGCGATCGTCGGCGACGGAGACCTGCGTCACGCCCCAGTCGTCCAGAAAGCGCCGTGCCGCGGCCATGTCGGCCACGCCGAAGACAATTGCGTCGATACCATTGAACGCCATGATCGCAGACCCCTTCATTAAAACTACGCGCCGGCCTCGCGCCATATCCTGCCGGTGGTGCGGGCGCTGACATCGCAACCCAGCGCCGTTGCGAGACATCAGCTGCGCTTGACCTTCGCCAGCGGATGGTCGGCGGGGTAGGTCGGCGTGACCGGCTTCGGAGAACCGATCATCACCATCATGATGGCATCCTCTTCGCCGACATTGATCTCGCCGCGGTACACGCCCGGCGGCACCGAGATGCAATCGCGCTCGCCGAGGATCGATTCCCAGCGCTCGCCGTCCTTTTCGACCATCACCTTGATCTTGCCGCGCAGCACGAAGAAGACTTCTTCGGCATCGACGTGGAGATGCATCGGGCCTTCGCCGCCGGCAGGGATGATCATGTTCGAGAGCGTAAAGTTTTCCGACGGGATCACGTTGCTATCCGAAGCAACGCCGGTGGCGCCGGTGCCGATGAAGCGCTTTTGCGCGCGCCGGTACTTCGGGTCGAAGTCGGCCTGGAATTTCAGCGCGTTCCAGTCATAGGGACGGTCGGCGACGCGCGCGACGCGGCTCTTCATCCAGTCCTCGAAACTGGCGCCTTCGGGCCTATCCCAGGAATGTTTCTGCTGTCGGGTGGTGTCATCCATGTTCGCTCTCCTTGATGGCTTGTTAGTGTGTGGGGTTCTCGATGGTTGGGCATTCCAGTTCATAGCGGTGAAGCTGACGATTGGCGCGGTGAAGCGGGAGCTGAAGCCGCGTGACGGCCGAGATCCTGCGAGATGGCCTGTGCGGTCGCCACCACCTCCGCTTTCAGTGCGCCGTTGAGCTCGGTGTCGTTGGTGAAAAGAGCCACGGCGGAAATATTGATGGCGGCGACGATCCGGTCGGTCATGTCGCGCACCGGGGCGGCGACGCTGGCAACGCCCGGCTCGTAGGTCGCGTTTTGTACGACAAAGCCCTCGCGGCGGTCGTCAGTGAGTTGTTTCAGGAGTTCGGCGAGATTGGTCGGCGGCGTATCGGCGGCAAGCGAGGCATCGTCATAGAGCTGATGGATCTCGGTCTCCGGCAATCCCGACAAGAGCACGCGCCCCATGGTGGTGCGGCGCGCGGGCAGGCGGGTGCCCACGTGGACGGTGCTGGCGATCGAGCGTCGCGTCGCCACGCGTGCGAGATAAACGACGTCGCGCCCGTGCAGTTCGCCAAGATGCGCAGACCATCCGGTGCGGTCACGCAGGCGGATCAGGTGCGGCATCGCCACCTCGACGAGGTCGCGCGAGGCGAGATAGCCGAAGCCGAGGCTGAGAACCTGCGGGCCGAGGCGATAGCTCTTGGTGTTGCTGTCGTAGGCGACGTAGCCGAGCGCGCTCAGCGTGTAGAGCAGCCGATACGCCGATGAGCGGGTGACGCCGAGCGTGTGGGCGACTTCGGACAGGGTAAGGGACTGCTGATCCCCGGACAGGGTCGCGAGGATGTCGAGCCCGCGGATCAATGCCGGCACTAGATAGCGCTCGTCGATACCATCCGGCAGCGCCGTCATGCTGGACGCTGGCGCATTTCCTGCCAGGCGCTTGCCTGCCACGTCCGACATCCCAATCCCTATCTGCTTGAATGATGTTTTGCTAATTAAACCAAGTATAATATACAAAACTGAAATCGGCAAGGCCTTTTTCGAGATCCGCGAACCGACCCCGGTTCAGCGGTATCTAGCTGCTAATTTTCATTTACCTATTGACAAGCAGCCGTCATGAGGTTTTCCTGAGCATAATTGAACATAAAGTTCATATTTGAACAGTCGGGGAAGCGGTCGTGACATCCGTGCGTGAGCTTGCCGAGGGAGTTGAGGTCTTTCGCCGTCGCGGCGAAGCGCAACGCTGCGCGTTCGTGCTGCTCCATGGCGTCGGCAGCAACGCGCGCAGCTTCGAGCCCTTGGTGCAGGCGCTGCCGCCGTCGATCGAGACGATCGCCTGGAACGCGCCGGGTTACGGACAATCGAAGCCGCTTGCCAAGGATTCTCCGGCGCCGCGTGACTATGCCGCCGCGCTCGCCGCTGTCATGGACAGGCTCGGCATCTCGCGTGCCGTTCTCGTCGGCCATTCCCTGGGCTCGTTGTTTGCCGCCAGCTTTGCCGCCAACTATCCCGAACGGGTTTCCGCGCTCGCGCTACTGTCGCCTGCGCTCGGCTATCGTGTGCCGGCGCACGAGCCGTTGCCGCCAGCCGTGCAGCAGCGCATCGATGAACTCAATACGCTCGGTGGGCAAGCGTTCGCAGCGAAGCGCGCGGCGCGGCTGGTCGGCGATCCAGCGCAAAAGCCGCATGTCCTGGCCGCCGTCGAGCGCGCCATGGCGGCGGTGCATCCGCAAGGCTATGCGCAGGCCGTTCGCGCGCTCGGCGCGGGCGACATGCTCGCCGATCTCGCCGCGGTCTCAGTGCCGTCCCTTGTCGCGGTCGGCTCGAAGGACCTGATCACGCCGCCCGATAACGCGAAAGCCGCACGGGACGCCCTGCGCGGAAAGACGACGTATCACGAGATCGCCGGATCGGGCCACGCCTTGCCGCAGGAAGAACCCGCCGTGGTCGCGCGTTTGTTGGCCGCCTTTGTCGGAGACAATGCCCATGCCTAAGCTACCAAAGAGCGATGCAGAGACCGAAGGCGACGATCTCTATGCGTCGCCGCCGGTGCAGCGCGCCGCGCGTCTGCTGCGCTACATCGCCGAAGGCGATGCGGTCACCAATATGTCGGAAACGGCGAGGGCGCTTGGCATCAACCGCACGACGCTTGTGCGCCTGCTCCATACCCTGAGCGCCGAGCGTTTCATCGAACCGCGTCCCGGCGGCAACGGCTGGCGCATCGGCGTTGGACTGATTGGTCTCGCCGCGCAAGCGTTCTTCTCCGAGGATCTGGTGCAGACGTCGGTTCCGGTCCTGACCCGGCTTGCCGATGCGCTCGGCCTGTCGGCGCATCTCGGCGTGCTCGATGGGCTTGAGATCGTCTATCTGGTGCGGCGCGTGCCGAATTATGTGTTTGCGAGCAATATCCGCATCGGCAGCCGGCTGCCGGCTCACGCAGCCAATATGGGCCGCATCATTCTCGCCAATCTGCCGGCGGCTCAGGTCGATCGTCTCTACGCAGGAGCAACCCTCGCACCGGTCACATCGCATACGGCGGTGACACTGGTGCAATTGCACGCCCAGCTCGACGCCGACCGCGCGGCGGGACTGGCCTGGAGCGATGGCAATTACGAAGCCGACATCAGCTCGGTCGCGGCGGCGATTTTCGATGCGACCGGCGCGCCGGTTGCCGCCATCAATGTCAGCGGTCATGCGACCGATTTCGCCGGCGCCAGCCGCCGGTCGCAGATCGCAACAAGTGTGGGGGATGCGGCGGCCGAAATTTCGCAGCGGCTCGGCTGGCGCGGCCATTCCGAGACGGCGACCGATCGCACAACGCCACGACGAAGCCTGGCGTGAGGAGAGGACCGTGGACCTGAAACTTGCCAACCGCATCGCAGTCGTCACCGGCGGAAGCTCGGGGATCGGTCTTGCGACCGCGCAGCTGCTCGTGGAAGCAGGCGCACGCGTCGCGATCTGCGGACGCAACGAGGAACGGCTCGCGCGCGCCAGGGCGAAACTCGAAGACATCAAGTCGGGGTGCGTGCTGGCGAAGACCTGCGACGTGCTCGACACTGAAGCGGTCGCCACATTTGCCCGCAACGTTGCAGCCTGGAGCGGCGGCCGCGTCGACCTGCTCGTCAACAATGCCGGGCAGGGGCGCGTGTCCACCTTCGAATCCACCACCGACGCACAGTGGCGCGAAGAATTCGATCTGAAGTTTTTCAGCCAGATCCTGCCGATCCGCGCCTTCAAGCCGCTACTCGATGCAAGTGACGCGCCGGCCATTGTGGGCGTCAATTCGCTGCTCGCGCTGCAGCCGGAAGCACACATGGTTTGCACATCGGCGGCGCGCGCCGGCGTACAGAATTTGCTGAAATCGCTGGCAAGCGAGTTTGCACCCCGGATCCGCGTCAACACCATTTTGCTCGGTCTCGTCGACTCCGGCCAATGGCAGCGGCGCTTCGAGGCGCGGGCCGACAAGACCCAGTCGCGTGAAGACTGGTTCGCCGGCCTCGCGCGCGAAAAGCGCATCCCGCTTGGACGCCTCGGCACACCGGACGAGCCGGCGCGCGCTATCGTTTTCCTCGGCTCGCCCGCCGCAAGCTACATCACTGGCGCCAGTCTCGAGATTTCGGGCGGCGTGTCCCGATACATCTAACGGATCATGGTCATGAACATCTCCCTCGCCAAAGAGCGTATCGCCCCCTCCGACGCCGCATCGCATGAAGAAGCGGTCGGCGATGCGATCGCCCGCGCGCTGGCCGATCTCGGCGTCACCACGGTGTTCGGCGTGATCTCGATCCACAACATGCCGATCCTCGATGCGATCGGGCGTCATGGGCGCATTCGTTTCGTGCCGGCCCGCGGCGAGGCGGGCGCCATGAACATGGCGGACGCCTATGCGCGCGTCTCGCGCTCGCTCGGCGTCTGCATCACCTCGACCGGAACAGCTGCGGGCAATGCGGCGGGATCCCAGGTCGAAGCGCTCACCGCGGGGTCTCCGGTGCTGCACATCACGACCCAGGTCGATCGCGAGTTCGCCGATCGCGACCGTGCCGCGATCCACGACGTGCCGAGGCAGCCCGATATGCTGAAGGCCATCAGCAAGGCGTACTTGCGCATTTGGGAGCCCGCGGCTGCGATCGGCACGCTGCTTTCGGCTGTGCGTCAGGCTTTGACGGCACCCGCGGGGCCGGTCGCGCTCGAGATTCCGGTCGATGTGCAACGGCTGAAGGTGCGCCGGCGCGAGCTTGGCAAGCTGACGGACGTCCCGCGCGTGATGCCGGAGCCGTCCGAGCTCGATGCGCTGGCGGCGCGCGTGCGGCAAGCACGACGTCCGCTGCTCTGGCTCGGCGGCGGATCGCGTGGCGCCGCGGCGGCAGCACTTGAGCTCGTCGATCGCGGCTTTGGCGCGGTGACGAGCACCAACGGACGCGCGGTCGTGCCGGAAGGTCATCCGCGCAATCTCGGCGCTTTCAACATGACCCGCGATGCGGAGGCGATCTATGCCCGATCCGATCTGATGATCGTGATCGGCTCGCGGCTGCGCGGCAACGAGACCAAGAACAATCGCATGACATTGCCGCCGCTGATTCAGGTCGATGCGGATTCGTTGCAAGCCGGGCGTAACTATCCAGTCGAGCAATTCATCTGCGGCGATGCAAATCTGGTGCTCGAAGGCCTGCTCGAGCGGCTGCCGAAGAAGCTAGAGACGGACGCAGCATTTCTTTCGGAGATTGCTCCGGCCCGCGGCCAGTCGGAGGCTGCGCTGCGTGACAATCTCGGTCCCTATGCCGCGCTCGCCGACACGCTGAGCCAGCGCGTCAGCGGCAACGGCCATCCCTGGGTGCGCGACGTCACGATCTCGAACAGCACGTTCGGCAATCGTTATGTTCGCCTTGCCGCGCCGCATCTCGGCGTCCACGCGCTCGGCGGCGGTATCGGTCAGGGCATCGCGATGGGCATTGGCGCGGCAATGGCCGGCGTTACCGCCAAGACCATCACGCTGCTCGGCGACGGTGGCTCGCAACTGATGCTGGGCGAGTTGGCCACGGCCGTCGAGATGGAAGCGAACATGGTTTTCGTGCTGATGAACGA
Source organism: Bradyrhizobium erythrophlei (assembly GCF_900142985.1). NCBI lineage: Bacteria > Pseudomonadati > Pseudomonadota > Alphaproteobacteria > Hyphomicrobiales > Nitrobacteraceae > Bradyrhizobium > Bradyrhizobium erythrophlei. The sequence goes on from NZ_LT670849.1 coordinate 4,752,259, forward strand.
CCAGGGCTACGGCGTCATCCGCAACATCCAGGATGCGCAGTATGGCGGGCGCAAGGTTTACTCCAACATCCTGACGCCGGACTTCTCTCTCATCTGCAAGGCTGTCGGCCTTCCGCACGAACGGGTGCAGCGGATCGAGGACATCGACGCCGCGCTCGACCGCGCGATCGCCATGCCCGGACCCTGTTTGATCCAAATCGACATGGTTGCGATCGGGCCGTTCCGGCAAAGCTTCGCCGGTCCGCCGGCGGGCGCAGCGGGGGGGCGCACGTGATGCTGCGGCGTCTCGGTATCATTGGAGCCGGAGGGATCGCGGACGTCGCGCTGTCGACGCGGCGCGAACTTCTCAACCGCGCCGGCAATCTTGTGATCTAGGAACGTGCGGATGACAAACGTCATGGAGACGCAGAACAGACTTTATATCGGTGGCGAGTGGCGGCGTGGCCGTGGCGCCGAAATCGTTTCGAATTTCCCTGCCGACGGATCGCTGAATGCCCGTCTGTCCGGCGCCTCGATCGAGGATGTCGATCTTGCGATCGAGCGCGCCGAGGACGCCGCCAACGATCCGGCCTGGCGAAGGCTGCTTCCGCATGAGCGCGCGACGTTTCTCTATCGTATCGCCGAGGGTATCGCGAAAAACGCCGAACGCATCTCGCAGGTGCAGTCGCGCGACACCGGCAAGACGCTGACCGAAACCTATGCGCTCGCGATGAGCGCGTCCGGCACCTTCCGCTACATGGCGGCGGCGCTCGAGACCATGGAAGAGGCGATCACGCCGTCGCGTGGACAATATCTGACGTTCTCGGTACACGAACCGCTCGGCGTTACCGCCGGGATCACGCCGTGGAACTCGCCGATCGCGTCCGATGCGCAGAAAGTGGCGCCGGCACTCGCCGCCGGCAACGCGATCCTGCTCAAGCCGTCGTCATGGAGCCCGCTGGTCTCTCTAGAGCTTGCGCGCATCATCGATGAAGCGGGCCTGCCGCGGGGACTGTTCTCGACGCTGCCCGGCGCGGGCGCGATCGTCGGCGACCGGCTGGTGCAGCATCCCGCCATCAAGAAGGTTTCATTCACCGGCGGCACCGAAACCGGCCGCGGGCTCGCGCGCAAGGCGGCCGACAAGTTGATGACGGTGTCGCTCGAACTCGGCGGCAAGTCGCCGACCATCGTATTCGCCGATGCCGATCTCGATATCGCCTGCGCCGGCGTTCTGTTCGGCATCTTCTCCTCGACGGGACAGTCCTGCATCGCCGGCTCACGGCTGTTCGTCGAACGCAGCATCTACCAAGCCTTTGTGGCGAAGCTCGTCGCTGCGACCGAGCGCTTGCGGATCGGCCATCCCTTCGACAAGGCCACGCAAGTTGCGCCGCTGATCAGGCCGCGCCACCGCGACGAAATCGAGGCCCATGTTGCCCGCGCGCGCGCCGATGGCGGCCGTGTCCTGACCGGCGGCGAGCGGCCGATAGGAGCCGACTATCAGCAGGGTACCTATTACAGGCCCACCATTGTCGCTGATCTCGACAACCAAGCGGCGCTGTGCCGCGAGGAGGTTTTCGGGCCCGTGCTCGCCGTGCTGCCGTTCGACGACGAAGCCGAATTGATCCGGCAGTCCAACGACAACGCCTATGGACTCGCTTGCGGGATCTACACGCGGGATTTTCCAAAAGCCTGGCGGGTGGCGCGCGGCATCGATGCCGGCACCGTCTGGATCAACACCTACAAGCAGTTCTCGATATCGACGCCGTTCGGCGGCACCAAGGAGAGCGGCGTCGGGCGGGAGAAGGGCCGCGACGGCATTCGCGCCTGGATGGCACAGAAATCGCTTTATTGCGATCTTGGCAACCGGCCGCATCCGTGGGCCGCGATCGCGGTGTGAAGGGAGAGTGAGATGTCGGACGTCGCAGAAATGATCCCGCCTGCAAAACTCGGCGCGAGCGCATCGAATGCCGCCGCGCCATCGAGCATTCAGGCCCGCGTGCGCGCCATGCGTTGGGAAGCGCCCGGCGTGCTGTCGCTCGAACTCTCTTCTGCCGACGGCGCCATGTTGCCGCCCTTCGAGCCCGGCGCGCATGTCGATCTTCGCCTGCCGGATGGCACGTTGCGGCAATATTCGCTGTGCGGCGATCCATCGGATCGCTCGCACTACCGGCTCGGCATTCGCGCGGTCAGCGGCGGGCTGTCGTCGACCTTCGTGCACCGCAAGCTGCGCCCCGGCGAACTCGTGACCGTCAGCGCGCCGCGCAACAATTTTCCGCTTGAAGACGCGCAGCGTTACATTTTCGTTGCCGGTGGCATCGGAATCACGCCGCTGATTCCGATGATGCGGGAAGCGCGCGAGCGCGGCAGGCCGTGGACATTGCTCTATTGCAACAAGCGAGACGGCGAGGCGCCGTTTCTTGACGAGATCCGCGCGCTCGGCGGCGAGGTTTCCTTGCACAGTTCGGAGGCCGGCACGCGGCTCGATGTCGCAAGCAAGCTGGCTGCGATGCAGGACGGCGCCATGATCTATTGTTGCGGGCCTGAGCGGCTGATGACCGCGGTAGAGGAGGCGACTGCCGCCTGGCCGGAAGGCACCGTGCATTTCGAATGGTTCGCGCCGCGCAGCCGGCCGGCTGATGATGCCGCGGGCAGCTTCGAGGTGGTCTGCAATCTCTCTGGCTTGACGCTCACCGTGCCCGAAGATCGCAGCGTTCTCGATATTCTCAACGAGGCCGGCATCGAGGTTCCCTGCTCATGCCAGCAAGGAATTTGCGGAACCTGCGAGACGCGGGTGGTTTCCGGCGAAGTCGACCATCGCGACAGCATCCTGTCGTCGGTCGAGCGCGCCGCAAACGAGACCATGATGACATGCGTGTCGCGGGCCAAGGCCGGCTCGCGCCTCATTCTTGATATTTGACGGCATCGCCGCGATGGCGGCGTGGCGGAGTTTTTGAACGACCTGAGATGAACCCGATCGTTTGGGAGGACAGCATGGAATACCGATTTCCCTACCTCAGTCCGCATCAGACCCGGACTCAGCCGCCGACCGCGTGGCAGCAGGAACTCGCCAACGCGATCGAGGGCATTTTCAGCAAGGGCGCGCGCGAGCTCGATGAACTTGTCGCCGGCCTGAACGCCTCGCGCGTTCGCCCGCCGAACGGCGGCGACTGGACCGAAGCCAATTTCACCGCGGTCATGAAAGAACTGGGAGCCTGACCATGAGCGTTGCAACACTCGACCGTACCGCCAATACACCCGCGCCCACCGATCAGCAGGTCCAGGCCTATCTGCTCACCGGCTTGCGCAATCGCTGGTGGCCGATCCTGCCCTCGCGCTTCGTCGAAGCCGGCGGCAAGCCGCTCGGCCTGACCCGGCTCGGCGAATCTCTGGTGCTGTGGCGCGACTCGCGCGGCGTCATTCACGTGCAGGCCGATCGTTGTCCTCATCGCGCGGTGCCGCTGTCGCGCGGCATCAACGAGGGCGATCGGCTGCGCTGCAATTACCACGGCGTCGAGGTTGGCCCCGACGGCAAGGTGCTGAAGGTTCCCGGCCAACCCGGCTGCCCGCTCGAAGGCAAGAAGGCGGTGAAGACCTATCCGTCGCGAGAAATAGCCGGCGCCATCTTCGCCTGGTTCGGCGACGCGCTGCACCAGGAGGCGAGCGAGTTTGAGCCCCCGGAGCAATTGGTTGATCCGGAATACTCGCACTTCCTCTGCTATGCAGACTGGGAGATGGCGTGGCGTTATGCCTTCGACAATCTCATGGATCCCATGCATGGCACATTCCTGCATGCCAACTCCCACACCATGTTCCAGGGGGAGACCCAGGCCCATTTCGTCACCCGCGATACGCCGCATGGCTATTTCTTCGAGAAAGAAGGTCAGCGCGACGTGAACTTCGATTGGAGCGAATTTGTCGATAAAGGTGCGCTCTATGTTCGTCTCGAAATTCCCTATCCGCCATCGGGCGGACCCGGCGGCAATTTCGGGATCGTCGGTTTCGGTACCCCGATCGACGAGAATACAATGTGCGTGTTCTTCTGGCGCGTCCGCAAGGTGAACGGCTGGCAGCGCGACGTTTGGCGCTTCCTTTACAAGACCAATCTCGAACCGCGTCACTGGGACGTTCTTGAGCAGGACCGCGAGATCCTCGCCGGCGTCAAGCCGGGCCTCGAGAAATACGAGATGCTCTATCAGCACGATGCCGGCGTGATCCGGCTGCGCCGTTATCTGGCGCAGCAAGCGCGCAAGCAACTGGTCGAACTTCAGGCCGCAGGGAAATAACGGTCGCGCGCGACGGCGACATCATGCAGCGGACGGCTGCAAACGGAGGCTAGGATGAATGTTATGGCACAGCAACCGGCGGGCGCGCTGGAGACGGCTGACAACACGCTCAGTCCCCAGGCAAGCCACGCGATCTGGGGCGCGGCGGTCGGCTTCTTTGTCGACAATTACGACATCTTTCTGCCGGTCATCGCGCTTGCGCCGGCCATGGTCTACTTTATCCCGGCGGATGTGCCGCCCGGCATCGCGGCGGTGGCGTCCGCAATGATCTTTGCGACGACGCTGATCGGCCGGCCGTTGGGAGCGTTCATCTTCGGTCACTTTGCCGACACCATCGGCAGAAAGCGCACGACCATCATTTCGGTGATGGGTTTTGGTGTCGTCACGCTGCTGATTGCCGTCCTGCCTGGCTATGAGACGCTTGGGCCGGCGGTGATCTGGATTTTCATCGGCTTGCGTCTGATCGACGGCATCTTCCTCGGCGGCGAATACACCTCCGCCAATCCGCTGGCGATGGAATATTGTCCAAAGGACAAGCGCGGTCTGTTTGGCGCGGTGATCCAGAGCGCAGCGCCGCTGGGGACGGCTGGCATTTCGCTCGTGACGCTGGCGGTGCTGCTGCTGTTTCCGGCAAAGGGACCCGGCTCGCCCTATGTGGAGTGGGGATGGAGAATTCCCTTCTTCGTGGGTTCGATCATGGCGTTTGCGCTTGCCTATTATTACCAGAATTCAGTCGAGGAATCCGAAATCTGGCGCAAGTCGGACAAGACCGCGCACGCTAGTTCGCCGATCAAGATGCTGTTCACCGGCGAAAACCTGAAGAGCTTCTTGCAGGTGTTCGTTGTGATGACCGGCTTCTGGCTGCTTCTCAACGCCTCGCTTGCGGTGATGCCCGGTCTGCTTGCCGTGCAGATGAAAGTGGGAAGCGTCGAGACCACAAGCGCGCTCGTGATCGCCTATCTCGCGCTGAGCGTGGTCTACGTTCTCGGCGGCGTAGTCAGCCAGCTCATCGGCCGCCGGACCTATCTGCTGGTCGCAAGCGTCTGCACGGCGACGCTGGGCACGCTTTGTTACTACCTGCTGTTGAACACGGTTCCCGGTGATCTGACACGCATCATGATCCTGACGACGTTGACAACGGTGCTGGTCGTCGCTCCCGGCGCGCTCGGCACCGTCTATATCAACGAACGGTTCAGAACGACGGTCAGGGCATCCGGCTTCGGCCTGGGCTACAGCCTCGCAATCATTCTGCCCGCGTTCTACGTCTTCTATCAGACCTGGCTCGCCTACTTTATGCCTTTCAAGTACACCGTGCTGGTGCTGGTGGTGGTCGGGGCCGTCCTCATCTTCGTCGGAGCCGCGCTCGGTCCCGAGACCAAGGATGTCGATTTTGGATCTGCGGCCGCGGAGAAGACGTAGTCTTCATTCGCGTCGACAAGATAGTCCTCGTTCTTCATCCGGCTTACCGCGCCGAGGACCGTGTTGACTGGCGCGAATGCGAGTTTTGGCTCGCTGAACGCCGCTCGTTGCCCAAAATCAGATCGCACAGGAGTTCGATTTCTTCGTCGCTGCACGCCGCGCCTCGATTCACATGGGCCCCCATCGCGAAACCATCGAAGGCCATGAAGATGATGTGCGATACGGATTTCACGTTGACGGCCTTCAGGCGATCGGGCGGCAGGATGTCGCGAAGCATCTCGGCTACCGATTTCTCGGCCGTCTTCAGCAGCGACGGGTCATATCCCTCGCGGCTCGCACCCGAAACGGCCTGAATAATATTGTTGGCGAACGCGTTTTCTTCCGCCGGGATATCGCGCCAGATCACCGCGATCAGATGCTTGAGCCTCTTGCGGGAATTACGTATCGCCAGGAGCTCGATCTCGAGTCGCTTGAGGCGCTCTCGAAGCCAGGGGTCGTAGATGGAATAGAGAATGTCGAACTTCGAAGGAAAATACGAATAGAGGTTCGCCGTGGATATCTCGGCCTCACCGGCGATCTGACTGAGAGTCGTGCCGTTGTAACTCTGTTCGCGAAACAGGCGATGTGCCGCGCCGAGGATCGCTTCGCGTACGGCCGGCTTTTTAACTTGCGCCATTGCTAAATCCTACGGCTTCGCCAAGCGGGTTCCGGTCCCTGGTCAAGGAATGGGCGTTTAACGAATGACATTTGGTATTGACAGTTCTGCCCACAAGGCTTTTGATCTCGATCAAGAACATTTTCAAGTTTGGACAATGGAGGTGACCAATGTTGCAGGCAGCCATTCGCGCGCCCGAGGGAAATCCCGCAGGTCTGGCCTTTCTTTATCGGCGGCAGTTCGAGCTTTGCAAGGTGCAGCGCGGCGAAACGATCGCGCTGGTCAGCGACCTGACGACCCGACGCGAATATATCCAGGCTGCGTTCGCCGCCGCGGATGAATTGGGCGCCGACGTCTATGAGATGTGCGTCAATTCGGTCCCCTCATGGACCAAGGTCGGCGTCCCCACCATCGGCAAGTGCAAGGGGACGTTGGAGGCTGTTCGCGCCGCCGATATCATTGTTATCTTCCACGTTCCATTATTCACGAAGTGGCTCAAGGAGGTCATGAATGGCGGCACGCGCGTCCTGATGATCATCGATGCGCCAGACGATCTCGATCATCTGATGTCGCCCAAGGGTCTCAAGGACGCCGTCAAACATGCGCACAAGCGGCTGAGCCAGACCAAGAAGGTCCACGTCGTAAGCGATGCCGGAACCGATTTCACGTACACCTGCGGCGAATATCCGGTGATGAGTCAGTGGGGTTATGCCGACGAACCCGGCCATTTCGACCATTGGGGCGCCGGGCATGTTCACACGTTTCCCAACGAAGGGACCGCGAACGGCACCGTCGTTTTCCAGCCTGGTGACATCATCATTCTTCCCTACTGCCGGTACGTCCAGGATCCTGTTCGCCTCGATATCCGCGACGGCTTCGTCACCAAGATCGACGGCGGCCTCGATGCCAAGCTGATGCGGGACTGGTTGAACGACAACAAATCCTCTCCCGACGATCGCGATCCCTTTGCGGTGTCGCATTTGGGCTGGGGCCTCAATCCGCAATCGCTGTGGTACGGAATTGCGCTCAACGGTGACGAGCCCGAACGCAGCCGCGCAGCCGCACGCACTTTCCCCGGCAACTTCCTGTTCTCCACCGGGCCGAATAGCCAGGGCGGCGGCAAGCGAAATACCCGCGGCCACTATGACGTGCCGATGCGGGATTGCACCGTTGTTCTCGACAACGAGGTGGTGATCGAGAAAGGTCGTCTCGTAGACCCGGCGATGGTGGTCGAGCGCGAAGCACGCTAGGGCGCGATCGATATGCGTATCGAGGATCGCTTTTCCATTGCCGCCCCTCGCGATCGTGTCTGGCAGGCGATTCGCAGCCCGGACATCGTGGCTTCGTGCCTGCCAGGATGCCACGACGTCGAGGTCATCAGTCCAACCAATTACAAGGCCAGAATCCGGGTGCAGCTCGGCCCCATCAAGGCGGACTTCGCGATCGATATCGATGTGATCTCTGAAATCGAATTCGAGGAAGTGCGCTCTCGTTCCCGGGGCGAGGAAGGGGGCAGGGCCAGTTCGCTGTCTTCGGAGAATGTGCTGCGACTGACTGCGCTCGATGCCGAGACCACCGAACTGCATTACTCATCCGAAGTCGCGGTGGTCGGTCGCCTCGGCAAATTCGGCCTCGGTGTCATGAAGAAAAAGGCGGAAAGCCTCGGCCACGACTTTGCGGTCGCCTTCAGACAAAAAATTGAACATGCCGCGGTAGACAAGTAACATCGATGGATCTCTTCCTTCCACAAACGATCGAAGAGGCGGTTGGACTTCTGGTCCAGCATGAGGGCGCCCGCTGCATCTCCGGGGGCGCCACGCTCGTCGCGATGATGAATGCGGGCCTGGTCGAGCCGGCCGCCTTGATCAGCTTGCGGCAGATCCCGGCGCTGTCCGGGATCGTGCGCGAAGCCGATGGCCGGGTTCGAATCGGCGCGATGACGCGCCACGTCGACACCGCGACTTCGGCTTGCTTCAAGGATGGGCAGCGCGTCGTGCCTTCTGCCGCGGTGCGTATCGCCAATCGCGTCGTCCGCAATATGGGCACGATGGGCGGGTCGATTTCGTTTGCGGATCCTGCGGCCGACTACCTCGCCGCGCTTACGGCCGCAGAAGCGATAATCGACATTGCCTCACCTGAAGGCAGCCGATCGCTTCCCATCGCCGACTTCGTCACGGATTGGTACACCACCGCGCTTGCTCCCGACGAAATTGTTACGTCGATCAACGTTCCGGCCGCGCCGCTTGGCTCGGTCGGCCATTACGAGAAACTGGCGCGAGTTTCCGGTGATTTCGCGATTGTTTCGATTGCGATCATGGCGAAGTTCGAAGGCGATATCTGCACGTTCATTCGCATGGCGGTGGGCGGATGCGGGCCCGCCCCGCTGCGCCTGCGGGAAGCGGAAGCTTTGCTCGAAGGAACCTCCGTGAGTCCTTCGCTGATTTCGGAAGCGGGCCGTATGCTGGTTGCCATCAGCGACCCCGTCGACGACGTGCGTGCATCGGCCGAATATCGTCGCACCGTGCTGCCGCGGCTGCTCGTGAAGGCGATTTCACAGATCCAACACGCAGAAAAAGCCGAGGTCGCATGAGCAGGCCGCAGCTCATCGAACTATGTGTGAACGGTTCGCAGCGGGCGGCTCGCGCCGGCTCGGATCAGACGCTGCTCGAGGTGTTGCGCGACGAGCTTCATCTCACCGGGCCAAAGCGTGGCTGCAACCAGGGAGTTTGCGGAGCCTGCACGGTGCTGGTCGATGATCAGCCGGTTCGCTCGTGCCTGTCGCTGGCGGTCCTGACCCAGAACCGATCAATCACCACGGTCGAAGGGCTGGCGGATGGAAAATCACTGACGGCCTTGCAGAAGGCCATCATCGACTTTGGCGCCGTCCAGTGCGGATTTTGCACCGGCGGAATGCTGATGGTCGCGCATGCGCTGTTGGCCGAAAATCCGCACCCGACCCCGGACGAAGTCCGATCGGCGCTTTCCGGCAACCTGTGCCGTTGTTCCGGTTACACCAAGATTGTCGAGGCCGTCTGTCGCGCCAACGAAGGAATGCACCCGTGAGCGTGGTCGGACAAAGCATTCCCCGGTTGGATAGCCGCGAAAAGGTATCGGGCAGGGCGCATTACATCGCCGACCTTTACCGGCCCGGCATGCTGTATGGCGCCATCCTTGGCAGTCCGTACGCCCACGCTCGCATCAAATCCTATGATGTGCGCGCTGCCAAGCAACTTCCCGGCGTGGTCAGCGTCTTGACCGGTTCGGATTTCAAGGGCGGGAAGTTCGGTCCCTTCATCAAGGATGAAACCGTCCTGGCGGCCGGAAAAGTTCGCTACGTCGGCGAACCCGTCTGCATTGTTGCGGCCGAAGATGAAAAAACGGCTCGCCGCGCCGCCCGCATGATCGAGGTGGAATACGAGGAGCTGCCAGCGGTCTTGACGCCTGATGAGGCCATGGCGGCGTCCGCGCCGGTCATTCATGAAGACAACGAATCCTATTTTCGCGTGCATCACACGGACTGCGGCGGAAATCTGGCCTGGTCGACCTCCTTTGCGGAAGGCGATATCGAGCGCGCCTGGTCGGATTGCGACGTCATCGTCGAGGGCGAGTTCGAGACGCAAGCGCAGGCGCACGTGGCCATCGAACCATGTGGGGCGCTGGCGGAAATCGATTCGACCGGTCGGGTGACGTTGTGGTCCTCCAACCAATCCGTATTCCGCGTCCAGGCCAACGTCTGCGAGGCGCTCAGCCTTTCGATGTCAAAGTTGCGATGCGTGACCCCTCGGGTGGGTGGCGGCTTCGGCAACAAGATGGAAATGCATGTTCAGGCGATGACGGCGGCGCTTGCGATCGACAGCGGCCGGCCGGTCAAGCTCATCCTCAGCAGGGAAGAGGACTTTGAAATCGTCCGCCACCGGCACCCTTATCGGATCCGGGCAAAAACCGGCGCAAAGCGCGACGGCACGCTGGTCGCACGTGAAGTGGATATTGTCGTCGATTGCGGGGCATATGGTGACGACAGCCCGGGCGTGATGGGCTTTTCGTTGCTGATGGCGCGTGGGCCATACCGGATTCCGAATGTGCGCGCGGCAGGGCGGCTGTATTACACCAACAAGATCCGGTTTGGGGCCTTCAGGGGTTTCGGCAATCCGCAGGTGTCGTTCGCGACCGAGATCCAGATCGACGAGATCGCCGAAAAAATCGGCATGGATCCGCTCGAGCTTCGATTGAAGAACGCTACGCGCAAGGGTGACAGCTGGGTCGGCGGCGGGCCCGTCCACTCCGACGGCTTTGTAGGTTGCCTGAAAGCCGTTCGTGAATCTTCCGGGTGGAATCGCCGTGACAAGCTGCCGGCCGCGCCCGGCAAACGTCGCAGTCTTGGTTTGGCCTGTTCCTCTCACATCAGCGGCTTGCTGGCGACGGCTGCGATCGTTCGCGTCCTCGAAGATGGCACGATCGTTCTGAACACCGGGGCCGTCGATATCGGACAGGGCTCGGATACCGTGCTGACGCAGATGTGCGCCGCCTCACTGGAAATCCCGGTCGATCGCGTTGTCATCGGCAGTCCCGACACTGACAGTTCGCCTTACAATTGGGGAACGACCGCCAGCCGCGTAACCTATATGGTCGGACGGGCGATCGTTGCGGCGGCGGCTGAGGTGGAGGAAAAACTCAAGACCCACGCTGCCGATATTTTCGAGTGCTCGACCGCGGACCTCACGCTGCGTCCGGGCGGCAAGATCGGGATCGTCGGCATTCCGGAACGCGAGTTGAGTTTCCAGGATCTATCGCTTCGGGCGCACTGGGCGGTTGGCGGTCCCATCATGGGGTCGGCCAGCGTGATGTACGACCAGCAGACGATTGATCCGAAGCGGACCATCGCAACCGGAGTGCCATTTCCGCAGATCGGCGTGTTCTCATTTTCGGCAATCGTTTGCGACGTCGAAGTCGATGAGGCGACCGGCAAGGTCACCGTCAATGAAGCATGGTCGGCGTGTGACGTCGGAAAGGCCATCAATCCCGGATCCGTCGAGGGACAGATACAGGGCGGCTTTGTCCAGGGGCTCGGCTTCGCCCTCTGCGAGGAAGTCGTATGGGATGGCGCCAAGATCGCCAACCCCAGCCTCATGGACTACAAAGTACCGACGACACTTGATGTGCCGCCCAAGGTCCATGCTCTTCTCATCGAAGATCCGGAGCCGGATGGCCCGTTCGGCGCCAAGGGCATCGGCGAAATTCCCATCTGCGCCGTCGCGCCGGCCGTCATGAACGGCATAGCGGGGGCATGCGGCCGTCGCTTGCGCCGGCTTCCCGCCACCCCGAGCGGGTGCTTTTTGCGATGCTCGACGCAGGAGAGCCTCATGCGTCCTGAAGATTATCCCGCGCAGGAACCGTTTTCGCCGCCCGCACGCCTCTATCATGACGAGGTGATGAAGCGCGGTGCCTCCGTCATCGGGGGAAAAGAATTTTCATATGGACCTGATCCGTACCAGAGCGTGACGATCTGGAACGCGCAAAAACCAAATGGCGCGGTGCTTGCGTTCATTCACGGGGGCGGGTGGACCAATGGCTACAAGGAATGGATGGCGTTCATGGCGCCGGCCTTCGCGGATGCCGGAATCACGTTCGCAAGCATTGGATACAGGCTGGCTCCGCAGCATGTATTTCCGGCCGGCTTTGATGACGCCGCCGCGGGAGTGGCTTTGGTGGCCAGGCATGCGCGCTCATTTGGCGGTGACCCGTTGCGGGTTTTTGTCGGCGGCCATTCGGCCGGTGGACATTATGCAGCCCTCATGGCGCTGACGCGCTCCGATATCGCGCTGCGCGGCTGTTTGCCGATCTCGGGCGTGTTCGACTTCGGTCCGCAGTCCGAACTCACGATGAGGCCGCGCTTCCTTGGCCCTCCCGATTCGGGCAGCGAAGGGCCGGCCAGTCCGATTACCAATATCAGCGGCAAACCTGGCCCATTTTTCATCGCTCACGGCAGTGAAGATTTTCCTCATCTCATGAGCCAGTCGGTTCGCATGGAGGACGCGCTGCGCGCCGCCGGCGGCGAAGTCGAGTGGCTCGTGCTCCAGGGGCGAGATCATTTTACTGCAAGCTATGCCGGTGGCGAATCGAAGGGGCCTTGGGTGCCGCGGGCTGTCGAGTGGATTTTGCGGCATTAACGACCAAAGCGAGAGGGTATCCGGATGAAAAGACTTCTCCTCGCCGCGATATTTGCGGCAGCACTACCCCACTTGGCGTCGGCCGAGGATCCCATCAAGATCGGCTATGCGATCTCGAAAACCGGTCCTTTCGCGCCCGCCGCGCAAACCCAGCTCAATGCCTATCAGCTTTGGGCGGACAAGGTCGCAGCCGACGGCGGCATCGACGTCGGCGGCGTCAAGCGGCCGGTTCAGTTTGTGGTCTATGACGATCAGTCAGATTTCGGCAAGGCGCCGGCGATATATGAGAAGCTGATTACCAGCGACAAGGTCGATCTGCTGCTCGCGCCGTGGGGCACGCCTTTTCATTTTTCGATCGTCGGCATTCTGGAGAAGTATCATTTTCCGGTCGTAGGCAATTCGGCGGCATCGACCACGATCCGTGACGTCAAGCCGGGCAATATCTGGTTTACGACCTCGGCCATTCCGGATCATCTTGCGAGTGAGCTCGTCAAGATGATGAAGTCCGCAGGCGTCAAGACGGTCGCCATCAACACCCTGCAACTGCCGTTTTCGCAGGAATTCAAGAAATACCTGATGCCCGCGATCGAGAAGGACGGTGGCTTCAAGGTCGTCGTCAACGAGGAATATGCGCCCGACACCAAGGATATGACGGCGACACTCACCAAGATCAAGCAGGCGGCCCCGGACGCTATTCTGTCGCTGTCCTATCCGCCGGATTCGGTGTTGTTCATGAAGCAGGAACGCGAACTCGGCATCAATGCGCCGTTCCAACTGGTCCTGATCGGGCCGACCGATCATTTCTTCTCCAAGATCTTCGGCTCCAATCTCGATGGCACCATCACCATGGGCCATTGGTCGCCGGCGCAGGCAAAGTGGCCCAAAGCCAAACCGTTCTACGATGCCTATTTCAAGAAATTCAACGAGCCGCCGGACTATCTGGATTCGGCTCTGGCCTGGATGTCGATCGAGGTCCTCGAACAGGCCGTCAAGAAGGTCGGTCTCGACAAGGACAAGTTGAGACAGGAGATCGCTTCGGATACCTTCGACACCATCAATGGTCCCGTGAAGTTCAACGGCGTCGAGAACGTCACCACGCCCACGATGTATCTGCAATTCCAGAAAGGCGAGGCGCAGATCATCTGGCCGGCATCCGAGGAGACCGCAAAGATGATCAAGAAGCCTGCCTGGTCGCAGAACTGAATGCGTAGCGAGTGCCAAGCATGAGCGTGCTGCTGTCTGGCCAGCTGCTCGCGGCCGCCTTGGCACTCGCCTCTCTCTATGCGCTCGTCGCAATGGGCCTCAACCTTGTCTATGGCACCATGCGCTTGCTCAACATCGCTCACGGCGAATTCGTGATGCTCGGTGGTTATGTCACCTACTGGAGCTTCACGCATCTCGGGATCAGCCCGCTGCTATCGATGCTGATCGCGCCCGCTCTCGGGGCGTGCCTGGGCATGCTCATTTACCTCGTTCTGTTTCGGCGCCTGCTGCGATCGCCGAAGCTTGCCGCGCGCGTCGAGGCGAATTCGCTCCTGATCTTCTTTGGTGTCTCGGTCATTTTTCAAAACGTGATGGCGCTGTTATTTACGTCTACCCAACGGGGTTACGTGTACCTGGATCAGGTGATCAACATCGGCAACGTGGCGATGACGGCCAACCGTCTGATCCTGTTTGGTGTGGCGTCGTCAGCCTGCCTGCTGTGTCTGGCCTTTTTTCGATACACCCGCGCAGGAAGCGCGGTGCGCGCCGTGATCCAGCAGCGCGACGCATCTGCCCTGGTGGGAATTGACATTGATCGGTTGAATATCATGGTGTTCGCCCTTGGCTTTGCGCTGGCGGCGCTAGCCGGCGTGCTGGTGAGCATGGTGCAGGAAATTACACCGTTCATCGGATTTCCGTTCACGATTTCCGCCTTTGTCATCATTACCCTCGGTGGTCTGGGCAATCTGTTCGGTTCGCTATTGGGCGCGCTGCTGCTCGCAGCGGTGGAAGTCTACGGCACGGCCATTATCTCATCGAGCTTTCGGTCGATCCTTGTCTACGGCGTGTTTATCGCGGTCCTTCTCGTCAAGCCGGAGGGGTTGCTTGGCCGTGCGGTCGTAGCCAGATGAAGCGGGCGGAAACGCGTCGGCATCTGCCGTTCATCAGCGGGCTGGTTGCGGCCGTCGCAGCCGGCGCGATGCTCGTGACGTGGGGCGACGAATATGCGGTCGGCGTCGGGCTGACGCTGGTGATGTGGATTGCCCTGGTGCAAAGCTGGGCCGCTTTCTCCGGCCTGTCCGGATATATCTCGCTGGGCCATGCCGTATTTTATGGTGTCGGGGCCTATGTCATGGTCGCCGGTTGGCAAACACTGCCGATATGGCTTTCCGTCGTCGCAGCCGGTCTCGCAGCCGGCGCGGTCGCCTTGCTGCTCGGCTGGCCTTCACTGCGCGTGCGCGGGCCTTACTTCGTGATTCTGACGTTCGGCCTGGCCGAATTCGTCAAATATATCGTCGTCAGCATCGAGGCCGCGCTTGGGCGAAACGGGCGGCTCCTGATCGGCGCGCCAGGCCTGCGCGAACTGTTCGTTGCCATGCTCTTTCTGGCCGTGCTCAGCACGACAGGTCTCTATGCATTACGCCGGTCCAGACTCGGAACCGGACTGATCGCTATTCGCGAAGATGAAATCGCGGCCGAAGCCGTCGGCGTCAATACCGCCAGGACCAAGCTTGTCATCTTTGGCCTGTCGGCCATTGTTCCGGGGATGGTGGGCGCGCTAATGAGCCTTCGCTTCACTTATTTCGAGCCGATGCAATCCTTCAGTCCGGTGACATCCTTCACGATCGTGACGATTGCGGTTCTCGGTGGCAGTGACGACGTTCCCGGCCCGCTGTTGGGTACGGTGTTTCTGGTGGCATTATCGGAATTGCTCTGGGCGAGAGCGCCCGAGCTCTACATGATCATTCTGGGCGTGCTTCTGGTCGGCTTTGTGCTGTTCGCGCCGGAAGGCATCTACGGAAAGCTTCGGTCCTGGGGCAGGGGAGGCGCGCGGTGAGCCTTTTACGCCTTGACGACGTCAGCAAGTCCTACGGCGGCGTTTCCGCAATCCGCAATTTCAGCCTGCACGTCGAGGAGGGCGAGATCGTTGGCCTAATGGGCGCTAACGGTGCGGGGAAAACCACAGCCTTCAGCCTGATCGCGGGTACGCAGCCTGTTACCAACGGCGAAATCTGGTTTGCCGGCGCGCGGATCGATCAGATGTCCGCCTACCAGATCAACCGCCTTGGAATCGCGCGGACGTTCCAGATCGTGCGACCTTTCGTTGGCTTGACTGTACTGGAGAACCTCGTGGTCGCCGCGATGCATGGTCATCAAGCCGAACCCGCGCGCGCCGCTGCCGAGGCGAGGTCTTTCGCCATCTTGCAGGAGCTGGGTCTCGCCCGTCAGGCCGATCATCTGGCTGGAACACTGACCCTCGCCGGACGCAAGCGGCTTGAAATCGCGCGCGCCATAGCCACCGGGCCGCGATTGTTGCTGCTGGATGAGGTGCTGGCGGGCTTGACCGCGACGGAGGTCGCTGCTGCGCTCGACATGATACGGCATGTCCATCAGCGCTACCACCTCACGCTGATCGTCATCGAACACGTGATGCGCGCATTGATGAAATTGTGCAGCCGAATCGTCGTGCTGCATCACGGCGAAAAACTTGCCGAGGGAGCGCCGAACGATATCGTTGTCGACCAGCGCGTGATATCCGCCTATTTCGGAAAGCGCGCATCATGACCGAATTGCTCTCGGTGAGGGATCTCGATGCGGGTTATGGACCGGTTCAGGTTCTCAAACACGTCGGGTTTTCCGTATCGGAACATTCGATCACGGCCGTGATCGGCAGCAACGGCGCGGGTAAGACAACGATGATGCGCACCGTCGCTGGATTACTATCAGCCAGCTCTGGACAGATTTCCTTCGCCGGCAAGGATGTCACGCTGACGCCGACACATTTGCGGGTTGCGGAAGGCATCGTCCTGATTCCGGAGGGGCGCCTCGTCTTCCCGGACTTTACCGTGGAGGAGACATTACGAATTGGCGCCTATTCCTCTCGGGCCCACGCCGGAGCCGATGCCCGCGCCGCCGAAATGTATGAGTTGTTCCCGCGCCTGCGTGAGCGGCGGAATGTCCGGGCGGGCTCTTTGTCTGGCGGCGAACAGCAGATGCTTGCGATTGCGAGAGGGCTCATGGCGGCCCCGAGATTACTGCTGCTGGACGAGCCGAGCCTCGGCCTCGCTCCATCGACCGCACAAATGCTGTTCGAGACCATTGTCGAAGTCCGTCGGCGTGGCATTACGATCTGTCTGGTCGAGCAGGATGTGCATTCGACGCTGGAGATTGCCGACTATGCGTATGTCCTGGAGGACGGGGCTATCGTGGCCGATGGGTTGGCGAACGAAATGCTGGGGTCGGCGCAGGTGAGGGAAAGCTATCTCGGGCTGTGAGCCGCACTGACGGTTGCATGCCCGTTGGATCGGCTCACGGGTGCCAGGTCACGAACTTCTTTTCCAGAAATTCAATCGCATAATAGAGCGCGATACTGATGAAGGTGAGGAGGAGGATCGCCGCAAACGCCAGAGGGGTTTGCGACTGGGCTGTCGACACAAGGATCATGTAGCCCAATCCCTCCTGCGCTGCCACAAACTCGCCGATGACCGCGCCGATCACGGCGAAGGTGATGGCAATCTTGCAGCCGGTGAAGAGATGCGGCATTGCGATCGGGGCGCGCAGGCGGCGAAAGATGGCAAGTTTTGAAGCCCGGAGCGAGTACATCAGATCCATCATCGGCTTTGGAACGGCTTCGAATCCCGCCACGACGTTTACGAGTATCGGGAAGAAGCAGACCAGGACCACGATAACGATCTTGGGCCAGTTTCCGATTCCCAGCCACAGAATGACCAACGGCGCGAGTGCCACCTTCGGAACCGACTGTAGTCCGAGCAGAATGGGATAAAGCAGCCGTCGCGCGGTGCTCGTGAATGCGATGATAACCGCGAGCGGCAGCGACAGGACGAGCGCCAGCACGAACCCGATGATGGTTTCCCGCACCGTGACATAGGTGTTGTAAAGCAGTTCCGGCGCCCATTCCTTCGCCATGGCGAAGATGGCGGTCGGCGCTGGAAGGATCCAGCCCGGAATATGAAAAGCCCGCGTGCCGGCCTCCCACAGGATCGTCAGCACGAGACAGATCAGCGGCGTCGTTGCGCGGGCTGAAATTGCTTTCCAGGACGTATCCAAGTTAATTCCGCTGGCGTGTGAAAAGCAGATCCCGCGCGATCTGATGGATTTCGATGAAGCGGGGGTCCTTCATCGTATGGACGTCGCGCGGTCGCGGCAGATCGACTCTCATGTCCAGCCGGATGCGACCAGGCCGATCCGACATGATGACGATGCGGTCGCCAAGCAGGATAGCTTCCCCCAGATCGTGGGTGATGAGCAGCGCCGTGCGCCCCAGCTCCTGCCACAGCCGCGACAGTTCAAGCGAGAGCTCTTCGCGGGTCAGCGCATCGAGCGCACCGAACGGCTCATCCAGCAGCAGCAGTTGCGGATCGGCCAGAACGGCGCGGCAGAAGGCGGCCCGCTGTTTCATGCCGCCGGACAGCATGTGCGGCTTGTGGCCGGCGAAGTCCTTCAGGCCGGTCAATTCGAGCAACCAGTGCGCGCGCTCCAGCGCAGCGGCTTTCGGTAGCGAGAGAACGTCGGCAGGAAGCATGACGTTTTCAAGCACGCTTGCCCAGGGAAACAGCACGTGATCCTGAAAGACGATGCCGACCTTGCGGGAGGGGCCGTCGAGTTCATCTCCGTATCGCCGCAACCGGCCACCCGTTGGTTTTTCCAGGCCGGCGATCAATCTGAGCAGGGTCGATTTCCCGCAGCCGGAAGGGCCAACGATCGAGACGAAACTTCCGGTCTCGATCGCAAGATCAAGAGGACCCAGCGCCGGTGTGGCCTTCGGGCCGTCGCCGAAAGTCTTGGTAACACCGAAAAGCTCGATGGCTGCGGTTTCGCTGCTCCAAGAGCCGCCCGCGTTCGTCCCGGCCGCGGACGAGACGATTGCGGCCGGATGCTCACCCATCATTCGATGAACCCCGGTGCAAACATGTCTTTCGGATCGACGGGGCGATTGATGGGATATGATTTAGCCACGATGTCGATGGTCTGCTTGAGGTGTTCTTCATCGATCGCGCCGAGCGGACGGTCTGGCAAGACCGCAAGCTCTTTCACAAGTTCAGTTTCGCCCGTTCCAACCTCCGGCGAAATCTCCTTGTGATATCTATTGAGGATCACACCGGCCTCGGAGGGATTGGCGAACGCATCGCGCATCCCCTTGAGTGTCGCACGTACGAAAGCCTTCAGCAGATCGGGATTTTCCTTGATCGTCTGCTCGGTGGCGATGAGTCCGTTGCCGTAATAATCGAGCCCGCCGTCCTTGTAGGCGAGGCGGATGAGTTTACGCGGCCGGACCGACGCATCGATCAGCGGCTCGCCGACCGTGAATTGGCCAATCGCATCCACGCGGCCCGTCGCCAACAGGGACGGCAGCGACGCACTTTCGGCGGAAACCCACTTGACCTTCTTGGGATCGACGCCGGCCGCCTGCGCATAGGCGTTGAAGATCAACGGAATGGCGCTGAACGCGGAGTCCGCAACCGTCTTGCCCTCGAGATCCCTGGGCGTCTTGATGCCGCTGTCGGCGAGGGCAAAGATGGCGTGCGGTGGCTTGGCATAGACCACCGCCAGCAGTTTGACCGGAATGGCATCGTTGCTGCGCGCGAGGACGAGTGCGCCCGCATCGGCAAAGCCGATCATGGCGGCGCCCGAGGCGACCTTCTTGATGGCGTCGATCGAGCCCTGACCGCGCAGTATGGTGACGTTCAATCCCTCGGCCTTGTAGTACCCCTTGTCGAGGGCGACGTAGAAATAGGAATGCCGTCCGTTGTATCCGAAGTCCGTGATGAAGTTTACGTCCGTGGCATGGGCCGCCGCGACGCCGCCAAGAGCAACGCCGCCGAGAGCAAGCCCCAGGACTGCCAAAGCGTAAAGTCGGGCCAGTACGCTCATGACGGAACTCCTGGGTTGAGGCGCAACCTCTATGAGAACCAGCTGCGGCGGCTCGCGTGTGAATTCGCTTTAACTCAAACGAGTTAACGCTAGAAAATTTGCGGGAGGGGGTCAATGCCGTGGCACGTCCAATTTGAATGCAGCCCTGCCAAATTGCGAAGCATGCTGCGCAGTGAAATGATTTAAGCGATGCGGGCCGCACCCGGCGAGCGGTTCAGTCGGTGGACGGCGGCTTGGCTTGACAGCCAGAAAGGCCGTTCATACCCTCGAATCGTTCGACGTCGCATGAAAATGGTCTGGTTCGCGCGTTTTGTTCGCCAGGCTGAGTCAACATTGGTGCAATGAAAAATCAGAAACGCATTGCGGTCGTCGGCGCGGGACTCGGCGGTTTGAGCGCAGCCGGCTTCCTGCAACGAGCCGGTTTTGACGTGACCGTCTATGAGCAGGCGCCATCGTTCTCCCGTATCGGGGCGGGGATTATCCTCAGCGCCAACGTCATGAAAGCGCTTCGCCGGCTGGGCGCTGAAGGCGCATTGGTCGAAGCTGGCATCAAACCGCACAGCTATATCAGTCGCGCCTGGGACAGCGGCGAAAAGATGTACGAGATCATCTTCGATGCTGCGAGCGAAGAACGCTTTGGCGGGCCGTATCTCAACATTCACCGCGGCGATCTGCACGCGGTGCTGGAACACGTCGTCACGCCGGGAACGATCATCTTCAACTCTCGTCTGATCGATCTGAAGGAGACGAGCCATTCGGTTCGCCTGGTTTTCGACAACGGCGTCGAAACCGAGGCCGACATCGTCATTGGCGCCGACGGTATCCGATCCAGGGTTCGTGAATTTCTGCTCGGCAACGAGGCTCCGCGCTTCGTTGGCTCTGTTGCGCACCGCGCGATCTTCGCAACCGAGAGCCTGCGCGGATTCGAGATTCCCGACTGCACCAAGTGGTGGGGCCGGGACCGGCATATTCTCCCCTATTTCATGACAAGCCGGCGTGACGAGATCTATGCCATTGGCGTTGTCCCGCAAGCGACGTGGGACAGCGATGCCGCGTCGCTGCCCTCGTCGCGCGATGAATTCCTGGCGGCGTTTGACGGCTTTCACGACGACTTGCGCCGCGTGCTCGAAGCGGCGGAAGACGTGAGCGTCTGGCCGATCTACGATCGGGAACGCAACGATCGCTGGAGTGGCGGCCGTATCGTGTTGCTCGGCGACGCCTGCCATCCGATGCGTCCCTATATGGCGGCTGGCGGCGCCATGGCGGTCGAGGATGGCGCGATCCTCAGCCGCTGTCTCGCGACATTCGACGAGCCGGCCGAGGCTTTCCGGTGCTATGAGGCAACCCGCATTCCTCGCGTCGCCGATGTTCAGCGCATTTCCATCGAGAACAGCTGGATGCGCGGTCCGACCGACACCGATTGGTTCTATTGCTATGATCCCTGCACCGCGCCGCTGACACCACCGTCATAACACTTAAGGGTCGTTTCGCCAGGAGGCGGCAGATGTTCAAGCCCAAGCCGGATCCCATGATCGCACGTGACCTGGTCGGGTACGGCGAGACGCTGCCCAATCCGGCGTGGCCGGGCGGCGCTGCGATCGCCGTCAACTTCAATCTGAACGTCGAGGGCGGCGGCGAAGCCACGCTCGTGAACGGCGATGACATCTCGGAAGGAATGCTCAATGACATCGGCGTCGGCACACAGGTGGGCGCACGCGTTCCGCTCGTGGAATCGGTTTTCGAGTATGGCAGCCGGCGTGGCGTCTGGCGCGTTCTGGACGTCTTTCGCGAATTCAAGATCAAGACCAGCGTTCTCGGGGTCGCGCGGGCGTTGGAGCAAAACCCGCGGCTGGCGAAGGCGTTTGTCGATCGCGGCCACGAGGTCGTCAGTCACGGATATCGCTGGATCGATTACGGCGCGGTCCCTGAGGACGTTGAGCGATTGCATATCAAGCGGGCGGTCGAGATACTGACGAATTTGACGGGCTGGCGGCCGGTGGGGTGGATGACGGGGCGTCCCGGCCCGAACACGCGCCGTCTTCTCGTCGAGGCCGGCGGTTTCCTGTACGACCGGGATTCGCTTGCGGATGAACTTCCCTACTGGCTTGAAGTCGAGGGCAAGCCGCACCTCGTCATTCCCTATTCCTACGAGGCGAACGACAATCGGTTCAACGAGAACAGCGGGTTTTCGACCGGAGAACAGTTTTTCACCTACATGCGCGACGCCTTTGACGTCCTGCATCGTGAAGGGCGGAACGGATCGCCGAAGCTTCTCTCGATCGGACTGCATGACCGGCTGATTGGCCGGCCCGGGCGCTGCATGGGCCTGATCAAGCTTCTCGACTATATGCGCAGCTTCGACGATGTCTGGTTCTGTACGGGCGCCGATATCGCGCATCACTGGCGCGACAAATTCCCGGCCGACACTGTATCCTGAAGCCGTCAATCCAGACTTGAATCGACGCAGGTTTCGAAAACCGGCGGGCGTCTCAAGGCGCCCCCCGAAAGGAAGCTCAGGCCGAGGCGGTCAAAGCCCTGTCTCGACATGGCGGTGTCGCGCGCCCACAGGCCCGCATCGAGATAGCGCTGTAGCGAACGAGCGAGCAGCTCTTGGGGTACATCGGGAAAAAAGGCAGCGACGGCCTCGGCGAGCTCCGTTCCGTTATGGGCGGTGAGCCATCCTTGCATCTTGGCCAGCGCGCGGGTCACGGCGAGGAGTGCATCACGATGTGCGGCGGCTTTGTTTCGCGTCGTGATGAAGGAAGTATAGACGGTTGGCCCCCGCGAACTGGCTGCATACAGCACCGTGCCGGCTTGTTCTATTTCAGCGCGCGAGACAAACGGCTCGAACGCCTGCATCACGTCGAGCTCGTTTTCGCGGAGCGCCGTGTAGTTATCCGGCATGGTTCGGTCGTGAACTCTCGGGATCATAGCCGGATCGATGGCGGCGTCGCGCAAGTCCTGTTGCAGGCACATCCACGGCGTCGGCACCTCCGAGACAGTCGCAAAACGCAGATGCGCAAGATCGGAAAGCTCAAACCGGTCGACGTTTCCGATCAGGAAGAAGGGATCTCGGGATACGACCTCGCCAAAACATACCAGCGGACTTTGCTCGTCCCGATCATGCGCCGTCATCACGCGCATCGGGCCGCCCCAGGTGAGATCGATCGTACCATTTGTCAGGTGCGCAATGGCGTCGCCCGGGGCGTGGCTGGAGACCAGTTCGACGTCGACGCCTTCCCGCGCGTAGAAGCCAAGCGCGTGAATGGCGTAATACGGCGCATAGAAGAGCGCGCGGAAGTTTTCCATGAGCCTGATCTTCACGTCGATCTCCAGATTTTTTATTCCAGAACCAGGCCGGAGGACTTGATCGGCCCGGCCCATTTGGCGATTTCGCCGGTGACGAACCGGGCAAGATAGGCTGATGATCGCCGGTCGTCACCGACGAGATCGATGCCATTTTCCTGAAAACGCTTCCGCACCGTCGGATCGTTCATGGCCGCGACAGTGGCATCGTGCAGCTTTTGGACGATAGAGGCAGGCGTGTTCCTGGGCAGGAAAAATGCGCTCCAGTTGGAAGCCTCGAAGCCGGTCAATCCCTGCTCATGCGCCGACGCAAGATCTGGCAAGCTCGGCGAACGATCGTGGCTCAATATGGCGATCGGCTTGATGGCGCCGCTTTCAATTTGAGCAAGCGCGGCCGGTGTATCGATGCAGAGATAGTCGACCCGCTGGGCAATCAGGTCCTGCATTGCCAGCGCGCCGCCGCGATACGGCACGTGGGTGACATCGACGCCTACCCGCGCGTTCATCAACGCGCAGCCGAGATGGGTGGCGGAGCCGGCGCCAGCCGACGCAAATCGCATCGTCTTCTGGTTTTCCTTCGCGTACGCCATGAATTCCTGCAGATTGCTGGCAGGCAGGTCCTTCCGCGCCACCATTACCAACGATAGCTCCGCGACCAGCACGACCGGCGCGAAATCAGCCGTCGCGTTATAAAAGGGCGTCTTGTAGAGCGTCTGGCTGACGGCATGCGTGCCGACATTGCCGAGCAAGAATTGATATCCGTCCGGCGCCGCCTTGGCGACGCGGGCCGCGCCGAGCATGCCGCCGGCTCCGCCTACATTCTCGACGATCACCTGCATCTGCAAGGCGTCGCTCAGGGCGGATTGCAAAATGCGGGCGACCGCGTCCATCGGACCGCCGGTTGCGAACGGGACCACCATGGTCAGCGGCCGCCTCGGCCAGGTCTCGGCCTTGGCCGGTACTACGCCGGCCGCAAACAACGCGATCAGAACGAGGCGAAGCATCAGGGCTCCCGAAGCGCAAGCCAGGGCGCTTTTGCGGATTTACTCGACTGGGATATCTTGCCCGGGCCGGATAGACAAATCAGGTGAGGTTGATCATGCGTCTCTGGATGAGGCTCGTTCTTGGAGCCTGGCTTGCGATCATCTCGAATTCCGTGCGAGCCGAGTACCCGGAGAGGTTGATCACCTTGATCGTTGCGGTGCCTGCGGGAGGCGCGGGCGATCTGGTCGCACGGCAGTTTGCGAGCCGGCTTTCCGAAGTGCTGAAGCAAAATGTGGTCGTCGAAAACAGGGGCGGCGCAGCCGGTACGATCGCTACCTCTTTCACGGCGCGGGCGGCGGCGGATGGTTATACGCTGCTGCTCTCGTCGATTGCCACGCACAGCATCGCTCCCGCGGTCTACAAGAACATCACCTACGATCCATCGAAGGATTTCTCGCATATTGGCCTGATCGCGACAGCGCCGGCGATTCTCAGTGTCAATTCCGCACTCCCGATTCACTCGGTCGCTGATCTCGTCAATTATGCCAGAGCCAGGCCGGCCGAGCTGAATTTCGGCTCTTCCGGCACCGGCAGCGGGCCGCAGCTCTGGGGCGAGATGTTCATGGGCGCAGCGGGCGTGAAGCTGACGCACGTGCCGTACAAGGGATCGGCTCCCGCGGTGGTCGATCTGCTGGCCGGCAGGGTGCAAATGATGTTCGACGCGGCGGCGGCTCAAGTGTCGGGGATACAAACCGGGCAGCTGCGTCCGCTGGCTGTGTTGGATAGAGCGCGGTCCAGTTTCTTTCCGGAGGTGCCAACGATGGCCGAGGCCGGCTATCCATCGGTCACAGGTAATTTGTGGTACGGCCTTTCCGGTCCGGCGAAGTTGCCGCCGGACATCGTGGCCCGGCTTCAGGGTGCTTTACAAAAAATCGCGGCGATGCCGGATTTCCAGGAAGCGTTGAAACAGGTCGGCTTCCTTTCCACGCCGACCTCTCCGCAAGCCTATTCCCAGTTCATTCTGGATGAGAACGACAAATACCGGAAGATTGCGCGAGCGGCCGACGTCACGGTCGAATGATCTCGCTGGCAGGACGCGCAACGAAACCCACCGGGAAGTTCAGGCCGAAGCGTCGAGTTGTACCCACACATATCCTTGTTCGACGCGGACAGGGTAGATGCGCAGCCGCCGGCTCGCCCAACCTTCCGAAATGCTGCCATCGTCGAGACCGAACGAGGCGGCATGATGCGGACACACCAGCCGCCCCTGTGATAGGTGCCCGAGGCTGAGATCGGCCTGTTCGTGCGGGCAGGCGCGCTCGCAGGCGACCGCGCGGCCGTCGTTCCAGATCAGGATCAAATCGGTGCCCGCGACCCGCGTGCAGATCATGCCTTGATTGATCAGGCGTTCGAGCGCGCAGGCAAGGGTCCATCCTGAGGGGGGCGACGACTTGTCGCTTGCCTCACCCACCGAGATAGGCCTTGCGCACGTGTTCATTCGCGATCAGTTCAGTGCCGGGGCCGGATAGCACGATCCGGCCGCCCTCGAGCAGATAGGCGTGGTCGCACATGCCAAGTGCTGCGAATGCATTCTGCTCGACCAGTAACACGGTGGTTCCCGCCGCCTGGATGCGGCGGATGATGGCAAACGTTTGCTCGACGATGTTGGGCGCCAGCCCCAGCGAAGGTTCGTCGAACATGATCAGGCGCGGCCGCGACATCATTGCGCGGCCGATCGCAAGCATCTGTTGCTCGCCGCCCGACAGGGTGCCGGCAGCTTGCTGCCGCCGTTCGGCCAGACGCGGGAAATCAACATAGATCCGGTCGCGATCGCCGGCGACTTCCGACGCGTCGCTTCGAAGATACGCGCCCATGTTGAGGTTTTCCTCGACCGTCATGTGCGGGAAGACACGGCGGCCCTCCGGACAATGCGCGATGCCGGAAGCGAGAACCCGCGGCGGCTTGGCGCCGGTCATGTCCTTGCCCTCGAACACCAGCGAGCCGGAGCTCGGCGGCACAAGCCCCGAGATCGCGCGCAGCGTTGTGCTTTTTCCGGCGCCGTTCGCGCCGATCAGCGCCACCAGTTGCCCGGTCTTCACTTGCAGTGAAATGCCCTTGAGCGCGGCAACGCCGCCATAGCCGCAGACCATGTCGTTGATCTCAAGCA
The DNA here is from genome assembly GCF_900142985.1 of Bradyrhizobium erythrophlei. Classification (NCBI taxonomy): domain Bacteria; kingdom Pseudomonadati; phylum Pseudomonadota; class Alphaproteobacteria; order Hyphomicrobiales; family Nitrobacteraceae; genus Bradyrhizobium; species Bradyrhizobium erythrophlei. The sequence goes on from NZ_LT670849.1 coordinate 4,778,314, forward strand.
TGCACCGCCGCCTTTCCGAGATAGGCTTCGATGACGGCGGGATCGTTCCGGATCGTATCCGGCGGACCTTCGGCGATGATGCGTCCGTAGTTGAGGACCACGATGCGGTCGGAGACGCTCATCACCATCGGCATGTCGTGTTCGACCAGCAGGATCGTGACGCCGCGGCTGCGAATGTTGCGGATCAGCTCGACGAAGGTGTGCGTCTCCGAAGCGTTCATGCCGGAGACCGGCTCGTCCAGCAGCAACATCGAGGGACCAGCCGCCAGCGCCAGTGCCACGCCGACCAGCCGCTGCTCGCCATAGGATAGCGAGCCTGCGAGGTCGTGGATGCGCCGGCCGAGACCAACCCATTCGGCGAGTTCGTGGGCCCGTTCGCGCACTTTTCGCTCAGTCAGTCGCGCCCGCGGCAGGCCGAGGAGCGCCTCCGGCAGATGAACGCGGCTTTGCCGGTGTAGCCCGATCAGGAGATTGTCGTAGATGGTGTCGTTGGGAAAGACGCTGGTGCGCTGGAACGTGCGTACCAGGCCAATATCGGCGATCTGGTGCGGCTTCAATCCGTCGAGCGGCGTGCCGCGGTAGCTGACGCTGCCATGCGTCGGCGCGAGAAAGCCGGTGACGATATTGAAAGCGGTGGTCTTGCCGGCGCCATTTGGCCCAATGAGGCTGACGATCTCGCCTTCGTCGACGGTAAAGTTCAGGTCTGACAAGGCGACGAGGCCGCCGAAGTGAATTGCGACGTGCTCGACCTTCAAGGCGGGTACGGCCGTCGTCATGCCGGCTCCTTCGCATCATTCTTGGCGAAGGCCATTCCATCCGGCGCGGGAGCTTGCCCGCGCTGTTTCGATAGCAGCCGCGAAAACGAAGGCACGATGCCGCGCGGCAGAAGAAACAGAATGACAATCAGAACGCCGCCATAGGCGATCCATTGCGCTTCGGGCGCCATGATCGGCCTTAAGAACACCGGCATCAGGCCGAAGATCAGCCCGCCGACGATCGGGCCGGCGAGCGATCCTTTGCCGCCGGAGATCACCATGATCACCATGGTGACGGTGTTGATGAAGGCGAAGATGTCGGGATCGATGATACGGATATAGTGCGCGTAAAGGCTGCCGGCGGCGCCCGCGATCGCGGCCGAAATCACCGCGGCGAGCGTCAGCGTCCGGGTGACGTCGATGCCGACGGAGACCGCGAGCGTTTCGTTTTCCATCAGGCCACGCATGGCGCGGCCGAAATGCGAGCGGACGAGGCGCGCGATCAGGACATGGGCGATTACGGCCACCGCCAGCACCAGATAGTAGTTGTGAAACTTGGTCCGCATCACCAGCTCGTCGAAGCCGGGCAGCGGAATCGCGATGGAGGGAATGTTGTTCAGCGCCAGCGGGCCTTGCGTGAGTTCGACCCAGTTGAGCGCCACCAGACGCACGACTTCGGCAAAGGAAATGGTCACGATGACGAAATAGGCGCCGCGCACGCGAAACGACAGGCGTCCGACCAGGTAGCCGCAGAGGCCCGCCACCACGATCGCCAAAAAGAATCCCGCAATCGGCGGCCAGGGTTCGTGCACGATATGAAAGTCGCCGAACACACCGATATCGAAGCCGAGCGACGTGAGGGCGCTGGTATAGGCGCCGATACCGAAGAAGGCGACATGGCCCAGGCTCAACTGGCCGGTGAAGCCGAGCAAGAGATTGAGGCTCATCGCGCCGATGATGAAAATCCCGGTCGTGATCAGCGCATTCATCAGATAGGGATCGCGCAGCCACAACGGCACCGAGGCAAGGGCTGCGATCGAAACAAGCGTTGCGATCAGCTTCATCCGACGCGCTCCGAACGCGCGAACAGTCCGGTGGGTCTGGCGATCAGCACCGCGATGATGATCAGAAAGCCCATGGCATCGCGGTAACCCGACGAGACATAGCCCGCGCCGAGCTCTTCGGCGAGCGCCAGGATGAAGCCGCCGATCACCGCGCCCGTGATGTTGCCCAACCCGCCGAGGATCACGATCGCAAAGGCTTTGACGGCGGCGAGGTCGCCCATTTGCGGAAAGATCACATAGACCGGGCCGAGCAGGGCGCCGGCGGCCGCAGCCAGACTCGATCCGATCGCAAAGGTGGACGTATATATAAGGTCAACATTGACGCCCATCAGCGATGCGGTGTCGTGATCCTGGAACGTCGCACGCATCGCGCAGCCGAGCTTGGTGCGGTTGATCAGGAGATACGTGGCGACGATCAGGAGCGCCGCGGCCGCCAGCACGAACAATCGCAGCCACGACACCGAAACCGGCCCGATGACCAACGGCGCTTCCGGAAATGGCGTCGCGACGGATTTGGCGACGCCGCCCCAGATCCAGAGCGCGCCGGATTGCATGGCGATCCAGGCGCCGATCATCACCAGCATGGTGGTATCAATGTCGGAGCCGCGCAGCGGCCGCAGCAAGGTCAATTCGATGATGGCACCGAGCGCCCAGCCTGCAACGACGGCGACCGGCAAAGCGAGGAAGAAGTTCATCCCCAACTGCTGCACCACGATGAACATCATGTAGGCGCCGAACGTGTACAGCACGCCGTGGGTGAAGTTCACGACGTTCATGATGCCGAAGATCAATGTGAGCCCGATCCCAAGCAGCGCGTAGGTGCCGCCGAGGACCAGCATATTGACCAGATGTTGCAGAAACTCGCTCAACGCCAATCCGAGGGCTCAAGAAAAGCAAAGGGCGAGGGCGGTTTACCCGCGCCTCGCCCCGTTATTACACCAGTATTACAGCGACTTCATACCGACTTTGCCGTCGCTGATCTCGATCAGATAGACGTTCGGCTGGCTCTGGCCGCTTTCCTTGCCTTCCGGACCGGACTTCTTGAACACGATGTCGCCGTTGAGGCCCTTGACGTCGATCGCCCACAGCGCGGTCTTGATCGCTGCGGCTTCGGGCTTGCCGGCCTTCTCGATCGCGGCCGCCGCGGTGCGGATGCCGTCATAGCCGCGGAAGCTCTCGGTGCATCCGGCAAAATCGAAGCCGCGCTTCTTCCACTCGGCGATGAAATATTCGGTCGCCTTCGGGTTCGGCGTCTTCTCCGGGAACCAGGGCAGGAAGGTCGTCAGGTGCATGGTGCCATTGGCCGCAGCGCCAGCCTGGGCGATGATCTGGTCCGGATTCTGCGAGCCACCGGTGGTGATGATCTTCTTCTTCAGGCCCAGCGCGGCTGCCTGCTTGAAGATCAGCGTGAGCTGATCGACCGCCGTGGTGACGATCAGCGTTTCGGAATCGGAGCCTTTGATCTTGGACAACTGCGCGCTCATGTCCTGCGCGCCCTGGTCCATGGTTTCGACCAGGCCGACATTGATGCCCTTTTCCTTGAACATCCTGCTGAAGTCCTCGGCGGTGCCGCGGCCCCAGTCATTGTTGATGACCAGAAAGTCGGCCTTCTTCAGTTCGAGCTTGTCGACGATCTGCCTGAACGCAGCCGCTTCGACCGGCGCCGGCGGCGCGATGCGGAAGATGTAGGGATTGCCGCTGGTGGTGATCTTGCTCGACGAGGACGTCTCGACCACCATCGGCGTCTCGTATTCCATCAGTTTCGGCATCACCGCGAGCGTGAGGCTGGAGCCCCAGGCGCCCATCATCACCGGCACCTTGTCGCGGGTGATCAGCTTTTCGGCAACGGCGGCGGCTTCGGTCGGATTGCTTTTGTTGTCCTCGATCACGAGCTCGATCTGCTTGCCGAGGATGCCGCCCTTGGCGTTGATCTCTTCGGCTGCGATCTTGGCGCCGTTGACGACGTAGGTGCCGGAGGCGGCGAAGGCGCCGGTCAGCGGCTCATTCACGCCGATCTTGATGGTTTCGGCATATGCCGTGCTGCTTAGGAGGCCAATTGCCAGTGCAGCGGTCGAAAGGTGTCGGATCGTTGATATCATGGTGGGCTCCCCGCTCTCTTTGTTGGTTTTCAAAATCCAGATATTGCACCCGACATGCGAATTCCGGTCAGTCTATCCCTTCCTCCAGCCGGTGGCGCGCCAATCAGCGTGACATACGCGCGCACCGCGCCGGCAAATTGTGTCCTGGCCCTTTGAATGCGAAGCATACTTCGCAGTTTGGAGAGTGCAAGGTTCATGCCGCAATATGAGGCAGCGGTATTGCCGGAACCGGCATTTGCGCTGGGATTTCAAGGGTGGCCGGCCTTGCCACGTCCCGGCCATGGCGTCAGTATGAACAAAAATACGCCAGCCGCGGGGGGAGAGAAATGTTGCTCAAGCGATGCGTGATTTTCGCTGCCGCTCTGATATGGGCGATGCCTTCAGGGCACGTGCAGGCGGCGGACAAAGCGACACTCCTGCTCAACTGGTATCTCTATGCGGAGCATGCCCCGTTCTTTCTGGGCAAGGAGCGCGGCTATTTCGACAAGGAAGGCATTGACCTCGATATCCAGGAGGGGCGGGGCTCCGTTCCCACGGTTCAGGCGGTTGCGGCGGGCACGGCCACTTTTGGTTACGCCGATATGGCCTCGATCCTGAGGGCCGCCGACAAGGGCGCGCCGGTCGAGGTCGTCGGCGTGCTGCTGCAAAGAAGCCCGATGGCCTTCATTTCGCTGAGCGAGAAAAATATCCGAGCGCCGCAGGACCTTCGCGGCAAGTCGCTGGCGCTGACACCCGGCGATTCCCTGTCGCAGCTTCTGCCGCTGGTGCTCGGCAAGGTTGGCATGAAGGAAAGCGATCTCACGGTGATTGCAGGCGACAATCGCGCCAAGCTGAACGCGGTGATCAACGCCCAGGCCGATGCCATGCTCGGCTATTCCATGGACCAGAACCTCAAGATTGCCGCCGCCACGCAAAAGCCGGTCACGGTGCTGCCGTTTGCCGATTACGGCGTCAACCTTGCCAGTTCGTCGATCGTGGTCGGGCGGGATACCGCGGGCAAACAGGGCGATCTGGTCAGCCGGTTTATGCGGGCCGCGACGCTTGCGGTCGCGGACGCCGAAAAAGATCCCGCGGCGGCGATCGATGCGATGCTGAAAGCGAGCCCGAAAGCTGGCGCGCGCGACGACCTGATCGAGGGATTGAAGCTGACCATTCCGCTCTATCACACCGGTGAAACCAGGGGACAGCCGCCGTTTCGCGCCAGCGCGAGCGAGGTCAAGGCCTCGGTCAATTTGCTCGCCGAGTCCGGAACCATCAGCCAGGCGTCCGCGGGGCGCATCGACGACTTCATCTCGTTCAAGTTTCTGCCGAACTAAAAGCGTTGGAGAGCAAGCGAATGCCGAATGCCGCAAGAATAAAAACCACGACGGTCGGCTCTTATCCTATTCCCGACTGGCTGGTCGCGCTTCCGTCCGAACAAGCGCTGCTCGACGCCACGCGCGTGGTCATCTCGACGCAGGAAGAAGCCGGGATCGACGTCGTGTGCGACGGCGAGCTCTACCGGTTCGACATCAACCATCCCGAGACCAACGGCATGATCGAATATTTCGTCAAGCCGATGTCGGGCGTCAGCCAGGGCATCGAATTTGCCGAGTTGATGAAATTTCGCCAGCTGCCGGGCATGAAATTTCGCACGCGGCCGCCGGGCATGGTGACGGGTGCGCTCGGCAGCGGCGCGCTTGATTTGCCGATCGCCTGCGAGCGGGCGAAGGCGATGGCGAGGCATCCCTTCAAGTTCACGCTCACCGGTCCGCACATGCTGGCGAAGACCCTGATCAACCGCCATTACAAGGATCGCCGCGAGCTGGCGCTCGCCATTGCCGGCGTGCTGGCCGAACAGGTCTCGCATATCGACGCCGAAATCGTTCAGCTCGATGAAGCCAATCTGCCGGGCCATCCCGAGGAGTGGTCGTGGGCGGCTGAAGCCATCAACGTCGTGCTCGACGCGGTCAAGACCAAAGCCGCCGTTCATCTCTGCTTCGGCAATTACGGCGGCCAGTCGATCCAGAAAGGAAGCTGGAAGAACCTGATCGATTATCTGAACGCGCTGCATGTCGATCACATCATCATGGAATGCGCGCACCGTCCGCCCGAGGAACTGGCGATCTTCAGGGAGTTGCGGCCGGAGATCGGCTTTGGCCTTGGCGTGATCGACGTCAAGGCGACGGAAATCGAACAGCCGGAGGCGGTCGCCCGCGCCATCGAGCGCGCGGAAAAGACGCTCGGACCTGATCGGGTGAAATATGTTCACCCCGATTGCGGCTTCTGGATGCTGAAGCGCACGATTGCCGACGGCAAGATGCGCGCGCTGGTGCGCGGCCGCGATCTGTATGAAGGGCGCTCGGGCTGAGAGGCTGGGCGCTACTTCGCGCGTGAAGGCCGCAAGCCGGCGGCGGCGCGGGCGCGCTGCTCGATCTTGTCCCATGCGCCAGCACTGATATCGGAGGCCGGCGCGATCCAGGAGCCGCCGACGGCCGCGACCTTGGGATGCGCGAGCCATTCGCGCGCATTCGCTTCAGTGATGCCGCCGGTCGGACAATAGCGGACTTGTGGAAACGGCCCGCCGAGCGCGTTCAACGCCGCCAAGCCTCCGGCCGGGATCGCTGGAAAGAATTTCACGATCTCAAAGCCGTTGACGACGCAAGCGATCAAATCTGACGCCGTCTGGATGCCGGGCCCGAACGGCAGGTCGCTTTGGCTCGCGGCGGCGAGCAGATCGGGCGTCACGCCGGGGCTGACGGCAAAGGTGGCGCCGAGTTTTTGCGCGCGCTCGAGATCCTGCGGCGTCAGCACGGTGCCGATGCCGACTATCGCCTCCGGCACCTCGTTGATGATCGCCCATGCTGCTTCCAGCGCTGCGTCCGTGCGCAACGTGATCTCGATCGCGCGCAGTCCGCCGACGACCAGCGCGCGGGCGAGCGGCAGTGCGTGCGAGGCATCCGTGATCGTGATCACGGGAATGACCGGCGCCAGCGCGAAAATCTCTGTCAGACGCGCGTGACCCTTGGTCAGGCCGTTGGACTTGCTCATCCGATCTCTCCGCGTGTCAGGACATTTTTCGGCATGCGCTCGCGTTCGATCACCGCGCCCGGCGACAGGATCACCGCAGCCGCCAGGCGATGGCCGGCCAATGCGGCTTCGCGCGGCGAAGCGCCGGTGATGCGCGCGGCGAGGTAAGCGGCGTTGAAGGAGTCTCCGGCGGCGGTGGTGTCGACAGGCTGCACCACATGCGGCGGCGGCGCCTCGATGCAATCGCTGCCCGTGGCGATGACGCAACCATGCGCGCCGCGCTTGACGACGATCTCGCTGATCCCGGCGGCGCGAAGGCGGTCGACGCACTGCTGCAAATTGTCGTCGCCGAACAATGCCTGCTCGTCCTCGAAGGTCGGCATCGCCAAATCGATCAGCGGCAGCATCTCTTCAAAGGCGCGGCGGGCGGTGGCCTTGTCGATCCAGCCATGCGGACGATAGTTGCCGTCGAAAGCGATCTTGCCGCCGTTTCGTCTGGTATTGGCGAGCAGCTCACGCAGGCGCGCCCGTCCGCTGTCGCCATAAAGCGACAGGCTGATGCCGGATAGATAAAGCCAGTCGAACCGCGCCAGGCGATCAAGCAGGGCGCTATCTGCGCGGTCGAACAATTCGCGGGCCGGCGCACGATCGCGCCAATAGAGAAAGGTGCGCTCGCCGCGCGCATCGCGCTCGATCATGTAGAGGCCGGGCAGGCGGCCGGCGACGCGCGTCACCAGATCGGTCTTGATGCCCTCGCTTTGCCAGCTCGTCAGCATGGCCTCGCTCAGCGCATCGTCACCGAGCGCGGTGACGTAGGAAGCGTCGACGCCAAGCCGTGACAGGTATAGCGCGGTATTGAGGGTGTCGCCGCCAAAGCCGCGCCGGAACGCGCCGTCCGGCGTTTGCGAGAATTCGATCATGCATTCGCCGATGGCGGCAACCTTCATGGCTCTGCTCTAATCGCCGGTTCCATCGTTGACAATACCAAATTGACCGCATCCGGCTCACCTTGCGATTGGCGTGGGCGTCTAGCTTTGTTCTAATCTGCGGGCATGACCACGTCCGAGGATATCGTTCGCCGCGCCGCCGCCGCCTTCAATGCCGGCCGGCGCGACGAGGCGCGACAGCTCTGCGAGGAGGGGCTGGTCACATCGCCGGGCGAACCGATGATCAGCCATCTGCTGGCGGCCGTGCTGGCCACATCCGGCGAATTTGATGCGGCGCGGAAGCATGTCGAAGCGAGCCTTACGGCACAGCCGGACAATGCGGCGGCGCGTCTGCTTGCGGCGCGTCTGGCCAGAATGGCCGGCGAGTTCGACCGTGCGCTCGAGCATCTCGACCGGGGCATCGCGGTTGCGCCGCAGCGCGAAGCGTTCATCGAGAAAGCGCGAACGTTCGATCAGGCCGGGCTTTGGCCGCAGGCACGACAGGCCTGGAATGCGATCCTGGACGTCATTCCCGACCACGCCGAGGCCGCCGCGCGGTCGGGGCGGCTTGCGTGGGAGGACGGCGAGGCGGCGCTTGCGGTGAAGTTTCTGGAGCGCGCGACGCAGAAGGACGCGCCGGCGTCGGTGTGGTTCGATCTCGGTCTCGCGCGGCAGGATCTGCGGGACTATACGAACGCGACAGCCGCCTATCGCAAGGCGATCGAGCTGAAGGATGACCATGCCGAAGCCGTGTTCAATCTCGGCGTGGTCTTGCAGGAGACAGGCGATCTCGATGCCGCCATGCGGGCCTACGCGCAGGCCTATCGCCTGCGGCCTTCGAGCTTCGGCAACATTGCGATGGCGCTGACCTCGGCGTCGCATGGCAGGCTGTGGCTCGACGAGGCCGCGCTTCGCCGTGAGCTTGGAGGTTAGATGTGCCCGCGCCGCGCCCGAAAATGCTTTCGATAGACGTTGGGGCGGTCGAGAACTTCCGCGACCGTTTTCTCGTAGGCGCGTTTATGCGCGTCGTCGAAAGTGTCGAATTCCAGTTCGGTTGCCTCGCGCGGCACCGCGAACACCTGCGCCACCGGCGTTCCCTTTGGCAGCACACCGGAGAAATCAGGTTTGGTCCAGATAGCAGGAAAATTGATGCCACCGTCATGGAAGAGATCGGCGTCCACGAGCCCCGTGATCAGGCGAAACGGCAGATCGTCGCGATTGACGGGATGGGTGGCAAACAGCGACCAACCCTGTTCGACTTCGATGGTCCAGAAGCTGTTGAACTTGATCGCGGCCTGATCATCGCGCGCAAACGGCGCGCCCGCGAATTGCGAGGCGACATGAAAGCTCAGGGGCGCGCGCGGATGGCCCGACGCGGCAGGTTGGGGAATATCCCAGTCCCACGAAAACGAGCCGCGGTCGACGTTCACGTCGCAGGGAAGCGGGATCAGCGCGCCGTAGGCCATGGCGTCGACAAAGGGCGGACATTGCTTGACCGTGCGGATGTCGCGGCCGTGAATGTCCGAATGCGCTTTCGCCGGCATCTGGCGCAGCCAGTCCGGCAGGCCGCCGCGCGCGGGCGTCGGCCGCGGCAGGTGATCGGCGAGCGCCGGATCGCAGCGAAAGATCATGCGCATGGGGAACTCCAGAAGCGGAAGGCAGGCACTATATCGTCATTGCGAGCGAAGCGAAGCAATCCAGTTCGCCGTAAAGGGAAGAATGGATTGCTTCGTCGCTTTGCTCCCGTGCGCAAACGCTTCGCGTTTGCCGCAGGCAATGACGAAAAGAAAAGGGCCGGGATCGCTCCCGGCCCTTCGTTTTCTTCTCGTCATGCGCGGGCATAGCCGTTCGAAGAACGGCGTCGCTTCCGCTCGCCTATGACCCGCGCATCCACGTCTTGCTTCGTGGCGGCGAAAGTCGTGGATGGCCGGGTCAAGCCCGGCCATGCCGATGTTGTGAGACTTCAATTCAGCGACGCCCGCTTCGGCGGCGAGGCCGGCCACGACTTGATCAGCGTGTCGTAGTCGACAGTCTCGCCTTTCGGCTTCTCGTTGGCGAGCTTGCGCTGGGGCGCGATGTTGCCGTCCTTCTCCGACTTGGCGAACCAGAACTCGGCGGTTTCCTTCTTGTTCATCTTCGGCCCGCAGGCGCCTTGCACGCCTGATTTCTCGAGCCGTTCCATCACCGAGTCCTGAGCGGCTGCGAGCGAATCCATCGCGGCCTGCGGTGTCTTGGCTCCCGACGATGCGTCGCCGATGTTCTGCCACCACAATTGAGCCAGCTTCGGATAATCCGGCACGTTGTTGCCGGTCGGGGTCCACTGCACGCGCGCCGGCGAGCGGTAGAATTCGATCAGGCCGCCGAGTTTCGGCGCACGTTCCGTGAACGACTTGTCCCAGATGTCGGACTCGCGGATGAAGGTGAGGCCGACATGGCTCTTCTTCAAGGACACCGTCTTGGAGACGATGAACTGCTGATAAAGCCAGGCTGCCTTGCGGCGGTCGACCGGTGTCGACTTCAACAGCGTTGCCGAGCCGACGTCCTGGTAGCCGAGCTTCATGCCGTCCTTCCAATACGAGCCGTGCGGCGAGGGGGCCATGCGCCACTTCGGCGTGCCGTCGGCGTTCATCACGGCGAGGCCCGGCTTCACCATGTCGGCGGTGAAGGCCGTGTACCAGAAGATCTGCTGGGCGATGTTGCCCTGCGAGGGCACCGGGCCCGACTCGGAGAAGGTCATGCCTTGCGCCTGCGGCGGGGCATACTTCTTCATCCAGTCGAGATATTTGACGATCGAATAGACCGCCGCCGGACCGTTGACGTCGCCGCCGCGCTCGACGGAAGAGCCGACCGGACGGCAGCCTTCCATGCGGATGCCCCATTCGTCGACCGGCAATCCGTTCGGAATGCCCCGGTCGCCGTTGCCGGCCATCGAGAGCCAGGCGTCGGTGAAGCGCCATCCGAGCGAGGGATCCTTCTTGCCGTAGTCCATGTGGCCATAGACACGGACGCCGTTGATTTCCTTGATGTCGTTGGTGAAGAACTCGGCGATGTCTTCATAGGCCGACCAGTTCACGGGAACGCCGAGGTCGTAGCCATACTTGGCCTTGAACTTGGCCTTGTAGTCCGGATTGGAGAACCAGTCGTAGCGGAACCAGTAGAGGTTCGCGAACTGCTGGTCGGGCAACTGATAGAGATGGCCGTTCGGCGCGGTCGTGAAGGACTTGCCGATGAAGTCGTTGACGTCGAGACCGGGATTGGTGACGTCCTTGCCTTCGCCGGCCATCCATTCCGTGAGGTCGACGGCCTGGCCATAGCGGAAATGCGTGCCGATGAAGTCGGAGTCGTTGATCCAGCCGTCATACACGTTCTTGCCCGACTGCATCTGGGTCTGGATCTTTTCGACGACGTCACCTTCCTGGATGATGTCGTGCTTGACCTTGATGCCGGTGATTTCCTCGAACGCCTTTGCGAGCGTCTTGGATTCATATTCATGCACGGTCAGCGTTTCGGAGACCGCGTTGATCTCCATGCCCTTGAAGCGTTCAGCGGCCTTGATGAACCACTGCATTTCCTTCAACTGGTCTTCCTTGGAAAGTGTCGACGGCTGAAACTCGCTGTCGATCCACTTTTTGGCGGCGGCCTCGTCCGCAAATGCGGGCAAGGTGATCGCGGACGATGCCGCCATCAGCGCGACCGCCGATGTCATCATCAAGACGCGTGTCCGTGACGGACCGTTCCTCATCTTAAGATGTCGCATGGTGCTTCCTCCGTTGCAGCGACTGACAAATAGTCCAGGTCCAGGTTGATCCCGGATCTGCTCGTTTTCGCTTAGGCCTCAGACGGTGCGGAAGATCGCAGCCGCCGAAACAAGCGAAATTACGGTGGCGAGCCAGAGGCTCGACAATTCGATTCCTTCCCCGACCGGCAGAGTCGCCACCGTGTCGGTGCCGGCAAAGCCGATCCACAACAGGTGAATGACCGCGGCCAATACCAGCGAGATGAACAGGCGGTCGCCGCGCGTGGTGGGGATACGCAAGATGCCGACGCGCTCGGCTTCGGGGTAGGCGATCGCAAGCCAGGTCATGACGCAAAGGGTCGCGGCGAGCAGCACGAAGAAGATCGCGGTCGGCAGCGTCCAGGCCATCCATGCGAGGCTTTCCATTGCTCTACTCCTTGCGCATGATCTGGTCCGAAAACCGCTTCACACTTTTCGGGATCATGCGCGCCTCCTTTACACCCTGCCGAGCGCGAAACCGCGCGCGATATAGTTGCGGACAAACCAGATCACGAGTGCGCCGGGGATGATGGTCAACACGCCCGCCGCGGCGAGCAGGCCCCAATCCATGCCGGCGGCCGAGACGGTTCGGGTCATCACGGCCGAGATCGGCTTGGCGTCGACGGAGGTCAGTGTGCGCGCCAGCAGCAACTCGACCCACGAGAACATGAAGCAAAAGAAGGCGGCGACGCCGATGCCGCTCGCGATCAGCGGCATCAGGATCTTCACGAAGAACCGGGGGAAGGAATAACCATCGAGGAACGCAGTCTCGTCGATCTCGCGCGGCACGCCGGAGACGAAGCCCTCGAGGATCCACACCGCCAGCGGCACATTGAAGATACAGTGCGCGAGCGCCACTGCCCACGGCGTATCGAACAGGCCGATCGCCGAGTACAGGTTGAAGAACGGCAGCGCGTAGACCGCGGCCGGGGCCATGCGGTTCGACAGCAGCCAGAAGAACAGATGCTTGTCGCCGAGGAAACGATAGCGCGAGAATGCGTAGGCCGCGGGCAGCGCCACCGCGATCGAGATCACGGTGTTGATGACGACATATTTCAGCGAATTGATGTAGCCGGTATACCAGCTCTCGTCGGTGAAGATGCGGATATAATTTTCGAGCGTCGGCTGGTGCGGCCATAGGTTCATGGTCGAGACGATCTCGCCATTGGTCTTCAGGCTCATATTGACGAGCCAGTAGATCGGCAGCAGCAGGAACACCAGGAACAGCGACAGGATCAGGCGGCGGCCGGGGATCGAATGCATCACGCCGCTCCCTTCGCAGCTCGACGCTCGACGCCGGCATTGGTCATCACGGTGTAGAACACCCAGCACACGATGATGATGATCAGGTTATAGACCAGCGACAGCGCGGCGGCCTTGCCGAGGTCGAATTGGCCGAGCGCGATCTTGACCAGTTCGATCGAAATGAAGGTGGTCGAATTGCCCGGCCCGCCGCCGGTGACGACGAACGGCTCGGTGTAGATCATGAAACTGTCCATGAAACGCAGCAGCACGGCGATCAGGAGCACGCGCTTCATTTTCGGCAACTGGATGGCGGTGAACACCGCCCATCGCGACGCGCCGTCGATCTGGGCGGCCTGATAATAGGCGTCCGGAATCGATTTCAGTCCGGCGTAGCACAACAGCGCCACGAGGCTGGTCCAGTGCCAGACGTCCATCACGATGACGGTGGCCCAGGCGTCGAATTCGTTGGAGACGTAGTTGTAGTTGATGCCGATATGATTGAGCGTAAAGCCGAGCAAGCCAATATCAGGACGCCCGAAGATCTGCCAGATGGTGCCGACCACGTTCCACGGGATCAGCAGCGGCAAAGCCATGATGACGAGGCAGGCGGCGACGCTCCAGCCTTGCCGGGGCATCGACAGCGCGACGACAATGCCGAGCGGCACTTCGATTAAGAGGATCACGGCCGAGAAGAACAGGTTGCGCCAGAGCGAGGCAAAGAAACGCGAGCCGAGATCGCTGGAAGGATCGAGCAGTTCCTTGAACCAGCCGACGCCGTTCCAGAAGAACTGATTGTTGCCGAACGTATCCTGCATCGAATAGTTCACGACCGTCATCAGCGGGAGGATCGCGGAGAAGGCGACCACCAGGAACACCGGCAGCACCAACAGCCATGCTTTCTGGTTGATGGTCTTGTCCATCAGGCCTCACCCTCGACCAGAAGACTGTCGGCGTAGACGTGGACGCGCGACGGATCGAAGACGAGGCCGGCGTTGTTGCCGGACACCGAGAATCCCGGCGGGACCTTCGCGGAAAATCTGGTATCGCCGACACGGACATGGGCAAAACGAACGCGGCCGAGATCGTCGATGCGTTCGATGTTGGCGGCAAGCAGATTGGACGCCGGGCTTGCGATCTCGACGAACTCCGGCCGCACGCCAACCTCGATCCTGGCGCCCGCCGGCAAGCGGTCGTAACTCCTATTCAGCGCGATCGCATGTCCGCTGATGGTAGCCTCGCGACCGCTTACCTGGGCGGGCACGATGTTCATGCCGGGCGAGCCGATGAAATAGCCGACGAATGTATGCGCCGGGCGGTCGAACAGTTCAGCCGGCGTGCCGCTTTGCACCACGCGGCCGTCATGCATCACCACGACCGTATCGGCAAAGGTCAGCGCCTCGGTCTGGTCGTGCGTCACGTAGATCATGGTCAGGTCGAGGTCGCGGTGCAGCGCCCGCAGTTTCGAGCGCAATTGCCATTTCAGTTCGGGATCGATCACGGTGAGCGGCTCGTCGAACAGCACCGCGGCGACGTCGGAACGAACGAGGCCCCGGCCGAGCGAGATCTTCTGCTTGGCGTCGGCGGTGAGGCGCTGGGCCTTTCGCGACAAATAAGGCGTGAGATCGAGCAGGCCGGCGATCTCGGCGACGCGCGCGTCGATCTCGGGCCTGGGCATGCCGCGGTTCTTCAAGGGAAATGCGAGATTCTGCCCGACCGTCATGGTGTCGTAGATCACCGGAAACTGGAACACCTGCGCGATGTTGCGCGTTTGCGTGGTCTGGGTGGTGACATCGACACCATCAAACAGGATCTTGCCGCGCGAGGGCGTGACGATGCCGGAGATCAGGTTGAGAAGCGTGGTCTTGCCGCAGCCGGAAGGCCCGAGCAGCGCATAGGCGCCGCCGCGCCGCCATGTCATGGTGACCGGCTTGAGCGCAAAGGACTCTTCAGGCGCGTCGTTGCCGCCGTAGGAATGCGCGAGGTCGACGAGGTCAATGCGCGCCATGCTGGATCACCTCGCGCCAGGCGCCGCGACCAGACGACCGGCCGCATCGAACACAAAAATATTGTCCGGATCGAGCACGGCGTCGAGCACGTCGCCGGGCTGATATTCATGCACGCCCGGCAGCACTGCGACCCAGTTCGACGCGTCGCGCTCCAGATGCACAAAACTTTCGGAGCCGGTGATTTCCGTCACCGTCACCGTGGCATGGAAGGCGTGGCGGCCGGGAATGCCGTTGGCGATCTCCAGCTGATGCGCGCGGAAGCCGACGCGGTAGTCGCCGTCGTTGAGGCCAGCGTAAAGTCCGGCGGCGGGCGCGGCGATGCCGCCGGCATATTGCACGGAGCCGTTTTTCTTCTCGATGCCTACAACATTAAGCGGCGGATCGGAAAACACCTGCGCGACACGTAACGTATCGGGGCGGCGATAGACCAGCGGCGTCTCGCCTGCCTGCAACACTTGACCTTCCCACATGCACACGGTGCGGCCGCCGAGCAATAGTGCTTCCGACGGCTCGGTGGTCGCATAGACGAAGATCGCACCGGATGCCTCGAAGATGCGCGGCAATTCCGTGCGCAGCTCCTCGCGCAGCTTGTAGTCGAGGTTGGCGAGCGGCTCATCGAGCAACACGAGGTCGGCGCCCTTGACCAGTGCGCGGGCAATCGCCGTGCGTTGTTGCTGGCCGCCGGAGAGCTGCAACGGTGTGCGATCCAGATACGGCTCGAGCTTCAGGAGTTTGGCGGCCTCTCGTACGCGGCTGTCGATCTCGGCGCGCGGCTTGCCCTGCACGCGCAGCGGCGAAGCGATGTTCTCGTAGACCGTCAGCGAGGGGTAGTTGATGAATTGCTGATAGACCATTGCGACGGAACGTTGTCTTACGTCGGCGCCGGTGACGTCCTTGCCGTCGACCAGCACGCGGCCAGACGAGGGTTTATCGAGGCCGGCGAGCAGGCGCATGATCGAGGTCTTGCCCGACAGCGTCGGTCCCAGCAAAACACTCAGCGTGCCGCGCTCGAGTTTCAGGCTGACGTCGCGGATGGTCGTGACGCCATCGACCAGACGCGAGATATTGACGAGCTCGACGCTCATGCCCGTCCTCCAGTCTCGGCGAGGTGGCTCTTGGGCGTCGCGTGTTGCGCGGAGATCCAGACGTCAAGGGCGGCGGTTTCCTGCGGCGTCAGCCGCAGGCCGAGTTTGGATCGCCGCCATACGATGTCTTCGGTGGTGCAGGCCCATTCTTCCGCGATCAGGTATTTGACTTCGGCCTCCGTCAGGCTCGCGCCGAACAACTGGCCGAGGTCGTTCATCGACTTCGCATGGCCCAATATCCTGACGGCGCGCGTGCCATAGGCGTGCGCCAGCCGGTTGGCGTGGAAGGAGCTGAGGAACGGATAGTCGCGGATCAATTCCGCTGTCAGTGCGGGGATCGCCGAAACATCGAGGTCGCCGCCGGGCAAGGGCGCGTGGCCGGTCCATCCTTCCTGCGCCTTGGTGCCTTTGAGATAGGGCTCGAGTTTCTCCAGCGCCTCTTCCGCCAACCGTCGATGCGTCGTGATCTTGCCGCCATAGATCGAGAGCAGCGGCGCGCCACCGGGCAAATCGAGCTCGAACACATATTCGCGGGTCGCGGCCTTGGCTTCGCTGGCGCCGTCATCGTAGAGCGGGCGAACACCGGCATAGGTCCACACCACATCCGTGGGTTTCACGGGCTTGGCCAGATATTCGCTGACGGAGGCGCAGAGATATTCGATCTCTTGGGGTGTGGCTTTCACCTTGGCGGGATCGCCGTGATAATCCTGATCGGTGGTGCCGATCAGCGTGAAGTCGTCCTGATAGGGAATGACGAAGACGATGCGGCCGTCGCTGTTCTGGAACATGTAGGCGCGATCGTGGTCGTAGAGCTTGCGCACCACGATGTGCGATCCCTGCACCAGCCGCACTTTCGCCCGCGCATTGACGCCCGATCCGGCCGCCAGCACCTGCTCGACCCACGGGCCGCCGGCATTGACGAGCACGCGCGCACGAACGGTCGAGCGTTCGCCGTTTGAGATGTTCTCCAGCGTGACTTCCCAGATGCCGTCGACTTGTCGAATCCCGGCGGCGCGGCTGCGGGTGCGAATCTCGGCGCCACGGTTGGCCGCATCGCGCGCGGTGAGCACGACGAGTCGCGCATCGTCGACAAAGCAATCCGAATATTCGAAGCCTTTATGGTAGCGGTTTGATACCAGCGACTTGCCGACCTCGTCGCGGGTGAGATCGACCGAGCGCGTCGGCGGCAGCCGGTGCCGGCCGCCGATGTGGTCATAAAGAAAGAGCCCGAGCCGCAGCAGCCAGGCGGGGCGGAGCCCGTCATGATGCGGCAGCACGAAACGAAGCGGCCGGATGATGTGGGGCGCGATTCCCCAGAGGATTTCCCGCTCGATCAGCGCCTCGCGCACCAAACGAAACTCGTAATATTCGAGATAGCGCAGTCCGCCATGCACGAGCTTGGTCGACCAGGACGATGTCCCGCTCGCCAAGTCATTCATTTCACAAAGAAAAACTGAATTGCCCCGACCCGCCGCGTCGCGCGCGATACCGCAGCCGTTGACGCCGCCTCCGACGATCAAGAGGTCGAAAATCCGATCCAAGGCGCTTCCCCAGCACTCGCCTTATTGGCGATTTCACTTTCGTTTTGGATTAAATCACAAGTAAATGCGAAAGCAACTCGGCAGGGCCGGTTTTCCCGGCGGATTTCGGAACTCAGCCTACGGAAGAGCGTGGCTCGGCGTCGGTCTCGTCCGCCTCGACCGATTCCGGCAATGCCTCGATCACCTCGATGCCGTGGGTCCGGCAGACTTCCGCAAGCCCGGCCGGCAGCGCGACATCCGTCACGAAGGTGTTGATCTGCGTGATGTCGGCGATCCGCACCGGCGCGCTACGCCTGAATTTGGTGGAATCGGCGACCAGCATCACGCTGCGCGCGTTGGAAATGATCGCCTGCGCCGCCTGCACCTCGCGATAGTCAAAGTCGAGCAGCGCGCCGTCCTGGTCGATCGCGGACGCGCCGATGATGGCGTAGTCGACCTTGAACTGTCCGATCAGGCTGGTCGCGGTCGATCCGATCACCGCGCCGTCGGCACGGCGCACCGCGCCACCGGCCACGATGACCTCGATGCGCGGATACCGATAGAGCTGCATCGCGACGTTGAGGTTGTTGGTGATGACCAGAAGATCCTCATGCGAGGTCAGCGCGCTTGCGACTTCTTCCGTGGTGGTGCCGATGTTGATGAAGAGCGAGCAGCCATTCGGAATGAGGGCGGCAGCGGCGGCGCCGATCGCCTTTTTTTCTTCGGCCGCGACGAAGCGGCGCGCTTCGTAAGCGAGATTCTCGACGCCGGAGGCGATGATGGCGCCGCCGTGAATGCGCGTCAGCGCGTGGTGGTCGCAGAGATCGTTGAGGTCCTTGCGGATGGTCTGCGCCGAAACCTCAAAACGCCGCACCAGATCTTCCACCATCACGCGGCCTTGCGTGCGCGCGATGTTCAAGATCTCGGTCTGGCGGTTCGAAAGCACGGTCAACGCGGCACCCATGGAACAGGCATCCATGGTGCGGCGGTTTGGCGAGCCGGTCAACGTGGCAGATTCATCGCCGCGGCGTGAACGGCGTTGGTTAATGGTTAGGGCGGATCCATGCCCTTGGCCTTGAGCGACGCCGCGCCGGCCGGACTGGCGAGAAGTTCGATCAGCGCCTTGGCGGCTTCGGGATTCTGACTTGTCGATCCGATGCCGACAGCAAAGATCATTCTGCTGTTGAGATCGCCGGGCAGGGGACCGACAACGACGGTGCCCGGCACCGCCGCGATTTCGGACGCCTGCGCCACGCCCATTTCGACTTCGCCCCTGGCGACGAGTTCGCCGGCTTGCGCATTCGGCACCAGCGTGGTCTTGGCCTTCATCTCTTCAGTGATGCCGAGACGATCGAGCACCTTGGCAAAATAGACGCCGCTGGCGCCGCCCCTCGCGGGGTCGGCGTAGGAGATCGACTTGACGGCGAGCAGCACCGCTTTCAGCTTTTCTGCCGTCGAGATATCGGGAACAGGTGCGCCGGCGCGAACGCCGACGGCGACATAGGACGCCCCGACATTGACGATGCTGCCTTGACTGACTTTAGCCTGGGTCGCGAGATCGTCGAGGACCGGGCGCGACAGGATGATCACATCGCCGGTCTCGCCGCCGTCGATCTTTTTCTTCAGCTCCGCGATGGTGCTGTAGACGATCGTCAGGTGGTTGCCGTTGCTCTCGAACTTCGGCTTGAGCTCGTCGAGCGCGGGCGTCAGCGCCACCGTGCTCAGGACTTTCAATTCCGCGGCGCGCGCGCCAGAAGTCGAGGTCATGAGCGCCGACACCAGAGAACTACAGAACAAGGCCGCGACCGCGGCTTGCGCGCTGAAAAAAGCGGACATGATGACGGGTCTCCTGCGTGGCTCGGTTTCACCGTAACCGAAGCTTCACTGGAGCGGTAGATTTTATCCGGCATGAGTGCTGGTGACGGGTGCGGCGCGCCCGCCCAAAAAAGTCTCGGACACCACGGGATCGTCGATCAATTCGCTGGCCGGGCCCGACGTGATGACGCGGCCGGTCTCCATCAGATAGGCGCGGTCGGCGATCTTGAGCGTCTGGCGCGCCTTTTGTTCGACCAGCAACACGGTCAGCCCCTCGCGCCGCAGGTCCTGGATCATTGCAAACACGGCGTCGGTCATTTTCGGCGCGAGCCCCAGCGACGGCTCGTCGAGCAGCAATAATTTCGGCTTCGACAAAAGCGCCCGCGCGATGGCGAGCATCTGCTGTTCGCCGCCGCTCATCAGGCTTGCCAGCAGATTGCGCCGCTCCGCCAGAATTGAAAAGCGCTCGAGCAGCGCAGCGAGGTCTTTCGCCGCTTGCGCTCTGTCGCGGCGCGTATAGAGGCCCATCAGCAGATTATCCTGCACGGTCATGGTGCCGAGGATGCCGCGTCCCTCGGGCACCAGCGCGACGCCGCGGCGCAGATTGCGCTCGGCGCTGTTGGGCTTGAGAACCTCGCCTTCAAAAGCGACCTCGCCGCGATAGGGCAGGAGGCCAACGATGGCGCGCGCCACGGTGGTCTTGCCGGCGCCGTTGGCGCCGATCAGCGCGACGATCTCGCCTTGCGCGATGTCGAGCGCGATGCCGCGCACCGCCTGGATGGCGCCATAACGAACGACGAGATCGCTGACCCTGAGCATCACGCCGCCTGGCATCACGCGGCCTGCCCAAGATAGGCGTCGAGCACCGCCGGGTTCGTCCTGATTTCGTCTGGCCGCCCTTGCGCGATCAGCACGCCGAAGTCGAGCACATAAAGCTGGTCGCAGAGGTTCATCACGAAGGCCATGTCGTGCTCGATCAACAGAATACTCAAGCCCTCTTCGCGCAGCCGCAGCATCAGCGTGCGGATGGTCTCGGCCTCGTCGTGGTTCATGCCGGCTACGGGCTCGTCGAGCAGCAGCAGTTTAGGCCGCGCGGTGACCGCGCGCGCCATCTCGACCTTGCGCTGCAAACCGTAAGGCAGCGAGCGCGCCAGGCGGTTGCGGACATCGCCGAGTCCGAAGAATTCCAGCACCTCTTCGGCGCGCTCGATCACGTGCGGATTGGAGAAGCGCATCGGCAACAGGCGTCGCGCAAACGGGCCCGTGTGCGGCTGCGCCACCAACAGATGCTCCCAGACCGTCATGTCGGAGAACAGACGGATGTTCTGGAAGGTGCGCATGATCCCGGCGCGGGCGATTCGGTGCGACGGCTCGGACGTCACCGCGTGAGCGTCGAGCAACACCGTGCCGGAAGTGGCGCGATAGGCGCCGGTGATGACGTTGAAGGTCGTGGTCTTGCCGGCGCCGTTCGGCCCGATCAGGCCGACGATCTGCCTGGGCGCCACCTCCAGCGACAGCTCCGTCAACGCATACACGCCGCCGAATGTTTTCGTGACGCGATCGAGTTTCAGGCGAGGCGGCGTGATCAGGGTCATGCCTGCGACCTCGGCAAAACCAAACGGAACAGCGCGCGGTCAAGCAGGCCCTGGCGGCGCACCAACAGCATGCCGATCAACAGCGCGCCGAAGGCGGCAAAGCGCCAGTCGGCCAGGAAACGAAGATATTCGGGCAGGATGACGAGCATCACCGCGCCGGCGAGCGCACCCGGCGCGACCGTCGAGCCGCCGAGAATGACCGCGAGCACGAAATCGATCGAACGCTCGAACGAGAAATTGCCGGGCTCGATATAGACATGATGGTGGGCAAAGAGACCGCCGGCAATCGCCGCGACCGCAGCACCACAGCCGAAGGCGCCAACCTTGATCTCGGTCGGGTTGAGGCCGACGAGGCCGGCCGCGGTCTCGTCGTCGCGCACCGCACGGATCTCAAGCCAGATCGGGGAGGCCTCGATCAGCATGATCACGGCCAGGATGACAAGCGCCCAGGTCCAGATATAGCCGGTGGAGACATGGTGCATCCCATGAAAGCCGCCGGAGCCGCCCATCGCCGTAAAATTCTGGAAAAAACTCCGCACCATCTCGCCGAAGCCGAGCGTGGCCATCGCCAGATAAATGCCTTTGAGGCGCAGCGCCGGAAAACCGACGGCAATGCCGATCAGGCCTGACACCAGTGCCGCGACGATCAGCGCCGCGGTGACCGGCAAGCCAACCTCGACCGTCAGCCATGAGGTGAGATAGGCGCCGATCCCCATGAAGCCGGCATTGCCGAGCGACAATTGTCCAGTGGCGAGGATGATGTAGACGCTCAGCGCGCCCAAAAGGAGAATGCCGATGTCGGAGAGCAGCCCGGCGTAATACATCGACATGGTCAGACCCTCTGGCCCTGATCGCTGCGGCCGCCGCCGAGCAACCCTTGCGGACGCAATAGCAGGATCAGGATCATGAAGCCGTAGACCACGAAGTCGCGGATCTGCGAACCACCGTATGCAACCGTCATCACTTCGACCACGCCCATCAAGGGACCGGCGATCAGCGCGCCCCAGATGCGCGTGGTGCCGCCGACCACCATCACCGCAATCGCCTTCAGCCCGATCTCGACGCCGATATAGGGCGTGATCGCCGCATAATGCACGCCGATGAGAACACCGGCCGCGCCGGCCAGCGCGCCGGACAGCATGAAGGCAATCAGCGTGACGCGGCCGGCGGGAACGCCGAGCAGCCGCGCGACGTCGCGATTTTCAGCGACCGCCCGCAGCGCGCGGCCGATCGACGTGCGCTGAACCAGAAAGGCGAGCAGCGCCACCAGCAGCACCGTCACGCCGAGCACCGTGAGCTGGATCGCGCTGACGCTGACCGGGCCGATGTTGAAGCGGCCGCTCAAGACTTCGTCGGTGAGTTGCAGCGGGTCGGAGCCCCAGACGTTGGTCGCGACGTTTTGCAAGATGATGGAGAAACCGAGTGTGGAGAGCATCGGCGTCACCACGGAGGCGGTGCGAAACGGCTGATACCCGATGCGCTCGACGATCGCGGCCACCAGCGCCGCGCCTGCCATGCCCGCGATCAGCGCAAGCGGCAGCGGCAGTTGCGCCATCACCACCGCGAAGCCGAAATAGCCGCCGAGCATGAAGAGTTCGGCGATCGCGAGGTTGAGGACGCCGAGAATGCCCATCACCAGCGAGAAGGACAGCGCGATCAGCGTGTAGACCGCCCCTAACGTCAAACCGTTCACGAGTTGCTGGATCAGCACGTCTTGGAGTCCCCTGAAGGAGAGATGTCGTTGGATTGTGTCTTTTGTTTTTTTGTTCCGTCGTGGCCGGCCTTGTGCCGGGCATCGTCTTCCGAAGTTTCAGAAAAGAAAGACGTGGATGGCCGGGACGAGCCCGGCCATGACGGTCTTTACGGAGCTCAACACCCCTGCTTGCCGTCCGGCGCGCTGCAACCGCGCACCTTGGATTGCCAGGTGCCGTTCTGGCCCTGCACGATATAGAAGGCCTTGATGGCGTCGCCGTCTTCGTTGAACGCGATCGGTCCGCCGAGTCCGGCAAAGCCTGAGAGCTTCGCCATGTAATCGCGGATCCTGGTGCGGTCGGCCTCCAGGTCGTCCGGCTTGCCGGTGACGCCGGCCTTTTTGACCGCCTCGATATAGATGCTGGCGATCTCGTAAATATTGGCGTCGTACATCGACGGCTCGATCTCGGCCGGCAGGCCCGAGATCTTGCGCAGCACCGGCGTCAATTCCTTGACGAACTTCTCAGGCTTGTCGCCGGCCATGCTGGCGTAGAACGTCGCCGGCGCCACGATCGGAATTTCCGGCGCGGCTTTCAGGATCGCCGACGAAATCAGCTGCGTCGAGCCGACCACCGGCTTGATGACGCCCTGGCGCTTCATCTCGCGGATCACGGTGACGGCCTGGCTGTAGTCGGCACTGACGACGACGCCATCCGGATTGAGCGCCTTGATCTTGGTGACTTGCGCGCTGACGTCGAGATCGCCGGTGTTGAAGGAGAGCGGATCGTTGGCGTTCAGCACCTCGATGCCGTTGTCCTTCATCAGGCCGGGCATGATCTTGCTGCCGACGGTCGCCGCCGTCGCGTCCTTGGCGTCGAAGATGATCGCGACAGTCTTGATGCTGAAGGCCTCCTTGTAATACGGCACCGTGGTACGGCCGAGCACGCCTTCGTCGATGGTGTTGCGGAACGCCCAGGGACGGTTGAGCTTGGCGACGCCGGGTTTCGAGGAGGCCTGTGAGGTCGACACCACTTTCATTTCGTTGGCGACCGGGAAGGTGACTTCCGCCGCGCTCGAGGTGAGGGGGCCTGCGACCGCGAGCACATGATCGTCGCCGGCAAGCTTGCGAAGATTGTTGGTGGCTTGCGCCGGCTTGGTCGCGTCGTCGAGGATCACGATGCGGAGTTTCGCGCCGTTGATACCGCCGGCGTCGTTGACCTGCTTCTCCAGCATTTGCAGCGTCGCGGTGTTGGTGCGGCCCCATTCGGCGAACGGGCCGCTCGACGGCACGATGGCGCCGAGCACGACCTCGTCTGCCGCGTAGGCCGGAGCGCTTGCGATCGCTCCCGACAGCGCCGCCGTGAGCCCCGCGGCAAAAAGCACTCTGATCAATCCGGACGTCATTGCGGAATCTCCCATTCGCGATGCCACCGACCGCCTAGAGGAGATCACCCAAGCAGCTTCCCCTCAGGCCTTACTTGCGGGAAGCTAGCACCAGAAAGCGAGCTTGAAAAGCTTCGTTAGTTATGTAATTATCGAAGACAGTTGGGGACGAGGGAGGACAAACGATGGCTGAAACCGGCGCCGACACCATCAAAATCAAGCGTGTGTTGACGTTTCTCGACGAGACGCGGGTGGCTGATGGCCGCGACACTGTGCCGCCGCTGCGCAAGGCCGCCGCGGTTGCGATCGTCGATAATCCCTTCGCCGGCCGTTTCGTGCAGGACCTGTCGCCATTGACGCGGGCGAGCGAAGCGATCGGACGCGAGATCTGCGCAATCGCTGTGCGCCTGCTGGCGCCGGATCAGGCAGTCAGCTACGGCAAGGCCGCGGTCATCGGCATCAATGGCGAGCAGGAACATGGCAACGCCATGCTGACCACGGTATTCGGCAACGTGATGCGTGAGGCGATCGGCGGCGGCAAGGCCTGGATTTCCTCGATGACCAAGCGCGCCGCGCCGGGCGCTGCGATCGATATTCCGCTGGCGCACAAGGATGCGCTCTACGTGCGCTCGCACTACGATGGCATGACGTTGACGCTGCCGGACGCGCCGCAGCCGAACGAAATTGCGATCATCGCGGTCTATGCGACGCGCAGCCGGCCGAACCAGCGCGTCGGCGGCCTGTCGGCGGCGGAGATCAAGGGCCAGGACGGGCTTACCTAGTATTTTGCCGGTGCGCCGGCGGCGATCCAAAGAATAAAGCATCAGGTGGAGCGGAACATGACGGTTGCAAAGACAGGTGCCGAGCACATCGCCTCGTTGCGCGATGGGCGCACGGTCTACATCGATGGCGCGCTGGTCGAGGATGTCACCACGCATCCCGCGTTCAAGAACGCGATCCAGTCCTCGGCCGCGCTTTACGATTATCAGGCCAGGCCTGAAAACATCGAGATGATGACCTTCATGCCCGAAGGCTCGAACCGCCGGGTCAACCGCGCCTGGCAGATGCCGAAGAGCTATGAGGAGATGGTGACGCGCCGCAGGGCGCTGCAGGCCTGGTCGCGCGTGCATTACGGTTTCATGGGCCGTTCGCCGGATCACGTGGCGTCCGCCTTGATCGGTCAGCGCATGGGCATCGAGGTCTTCCGCAAGCACGGGCCGCAGCGCGCCAAGGCGCTGGAAGATTACGTCGACTACGCCACCAAGAGCGACCTATTCCTCACTTACGTGATCATCAACCCGCAGGCCGAACGCGCCAAGAACTGGGGCGATCAGGTATCAGATCTCGTCGCGCGCATCGTCGATGAGGATTCCACCGGCATCACCATCCGCGGCGCCAAGATGCTCGGCACGTCCTCGATCATGGCCAACGAAATACTGGTCGCCAATTTGCAGCCGCTGAAGCAGGGCGAGGAAGACCTCGCCTTCTCGTGCGCGCTGCCGATGAGCGCCAAGGGCATTCGCGTGCTGTCGCGCAAGTCCTATGAGGCTTCCGCCGTGTCGGTGTTCGACAACCCGCTGTCGTCGCGTTTCGACGAGAACGATGCGCTGGTCTATTTCGACGATGTCAAGGTCCCGTGGGACCGGCTGTTCGTCTATCGCGACACGGACGTGTGCCGCCAGCAATTCCACGAAACCTGGGGTCATTCGTACCAGAATTACCAGGCGCAGATCCGCCTCTCGGTGAAGATTCGTTTTCTCGCAGGTCTCGCCCGCAAGCTCACCGAGGCGATCGGTACCACCAACATCCCTTCCGTCAGCGAGAAGCTCGGCTACATGGCAGCGCAAGCCAGCATGGTCGAAGCGATGCTGTCGGGCATGGAAGCGAGCGGCACCAAGGCCGGCGAGTACTGGGTGCCGAACAAGCACTTCATGTATTCGGCGCAGGTGCTGACGCAGGATCTCTATCCGCAGTTCGTCAACGCGATCCGCGAACTTTCCGGCGGCGCCCTGATCATGCTGCCGTCGTCGATCAAGGATTTCGGCGATCCCATGATCAACAAGATCATCCAGACCACGCAGCGCGCGGCGAATCTCGAACCTGCGGACAAGGTCAAGTTCCTGAAAGCCTGCTGGGACGCCGTCGGTTCGGAATTCGGTTCGCGCCACCAGCAATACGAAATGTTCTATGCCGGTGCGCGTTTCGTCACCGCCGGGCATAGCTTCCGCACCTTCGACTGGAACAACGCCACTTCGATGGTCGAAAACCTGATGGCTTCGTATAGTCTGGAAAACGAGATGAATGGGTTGAAGCACTAAGCTACGCCGTCATGCCCGGCCTTGTGCCGGGCATCCACGTCTTTACAGTCGTGCGGCGCCAAAGACGTGGATGGCCGGGTCAAGCCCGGCCATGACGATGGTAAGAGAAGCGATCAGGAGACGGCGCATGAAAGTCGCGATCACCAATCTCGGGACCATCGTTTCCGGCGACTGGCACTCTCCCTTTGTTCAGGGCGATACCGTCATTTCCCATGACGGCAAGATCGTCAGCGCCGGCACGGCCAACGCCGCCGCGGTCGAGGCCTGCGACGTCGTGATTGATGCCGGCGGCATGACCGCGATTCCCGGCCTGATCGATTCCCACGTGCACATCACGTTTGGCGACTACACGCCGCGCCAGCGCACGGTCGGTTATCTCGAAAGCTATCTGCATGGCGGTGTTACCACCTCGATCTCGGCCTCCGAGGTGCATGTGCCTGGCCGGCCGCGCGATGTCGAAGGCGTCAAGGCGCTCGCGGTCGCAGCCCAACGCTGCTTTGCGGATTATCGCCCCGGCGGCATGCGCGTGATCGCAGGCTCGGTCATTCTCGAGCCCGGCCTGAAAGACGAAGACTTCGTCGAGCTCGCAAAAAAAAGCGTAAGTCTTGCCAAGGCCGGCTTCGGCGCGGTGAAGACGGCGTATGACTATGCGCCGCTGGTGGCCGGCGCCAAGGCTGCGGGCCTCATCACCACCTGTCACACCGGCGGTTCATCGATTCCAGGTTCCGGCGCGATCACCGGCGATCATCTCTTGAAGATCCATCCGCACGTCTCGTTCCATATCAATGGCGGGCCGACCGCGATGCCCGATCGCGATTTCGAGCGCGTGATCCGTGAAAGCGAGATCGCGCTTCAGGTCTGTACCGCGGGCAATCTGCGCACCACCTTGTTGTGCGGCAAGCTGGCGCTGGAACTTGACGCCTTCGACCGCTTCATCATCGCAACCGACACGCCGACCGGCAGCGGCATCATGCCGCTCGGCATCCTCTACACCATGGCGCATCTGGCGAGCCTCACCGCGATGACGCCGGAGCAGGCGATTTGTGCGGCGAGCGGCAATAACGCCAGGGTTTATCGGCTCGACAGTGGTTTTCTCAAAACAGGTCACGCCGCCGACATCGTGCTACTCGATGCGCCCGATGGCGGCACGCAAGGCACAGCGCTCGATGCCATTAGGCATGGCGACATCGCCGCGATTGGCGCAGTGGTGACCGCGGGCGTGCCGCGTTTTGTCGGCCGCAGCCGCAATACGCCGGCGACCACGCGCAAAGCGCGCGTGGCGAAATCGTCCGTGATGCAGGATTTTGCCGCCGCGGCGCATTGAGGTTACGGGCGTAACTCACTCGTCATGCGCGGGCATAACCGTTCTTCGAACGGCTATGCCCGGCAATGACCAAGATCCCGTACCCGAAAACTCAAGCCGGATCGAAGTAGTGGATTTCGAACAGCAGGCAGCCTTTTTCAGACTTGAACGGGCCGTGCCAGGCGCCGGGCGGCCGCGAGGCATAGGTGTTCGGCGCAAAGGACTCGCCGCCCTTGCCCTGTTCATCGTTGCCGACGGTCAGATCGCCCGAGACCAGGTAAACTTCTTCCCAATATTCATGCACGAAGGGCTTGGTCGTGTAGACGCCGGGCGCAAAGCGCAGCAGCCGCGAGCGCGAGCCGCGCTTGTTGGTCTCGTCCAGCGCGCCCGAGAGAATCTTCTGCTGAATGCCGGCGGGATAGCCGGTCGGCGTTTCCCAGCCGCTCGACATGTCGAGGGCGTGAAATTCCTTGTGTTCCTTGTTGATCGCCATACTAGAACTCCGATTCCAAAATTCGCCGCACTGGTCTCCGGGGCAGGGATGGGCTATATACTCCATAAATTAGCTAGTTTTCCAAAGTTTTTCGTGAGGTATAGAAGGCATGCTCGAATTCCAGCTCGCACCCCGGCAGGGCGACACCCAGCGGATCGGCTATGAGGTAGCCAACCTGATTGTCGCCGGCTGGACCGGTCGCGACGAGGCGGCGCTGCGCCATCATATCGAGGAGCTCGCTGCGATCGGTGTGCCGCGGCCGTCCTCGGTGCCGGTATTTTACCGCAACGGCGCGCTCAACGTCACGCAGGCCACGCGGATTCAGGTGCTCGGGCCCGATACGTCGGGCGAGGCCGAACCCGTAGTGGTCGCGCATGGCGGCAAGCTGTGGCTGACGGTCGGTTCTGATCATACCGACCGCAAGGCCGAGACGATGGGGATAGCACTGTCCAAGCAGCTCTGCGCCAAGCCCGTGGGGCGTGAGCTCTGGCTGCTCGACGATGTCGTCGCTCACTGGGACCAATTGAAGCTGCGCGCTTTCGCCACCATCGACGGCCGCCGCGTCATCTATCAGGAAGGTACGCTTGCCAACATGCGCACGCCGGCCGACTTGATCGCGCGCTATGGCTCGGCGTTGTCGCCGGGCACCATGATGTTCTGCGGCACGCTGGGCGCGATCGGCGGAATCCGCCCGGCAAGCCGCTTCGAAGTGGAATTGGAAGACCCCGTGCACAACCGCACGCTCCAGCTGGCTTACGATATTGACAACCTGCCGGTAGTCACCTGATCCATCGCGTGAGGCTTTTGAGATTGATTCCCGCCGGATCTGGCGAACCAGGCCAGACCTGCAAAACGGAGAACGCCCGTGTCGCGCCAGAAAGCTAAGACGGATCGAGGTCAGACGCCGCGCCGCACTGAGGCGAGCGGTGCGCGCGGCGGCCTGCCGCTGACGGTGAGCCGGCCGGAGCTTCTGAACGACGGCACCGATCGCGATTTCCGCAAGCTCGTGCACAACATCTTCGCCTTCATGGCGCGGCACGAGACGATCCGTGACGGCCATGCGCGCCAAATTGGGCTGGCCGGCGTCGAATACACCATCCTGATCTCGATCGGTCATCTCGGGCTTGATGGCGACGTCAACGTCAAGACCATCGCCGATCACCTGCATATGAGCGGCGCGTTCGTCACCACCGTGACCAGCAAGTTGCAGACGCTCGGGCTTGTCGAGAAAACCCAGGACAGCGTCGACCGGCGGCGGATTTCGCTCGCGATCACCGAAAAGGGCAAGGCGCTGTTGCGCCAGCTCGCGCCCTATCAGCGCGAGATCAACGACGTCGAGTTCGGCCCGCTCAGCCGCGAAGACTTCCAGACTGTTTCGCGCATCCTCGAATCGCTGATCGATTCCAGCGACAAGGCGTTTGCCTTGCAACGCTACAAGTCGTCGATCAAGGAAACGACCAAGGTCGCCTAGGTGAATTTTTCGAATGAAGCGATAGGACTCCGAGCAGGTGCAGCGTGTCGGCGTGCTCCGCATCGTCAAGCTGGCGAGCGTTCAGGCGAGCACGCGCTGACCCCGACAGGTCTTGCGGCCTCGCGAGACCACCCCTTTTCCCGGCTGGCAACGTGTGGTAGCTCTTTCAGAGATCGCTACCCAGAGGCCCGCGATGCAGGCTCGATCGATCGTATTTCTTTCGGCTTTACTTGCTTCGGCGGGTGCCAATCCGTCCGCCGCCCAGGACTCGATGTCATGCGAGGCGAAGCAACTCTGCTCAAAAACCTCTTCCTGTGCTGGTGGCACCTCCCTCGTGAGCGATCCCCGGCCCGGCGAGATTCAGGGGCTGATGTCCTGGCACTCCGACGTCTTTCGCAAGGATACTCCTGGTCCGATCGCCAGGCAGTCATATTGCTATTACCGGGTCATCAAGGTCGATGACGCTACCGTGCTTCCGTTATTTTGGCGGGCGGCGGGTCTGAGATATTTGGGGACCAAGGCGGGTGACGAAAAGGGCTGTGTGTTTGCCTGCACCGACAACAGATGGGACGAGAAAGCTCCACCAAGCAAGCCGATCAGTGGCACCATCCAATATCAGACCAAGGTACAATCCAAAGACGCTGAAAGCTGGGGGCCGGAATCCGGCTGGACGGCGAACGACCTTGGTCAACTCGAGCGCAGGCCGGGCGCCACCGATCCGGACAGCGGCAGTAGAACGCTGGTGGCCCAGGAGACGCGCGGCGTTGCGGTCGAGTTTGAAACGCGGGTACTTCCGAACGGCATGGTTCGATACGGCGTGCGCAATGTCGGGAAAATCCCGGTCCGTGTTGTCTGGAACGTCGCAAGAAACGACGAGCTCGCAAAAGTGGAGGGGCCTTTTACCCGCTCTGGAATCGAGCTTGGCCCGGGCGAATCGCGCACCTACGATATTCCCGTCGTGCAGGCGGGCAAGGATGCAACGATTACACGGTGGCAAACCCAGGCCTCGGTAAGCGTCGCAAACGGCCCGTCCATCCTGGCGGCAATTCCGGCCGTGGGCCCGAGCAATGGCGTCTTTGCCTCGAATCCGGTTGAGTTCTGGCAGGCGGGAGCGCCTCGATAATGAAAAAAATCGGGGAGTTCGTTGCAGAGCATGTCAATAAGGCGCTCGCAGCCGCTGCTGCGGCGGCGTTCGGCTATTTCGCAGCCGTAGGGTATTGGTTCTGCGACATTCTGGCCGTGAATGAAATCTATTGCGCGCCACTCTTGGTACGCAGCGAAATTTTTTTCGGAATTGGCGTGCTTATCGCGATCCTTTGCATGGCATGGCGCTTGGTCTCAACACCGGTCGCCAACAAGGCTGCTGTCATTTTGTTCGCCATCGCCATCATTTGCCTTGCCGTCTTGATGATCATCACGCGCGAGACGGCTTTGCCACGCACGCCCGAGGAAATCATCGAAATTCATTATGTCGTTCCGCTGCAAGTTGTCTTGGGTTTCATACTTGGCCAGATCCTGATCTGGATTTTCGATTACGTCGGTTCTGATTTGAGAGACTACGTGCGCAAGAAATTCAAGCTCGACAATTCGGATATCACGTAGCCGGCGATTGCCGGGCTTTCAAACCAGCACGCGCTGATCCCGATAGGTCTTGCCGGCGCGCGAGACGGTCAACGTTCCGCCGCGGATCTCGATGACGGGCAGTTCCGCCAGCGCGTTGACGACGTGGTGCATGGTCGGAAGATCGGACCATGTCGCCTTGTGGAAGCGCACGAGGCCTGTACCGGTCTGCTGCCGTTCGATCGTCATGTCCGGGTCGGCCAGCGGCGACAGCGTGACCTGCTGCAATTCGCTCTCGCCCCACGTGCCGGTGCGCGGAACGTATTTGAGCATCAGCGTTCCATCGGAGGACGCCTTCGCCGGCGGCGGCTCATCGCGCAAATCCGACACACGCATGTCGAGAAATCGAAAGCCCATCCAGCCGGCATTGCAGATCTGCGCGCCTTCGGAAAAGCGCGGCTCCTGTATCTCGGCGTAAAGCTTGGGGTGGCCGATTTCGCACCGACCCGTGATGATGGGATCGGCGAGGTTCTCCCAGACGACGCTGAGAAAGCGTCCGCTCGCACGATCCTGCCGCCCGGTGAAGGTCGCGGGCCAGCTCACCCAGATCATGGTGTAGCCGCGTCCGGCGAGCCAGTCGATGTCGGTCATGTGGTGGGCTTCGACCGTGACGACGGGTTCGCCGGCGAGCGCAAAGCCTTCCGGCAAATGCCGTTCGAGCAGCGCGCCATCGGTCAGGAAGCTCGCCGCCACCGAAAGCCGGCGCGGGCACTTCGTCGAATCCCCCACGATGCCGTCGGGCATCTGGCGTGGGCCTGGCGCCGGTCCGAAATGCGTCGGCATCCGGTAGATGCGGTTGGGCTCGAAACGATAGGTCATGACGCCTCCCGGTCGGTCAAACTTCCATTCTTGACGATAATGTCAAACTTGACAGTGATGTCAAGAATGCTAATAGTGACCGCTGAAAAGACAAGGCTGAGCCAGATGGTCGGCGTGCGTCAGTTCGACGAACAGGAAGTGATTGCGCTCGCGCTCGATGTGTTCTGGCGCAAGGGCCTCAACGACGCCACGATGCAGGATCTCGCGGAAGCGACCGGCGTGCAGCGCGGCAGCCTTTACAATGCCTATGGCGACAAGGAAGCGATCTTCTTGCGCGCCTTCGACCGCTACGCGGCGGATTTCCTGGCGTCGGTCGAAAATCTGCTGGCGGAGGGCGATGTCGCCGAGAGACTGACCAAATTCTTCGACAGCGCCGTTGTGAACATGACGGGCGGTTCGCCGCCGCGCGGTTGCCTGACCACGCGCACCGCGCTCAATGCCGGGATTTCAAGCGAGGCCGTGCGCGAGCGCGTGCAGGATCTGCTCGGCAAGCTCGAGCAGGTTGTTGCCAGGGCGATCACTGCCGCGCCCGATGGACGGTCCGCGGCTGCGGCCCACCGCCTGGCGCGCGTGGTCGTGACGTTCACGCGCGGATTGGCGGTGATGGAGCGCGCCGGATATAGCCGCAAGCAGCTCAGGGAATCGGCTGCGACCTTCGTCGATGCCCTGGTGCAGGGAGAGTCATCATGATTGCCGTCATCACGACGTATCCATTGCCACAGCCGATGACGCGGGAAGAGGCGCGGCGCAATTTCCTGAGCACGGCCCCCAGATATCAGGGCGTCGCTGGTCTCGTTCGCAAGTATTACTATCTGTCGCAAGACGGCATGACCATCGGCGGGGTCTATCTCTGGAATTCCCGCGCTGAAGCCGAGGCGACGTTCGACGAGAGCTGGCGCGCGGTCATGCGCGACAGGTACAATTCGGATCCGTCAGTTGTGTATTTCGACTGTCCCGTCGTGGTCGACAACCTGACCCACGAAATCCTCAGCGACGACTAAACCGGCGGGAACGCCAGGAAGGCCGGCAGTTTTTCCGCGCGCGCCGAAAGCGCCGCGAGCGACGGATGGCGCGCTTCCGAAATCAGGCCGGGCAGCTCCATTTGCGTGAAGCGCCAGGCCACCGCGCTCGTGATGTCGGCCTGCAACGGACGATCTTCGAACAACCACGGTTTTGCGGCGGCGATCTCCTGCTCGAGCAGGCCGTAGGCGGCCTCCAGTTGTCCCTGCACGCGGTCGAGCCAGGGCTGATGATGTTTTTCCGGCGGGCGCAGGTTTCGCTCGTAGACGATCTGCACGCTCTTGTCGCTGGCCGCGAGCGCAAGACCTGTGATCCGCTGCGCGCGGGCGAGCGCTGGCCTCTCTTTCGGCGTGAGGCTGCGCCCGGACGCAACGAGGCGTTCGAGATATTCGAGGATCAGTGCGGAATCCATCAGCACGACGCCGTCATCCGTGACAAAGGTCGGCGCCTTGACGACGGGATTGATGGCCGAGAACGCCTCGAAATTCCGGAACACCGACAACGCTTCGTGCGAGAACGGCAACTCCATCAGTTGCAGCGAAATCGCGACACGACGCACGTAGGGGGAATCGAGCATTCCAATCAGTCTCATCACTTGTCCTTTGATGTTGCGCCGGGCTTTTCCGCCGTTCATTTCCCGGTAGCGGGCCGATCGCCACGCGCGATGTTACAACAGCTCCGATCCGCCGTCCGCGACGACCTGCGCGACGGCCTGAAAGCCTCCGCGCCCGCGCGACCCGCCGGAAGGTCCGAGGGGGCGGGTAGCCGTAGCCGGCCAGTAGGGCGTTTTTCGCCGGCCAGAAGGGCGTTTTTCCCTTGTTTTTCAGCGACAATTTCCCCTGGCGGGCAGTCCGGTCCCGGCGCGTCCGGCCGCGCGTTTCCCCGGGAAACACGAACGGAAACCAATTTCCCGCTTCCTGAAATCGAATTCATCGGCGGACGAAATGGGCCTGAAACACAAGGCTGCAATCCTTCCCGGGTAATCAACAACGGAGTTGGTTCCATGAGCATCATTCTTCGCCTGATCTATCGCGAATATTGCCGGGCCTGCCTCGGGCATCTCAAATATTTCTGAGCAGATCGATCAGATGCCGCGGCCAAAGACCATTCTCCTCCCGACGCTTCTTGCCACCGTTTTTACCGGAATAGCGATCTGGCTCGTTGCGGGGCCGCCGAAGATTTCCGCGCGGCCCTTCAACGCCCACCCGTTCTTTGTCTCGACCAAGTAGTTGCGTTGAATTCATGATCCGTTTGACCTGGAGCTCATCATGCAGCGCGAATTGCCCACCATTAATTTCACGAGCGAGGCCGAGGTGCGTTCCAAGGCCGAATCCCGCCGTACCGAAGAAGTCGCGAATTTGCTGAAGGATTTCTTTGCCGGGTGGACGCCAAGGCTCCGCCGGACATTAAGGCTCCGCCGGATTCTGGAAGCCGTTCGAGAGACGCAGCGTCCGGCAGCGGCCGGGAGGTCGTAACGAGCGGCGTCCGTCTCAGACGCCAGCGCGGCGCTTTCACAACCCGAAATAGAACAGCGTAGAACCCCTCCCGCGCGACCGTCGCCGGAGGGGTTCTTCGTCGCGCCTGCTATCAAGACGACGTGATAGTTACCCACGCTTAACGAAAAGCGCTTAGGCTCCGCATCATAATTTCTGGCCTCATAAGTTTTAATACCAAATCATACCAATGGCCTACGCGGTTACCAGAAGGGCAGCAACGGCGCGCCTTCCGTTTCGGGAGAGATCATCGATTCCCCTGGAGGCGCTTGCAGTCATTGGGCTTGGCAAAGGCTCCGGCCGGCGGCGCGCTCCAGGCCCGCGCAGGTTGCAACGTAACTTTCCCGAAAGCGGGGCCGCATGAACAGCAACTGGAATAACCGGAAATCCGATCGGGTGCAGTTTCAGCGGGCGTTCCCGGCGAACCTGATGGGCGTCGACGGCACCTGGACCCGCGTCTGCCATATGCTGGATGTTTCATCGACCGGGGCGCGGCTGGAAATCGAGGGCACGACCGAGGTCCTGCGCGCCAAGGAATTCTTCCTGGTCCTGTCCTCGACGGGGTTAGCCTTCCGCCGCTGCGAAATGGTCTGGATCGACGGCACGACCGTCGGCATTCGTTTTCTTCTCAACACTGCCAAGGGCAACAACAAAAAGAGCGCGCAGCGCTGAACCGGTTCTCCGCGCGTCCACGGAAAAAACGTTGCGGATCTCGCAGCGTCACAACAAGACCGAGAAGTCAACGAGAACTGGCGGGTGGGTGCAGACGATCCGCTCAGAAGCGGACGGTCCGTTGCGCCGCCGACAGCGAGAATTCGTCGAAGGTCTTTCGCGCTCTGTCGAGCTCCGCGGCAGGGACCGGCGATTGACCCGGGCGGTGCTTGACGATCGCTGCCGCCGTCGCCCAGTCGAGCCTGGACGCCTTGCACGCCAGAACCAGACCCTCGATGCTGTCGCTGGCGATCATCGGCAGCACGACTTCGACCGGCGAACCCGTCAGCAAGGCAAGCGCGGCGACGATGTTGGTATACTCGCCGCGAACCGCGAAGCGGTTGATCGTGGAATCGTTCAGCTTGCCCTTGCGGCCGAGCTCCATCATTTTGGCCCGGGCGTCCGCGTAGTCCGGCTGCTCCGAACTGGCCAGGACCTTCTTCGTACCCGCGGTCGCGATCGTGTTTTCGATCTGCTCCCGCATCACGGCCGGCATGGCGTTGAGGTGCCGCATCCGCGCATCTTCGATCTTTGCGCGGACCTTGCGCTTGAGCGGTTCAGGCAGGTCCGACCGGCGGGCGAGCTTTTGCGCCAGACGAGGATCAGTCCCGGCTATTTGCACGAGCCGCGCCCAATCGGCCTCCAGCAGGCGCGCGCCGAGATTTTCGGCAAGGGCGTGGTTGATCGCGGGATCGGCGAACTGGACCAGCGCTTCGCTGACGGCAGGATCGACCGTATGGCGCAGCGCGATCGCAACACGATGTCTGGCGCCGCCGGATCGCACCACCTCGAGCAGCAGCTCCGGCGTCAGGCGCAGGGATCTGAGAATGGGAATCGAAACCGATTCGTCGCCGTCAAGCGCGAGCCGCCTGTTACAGAGCGGCAGCGTGCATTTGATATCGGAAAGTTGATGGCTGAGTTGCGCCAGCGATGGCGTGTCCACATGGTCGGTCAATCGGACGAGGACGTCATCGAACAGTGCGACCTGATTGGCCGCCAGGCTGCTGGCGCGCTCCAGAAACAGCTTCGTGATCTGACGTAAAGTAATCGCCCACCGCTCCGGAGACCATCCGTCGATCGCGTCCAGCTCCGAGATCAATAGTGCCGATGTCGATGGCATCGGTTGCCTCATGGGCTCTAATTGGAATTGGGCGAGCGAAATCTGCTCGCCAAAAGTGTAGCGGGTGATTATTCAATTAAACTATTCCGTAAGGGCTAAGGTTTCTTTAAGACCATCGGAGCCGGCAAGCCCGGCCGTTAAGGTCTCGTTAACGGCTTGCGACCGCGCCTCGCCCGAGGGGCCGCATCGCCGGCTGGACCGGCTACTTCGACAGCTCGCGAATTTCACCCGGCTTCATGCCGGCAAACGCATCGCTCGCGCCATCGCCACGATTATCGGCGCGGCCGGCCAAAGCTGATCAACCTGCTCAAAATCGCCGCAGCCGGCGCGAGCCGCGGCCTGCTCGCGTCAATCTCCCGACAGCCGGGCAGGCTGGGCGGTCATGGCGGCGCTCGTGGCGCCCGGCAATACAATATTTCCGGCCCAGATGTGCAACGCGAGTAAGCCGGCAATGATCGCACCCAGCATGGCGTAGCCGGCTGCTTCGGAAATCGAAACCCTGCGCTCAGGCCTATCGCTCATCGACATCTTCAATTCCTTTCAAAATCTGATCGCGGCTCTTGCTATCGATGAGGTGTTGATAGCGCCGCAGAATGCGTTGGGCCTCAAAGCGTCTGGAATGATGCAGGGCTTCGACGACGGCTGTGAAAAATCCCCGTCGTTTGACGGCTCGCTTGAATGAAGGTGCTTCGGAATCGATAATCGCATGTGATGGCAATGACGCATCGCTCATGGGGTAAGCTCTGCTGCTTGCGTGATCGATGCATCGAACATGCCGTCGTTCACTGGGATCGCGTGCGAGAGAACTCACATATCAAGCGATCGTGAGCGCTATTGAAGCGCGACGATGACAGGCGCTGGCTTGTTCCCGGACTCTGGCGACGCTTTGTTGGACGTAAACGTCAATGTGCTAGCCGCGCGCCCACTCGCCGACGACGCGATGCACCTCCAGCAGATGCTCGCGCAGCTGCTCGAGCGCGAAGCCGAGCGCAAAGAAACGCTCCACGGTTTCGCTGTTCATGTCGCGGGTCAGTCCTTCATAGCGTACCGCGCCGAACTCCTCGCTGTAATCGCGGAACGCATGTTCGACGGCGTCGAGCGGAGGCGGCGGCTTTTGAGCGCGGAGCGCTGTGGCGCTGGTGCGCAAGAAATCGCGGCCTGCGGCTTCGACATGGGCCAGCGGCTGTTCCAGCCGCATCGAGACCTCCGCAGGGAGTGCGCATCCCACGACGCGGCCCAGCATCACGATGTCATGGCGTAGCCGCAGCATCGTTCGCAGAAGCGGTCCGAGTTCGGGACCGGAGGTGAGGCGGGCATTGCGCTCGTGCTGGGCTTCCGCGCCGATTGTGTTCAGCCGCGTCAGCGCGGTCGCGATGCCGTCCTGGATCCGCCGCCGTTCGGCCGGGTCGAGTTCGCGGGTGTGATCCTCCAGAAAGCGCGACAGCGCGTCGGCCATCAGGTCGAGCATGTCGGCGGCCGTCTGGGCGGTGATCTCGCCGGCGCGGGAGGGAAACAGCAGGAACGAGACGATGAAGCCGACCGCGCCACCGGTGGTCACTTCCAGCACGCGATCGAGCGCAGACGCTGCCGGGCTGACATGTTGCATGCTTGGCACCAGCAGCACGATGATCGCCGTGATCGGCAGCACGTTGAAGTTGGCGCGGAACGAGGCGATGAAGGCGAGCGGCGCAATCGCCAGCGCCAGCACCGCAAGCAACGCCCATTCGCTGTCATGCGGAATCAGGATCGCCAGCGCGCCGCCATAGGCGACGCCGGCGAAGGTTCCGATCAGGTAATCGCTCGCGACCTTTACCGATCGGCCGAGGCTCGCCTGGGTCACGATCAGCGAGGTCAGCACCGCCCAGAGCGGCAGATGCAGGTGCAGGATTTGCGCAGCCACGAAAGCGAGCAGCGCGCCGACGGTCACCCGCAGCGCCAGGATCAATTGCAGCCGATGGCGGCGGATCCGGGCGCGGATCCACGTGAATAGTCTGGAAACGCGGCTTTCGCTGGAAGACATGCGGCTCGCATCAGCGGGGGGACTGAGACTCTATTCCTAGCCTGCTTCCTTACCAACACAATGTCGAGCGCAAACGCAAATCGGGCTCCGAGCCTGATGGCTCGGAGCCCGATTTTTCATTCACTCCTCATCCTGAGGAGCCGCGTGAGCGGCGTCTCGAAGGATGAGGCCGGTATCGGGCTTCATGGTTCGAGACGGCGCGTTCGCGCCTCCTCACCATGAGGGTTAGAATTTAGTGTGCCAGCGGGTCGGGCCGCAACTGCACCTTGAACACCTTCGGGTAGGCCTCGGTGCCGCCTTCGCCATGGAAGTTG
The DNA here is from genome assembly GCF_900142985.1 of Bradyrhizobium erythrophlei. NCBI lineage: Bacteria > Pseudomonadati > Pseudomonadota > Alphaproteobacteria > Hyphomicrobiales > Nitrobacteraceae > Bradyrhizobium > Bradyrhizobium erythrophlei. Next base: position 4,816,985 of record NZ_LT670849.1, read on the forward strand.
GCGCGGGTGCCGGAGGTGGTCCAGAGCCCGCGGCCTTTCCAGCCCTTCTTGTCGTCGTCGATCCGGCCGTCGACATTCTTCGTAAAGAAGCCGAGCGGGTAGGGCATGCGCATGTTGACCCACTTGCCGTCGACCAGCGCCAGCAGCGATTCCGCGCCATTGGCTTCGGCGATCGGCACGTTCTTGCCGAGGCCAAGGACGTTGTAGCGGTCAACCCACACGTAATAAGCGTGGTTGGCGCTGCCCTTGGGGTCGAGCCCTTTGAACTGCGGTCCCGGCAGGCGATAGACGTGCCAACCTTCCGGACACTGCTTGCCTTCCGCTGATGTCGGGCCGTTGAGCGGTCCCTTGCACAGCTTGCGGTCGAAGCTTCCGAGATGGCCGCTCGACAGCACCGTCCAGACAACGCCGTCGAGGCCGATATCGATGCCGCGCGGACCGAACGTGCCCTCCGGCGGCTGATACACTTCGGCGAGCGCCGTGTTGGCGGGATCGGAGCCCGGCATCAGGCGAATGATGTAGCCGGGCTGATCGATGCGCGAAAAGCCGCGATCCATCGCCTGGCCCCAGACGGAGTCGTCAACCGGGCTCGGCATAATGCCGTAGAACGATGCGGCGATGCGCTTGTCCTTGGTCGGATCGAGCGGGTCCTTGGCGCCCACGTAAGCATCGCGCTTGCCGTTGCCATTGGCGTCGATCACAAGCGGGGTCCACCCCTGAGAGGCGACGCCGTCCTTGGTCTCGAGGAATTTCCTGGTGTTGAGCCAGCCGACGATACCGCCACCGAGACCCGGACCGCCCGCGCTCGTCCACAGCGTGTTGTTGGCGTCGTGACCGAAATAGAGATGATGCGTCGAGAAGCAGGTGTTGATCATGTCCCACTTGCCGGTCGAAGGGTCGAAGCGTGACAGTTCGCGCACGGCCGAAGCCTGCGGATCGGCTTTGGCGGACGGATGGTCGGAGCCCTGTTTGCAATAGTCGGGGTTGGCCGGCGGGCGCAGCTTGGCGGTGAACCAGACCTTGCCTTGTTCGTCCATCATCACGTTGTGGATCGAGGTGTGACCGTCCCAGATCGCTTCGTCGCCCCAATAGGCCGAGGTGCCGTGCGGCGCATCCGCCGAACCCTGCATTTTCTCGTCGAGGTAAGGTTCCTTGATCGTGGACGCGACGTTCTTGATCGGATCGAGCGTCGGAATGAGGTCGGTGCTCTCTTCCGGCGAACCGTAGATCAGCCCGTTGGCGTTGACATGCGGGTTACGCTTGTCGGTCGAGATCGCATCGTGCTGGTAATGTCCGGGCGTCGCCCAGTCCCACAGCGTGTAGACGACGTTGCGCTCGATGCCTTTGGGGCGTTCCGGCTTGTCGAACGGCAAGGCGCCGCCGGCGATCTTGTCCGTCCATTTCGAGAACACCTCGTTGACCTTGTCCGGTCCGATGCTGTTGATCGCAGTCGCCATGTATTCCATGGCCTGGCCCGCTTGCGTGCGGATCGCCCAGGCGGTCTGCGAATCCTGAGCGGCGTCCTTGAACAGTTTTGGCACTTCGCGAATGCCGCGCGTGCCGATGGCGTGGCAGGACTGGCACATGTTCTTCACGGTATCGACGAACTGCGCCTGCGTCTTCATCGTCTCGGGCATCTTGTTGCCCTTGGCGCCGGTGCCGGGGAATTCGCTCGCGGGCGGAATGTCGATCAGCGAATACCAGTACATGCCGGGATAGTGCTGCGCATCGGCGGCGGCGGACTCAGCCGGCTTGACCTTGAAGTCGACGGTCTTGCCCGGCTTGATGTCGACCGACGCGCTGTCGGTCAGGCCATAGCCGCGAACCCAGACCTTGTAACTCGCATCCGGCAATTCCGGAATGACGAAGCGGCCCTGATCATCGGTCACGACGATCTTGGCATATTTCGTCGGCAGGTCCTTGGTCTCGGCGATGATCCAGACGCCGGCTTCCGGTCCCTTGTCGCCGACCACTTGCCCGCCGATGTCATGGGCGGAGATATCGATCTTGGCCGCCAGCGCGGCGCTGCCGAGAATCAGCGCCAACGCGCTCGCACTTCCGGCAATCAATCGATTCAACTTCATGGTTCGTTCCCTCATCATGCGGCTATCTCTCACCGGCCGCGCGGTCCGCGCCCCTTATGGCACACGGCCTGTCATTTCCGCTATTTCGACCAAAGTCTTCGTCTTGTCGAGGGCCGCGCGACCGCGGCCGTTTGCTTCTCACATGGTGAAAAATAGCGAAAGACCCCCTTGGATTTGAAGGATGGACCTTTAACATGGCGGGTAGTGGAGTGGATTGACTTCACCAAGTCCAACAAGACCAAGAAGACTACGTCTCGCAAGCAACCGGGGCAGGTGGCCGTCGAGAGCCGCCGCCTCAAACAAATGGGAGGACGGCTTGGCAGGGGCAACACCGCTTCGCGCGCTGCTGCAACGCGATGGATGTTTGACGCTTCCGGGCGTCTTTGACGGCATCTCGGCGCGAATGGCCGCCAGCACCGGCTTCGACGCACTTTATATGACGGGCTATGGCGTCGTCGCCTCCGCGCTCGGCGTGGCGGACGCCGGCACCGCGACCTTTTCCGAAATGCTCGACCGCGTGCGCTGCATTGCGGGCGCCACGAACCTGCCGTTTCTCGCCGACGGCGATACTGGCTATGGCGGGCTGTTGAATGTCGATCGCACCGTGCGCGGCTACGCCGCTGCCGGCGCCTCCGGCATCCAGCTCGAGGATCAGGAGTTTCCCAAGAAATGCGGCCACACGGAATTTCGCCGTGTCATTCCCGCCGACGACGCGGTCGCGAAAATTCGCGTCGCCGTCGAGGCGCGGCCAGCTAAGGACTTCCTCATCGTCGCGCGCACCGATGCGCGTTACGCCGAGGGGTTGGATGCGGCGCTGCGCCGCGCCGAACGGTTTCTCGAAGCGGGCGCCGACGTGCTGTTCGTCGAGAGCCCGGAGAGCCTGGAGGAATTGCGCCGCGTCGCCGAAACCTTCAAGGGCGCGTGGCTACTGGCTAACATGGTCGAGGGCGGCCGCACGCCGTATCTGTCGACGGCCGAACTCGGCGCCATGGGATTCAAGATCGCGCTCTATCCCGGCTCAGGCTTCCTGACGGCGGCGGGCGCGCTGCAACTCGTCTATCGCCATCTGAAGAGCGACGGCATCGGCACCGGCAGCAAGGCGCCGATGCTGCCATTCTCCGAGATGAACGAGTTGATGGGCTTTCCCGCCGTGCATGCGTTCGAAAAGCGCCACGGCCTGAGCGGGAGCCAGCACGAGAAGTGAAGCGTTGACTGTTCGAACCGGAAATCCTCAGCTGAACCGATAAAGGATGACGCGATGGCACAGGGAAAACGCACTTTCCGACTTCGGCAGGTTGGCTTTTTCCTCGCTGTGGTCGCGATCATCATGGCCTGGACCTTGCAACGCTCGCGCGCCGAAACCATCACGGTGACGCATTGGGGCGGGCAGTTCTATGGCGTGCCCTATGCGGTCGCGATGGAAAAAGGCTTCTTCAAGAAAAACGACGTCGACGTGTCAGGCATTCTGACTGCGGCCGGCGGCGGCACCGCGGTGCGCAACACATTGGCCGGCGGCATTCCCTTTGGCGAAGTGTCGCTCGCAGCCGCCGTGCAGGCGATCAATGCCGGCCAGAAACTCATCATCATCGGCGCCGGCACGTGGTCGGTAGCCGACCAGATGTGGGTGGTGAAAAAGGATTCGACGCTTCAAGGCATCAAGGATCTCGCGGGCAAGCAGATCGCCTATACCGCGCCGGGCTCGGTCAGCAACATGCTGATCCTGATGGCGCTGAAGGCGAGCGGCATGACGCCGCAACAGGTCAAGCTGGTGCCGGCCGGCGATCTCGGCGCCAATATCTCCGCGGTCGGCAGCGGCGCAATCGATGCCGGCTTCTCGGACGAACTGATCTACGCTCAGCATAAGGAACTGGTGAAGCCGCTGTTCATGGTGCGCGACGTGCTCGACCCGCGCATGATGCAGACCGTGATGATCACGACCGGCGAATACGCCAGGGCGCATCCCGACATCATCAAGGGCCTCATCAACGCGCGCCGCCAGGGCCTGGCCTATGCGTTCGATCATCCGGACGAGGCGGCCGACATCACCGCGAAGGCCTACAACAATCCGAACATCGAGCTCTTCCGCAGTCACGTCCGCGAACTGATCCGGGTCAACTACTGGAGCGACGGCCGGCTCGATTACGCGAGCATGAACCACATGGTCGAGGGCCTTCAGATCACCGGGCAGATGAAGGGCGAAGTCGACTGGCCGAAATATGTCGACACGTCGTATCTGCCGGCGGACTTGCGGCCGACGCAATGAGGAACTCGTGGTGAGCGGAGAAGCCCAGGTATCGCTGAGCGAGGTGGTGCGCCGTTATGACGGGCCGCCCGTCGTGCAGGCGCTCGGGCCGATCAGCCTCGACATCAAATGCGGCGAGTTCTTCTCGATCGTCGGTCCGTCCGGCTGCGGCAAGTCGACCTTGCTCGACGTGGTCGCGGGCCTGGTGCGTCCGACCAGCGGCAGCGTTTGTTTCGAGGGCAAGGAATTGCACGGCGAGGTGCCCGACGGCATCGGCGTCGTGTTCCAGGAAGATTCCAGCATGCCGTGGCTCTCCGTGCGCGACAACGTCGCGTTCGGCTTGCGCACATCCAGCCTGCCGAAGCAGGAAGTCGCAACGCGGGTCGATCACGCGATCAGCTTTATGGGCCTTGCGCAATTTGCCGGTCACTATCCGGCGCAGTTGTCGGGTGGCATGCGGCAACGCGTGTGCATCGCGCGCACCCTGGTGCTGCGTCCGCGGCTGATTTTGCTGGACGAACCTTTCGGTGCGCTCGATCAGCAGACGCGGCTTCTGATGGGCGACGAATTGCTGCGGTTGTGGCGCGAGACCGGCGCGACGGTGCTGCTCATCACGCACGCGCTGGATGAGGCCGCGATGCTGTCGGATCGTGTCGGCGTCATGAGCGCGCGGCCCGGCCGTTTCATCGACATGGTCGAAACCGGATGGCCGCGCGACCGCGACAGCCGCGTGATCTCGGAGTCGCAATTCGGCGCGCTGACCGCGCGGCTGTGGTCGTCGCTGCGCGAAGAATCGCTCAAGACCCTGGGCAGGGCGGCATGACGCGGCGGCACGCCGCCCTCATCGTGCGGACAGCCATATTGGCGGCGCTGGTTGCGTTGCTCGAGATCGGCTGCCGTTTCGGCTTCATCGACACCCTGACGGTGATCGCGCCGAGCGACATGGTGGCGTCAATGGCGGACCAGATCCGGTCTGGTGATCTCGACGCGAGTATCGTGACGACATTCTCGACCATCCTGATCGCGTTTGCGCTCGCGGTTGTCCTTGGCACCGCACTTGGCGCATTGATTCACCGCTTTGCGCGCCTTCGTGACGTCGCCGACCCGCTGCTGGCGTCCTATTATTCGGTTCCGACCTTCATCTTCTATCCGCTGCTGGTGGCGCTGCTCGGCCTCGGCAAAGCGCCGCTGGTCGTGCTCGGCATTCTCTCGGCCACGCCGGCGGTCGTCATCAGCACGTTATCTGGGCTCGACAGCGTCGCGCCCGTGTTGATGAAGCTCGCGCGTGTGCATCGGTTGACGCCGGCGCGGACGCTGAGGTGGATCGTCTTGCCGGCCGCGTTGCCGCATCTCTTTACGGGTTTCAAGCTGGCGCTGAGTTACGCGCTGATCGGCGTCATCGCCGGCGAATTCATCCTGTCGGGCACCGGGCTCGGTTACGCGATTTCCTATGCCTATCAGAGCTTCGACAACCGCGCGATGTATGGCGTGATGCTGTTCGTGCTGCTGGTCGCGGTGACCGCCAACGGCATCCTCTATGTCTGGGAGGGGCGATTGGCGCGCCGCCGGTCACGGGGATGAGCGAGCTCTCGTTCGATCATAAGCAAAAGCTCATCCCGCGCCGGCACTTCCGCGCCTTCGACGCCGTCGTGCTCACCCTGCTAATGCTGACGTTCTGGCAGGTGATCGGGAGCTGGACGCAGGGCGTCGCGGTTTCGCCGCCGCTGCCGACGCTGGTCTACCTTGGTGATCTGCTCGCTACGCCGATGTTCTGGGACCACGCCGCCGCGACGCTCGAAGCATTCTTGCTGGCGTTCGTGCTCTCCGCGTTGATCGGTCTTGTGCTCGGCCTGATCTTCGGTATCAGGCGTTTTACCGGCGAAGTGGCCGAACCCATTCTGGCCGGCTTCTACACCATCCCGAAAGTGACGCTCTATCCGGTCGTGCTGCTGCTGTTTGGTCTCGGCATGTCCGCCAAGGTTGCCTTCGGCGTCATGCACGGGCTGGTGCCGATGACGCTGTTCACGCTTGGCGCGGTGCGCAACCTGCCGCCGGTGCTCATTCGCACGGCGCGCGTGCTGCGGTTGTCGCCCGGACGCACCATGCGCTGGGTGCTGGTGCCGGCTTGCTTGCCTGACATCGTCAATGGTCTGCGTATCAGCTTCTCGCTAAGCTTGCTTGGCGTCCTGATCGGAGAGATGTTTTCATCGCAGCGCGGCCTCGGCTTCCTGCTGGTCAACGGCATGGCGCAGCACAACGTGCCACTGTCGACTGCTGTTGTGACCGTGATCGTGGTGATGGCGATTGCGGCCAACACGCTGATGCTGCGGATCGGCAAGCGATTTGCACAGCGTGCGGATACTGTGGCTGGATAAGCCACGAAAGGAGAACGGCATGACAAGGCCGACGACAACGTTAAAGACCATCCTCGACCGCCGCCAGGCGACGATACTGGCCGGCGCGGCCAACGGGCTGTTCGCGCGGATCGTCGAGGATCTCGGCTATGAGGCCGTCTATATCACCGGCGCCGGCGTCGCCAACATGTATCTCGGCGCGCCCGATATTGGTCTGACCACGCTGACCGAGATCGCCAATCACGTCGCGGCGATTTCGGACGCGGTCGCCATTCCTTTGCTGGTCGACGCCGACACCGGCTTCGGCAATGCGGTGAACATGGTGCGCACCGTGAAGGTGCTGGAGCGGGCAGGCGCCGCCGGACTACAGATCGAGGACCAGGTGTTTCCGAAGAAGTGCGGCCATTTCGACGGCAAGCACGTCGTGCCGCTGGAAGAAATGATTGCGAAGATCAAGGCCGCCGTCGACACGCGCAAGGACGGCGATCTTCAGATCGTCGCGCGTACTGATGCGCGGGCCATTCTGGGCCTTCAGGCCGCGATTGATCGGGCCGGCGCCATGATCGAAGCCGGCGCCGACGTGACCTTTGTGGAAGCGCCGACCTCGGCCGACGAACTGGCGCAGATCGCCAAAAGCCTTTCCGTGCCGCAAGTCGCCAATATCGTGTTCGGCGGCCGCACGCCGGAATTGGGACAGAAAAAATTCGCCGAGCTCGGTTTCGGCTGCGTGCTCTACGCCAACGCCGCGCTTCAGGCGGCACTCAAGGCGTCGCATGAGGTGCTGGCATCGTTGAGGCAGGAGGGCTCGCTTTCGTCCGTCGCCGATCGGCTCGCCGGTTTCGAAGTGCGCCAGCAGACGGTTTCAAAACCAAAATACGACGAACTCGAACGCCGCTATCGTGGGGGATGAGGCGCGCTGCCGCTACCGAATGCTGCTTTGCCGGCAGCAGGAAGACGTCAATGTCAGCGCCGCGTAACGATGCGCTTCGATCGCGATTTCCGGTGTTCTCGTTTGACATCGAAGTAGTTGAGATCGGCCGTGACGCTCTCGATGACCCGCATGACTGCCTCGATCCGGTCCGTATCGGCGGTGACGTGGTGGGCGAGATAGACGCGGCCGACGGTGAGCTGCGGCTTGGTGGCGACGACGGCAAGCGCGCCGGAAGGGCGATAGGCCTCGATCATCCGCTTTGGAAAGATGCCGACGCCGATCCCCGCCGCAACGAGTTGGGCGGCCGCGTTGACGCTGGTGCAAATGCAGAGCGGACCCGGCTTCTGCCTGGCAGAGGAAAACCACGCGATCGTGTTGCGATACATCGAAGTCGGCGGCGGTGTGGTGACGACGGTCAGGCGGGACAACGCGCGAGGCGACGCTCCCATCCGCTTAGCGAGAGCGGTTGTCGCCGCCCAGACATTGGTCTGCGGACCGAGTGGCAGCAGTCGCAAGGTACGATCGCCGACGGGGTCGACGAGAACGGCGAGATCGAGGTTGCCTTGCGACAGTTCCTGCTCGAGCGCCGAGCTGGTGGTGACGGTCCATTCCGGACGCAGCAGCTTGTATTGACCGGCGAGCGCAGGCACCAGGTGCCGGAGGCAGACGACGGCAAAGCCTTCCGCCAGTCCTATTCGGATGCGCCCCTCGACGGCGGCGGGCGTCCCGGCCTTGTGAAGATGTCCGTAGGCGTCGAGCACCGGCTTTACCTTGGCGAGAAAGGCATACCCCGCGCGGGACACGCGCACGCCGCGGCCGTACCGCTCGAGCACTGGCGTCGCAAGCTCTGCTTCGAGTTTCCGCAAGCGCAGCGAGAGCGTCGGTTGCGTGACGTTCAAGTGGGCGGCGGCGCGATGCACCGAGCCGAGTTCGGCGACCCAGTAGAACGCTTCGAGCTGTGCGATGCTGATTCGATTCATTGGAAAAACCTATCAAAGCGGGAAAAACCATTTAATTGGACAGGTATCCCCTTATGAATATTAGCTCGGGATGGGCGCGCATAGAGAAAAACGCCGGATACAGCCGGCAAGCGTGTCGTGGGATGGAAACGCAGCCAAAACGGGGGACGACGTGACCTATCGCCGGGGCTGGATTGCGCTGCTGATTTTTACGGTCGTGATCATCAACTATATCGACCGCATCGCACTGTCGGTGGCGGCAAAGCCGATTGTCGCCGAATACGGATTCTCGCCGGTGCAGATGGGCTATCTGTTTTCCGGCTTCCTGTGGACCTATGTGGTTTGCCTGGTGCCGCTCGGACTTCTGGTCGAACGGATCGGCATCAAGAGAATGGTCGGCGGCGGCATCGCGATCTGGTCGACCGCCACCGCGTTGACGGCCGCGGCAAGCGGCTTTGTCTCGATCCTGGCGGCGCGGCTTGTGATGGGCGCGAGCGAAGCGACGACATTCCCGGCCTGCGGCGGCGCGATCCGCCAATGGTTTCCGGAACGCGAGCGCGGCTTCGTCACGACCTTGTTCAATGGCGGCTCTTCCGCAGGCCCCGCGGTCGGCGCGATTCTCACCGCGGCGCTGGTCAGTTCGTTCGATTGGCGCACCGCCTTCGTCGTACTGGGCGCGATCGGCTTTGTCTGGCTCATCGCATGGCTGATCTGGTACGGCACGCCCGAAGAAGCGCGTTGGCTGAGCGAAGCCGAACGAACGAAAATCCTGACCGAGCGCGACGGTACCGGAGTGGCGACCACGAAGTCGCCGCCGCCGTCTTCGCTCGGCTATCTCCTGAGCCAGCGCAGCGTCTGGGGGCTCGTGCTCACCCAAGCGTGTCTCGTCTACACGGCCTATCTGTTTCTGACGTGGTTGCCGACTTATTTGCAGTCGACCCGCGAGCTCTCGACCATGAACACGGGCTATCTCACCGCAATCCCGTATCTTTGCACCGTCATGCTCGGCGTCACGATTGCCCGCATCAGCGACCGCGTGCTCTCGTCAAAAGACGTCCAGGCCGGCCGCCGCCGCAACTTCATCGCGGCCATGGCGATCCTCGCGATGCTGATCCTGCTCGCCCCGCACGTCGATGGCCTGTTCCAGTTATTGGGTGTGCTGACCCTGGTGTTGACGGGGGCGACGACGGGTTCGGGCTTGAACTTCACGCTCGCCAGCGACCTCTTGCGCAATCCACGTGACGTCTCGCGCGTGGTTGCCATCACGTCTTTCGGAGGCAATTTTTTTGGCCTCATTTCACCGATCATCACCGGCTATGTGGTTGCCGGCACCGGCGGCTATACCTGGGCGTTCCGCATCGCGGCAGTGCTGTTGTTTTGCGGATGCCTCTTTACGCTCAGCCTGACGCGCCGGCCGATCGAACCGCAGCACGCCTGAAATTTCTGGAGACCTCTGATCATGGCAAACACGATGAAGCACCATTACGCGAGACTGCGCCGTCCCGTCACCGACGAGACGCGCGCGGGCGTCATCGAGGATTTTCCCGAAATCGAGCTGGTGCCGGACAAGGCGCTCGGCAATCTCTGTGTCGAGGCCTGGAGCCATTCGCTGTGCTGCTCGGATTACAAGCGGATCAGGGATATCCCGCCCTGGGGCAATCCGAACGGCCCGATCCTGAGCAAGGGAAGCCAGACCGATCATCTGCGCGGCGTGGTGCGCACGACCAAGGTGCTGGCGGAGGAATTCGAGCATTCGCATCCGAACGTTCGCATCGACTGGGATGTGCTGATGGCAGGCTCCGTCTGCCATGACGTCGGCAAGCCTTACGAGTTCGATCCGAGCAACCGCGCGCGGTGGCAGGCCGATCCGGCCGACAGCGGTTCGCCGACGTTCCGTCACTCCGTTTTTGGCATGCACGTTTGCCTGACGGTGGGTCTGCCGGAAGAAGTCGCGCACATCGCGGTCGGCCACTCCTTCGAAGGGCTCCACATGGGCGTGAGCGCCGAATGCATGATCGTCCGCCAGGCCGACCATGGTTGGTGGCACGTCGCCGGCGCGCTGGGCCTGCTCGAGCCGGCGACCATCGGCGCGCTGCCGAATAATTTGCGCGCCCGCAATCTCTAAACGTTACTGCGGCTTTGGATCGGCCGCGACGGTCTGGTTGACCTGGACCACCATCGGCCTTGGCGGGTCGGGGAGTTGCTGTTCCCAGCCGCCGCCGAGCGCCTTGAACAAGGTGACCAGATAGAGCGCGACATTGGTGGTGCTCTGCGCATATTGCTGCTCGTTCTGCAACAGGCTGCGCTCGGCATCGAGCACCGTGATGAAGTCGGCGACGCCGTCATTATAGCGTGAGCGGGAAAGATCGAGCGCGGCGCGGGTGTGATCGAGCTGGGCGCGCAGCCGCGCGCGGCGGACCTGTTCGAGCCGGAGCGCCGCGATCGCGTTGACCACTTCGTGCCAGGCTTGCAGCACCGTCTTGTGATAGCCGAGGGCTGCTTCGGCCTGCTGCGCCTCGCTCAACGCCAGCGAACTCTTCAGCCGCGCGCCGTCGAAGATCGGCAGCGTCACGCTGGGGCCGGCGTTGTATTGCAGCGAGCTTGCCTTGAACAGGCTGTTGAACTGGAGCGAGTCCAGCACGACCTGTCCGTTGAGCTGGAACTTCGGATAGAACGAGGCTACCGCAACGCCGACATTGGCGGTCGCTTCATGCAGCTGATCCTCGGCCTGGCGGATATCCGGCCGGCGGCGCGCCAGTTCCGACGGCATGCCCAGAGGGACGTGCGGCGGCAGGCGGAGCGCGCGCCACGAACCGAGTTCGCCGTTGAGCGAGGACGGCGGCAAATCGAGCAGCAGCGCGATCGCGTTCTGATACTGGATTTCCTGCTGCTGAAGCGCCGGCACTTGCGCGCGAATGCCTTCGACCTGCGCTGCGGCGTTCTCGGCGTCAAGACCGCTGCGCACGCCCTTCTGCTGGAGCTGTTGGGCGAGCTGAAGAATATCGCGATCGACCCTGACATTGTTCTCGGCGATGCGGATCTGCTCCTGCGTGCCGCGAAGCTGGATGTAGTTGCGCGCGAGTTCGGCGAGGCTCGACACCAGCGCATCGCGGCGCCGGTCTTCCGCCTGGGTGACTTGAGCGTCGGCGGACTCGACCTGCCGTCGCACGCGGCCCCAGAGATCGAGCTCCCACGACATGTCGAAGCCGACCGTATATTCGTTGATCGGCGGAATGCTGCCCGCCGAAGGGCCGAGCAGGGGCGTCAGAAGGCTGACAATGCCGTTCTGGCTGTAGAGTTCGCGCTGGTACTTGGCGTCGCCGTTGATCGAGGGAAGTTCGGCGGCAGCCGCGACGCCGCGCTGGAAGCGGCTTTCGGCGATGCGGATTGCGGCGGTCCGCACATCGAGATTGGCCTCCGCAATGCGGCCTTCGAGATTGGTCAAAACCGGGTCGCCGAAGATTTTCCACCAGTTCGGATCGGTCGGCGCCGGCAGATGCGCGTCCGTGACCGTTTGGCCGCCGAACGTCTTGTTGTCGGGTAAATGCGGATTCGGCTCGACGAAGTCGGGCCCAAGCGTACAGGCGGAAAGCGTGGTGCCACAAAGCAGCGTCATGACAGCAGCGATGGCGCCGCCGCGGCGACGGTGGAAACTCGACATCAATGGCCTCCGCCCCGCGTGCCGCCGGTCTTCGGCGACAGCAGGAAGCACAGCGGTACAATCAGGAACGCGACGATCGCGCAGTAGAAGAACACGTCGCGATAGCCGAGGATCGCAGCCTGCGTCCTGAACACCTGATAGACGCGCCCGACCGCGGCGTCATGCGCGGCGGCACCGACGCGGCCGAGTGAGTGCAGCGTCTGTTCATATTGCGCGACCAGCGCCTGATAGGGCTGGTTGAACGGCGTGGTCCATTGCGAGAGATAACTCTGATGAACCTGGGAGCGCTCGGTCACCTGCGCGGTTGCGAGCGCAATGCCGATCGAGCCGAAGATGTTTCGAAACATCGCAAACAACGCCGCGCCGTCGCCATTGAGTTCCCGCGGCAGCGTCATGTAGGCGATGGTCGAGATCGGCACGAACAGGAAGGCAAGCCCCGCCGACTGGAAGGTTCGCATGAAGACCAGCGTCTTGAAATCGATGTTCGGCACCAGCGTGCTCGAATAAAGCAGCGCGCAGCCGATGATGGTGAAGCCGCCGGCGATCAGATAGCGAATCTGGATCTTGGTCATCAGCCGGCCGACGAAGGGAATCAGGATGATGACCGCGATCCCACCGGGCGACAGGATCAGGCCGGCCCAGGTCGCCGTGTACAACAGCACAGTCTGGGCGAATTGCGGGATCAAGACGGCGCTCGCGTACAAAATGCCGCCGGTGGCTCCGATCATGATGCAGCCGCCGGTGAAGTTCCGGTCGGCGAACACCGACAGATCGACGATAGGCTTCCTGGCGATCAGCAGCCAGCCGATCGCGCCAAGTATCCCAAGGAAAGCGAGCAGCGCCATCAGGCAGATGAAGTTAGAATGGAACCAGTCGGCATCCTCGCCTCGGTCGAGCATGATCTCGAGACAACCGAGGCCGATCGTGATCAGGGAGAGACCGATATAGTCGATGCCGCGGCTGCGCCGGTTCTTTTCCCACGGCGGGTCTTCGACCATCACCGAAACGAAGAAGGCGGCGACCATGCCGACCGGGACGTTGAGAAAGAAGATCCAGCGCCAGGTCACCTGATCGGTAATGAAGCCGCCCAGCGTCGGCCCCAGCACCGGCGCCACGATGGTTGCGATCGCGGTGACGCCGAAGGCCGCGCCGCGCTTGGCGGGCGGAAAATAATCGAGAATGATCGATTGCTGGTTCGGCTGCAGTCCGCCGCCGAAGAATCCCTGCATCAGCCGAAAGATGATGAGCTGGGTCAGGCTTTGCGCGATCCCGCACAGGAACGAGCACACCGTGAACATGATGATGCAGATGATGAAGTAGCGCTTGCGGCCGAACAGGTCGCTGAGCCATCCGGAGATCGTCAGCACGATGCCGTTGGCGACGAGATAGGAGGTCAGCGCCCAGGTGGCTTCGTCATTGCTCGACGACAGGCTTCCAGCAATGTGCGGCAGCGCCACGTTCACGATCGTGGTGTCGAGAATTTCCATGAACGCGGCGCTCGTCACGATCACCGCGATGAGCCACGGATTATATTGCGGCTTCCATTGCTCCTCTAGCTTGGCGTCGCTCATCGGTCATCGCACCGTGACCGTAGGCACCGCCGAAATCCCGAGCGGCAGCGGCACCTTGGGATCGAGCCCTTTGTCGATCACGATCTTCACCGGCACGCGCTGAACGATCTTGATGAAATTGCCGGTGGCGTTTTCGGGCGGGAAGGCCGTGAACTTCGAGCCGGAACCGAGCTGGATGCTGTCGACATGACCCTCGAGCCGCAGATGCGGATAGGCGTCGACGCGGATCTCGACGCGCTGGCCGGGCCGCATGTTGACGAGCTGGCTCTCCTTGAAGTTCGCCGTGATCCAGATTTCCGGCGCGACGATCGAGAAGATCTGCTGGCCGGGCGCGACGTAGTTACCGGTTTCGACGTTGCGCTTGGTCACCCAGCCGTCCTGCGGCGCGGCGACCTGTGTCCAGGACAGGTTCAAATTCGCCTGGTCGAGCCGCGCCTGCGCCTGTTCGACCTGTCCCTTGAGCTGGCCGACCGCCGCATCCGTCTCGCCGATCCGCTCCGGCACCGGCGAGTTCTGCCTCACCTGTGCTTCGGCAAGCGCGATCTGCGCTTCCGCCTGCTTCAATGCGGCTTCCGCCGCATCGACATCCTGTTGCGAGGTCGCAGCCTTCGGCAGCGCCTTTTGACGCTCGTAATCGGCCTTGGTTCTCGCCCGCGTCGCCTGGGCCTGTTCGAGCTGCGCCTTTGCGACCTCTAGCTGCGCCGGGAAATTCTTCTTCGCAACCTCGAGGCCGAATTGCTGCCCGCGATATTGCGCCTGCGCCGTCGCCAACGCGCCTTCGGCCTGTTCGCGGTCGATCTGGTATTGCCGTGGATCGATATGGATCAGCGGCTGGCCTTGCTTGACGAACTGGTTGTCGTCGACGTCGAGCGAGATCACCGCGCCCGAGATGCGCGGCGCGATCGTGATGGCGCGGCCATCGGTATAGGCGTCGTCGGTTTCCTCGATATTGCGCGTCGTCAGCCAGTAATAAATGCCGCCGATCACCAGCAGCGCGATCACCACAACGCCGATGATGAAGACGGTGGGCCGGCGTTTTTTTCGGGCTTCCTCGCGCGCGGAGGCGACGGCCGCCTTGCCACTATCCCCGGGCGCGGCCTTTGCGGAATCCGGCTTTGCCTCGCCGGGCGCAGGCGCCTCGTCTTGACGCTCAGCCCGCTTCGCTTCGGGCGAACGGGTTGTTGCATCGACTTCGTCAACCGACATAGGGTGCGCCCCTTGCAACCACGAATTCCACCAGCCTTGCCACTTTCACTTCAATGGCGCCCCGGATATAACCGTACCCGATGGTTCGGTTAGAGACAAGGGTTGCCCCTCAATGCAAAGCGCCCCCGCCATGCCTAAAGAAGCGGTCATTCGAAAAGTTCCGCGCGGCGAACGGCGGCGCGAGGAACTGATTGACGTTGCTGAGAAAATTTTCTTGGCGCGCGGCTTCCCCGAGACCACGATGCAGATGATCGCGGAAGCGGCCGGTGCCTCCAAGGAAACGCTGTACCGGCATTTTGAAAGCAAGGAGCTCCTGTTTGCCGAGATCGTCAGCCGCAAGGCGCGGGCGATCTCCGGTCCCGATGGCGCGATTGCGCGCGGGGGCAGCGCGGAAGTCGTGCTATCGGCGCTCGGCACCAGTCTTCTGACGACCGTCTGCACTGGCCAGGGGGCATTCCTGTTTCGGACCGTCGTCGCCGAGGCTGCGCGGACGCCGGAGCTAGGCGATCTCTTTTTTGAACGCGGCCCCGGGGCCACCGTCGATCGGCTCACGCAATATCTGAAGGACGCCACCAAGCGAGGCGAATTGCATTGCGACGACCCGGCCGTCGCGGCGCGGTTGTTTCTTGGCGCGGTGGCGGCGCAATTCCACCTCCGCCGTCTGTTGCAATCGAACTGGAAGCCGCCGGCGGCGAGCGAAATCGATCGTCACGTCACGGCAGCCGTCTCGATGTTCCTGAAAGAATTCGGCCCGCAGCGGACAGGCGACAGACGGTAGCCGTGCGGCCTGTAACGCGCTTGGCACAGAACTCCCTCTCCCCGCGTGCGGGGAAAGGGCAGAAGCCATATTGAGCCGGACGCTATTTTCGCGCGGCAATCGCGGCCGTATGCATATCGCCGGCAAGATCGGGCGACGTCGACGTGAAAAGATGGTTCACGGCGATGGCAAGCACCAGGAGTACCAGCGCCGTGCTGTAGAACATCAGGCTTCGGCGCAGCCACTTCTTGTAGATGATGCGATCTTCCGGTGACAAAAATCGAAGCTGGCTTTGTGACGGCCCCATGATGGTGCTCCTTTCGATTTCGTGAAACGCGGCCGAGAGATCAAAACGGCGCCAACTGCTCCTGCGGGTCGAAGGAAGCAATCGGTATATTGTAGTGTGCGGATCCCGCGATCAGCAGAAGCGAGAGGGCCCAGATGATGAGCGGAACGCCCAGGACCAGGGGCTGTTGCGGCAATACTTTCGGTTCTGCAATCCGGATATAGGTCGGCATCGGGAATCCCTTGCTGTCCGCCGTCATGGCGGTGATGAGTTTCAAGAACGCTTTGAGAAAACTTTTTGGTCGTTACGGAAACGCAGCCATGAGCGCGATGTCGTTCGGCGTGTTGCCCGGCGACAGCGCGGCCAGATAAATCGCAATCATAAGCACGATCAGAAGTGCGGCCCCCGTCAGCGCACCGTAAGCGCCGAACGCGGGCAAATTGACTTGAGCTTTATCGCTGGGGCTCAATCGAGCAAAATTCGTCATCGTGTCCTCCCAAGGAAAGACCTGAAAAAATTCAAAAGCGGCTTACTCAACAATAGTCGTCGCAAGTATCACTTGGGCTTCATCAACTACGCTTGATGGATTACGCTTCAAGCGGCACGTGAACTATGAACTCATTCACACGCGCGCCGATTTTCAAACGCGCTCAATTGTCACAAATGCGTAACGCCGCAGCATCGCTGCGAACAAAAAACCGGTAAGCCTCGGCATGAACAATGCGCGAGAGGATCGCACGGGAACGCTGCATTTTTGTTACGAATGCAAATCAGCAAGATGTATGCCAACGGTCGATTGCTGACGAAGCCGGGGCTTTCCCGTGCAGAGAGGCTCTGCTTTGGATTAAATCGTGGGCAGCAAGCCGTGATATTTTACCGGCTGCCGATTCTTTGGCATGTTCTCTGCTTAAGAAATCTGCGGCAGTATCCGGAATCTTCGGCAGCGAAGGTTGAACAGCAACGAGGCAGCCATGACCGATCATGCATTCTTTATGGCCAAGGCCTACGACCAGGCGCTGGCGAGCTATCAAAGCGGCGGCGTGCCCGTCGGCAGCGTGCTGGTTCGTGGCGGCGAGATCGTCGGCGAGGGCCACAACCAGCGGGTCCAGAAGTCCGACCCGATCGCGCATGGCGAAATGGATTGCCTGCGCAGGGCCGGACGGCAGCGCAGTTACCGTGACACGGTGATCTATACGACGCTGTCGCCGTGCATGATGTGCACGGGTACGATCATCCTGTTCAAGATCCCGACGGTCGTGATTGGCGAGTGCGTCAATTTCGGTGGCAACGAGCAATTGTTGCGGGACCGCGGCGTCAACGTGATCGACCTGAAGGATCCACGATGCATCGAGCTGATGGCGCGGTTCATCCGCGAGCGGCCGGATATCTGGAACGAGGACATCGCGGAGTAGCGTCCGCGTTCGCGGCTGTTTCTTGCGGCAAATAAAAAGACGGGGCCGATACGGCCCCGTCTTCCAGGAATCAGGTAAGGGCGGATCGCGTTACTACTTCATCGCGTCATAGACGGCGAAGGAGTAGGCGCCTTCCGGCTTCTTGGTGATGACGGGATCGGAGCCGCCCGCCATCAATTCGGCGACCGTGCGGTCGTAGTCCTTGACGTCGAGCTTGCCGTTGCTCTCGCCGAGCAGCTTGGCGACCTCGCCCATCATGCGCTTCTGGTCCTTCTCGGTCTTGGCGCCGGTGGTGTCGGCGGCGAGAATGATCTTCACGGCTTCGTCAACATGGGTCTTGGCGTAGTCCCAGCCCTTCATCGAGGCCTTCACGAACTTCGCCATCTTGGCGACGAAGGCCGGGTCCTTCAGGTTCTTCTCCAGAACGTAGAGCCCGTCTTCCAGCGTTGCCACGCCCTCGTCTTCGTACTTGAAGACCACGAGCTGGCTCGGCTTGTAGCCGCCGTCGATCACCTGCCAGTATTCGTTGTAGGTCATGGTGGAGACGCAGTCGGCCTGCTTCTGCAACAGCGGATCGACGTTGAAGCCCTGCTTGATGACCTTCACGCCGGCTGGCGAGGCGTCGGTCTTGAGGTTGAGCTTCGACATCCAGGACAGGAACGGATATTCGTTGCCGCCATACCAGACGCCGATGGTCTTGCCCTTGAAGTCGGTGGGCTTCTTGATGCCGGTCTCGGCGCGGCAGGTCAGCATCAGCCCGGAGCGCTTGAAGGTCTGCGAGATGTTGACGAGCGGCACGCCCTTTTCGCGCGAGGCGAGCGCGGACGGCATCCAGTCAACGGTGACGTCGGCGCCGCCGCCGGCGATGATCTGCGGCGGGGCGACGTCGGGGCCGCCCGGCTTGATCGTGACGTCAAGGCCTGCGTCCTTGTAGAAGCCCTTCTCCTTGGCGACGTAGTAGCCGGCGAACTGCGCCTGGGTGACCCATTTGAGCTGAATGGTCACGGAATCGGCGGCCTGGGCGGACGAAACCGCAAGACCGAGCGCGAGACCGGCGGTGATAGCGAGACTCTGTTTCATGATTAACCCCAAATCAAAGGACCTTGCCGACCTAGGTCCGATACGATGGATGCCAGAAAGTTGTCGCGCGTTCGGCCAGCGTGACACATCCGTAGAAAGCCATTCCCGCGAGGGCCGCGAGTGCGATCTCCGCCCAGACCATGTCGATGGCCATCCGGCCGGCCTCGGTGGAGATGCGAAACCCGATTCCCTGCGTCGGTGTCCCGAAGAACTCCGCGACGATCGCGCCAATCAGCGCCAGCGTCGCGTTGATCTTGAGCGCATTGAAAATAAAGGGCAACGCCGCCGGTAAGTAAAGCTTGGCGAGCGTTTGCCGGGGGCTTGCCGCATAGGAGCGCATCAGGTCGCGCTCGATATGGCCGGACGCGGAAAGGCCGGCAATGGCGTTCACCAGCATCGGGAAGAACGTCACCAGAACCACCACGGCCGCCTTCGACGGCCAGTCGAACCCGAACCACATCACCATGATCGGCGCGACGCCGACCAGCGGAAGGGCGGAAAAGAAATTGCCGAGCGGCAGCAGGCCGCGGCTCAGGAACTGGTAGCGGTGGGCGAGGATGGCGACCAGAAGGCCTGCGCCGCAGCCGATCGCGTATCCGATCAGCACGCCCTTGATGAAGGTCTGGGTGAAGTCTTGGGCGAGCGTCGGCAGCGAGTTTGCAAACCGCGAAGCCGCCGCACTCGGCGCCGGCAGCAAGACCGGCGGCACGCCGAAGCCGCGCACCGCGACTTCCCAGAGATAAAACACCGTTAGCCCGAACAATAACGGCACCAGCAGGTTCACGGCGCGTTGCTGCGGACGGCGCAACCGCCGCAGGTTCGCAAGATTGACGAGCACGAGCGCAACCGCAAGCCAGGCTGCGATCGCGATCATCCAGAAGCCGGTCTGCGCCGAACCCGCGACCAGATCATCGCGCAGCAGCATCAGCGAAGCGGTCGCCGCGAGCGCCGCGCCAATGAGGCCCGCAACCGTCGCGCGGCTGTCGGCGAACCAGGCCGCGAGCAGGAACAGAACCCCTGCGGTCGCCGCGATTTCGCAGATGATCTGCCGCGCGGCAAGCGGCTGCGCCTCGGGCGCCAGCGACAGCGCAAAGGCAAGCGCGATGGCGCCGGCAGCGAGCAGGAATCCGAGCCGTAGCTTGCGCGCCTCCATCAGTGCGCTCCCATGCGAGCGTTGACGCCGCGCTCGACCAGGCCGACCAGACCGATCAGGCTGGATGCGAGCAACGCAGAAGCAACCAGCGCCGCCCAGATCTGGACGGTCTGGCCGTAGTAAGAGCCTGCAAGCAGCCGCGCGCCGATCCCGGCCTCGGCGCCGGTCGGCAACTCCGCGACGATGGCGCCGATCAGCGAGATCGTGATCGCGACTTTCAGGCTGGCAAAGAGATACGGCACCGAGGCCGGCCAGCGCAGCTTCCACAGCACCTGGCGCTGCGTCGCCGACCACGTCCGCATCAACTCGACCTGCAACGGATCGGGCGAGGTGAACCCTTTCACCATGCCGATCGCGATCGGGAAGAAGCAGAGATAGGCCGAGATGATCGATTTCGGCAACAGGCCGTGCAGCCCGATCGCACCCAGCACCACGATGAAGATCGGCGCAAGCGCCAGGATCGGTACCATCTGCGAACAGATGATCCAGGGCAAAAGGCTGCGCTCCAGCACGCGGCTATGCACGATCAATAGCGCGAGCGCGATTCCGAACAGCGCGCCGAGGCCGAAGCCGAGCGCGGTCGCCGACAGCGTGACCAGCGAGTGATAGATCAGGCTGCGCGGCGCCATCGGCGGATAGCCGAACACGCCATCGACAAAGGTGCTGACCACCTGGTGCGGCGCCGGCAGCAGCGGCCGCTCGGCGTCCATCGTGCCTGCCAGAACGTCGCTGATGGTGTAGGGCGTCTCTTCGCGCTCAAAAGCGTCTTTCACCAGCGACCAGTTCATCGGAACCGCGGCGACATACCAGATCGCGATCAGCGCCAGCACCATGGTGGCGACCGGCGCGTAGCGCTCGACGATGGCGCGTTGGATGAGCGAGGGCGCGCGCGCCGGCAGTGCCAGCGAGCTACTCGACATGAGCGCTATTCGTCATAAGAGTGTCCCGCGCGCAAGCCATTGCGCACCCGCTGCGCTATTTTCAGGAATTCCGGCGTCTCGCGGATTTCCAGCGAACGATCCGCCGGGAAGTCGCAATCGATGATGTCGATGATGCGGCCGGGCCGCGGCGACATCACCACGATCTTGGTCGAGAGAAACACCGCTTCCGGAATCGAATGGGTGACGAACAATACCGTCTTTTCCGTCGACTTCCACAATTGCAGCAATTGCTCGTTGAGGTGGTCGCGCACGATTTCATCCAGAGCGCCGAACGGCTCGTCCATCAGGAGCATCGCGGGATCGAACGACAGCGCGCGCGCAATCGAGACGCGCTGCTGCATGCCGCCGGACAATTGCCAGGGAAACTTGCGCTCGAAGCCTTTGAGGTTGACCATCGCAAGATAACGCTCGGCGCGAATCTGCTGTTCGTTCTCCGAAAAGCCCATGATCTCGAGCGGCAGCTTGAGGTTTTTCTCGATCGTGCGCCAGGGAAACAGCGCCGGAGCCTGGAATACATAGCCGTAGCTGCGCGCCAGCCTCGCGTTCTCCGCCGTCATGCCGTTGACCAGCAGTGTGCCGGAGGTCGGCTGCTGCAAGTCGGCGATGACCCGCAGCATCGTGGTCTTGCCGCAGCCGGACGGGCCGATGAAGGAGACGAACTCGCCTTCGGCAATTTGCAGATCGACATTGGACAGGGCCTCGACCCGGCCGTCCGCGGTCTCGAACGTCAGCGAGATCGCTTTCGCCTCGACCACCAGCCGTTTGGACGCCGGCTCGGCGGACATTACGTCAATACTCCTGACGGATGAGGGCCGCGACATTCATTCACTCGGGGAAAGGCCGGCCTGCGGATCGCTGGCGACCGAAATACTGCGTTTTGGCGATGCCATATCCGAATAGTGGCAAAAGCGATGGCCAGAGGCGCGCACAATGTTTGCGCAGCCCGATAGAAAGTTGAGCAGGGTTGCGCCCCATTTCCACGCAGTTTGGCCGACAATGCCTGCACCCCGGTTTTGACTTGCCCGACTTCGCGACAGATAATCGAAATTGCTGCGTTCGCGAAGCGGGCGCGAAAGCCACAAAACCGCGCGCGCATCATGAAGCCTGCCTCATTCAAATACATCGCCGCCTCCTCCCTCGACCAGGCGTTGTCCCTCAAGGCCGAGTATGGCGACGAGGCGCGATTCCTGGCCGGCGGCCAGAGCCTGATCCCGGCCATGAACTTCCGCTTGGCCCGTCCTGACGTGCTGATTGACCTCAACCGCCTGCCCGAACTGGCCGGAATCGACCAGTCGAAGGGTCAGACTATAAGGGTTGGCGCCATGACGCGATATCGGGCGCTGGAGCGGGATCAGGCCTTCCTGAAGTCCTGCCCGTTGTTTGCCGACGCGCTGCCGCATATCGCCCATCCGCAGATCCGTAACCGCGGCACCATCGGCGGCAACCTTTCCCATGCCGATCCGGCCTCCGAACTGCCGGCGATCGCCACCGCGATGCAGGCCCGCATGACGATCAGGTCGTCCAAAAGCGAGCGCGAAATCGATGCATCGGAGTTCTTCGCAGGCCTTCTGACGACGAGCCTTGAGGCGGAGGAAATGCTGACCGAGATCGCCTTTCCGGCGCCGCGCCCACGTTCGGGAAGCTGTTTCATGGAGGTCGCGCGGCGGCGGGGCGATTTTGCGCTGGCCGGCGTCGCCGCGATCGTCACCCTGGACGATCAGGGCAAATGCGCAGGCGTGCGGCTGGCGCTCTGCGGCGTCGGCGATACGCCGGTTGACGCCAGCGATTCGGCGGCGTCTCTCATCGGACAAGCCTGCTCTGAGGCGGCGATCGAGGTGGTCGCGGCCAGCGTGCAAAGCGCGATCGACCCGCCGGGCAACGTCCATGCGAGCGCCGACTATCAGCGCCACATCGCTGGCGTTCTGACGCGCCGGGCGCTCGCGGCCGCGCATGAGCGGGTCGCTCATGCCTGATGCGGCCCACGACGTTGCCTTGACGGTCAACGGCACGTCCTATCGCGGCACGATCGAGGCGCGGATGCTGCTGAGTGATTTCCTGCGCCACGAATTGAAACTTGCCGGCACCCATGTCGGCTGCGAACATGGCGTCTGCGGCGCCTGCACGGTGCTGCTCGACGGCGCGCCGGTTCGCTCCTGCCTGATGTTTGCGGTGCAGGCCAACGGCAGCACGCTTTCCACCATCGAGGGGCTGGCCTCGGCATCCGGCGATCTCAGCCCGTTGCAGGCGGCGATGCACGAACATCACGGCCTGCAATGCGGCTACTGCACGCCCGGCATCCTGATGACCATGACCGCTTTCCTGCGCGAGCACACGTCGCCCTCGGAAGACGAAGTACGCGAGGCGTTGTCCGGCAACCTCTGCCGCTGCACCGGCTATCAGAACATCGTCGATGCCGTCCTGAAAGCAGCCGAGACGATGCGGGCGGCCGCGCCATGACCACGCGTTTTTTCGGCGCGCCCATCAAACGCAACGAGGACAAGAAACTCCTCACCGGACGGGCGTTGTTCATCGACGACGTCGAATTGCCGGGCATGGTGCACGCCGCCTTCCTGCGCAGCCAGGTCGCGCACGCCAGGATCAAGCACATCGACGTGTCGGAGGCACTCAAGCGCGACGGTGTGATCGCGGTCTATACCGCGCATGACCTTGGGCCCTATTGGCAACCGGGCCCGCTATTGGTTCCGCCACCGCCGATTCCCGGCAGCATCTTCAACACGCGCACCCATGTGCCGCTTGCCAAGGACATGATCCGCTGTGCCGGTGAGCCGATCGCGATCGTGGTCGCGGAAAACCGCTACATCGCCGAAGACGCACTCGATGATATCGCCGTCGAACTGCAAATTCTCCCCGCGGTGGTCGATCTCGAAAAGGCCCTGCAAAAAGGCTCCGCGCTGGTTCACGACGACCTCGGCAACAATGTCGCGGCCCATGTGCGGCAGACCAAGGGCGATTACGCCAGGGCGGCGGCGAAGGCCCACCGGACGATCAAGCGGCGTTTTCGCTACGAGCACGGCATCTCCTCGCCGATCGAGACCCGCGGCGTGGTCGCGCAATGGGACGCGCGCGCCGAGCATATGACGGTGTGGGATACGACGCAGGCGCCGGTATTCGTGCGCAACGTGCTGGCCGGCGCGCTCGGGCTGGGCGAAGCCCAGGTGCGGGTGATCGCGCCGTTCGTCGGCGGCGGCTTCGGCCCGAAGATCATGATGCTCTACCCGGAGGAGGCGACGCTGCCTTGGATGGCGATGCGGCTGAATCGTCCGATCAAATGGATCGAGGACCGCTTCGAGCATTTCGTCGCGACCACGCATGAACGCGGGCAGATTCACGACGCGGAAATCGCGGTTGCCAAGGACGGTCGCATTCTCGGGGTGAAGGACATTTTCCTTCACGACAACGGCGCCTATAACCCTTACGGCTTGACGGTGCCGATCAACAGCCAGTGCACGCTGCTCGGTCCCTATGTGATCCCGGCCTATGACTCGACGTTCACGTCGGTGTTCACCAGTCTCACGATCGTCACGCCCTATCGCGGCGCGGGCCGCCAGCACGGCGTGTTCGTGATCGAGCGGCTGCTCGACCTCGCCGCCCGCGAACTCGGCATCGATCCCGCCGAAATCCGCCGCCGCAATCTGATCCCGAAAGATGCGTTCCCGTTCAACAACGAGATCATCTACCAGGATTTTGCACCGCTGAGCTATGACAGCGGCAATTACGAGCCGGTGCTCGACAGGGCGCTGGCCGCGATCGGCTACGATCATTTCATCAAGGAAGAGCAACCGAAACTGCGGGCGCAGGGGCGCTGCGTCGGCGTTGGTCTCGCCTGTTATGTCGAAGGCACCGGCATCGGCCCTTATGAGGGCGCGAAGGTTCAGGTGCGCACCAATGGCAAGGTCAGCGTCGCGACCGGCGTCGGCACGCAGGGGCAGGGACATTTCACGAGCTTTGCGCAGATCGTGGCCGAACAGCTCGGCGTCGACGTGACCGATGTCGACATCGTCACCGGCGATACCGATCGTTTCTACTGGGGCGCCGGCACCTTCGCCAGCCGCGGCGCGGTCGTTGCCGGCAATGCGGTGAACGAGGCCTCGCTCGTGGTACGCAAGAAGGCGCTGAAATTGGCGAGCGAAGCCTTCGAATGTTCGGAGGAAGACCTGGTGCTCGCCGACGGCAAGGTCTCGATCATAGGCATCCCGGAAAAGTTCATCCGCCTCGGCGAACTCGCGCAGCGCGCCAATCCGATGCGCGGCGCGGTCAAGCCCGGCACCGAACCCGGACTGGAATCGACGCAATATTTCGGCCCGCCGAGTGGCTCTACCGCGAACGGTGTCCATGCGATGATCGTCGAGGTCGACCCCGAGACGTTCCAGTTGCAGATTCTCAAGTACGTCGTGGTGCACGACTGCGGCACCGTGATCAATCCGATGATCCTGGAGGGACAGATCCACGGCGGCGTGGCGCAGGGCATCGGAAATGCGTTCTACGAGAAACTGTCTTATGACGATCAGGGGCAGTTGCTGAATGCCTCGCTCGCCGACTACCTGCTGCCGACCTCGCTTGACGTGCCGCGGATGACGCTCGATCACACCGTGACGCCGTCGCCGCTCAACCCGCTCGGCATCAAGGGCGCGGGCGAGGCCGGCGCCATCCCGGTCGGGCCGCTGTTTGCGCAGGCAATCGAGGACGCGCTTCAGCTCGGGGATCGCGGCATCGAGCTTCTAGAGATTCCGTTGAGCCCGAGCCGCGTGTTCGAACTGATCGGCGAGGGCAAAGCTGAAGGAAGCGGAGCATGAAGCGCGCGCAGGTCTTTCGGTTGTCGATGGCCCATCCCGGCGATCTCTCGGCGCTGGAGAAGCTGATCGTTGGCGGCACAGTCCGCGCATCGGATGTGGTTGCGATCATCGGCAAGACCGAAGGCAATGGCGGCGTCAACGACTTCACCCGCGGTTACTTCACGCAGACGCTGATGGCGCTGCTGTCGGTGCATCTGGGAAAGCCCGCGTCGCAACTCATCAAGGAAATCCCCTGCGTGCTGTCGGGCGGTACCGAGGGCGTGATGAGCCCGCACTATAGCGTATTTTGCATCAGCGACGATCCGGCCGCCACGCGGCAATATCCAAAGGCGCTCGCGATCGGCACGGCCTTTGCGCCGGTGGCGGTCGAGAATGTCGGGCGACGCGCCCATGTCGAAAGCGTTGCAACGGCCGTCCGGCAGGCAATCGACAATGCCGGTATCGAGAAACTGGAAGACGTTCATTTCGTGCAGGTCAAATGTCCCTGCGTGACGGTGGCGCGCGCCTCGGCGGCGATCGCGGCCGGAAAGCCGCCGCGCACCACCGATCCCAACCGTTCGATGGCGTTTGCGCGGGCGGCCGGCGCATTCGGCGTTGCGCTGGCGCTCGACGAGATCAAACCTGATCGTTTCAACGACGACTCGCTGCTCGCGGACTTCACCATCCAGTCGCCGCGCGCCAGCATTTCCTCCGGCGTGGAGGTCGAGAGCAACGAGGTGATCGTGCTCGGCAACAGCCCGGCCTGGGGCGGCGATCTCAGGATCGCGCACGCCTCCATGAGCGACGCGCTCGATATCGGCGGCGTTTTCGACGTGCTCGCCGATCTCGGCATCAAGGCAAATCCGCAAGTCCCGGTGCGCGACACCGAGCGCATCGCCTGCGTGCTGGTGAAATGCGAGCCCGACCGGCGCGGCAACATCCGCGGCCACCGTCACACCATGCTCGACGATACCGACATCAATGCGCAGCGGCATATCCGCGGGGCGGTCGCAGGCCTCGTCGCCGGCGTGGTCGGCGACGGCCGCATCTTCGTCTCCGGCGGCGCCGAGCATCAGGGTCCGGACGGCGGCGGCCTGATCGCGGTCATCGCCTCGCAACGGGGCGGTCATTGATGCGGATCGTGATCGTCGGCGCCGGGGTTGCGGGCTGCGTGATGGCGCGCAAGCTGTCGCAGCTCGACGGCGTCGAAGTCACTTGTCTGGAGCGCGTTGCGCCCAACGATCATTCGGAAGCCGGCACCGGCCTCAATGTCGGGCCGAATGCCGTGAACGCGTTGAGTCTCGCCGATCCGGCCCTTGCGGATGCGATCACGCGCGCGAGCTTTTCCTGGACCAACTGGCGCATTTCGCTGACCGATGGCACGGAACTCTTCAATCTGAAACTCAGGGATGTTGCCAGTGGCCCGGGCTGGCGCATCCGCTGGTCGGAGCTCTATCGCGTGCTGCGCGAGGCCGCCGGGCCGACGGTGCATTATGCCTGCGAGATTACAGACATCGGCCGCGACGCGGGCGATCCGCGCAAAACCACGATTGCGTGGACGCAGAACGGAAAACAACACCGCCTCGACGACATCGATCTCCTGATTGCCGCCGATGGCCGCTACTCCCGCGTTCGCCGCGTCTTTTCCGGCGAGCCGGCCGTGCGCCAGACCGGCGTTGCGATCTCGCGGGTGCTGGTGCCGGACACCTCCGGTGGCCTGATCGACGATTACGAGCAGTGGTTCAACGGGCCGAAACGCCTGCTCGCCTTTCGCGTGCCGCCCGGCCACATCTACATCGCCTGCGCTTTTCCGATTGCGCCGGATGCCGATATTCCTCCCGACTTCAAGACGCCGGAAGCGTTGCGCGCGGCCTATACGCCGCCGAACGCTGCACCGAGCGACCAGGCGCAATGGATGATCGATCAGGTCTGCGCCAATGTCGCCGATACGCACTGGGCGCGGATGCAGGAGCACGACGCGCTCTATCATGCCGCCGATTGCAACGTGCTTTATCTCGGCGATGCTGCCCACGGCATGGTGCCGACCTTGGGGCAGGGCGCGACGCAGGCGATCGAGGATGCGGCGGTAGCCTCCACGCTGATTGCGATGCGCCACGCGCAAGGTGCGCGCGATGTCGCTTCGTGGCTTGATGAAATAGTCAACCTGCGCGAGCGGCGCATGCGCTTTGTGATGGAGTTTTCGCTTTCCGCGACCGACACCATGCTGGAAGGCGCCGACCCCGTCGCCGGCACGAAGCACAAGACCGAGGCGCCTTTCATCGATTCCCTCAAGGTGCTTTACAAAGACATCGGATTGCCGCTGAATCCGCAATAGACAAGGAGAGACGCCATGACGCTGCCGCTCGCCACCGTGCACGGGCTATTTCACATCGCGATCAAGACCGACAATCTCGCGGCGACGCGCAAGTTCTGGGTCGACGTCATCGGCTTGCGCGAATTTCCGCGGCCGGATTTCGGCTATCCCGGCGCCTGGCTCGGCTGCACCCAGCCGGGCGGGCTCGCCATCATCCATGTCTATGCCGGCGGCCCGGCGCTCGGGCCAAGCGGAAAGGCGGAAGCGGGCACCGCTGCGATCGACCACGTCTCGCTGTCCTGCTCGGGCTATCGCTCTTATGTGTCGCGCTTCAAGGAATCCGGCCTGGATTTTCGCGAATTCATCGTGCCCGGCACCTCGCTGTGGCAATTGTTCGTCTATGACCCTTCCGGCGTCCAGCTCGAACTGACGTTCGAGTCCGGCGGCGAGGGCGCCGAGAAGCCCGACCTGTCCGAAGGGCGCAAATACGTCGCGGGTGCGAACTTCTTCGACAAGGCGAAATATCCGAAGCTTGCGTGAGGCTTCGCGCAGGCGCGGACGATGCGGCCATGGCGAGCAGGGCGTCGCGTCATCGGCGACGAATAGCTCGCGACTGTTGAAATGGAAGAAGTCATTCGCGAGTGACGAGCAAGCGCGCGGCGCGGGCGATATCCGGCTCACGTGCCGATAAAACAACTAAAAAGTGCGAAGCGACAAGCCGCGCCATTTGAACGGGCGGATGCGCGCCACGCGGTGACGCGAAGACATGACCGGGAACATGATGGTTAAGCGGGCGCTAACGAATTTCAAGCTATCGTGAATGGAGCCATTAGAACCGTCATACTTTTCTTTTTGTATCCCGGAGAACTCTCGATGCTGCGCAATATGACCATTGCCCCCAAGCTTGGCATTCTGGTGGGCGCAACCCTGCTCGGTCTTTGCGCCGCCTGCGTCATCGCCCTCATCCTGATGCAGAAGGAAATGTATAACGCGCGGGTCGATCAGACCAAGTCGATCGTCGGCATGGCGAAGAACATGGCGGGTGAGCTGAAGCGCCAGGTCGATGCCGGCGAGATGACCAAGGATCAGGCGATGGCGATGCTGCGCAAGCTCGGCAATGCCATGAAGTACGACAACGGCTCCGGCTATCTCTTCGCCACCGGCTATGACGGTATCACCCAGATGTCGCCCGAACCCCAGCAGGTCGGCACCAACCGCATGGATGTCGTGACCAACGGCAGAAAACTTTCTCAGGAGCTGCTGGACGGCGTCCGCGCCAAGGGCGAGATTTTGCTGCCCTACGAATATGTCAAACCCGGCCAGGAAACACCGATCCGGAAGGTCGGTTACGCGGTCGCGATTCCCGGCTTCGACATGTATCTCGGCACCGGTGCCTATCTCGACGACCTCGATGCCAAGCTGAAGCCGATCATGTGGCTGCTCGGTCTTTCCACCATCGGCATCGGCCTGATCTCGGGCGCTATTGCCTGGGTCATCGGCCGCGGCATCAGCCGTCCGCTCAATATGCTCGGCGCCCGGATGGAAGGGCTCGCCGGCGGCGAACTCGACAGCGAGATTCCCGGCGCCGGCCGCGGCGACGAAGTCGGCAAGATGGCCAAGACGGTCAAGATCTTCAAGGACAACGCGCTGCGGATGCGCGAACTCGAGAAGGCCGAGGCCGCAACGCGCGAGCGTGCGACGTCCGAACGCCGCTCGGCGATGGATGGACTTGCCGGCGACTTCGAGCGCAGCGTCAACGGCATCGTCCGCTCGGTTTCCACCGCGGCGGCGAGCATGCAGACCACCGCGCAGTCGATGACCGCGAGCGCAAGCGACGCCAGCGCGCGGGCGGCCAATGTCAGCGCCGCCTCGCAGAGCGCCTCCGGCAATGTCGGCACCGTGGCCGCAGCCGCTGAAGAGCTGTCGAGCTCGGTTGCGGAAATCTCGCGCCAGGTCGGCCGCTCCAGCCAAATCGCAAGCCAGGCTGTGACCGACGCCGAACGCACCAATGCGACGGTGCAAGTGCTGTCGACGGGTGCTGAAAAGATCGGCGAGGTGGTCAAGCTGATTCACTCGATCGCCGCACAAACCAATCTGCTTGCGCTCAACGCCACCATCGAGGCGGCGCGGGCCGGCGAATCCGGCCGCGGCTTTGCGGTGGTCGCCTCCGAAGTGAAGGCGCTCGCCAACCAGACCGCGAAGGCGACTGAAGAAATCTCCGCCCAGGTCGAGGCGATGCAGCAGTCGACCAACGACGCGGTGACCGCGATCAACGGCATCTCGCGTACGATCGCTCAGATGAGCGAGATCACCACCTCGATCGCAAGCTCGGTCGAGCAGCAGGGCGAGGCGACGCGCGAGATCGCCCGCAACATCCAGTCGGCGGCGGCCGGATCGAACGAGATCAGCGTACATATCGGTGGCGTCACCACCGCCGCGGCGGCGACCGGCACGGCGGCCTCCGAGGTGCTGGAAAACGCACGAGAGCTCGACAGCCAGTCGGGCATGCTGCGCAGCGCCGTCGACGGCTTCCTCGCCAAGGTGCGCGCGGCGTAAAAACGCCGCCATTGCCGAAATCTGCGATTGCTGCCACCTTGTCCCCGTTGCTGAAACGACGGGGATAAGGTGCGTCATGTCGCGATTTTGGACGGCTGTCATATTGCTCGCGGTCCTGCCGGGCTGGACCGACACCAGGGGGATGGTCCGCGTTGACGCCGCCGCGCCCGACAAGCCCTATGACTTCGTGGTGCACGTCCGAAACATTCCGGACATCAAGTATAATCCGCTGGTGAGGCAAGACCGCAACCGCATGGCGCTCCATCTCGTCCGTGGCGAATGCCACCGCGCCCGTGTCGTCGGCGAGGACATCGTCAAAACCGAGATCTACGGCATCACGAGCAGTCTGCCCGATTACATCGTGCTGGTGAGCTGCGCGCGGAAATAGCGCCGCGCGGGCGAGGCCGCACGGGAAGGCGTTGTCTAATCACGTTACGCGCGGCGCGCTTCCGGCACAGGCTGCTTCACCGGCTCGACGGTGGCGATGCCGCGCAACAGACGCCCGAGCAGGTCGGAGCCGGTGATGATGCGCTTGCGCGTGCTCCAGACCAGGATCAGGTCGTTTTCGATCACGTCGTCTTCGGGGGTTTCCTGCACCACCCGCATCCGTCCGATGACGTCACCAAGCTTGGCCTTGGTGTCGCGGATGACGATCGGCCGGTGCCAATAGGCGGACGTATC
The DNA here is from genome assembly GCF_900142985.1 of Bradyrhizobium erythrophlei. Taxonomy (NCBI): domain Bacteria; kingdom Pseudomonadati; phylum Pseudomonadota; class Alphaproteobacteria; order Hyphomicrobiales; family Nitrobacteraceae; genus Bradyrhizobium; species Bradyrhizobium erythrophlei. The sequence goes on from NZ_LT670849.1 coordinate 4,847,966, forward strand.
CAGTTCAAGCTCGTTGAACAGCGCATCGCGCAGGAAGTGATGCGCATCGAGCACGAAGGCCGGCTCGCCGGTCGAGGAATCCGTGATGATTACCCACTTCATGCCGGAGGCATCGACCTGGCGCAGGAAGGGATCGTCGGGCGAGCGCGTGAATTCCGGCAGCACGCAGCGCTCGTTGGAAAGCGGAAGGCTGATGATGCTTTTGACGTCGACGAATTCGCCCTCGTCACAAACGGAAATGTCGTCGAGGTCGAGGAAGTTCTGCGCGCCAGTGGCTTCCAGCTTGCCGATCGTGCCTTCGCTCGTCGAATGGCGCGCCAGCATCGAGCGAAGATCGCGTTCCTTCATGTAGGCCGGGCCTTCCGGGCCGAGCCAGGTGTCCAGCAGCATCGCGGTCGGCTTGGCGAGCGGGTAGAGCAAGACGCGATAGAAATTCAGAAACGGGAGGAAGCGCGAGGTCATTTTCAGCGCGTTGCGCGAGAAATACGCCTGCGGAATGATTTCTCCCAGCATGGTAATGGCAAAAGCCGAGAAGAAGAACGCCGCAACGCCGTGCAGCACGGAATCCGACAGCAGCGTCAAGAGCACGTTGGTCGTGACATTGCCCCAAATCACGGTCGCCAGAACCTGGTTGGCGTTGTGTCGTAACTCCAAAACCTTGACGGCGTCCTTGTTGCCGCCATCGGCTTCGACCTGAAGCCGAAGCAGGCTGAGGCTGAAGACAGCAAGGTTGAGCCCGGCAAACAGCGCCGACTGGACGATGCATGCGAAGACGCCGAGCCAGGCGCCATATGTGCTGAACGCGGCCATGCTTGCCATCCCAATATTATTGACGCGACGACTGGTGGCGCCGTCGCGACCGCTGCCGCTTTACTCGGCTGCTTGGGCGACGGCGTCGACCTCTTTATTATAGTCGAACACCACGCGGCCGTAAGGCAAGGTGAGATCGGCGATGTAGTGGTGGGCGCCGATGACGCGGCGGACCGGGAAATCGGCGACCGGTGCGTTGACATGCGGAACCAGATGCAGCCGGCCAGGTCCGATCCACGATCCCTTCACGACGATGTCGGCAAGGTTGATCGCCACGAGCTGGCAGACTTCGGCGCGGCCGTCGACGCCAGGGATCAGCTTCAGATTGACCTGGGTCTTGGACAGCGTGGCGCGGGTCAGCGAGCCGTCGCTGGCCATCGCTTCGTGCTTGTAGCCCATGGTGCCCATGGCGACGAGCTGCCCGGCATATTCCAGCGTGCCGGTCAGCGTGTCCTTGACGATCTCGAGTTTCGGGTGCGCGTACTTCTTGGGAAAGCCCCAGATCTCGCGGCCGGCAACGATCGGCGGATCGTCGTCGAGATACATCTGCGAGACGAAGTTGACTTCCTCGCCGTTCAGCCGCGCCGGGATCACGAGACCGGACTCAGTGTAGCTGCCGAAGCCTGAGGAGTCCGGCATCTTGATCCATTCATAATGCACGATCGGCGTCTCGATCGGCTCCAGCGGCTCGGGCAGGCCGGCGCGGATCAGGTCGGGATCGGTTTCATAGCTGATCACGAGAAATTCGCGATCGATGAAACGGTAGGGGCCTGCGGGATAGCTCGGACCGGCCAGCGGCATGGACGGAAGCTTTAAGACGTCTGCCTTGCGCATCGAAAATCCCTTTGTCGTTTTGAAGCGGAGTCGTTTTGAAGCGGAGCCGTTTTGAAGCGGATTGCGTTTGAAACAAATTGACATCAGCCGACGCCGTCACGCGTGATCTTCGCAAGCAGGATCGGAATACCGAGACGAGATCGCTTTTTGCCGGACGGTAACCAAGCTGTTTGACGGCTGCATGAAGCACGGCGTGACGTGTGCCGGGAATGCGATCCTGTCACACCAGCGTCACTGCCTTTTTTCACTCTGCGTCCCAAACAAATGGCTGGGACCTGATGTCATGGATCAACTAGCAACCGATCAACGACTGCTTACAGATGCCGACAGCGCGCAGAAATGGCGCCCCGATGGTTGCCATCGCATCGCGCTGGTGTTGCAGGGCGGCGGCGCGCTCGGCGCCTACCAGGCCGGCGTGTATCAGGCGCTGCACGAAGCCGGCATGGAGCCGGACTGGGTGTGCGGCGTGTCGATCGGCGCGATCAATTCGGCGATCATCGCCGGCAATCCGCCGGAGCAGCGGCTGGAAAAGCTGCAAACCTTCTGGGACCGCATCACCGCGCGGAAAGTCTGGCACTACACGCCGGACGGCGACATCTATCGCAAGGCGCGTAACCTGACGAGCTCGTTCATGACCTCGACGCTCGGCCAGCCCGGCTTCTTCAAGCCGCACGAGGTCAATCCGTGGTTCAGCCCGGCCGGCGCGAAAACCGCCACCAGCTATTACGACACGACGCCGCTGCGCGAAACGCTGCTGGAGCTCGTCGATTTCGACCTCATCAACTCGCGCCCGATTCACTTCGCGGTCGGCGCGGTGAACGTGCTCACCGGCAACTTCCTCTATTTCGACAACAAGAAGGAAGTGATCGAGCCCGAACACGTGATGGCGAGCGGCGCGCTGCCGCCGGCGCTGCCGATGGTGCGCATTGGCACCGATCATTTCTGGGACGGCGGCATCGTGTCGAACACGCCGCTCCAGCATCTGCTCGATCAGGAAGACGGCAAGAACTCGCTGGTGTTCCAGGTCGACCTGTTCAGCGCGCGCGGGCAGTTGCCGCGCGACATCCATGAGGTCACGTCGCGCCACAAGGACATCGTCTATTCCTCGCGCACGCGCCACAACACGGACATCTACAGGCGCATGAACAACGTCAAGGCTTCGCTCTACAAGGCGCTGCTCAAGGTGCCGGAAGCGGAATTGACGGCGGAGGAACGCACCATGCGCGAAAAACTCGCGCATCTCTCCGGTATCACCATTCTGCAACTGATCTATCAGCAGAAGGCCTATGAGGGCGACTCGAAGGATTACGACTTCTCGGCGACCTCGATGCGCGAGCACTGGATGAGCGGGCTGGAAGATACGCGCCGGACCCTGAAGCGCCGCGACTGGCTCGCGATGCCGCCCGAGGGCATGGGCATCGTCGTCCACGACGTCCACCGTGAGCGGGATTACTGAAGTTCTGCTTCGATCTTTAGTGGGCGCCGAGTCCCATCAGGCGCTTGATCGCCGAGGAGAAGCCGTGGCGGCCTTGCTCGCGATCGACGACGGATTGATCGGTCACCCAGTTGAGCTGGACCGCGCGGCGCTTGCCTTCGAACGGGTGATGGCCGTGCCATGAATTGTCGGATCGCTTGAAGACCAGAAGCGTGCCGCCCGACGGCTCGACTTCGGCGGCGAAATTCTCGAGATCGGTGCCGTTGCGCAGGATGCGCAGGCGGCCGGTCGAACTCTCCCAGGACTCATCGTTCATGTAGAGCAGGACGGTGATGATCTTGGTCTTGGAGTCGGTGTGGATCTTGCCGTCGCGCGCCCGGCAGAAGCCGCGCACGGTATACATGGTCGGCCGGCCGGTCAGGTCGACGTCGAACTTTTCCTCGACCAGTTGACGGAACGGCGCGTCCAGCAGTTCGTCCATCAGCTTCTTGAAATGTCCGGAAATCTTCAGGCCCCCAGGCGGATGCGAGCCGGGGCCGGGCACTTCGGGATAATCGGACAGAACCTGATCCAGTTTTTCGCGCTCGACGAAATTCCGCACGATCACGTAGTCGAACGGATCGCGTTCGATTCGTGTGGCGCGCAGCGTGTCAAGTTTCAGCATGGTTCCTCCTGGCGAGGCCGGTCCCGGCCGCGTCTGGCTGGTCTTTTCGCGGCAAGCTAAGCGGCTTTTGCCCCTCGGTCCACAGCCGATCGTAGACGGCGCGGATGCCGCGCGCCTCGGCCGCGAGCGAAAAATTGGCCTGCACGAATTCGAGTGCGGCGCGGCCGGTCTCCTTGGTGGCTTGCGGATCGCGCAAGTAAGGTTCGATCGCAGCCGTGAGCGCATCGCCATCGCCGGCCGGCACGATCGCGCCGTTGACGCCGGGCTTGATCATGATGGGAAAGGAGCCGGCGTCCGAGGTGACGACTGCCGTTTCCGAAGCCATGGCCTCTAACGGGGTCAGGCCAAAACCCTCCTGGCGCGACGGCGCCACAAACAGCGTGAAGCGCCGGTACCACACCGCGATATCCTCGACGTCGCCCAGGAAGATGATCCTCTGCGTGAGGCCGGCGGCCGCAACCTTCGCCTTCAACTCGCGCTCGAAGGCGAGATTGTCCGACGTGGTGCGGCCGGTGATCACGGCCGTCCAGTCCGGATAGTTCGGCAATAGCCGCACCATCGCATCGACAAACAGGTCCGTGCCCTTCTGGTGGCGAATGCGCCCGGTGCAGCCGATGGCGTATTTGCCGGGAAGTCCCGTCGAGGCGTAGTCGTCCGCGCTGTCGCGGGCCGGACGGAAATGGTCGAAGTCGGTGCCGTGCGGCACGACCGTATAGGGCACTTCGAGGAAAGCGCCGGAGCGTTCGCTGGTGGCGATCACCGCATCCATCCGCCGCAGCATCCAGCGCGTCAGCGCCTTGTGACGCCGCTGGCCGGCGGAGTTGAAGATCACTTTGAGCGGGGCGCGCAGCACGTCGCGCAACACAAGCCCTGCGATCATCTCGTTGTTGCGGCGGCAATGATAGATGCGGAAGGGACGGCTGGCCGGCCGGCGAAACAGTCTTGGCACGTCGCGCCAGCGCATGCGCGGCACCCGCTCCGGCAGATCGAAACCGAGGGCTGCGATCTTCAGGGTCTTGGCCTGCTCGGGCACGAGCTGCACGACCGCGGTCGTGCCGCCGGACTGGCGCCAGTTGAAATTCGTGGCCACCACCTCGATTTCCGAGAAATTGTCAGTCAACGCGGTCGATCCCTGGCGGAACGGGCTACCCCTCATTCCCGATCACGGCGTAGCAGCGCCGATGGGCGCTCGCAAGGTGGCACGGCCGGTATCAAGGCTCTTCTTGTCGGCCAGCGGCAAGCGATAATTCCTCAGAAAAAGCAGATACCTAGGCCAGTCTGAGAACGCGCCGTGAAAGACTGTCCGAAAGCGTTTCCAAAACGGCCCCGCGGTGCCAGTATCCATCGCTGCGGACGCGAGCCGGGGACGTGCGAGATGTCAGCAGCCCAGTTCAACGTGGACGCCTGGCTCGATCGCATCGGATATCGGGGGCCGACGTCGCCGACCCTTGAAACATTGAACAGGCTGATCTTTGCCCACGCCCATGCCGTTTCCTACGAAACGCTGGACATCATGCTTGGACGCCCGCCCAAGCTCGACATCGCGACGCTTCAGGCCAAGATGATCGATGGCGGGCGGGGCGGGTACTGCTTCGAGCAGAACATGCTCTTCCGTGCCGCGCTGCGGGCTCTCGGTTATCGGATTACGAGCCTGCAAGGCCGCGTGGTCCGGGGATTGGCCATCGATGCGCCGCGCCCCGCCATTCATATGCTGCAGCAAGTGGAACTGCCTGAAGGTTCGTACCTTGCAGATGTTGGATTCGGCAATCTTGCTCCGACCTGCGCGCTATCGCTAAAGCCTTTGGCCGAACAGGAAACGCCACACGAAACGATGCGGTTCATTGACGTTGAGGGCGAATTGACCCTGCAAGCGCTGCTCAGGCATGGGTGGGAGCACATTTACCGCGTCATTCCATATCCGCGATACGACGCGGAATACGACATCACCAACTGGTACACGGCAACGCATCCGCAGACGCCGTACCAAGGCAACATCATTGCCGCGAGGCCGGGACCGAACCGGACACGGGTCACCATGTACAACGCGCGTGTCACGGTGCGCGACGCGGAAGGGCGCGCCGAAAAACGGTGGCTTTCGAACGACCAAGAATATCACGACGTGCTACGCGGGGAGTTCGGCCTGAACATCTCCGATCAGGAGATCGACCAGTGCGTAACTGTGATGAAGGCGAAAGGTACGGGTGACGCGCCGCACCCATTTTTTGGGTAATGTTAGCGCGTAGCGGGCGTCGTCCCGCGCAAGTTCCCCAAGGACAGCAGATAGATAGAGATGCATTCATTCGGCTCGCTTCCAGACGAGTTCTTAAAGTTGTTGAATGCGGGAATTCGGCCTCCCGAACGGGTTACCGATCGTGCCAAGAATGCGCCGCTGACGTGACTCCGTCTAAACAAAAATCTTTCACCGTGAAGCCATTCACAGACGGTATTGTCGCCATAGCTCAAAATAGAGCAGGCCTACGTATTTTGACGTTTTTGAACGAATTTCAGGCGCGGCTTTTTAGAGGCAGATATGGCACTCGAAATCATTATTCGAAGGCGCCGCAATACTAGTCCTCCGCCGGGTACGGATGCGCCTGAAAAGTCCGAGTCCCCCGAGGGCACGAAGAAAGACGACCAGCCCGCCAACGACAATGAGGGGACGTGGCCGTTCATTCCGTTTCCAGACGGCTGGTAGGGGTTCATCAGTCGCGCTGCGTGTCGCCGCGCCAATTCGCAGACGGCTAATCGTCCGACTCGCGCGCTTCGCGAGCCAGTCTTTCCGCCCTCAGGCGTTCGCGATTTTCATAAAAGGCCTTTTGCGCGGCTTCGTGGTCGCGCATCGCCTGCTCGGCGTCGGCACGCCGTTCGGCATTTCGGGCCGCTCGCTGTTCAGATGTGAGCACTCGAGCCGGGCGAGCTGAAAAAGTATCCGTCATAAGGACACAACGTCCAGGCGGCCCGAAAGTTCCGCGCGGGAACTTCCCTGATGGCGCGGGAGAAAGAAGAATCCCTTCCTCCCAGCCTAATATGTGGTCCGCAACCGTCTTGCTTCAAGACCCGCACCATCCCGTAGAACGGCGCGCCTTACGCGGCCATCTACAGGGGGTCTTGAAATGAATGCAGTGTCGTCGAATGCGGATGCCGATCATGCGGTGGTGATTGCCGGCGGAGGTCCGACCGGGCTGATGCTGGCGGGCGAGCTGGCGCTAGCGGGCATCGATGTCGCCATCGTCGAGCAGCGTGTGAACCAGGATCTCATCGGGCCGCGCGCCAGGGGCTTGCACGCGCGCACCATCGAGGTGTTCGACCAGCGCGGCATCGCCGATCTGGCGCAAGGGCAGGTGGCGCAGGTTGCGGGCTTTGCCTGGGTCCGTCTCGACATCAGCGATTTTCCGACGCGCCATCCTTACGAGCTCGCGCTGTTGCAGCACCGGATCGAGCGCATTCTTGAGGAATGGGTCCGCGAATTCGACGTGCCGATCTATCGCGGGCGCGAGGTCAGCGATGTCGCGCAAGATGATACGGGCGTGGATGTGATCCTCGCCGATGGTCATCGTCTGAGGGCGGAATATCTTATCGGCTGCGACGGCGGACGAAGTGTGGTGCGAAAATCCTGTCGCATCGACTTTCCGGGCTGGGATGCGACCACCAGCAGTCTCATTGCCGAAGTCGAGATGACGGACGAGCCGGAATGCGGCATCCGCCGCGACGCGCTCGGCGTTCATTCCATCAGCCGGCCGCAGAATGGCGGGCCTGTGCAGGTGCTGGTTTCCGAACCGCGTTACGACCGCGCAGGCGAACCCACGCTGCATGATCTCAGCGCAGCACTGATGGCGGTCTACGGCACTGATTATGGCGTGCACAGTCCGACCTCGATTTCGAGATTCACCGACGCGGCGCGGCAGGCGGAGTTCTATCGCAAGGGACGCGTGCTGCTCGCGGGAGACGCCGCCCACGTGCATCCACCGATCGGCGGCCAGGGGCTTCAGATCGGCGTGCAGGATGCGGTCAATCTTGGATGGAAGCTGGCGCAGGTCGTGAAGGGAATGTCGCCGCCAATGCTGCTCGATACGTATCACAGCGAGCGCCATCCCATCGCGGCGCTCGTCTTGCGTAACACGATGGCGCAGATGGTGCTCCTGCGCGTCGACGATCGCATCAGGGCTTTACGCGATTGCGTGGCCGACCTTCTGAGCCTGGACGAGGCCCGCCAACGCTTCGCCGCAATGATGTCGGGCCTCGATGTCAGGTACGATCTTGGCCAAGGACATCCGTTGCTCGGGCGCCGCATGCCCGATCTCGATATCACCACGGCGAACGGCCCGCGGCGCGTCTTCACGCTGCTGCACCGGGCAAGGCCGCTGTTGCTGAACCTCAGTGAGGCCAACCGCATCGACATCACGTCTTGGGCAGATCGCGTCGCGATGGTCGACGCCAGATGCGATGGCCCGTGGCAGTTGCCGGTGATCGGCGCGGTTATCGCGCCAGATGCGGTTCTGATCCGTCCTGACGGCTATGTCGCCTGGGTGGGTGAGGGGACGCAGGGAGGACTCGCCGACGCGCTCACCACCTGGTTCGGAGAGCCCGCGGCGTAGCGTGTCACAGGCGCTTCGGCAGGCGCGCCTTCGGCAGCACGCAATGGATGCCCTTGTTGAGGTCGACCATCTGTGTGACGCGCAAATCCGCCGCCAGCGAGCACAGCGTGTAGGCATCCTGTTTGGAAATGCCGGAATGATCGCAGATCAGCGTGATCATGTCGCGCAGCGCCTGCTTCACGGCATCGTCGAGATCCTCGTCGAAGCCCATGGTGATCCAGGCGTCTGGCTTCTCAGCCCGCGGCGTCGTCAGCTTCATGTCCTTGCGCACATGGAATTCGAAAGTGCCGGTCAGTGGCAGCTCGATCGCGGTGAGACAAACCTCGCCATCGCCCTGCACGCCATGACCGTCGCCGGCCGAGAACAGCGCGCCGGGAACGAAAACCGGGAAATAGGTTGACGTGCCGACGCCGAGCTCCTTGTTGTCCATGTTGCCGCCGAACACCCGCGGCTGGGTCGAAGACAGCCGGCCCCAGCTGGCTGCGGGCGCGACGCCGAAATTGCCGAAGAACGGTGCTAAGGGCAGCTCCTGTCCCCACGGCATCTTGGCGACGTTGCGCGTCCGGTCGAGCGGAATATGAATCCTTCGCAATTCCGGGAAATCTTCCGGCAGCGTGCCCCAGAACGGCAACTGGAGATTCCAGCCCCAGTCGGTACGCAGCTGGATGTCGAGCAGGCGCACTTCCAGCACGTCGCCCGGCTCCGCGCCCTCGACGTAAATCGGCCCGGTGAGCAGATGCGGACCCGGTCCGCGAAACGTGCGCGTCAGGACCTCTTCATGATCCGGCAACACCGCAAAGCCGGAACCCGGCTCCGGCAAGTCTTCGGGCTCGCCGGACAGCGTCTCGATGGTGACGCGGTCGCCCGAGGCGATCCTGAGTACCGGCGGCAGCGTGGCGTCCCACAGGCCCCAATGCACATTGCCGGGTGTCGAACGAAGCGTGTGGTCCATTGGTTGCCTCCCTTGCCGCGGCCTCCGTATCAGGCCCGCGGAAGGGAGACATTGCAATATGGATGCCATTCAGTTTTGAGTGGCTTGCTCCCAAAAAATCCGCGCCCTCAATAAACCTTCGGCACGAACATCTCTTCCGGGATGTGATCGCGGCGATAGGCCGGATCGTGAATGCGGTCCGGCAGCGTGACGCTCGGATGCGTGACGTCGCCATAGGGAATCTGCGTCAACAGATGCGAGATGCAGTTCAGCCGCGCGCGTTTCTTGTCGACGGCCTCGACCACCCACCACGGCGCTTCCGGAATATGGGTCCGGTGCAGCATGTCTTCCTTGGCCTTGGTGTATTGCTCCCAGCGCGCGCGGGACTGCACGTCCATGGGCGACAGCTTCCATTGCTTGAGCGGATCGTGGATGCGCATCATGAAGCGGAACTGCTGCTCTTCATCGGTGATCGAGAACCAGTATTTGACGAGGATGATGCCGGAACGCACCAGCATGCGCTCGAACTCCGGCACGGTACGGAAGAACTCTTCGACCTGGTCTTCGGTGCAAAAGCCCATCACGCGTTCGACGCCGGCGCGGTTGTACCAGGAGCGGTCGAACAGCACGATCTCGCCGCCGGCCGGCAGGTGCGTGGCGTAGCGCTGGAAGTACCATTGCGTGCGCTCGCGCTCGTTGGGCGCGGGCAGCGCCGCGACACGGCAGATCCGCGGATTGAGGCGCTGGGTGATGCGTTTGATCACGCCGCCCTTGCCGGCGGAGTCGCGGCCCTCGAAGATCACGACCACTTTCAGCTTCTGATGCTGCACCCAGTCCTGCAACTTCACGAGCTCGCCTTGCAGCCGCAACAGCTCCTGGAAGTACTGCTGGCGGTCCATCCCCTCATCGGCGTCGCGGGCATTGGTTTCGCCTTGAAGCGTCTGGAGCCGGTGGTCGTCGAGCTCCATCTCGATCTCTTCGTCGAGCGTGTCCTGAAGGTCGGCGTCGATCAGCTTGCGCATATTGGCGCCGTCGGCCGCAATCGTCTCGGTCATCGAAATCCCCTATTGTCCCGCGTTGCCCCTAAAATTCCCTCGTCCTTTGACGGGGTTATGACAGTTGCCGGATGTAGCGCCCAACCCCGCCGCAGGAGCCGGTTACCGGTAGCCTTCATATCACCGTCAAGGACGGCCTCTACCACGGATTCCAAAGGGGGCGCGTCGATGCAGCGGATGATCGAGAATTTGCGGATCGGTCCCTATGCGATGCGCTACAGCGTGTTTGTCCCCCGCCTTTATAACCTTTGCCGTTCCCTTGGCTTTGAGCGCCACCGCATGCTGCCGTCGCGGGCGTTTTGTTCGGACGAAGGCCAGGGTTATCCGGTCATCCTGATTGCCCAGCATTTCGGCACCTTTCCATTCGACCACGGCCGCGTCGGCGGCAAGGTATCCATCAACCGCCACGGTCCTTACGCGAACCATGGCGAGGACCTCGTCATCATCCAGGCGAGCCATGTCGGCTATGACGCCGATTCCGGCCGCTTCGGCGTCTATATGCGCGAGCGCACCGACGGCTGTGGTTTCGGCTCCAATTGCGGCAAGCTGGCTGCGGTGCTGCACTGGTATCACGACGAATACAAAGCTGCGCGCGAGCTCATTCGTTTTGGCCGTCTCGACGGCGAACAGGTCGTCTATCTCGACAATCAATATCTCGACGACAAACGTTCGGAAGGCCTGTTTCCGAAACTCGATCTCCTGGTCGAGGGCTCTTCCGATCCCGTGCGCGCGCTCGCGACCTCAAAGGCGTTTCGCGCCTCGAAGAATTTGCGCGAGCACCTCGGCGCCGACCAGTGGCGGGATGAATCGCAGGCCTTGGGAGAACACCTCAACGCCGATCTCTTCACCTTCCAGCGGCAACTGTCCCGCGACCCCGAAGAGCATGACATCCTGGAGCAGGAGCTGCTGCCGGCGATGCCGGCGCTGGTGACCTCGGCGAATCCCGCGCTCGATGCGGCGCGCTTCGTGACGCAAGTCGAATTCGATCGCTGCTACCGCAGCATTCTGCGCGAGCCGGCCTATTACGGAAAGAATCTTTTGTTCATTTCCGGCGTCAATATCGATGTCTCGCCGCGCTCGAGCTTTCCGTTTCCGCTGATCAAGTTCGTGCCGTGGGCCGCCTATGCTGCCTTGCGCGACGGCCGCAAGTTCCTGCTCGAACAGGCTGAACGAACAACTGCGAAGTCAGCCGGCGGAAAATCCGGATCGGTTGTCGTTCGATGATTCGATCCGGCGCATGGCGGACGCCGAGGAAATTCGTTTAGACGTTTGAATACTTCTTCCTCATCCTGAGGAGCCGCAAAGCGGCGTCTCGAAGGATGAAGCCAATATCGGGGCCTCATGGTTCTCCTGGCGATGCGAAGCATCGTCCAGTGGCGGCGCGTTAATCTTGTGCCATTCGCTAACGGCCTCGCTTGCGCTTGGCCTGCTCGGGCACGCGCGCCTCCTCACCATGAGGGTTTTAGCGCAGTAAGAACATAAAGGAGTCTATTGTGGATCGACGTTCATTTCTGGTGTGTTTCCGCGGTCTCATCGCGGTGAAGGCAGCGCGGACGGCGCGTGCGCTCTGGACCCGGCCGCTGTTTCGACTGCGGGCGTACTGAGCGACGTGACGCGGCGTCGTGGCGGCTTTTGTCAAGTGCGCGCGAACTGACGCAGCGCGCGAAAGCGATGGCCGGATTCTGCAAGCCGGCGCACCGACACTGGACAATTTCACGAAGACGCACTTAGATCGACCCGTCTGTGCTGCAATGGAAAAAGATCGGGGGACGTTGGTGCGCGCAAGATGCTTTGCAATTCTTCTCATGCTGCTCGGTCCTGTAGCAGCCCGCGCCGACATCGAATCCTTCCCGTCCGGTTTTAAAACCAGGACCATCGCGGCCAATGGCACCCAGATCTATGTTCGTACTGGCGGTCAGGGTCCCGCGGTGATCCTGATCCACGGCTTTGGCGATACTGGCGACATGTGGGCCAGGCTTGCGGCGGAGCTGGCGCGCGATCACACCGTGGTCGTGCCGGATTTGCGCGGCATGGGCCTCTCCGGCAAGCCCGATAATGGCTACGATAAATGGACCCAGGCGGCCGACATGCGCGGCGTCTTGCAGGCGCTCGGCATCGAAAAAGCCGATGTCGTCGGACACGATATCGGAACCATGGTGGCTTATGCTTACGCGGCGCGATATCGCGACATGACCGAAAAGCTGGTCGTCATGGATGCTCCCGTGCCTGGTGTGCCGCCGTGGGACGAGATTGTTCGCAGCCAGCAGCTTTGGCACTTTGACCTCGGCGGCAGCGACATGGAGCGGTTGGTCAAGGGCCGCGAACGCATCTATCTGGACCGCTTCTGGAATGATTTCGCGGGCACGCCGTCAAAAATCAGCGAAGCGACGCGTCACCACTATACAACACTCTATGCGAGACCCGGCGCCATGCATGCCGCATTCGCCCAGTTCAGGTCGATCCGCAAAGATGCCGAAGACAACAAGAAAGCGATCGCAACGAAGTTGACCGTTCCTGTGCTGGCGATCGGTGGCGAGAAATCCTTCGGCGCGATGGAAGCCGTTGTGATGCGGAATGCGGCCACTGACGTAACCGAGGTGGTCATTCCTGACGCCGGCCATTGGTTGATGGAAGAACAGCCCGTGGCGACCATCAAGGCGATACGCCAGTTTCTCGACGGCAAGAAATAGGATCAGCTGTCAAAAAAGCCTCGTCATTGCAAGAGAAGCGGGCGCGCCATCACTTGCAATGACGTGGATGGATATTCCCGCCACGCGGACCGCGCGCCGGTCGAATACATTCCAGCAACTCGAAATCAGCTGCCGGCAGGGCGCCGTGTGATGTCTTCGCCGCCCGTGATCTGCGGGTCCCTATCAACGTTGCCGGAATTCTCCGGAGACCAGCGGTCCCGTATCCGGTTGGCATTGTAGGACGGCTCGTTCGCCTGATTATACGCTCCGCGCGGGCTGGACTGGGACACCAGGTTGTAGCCGTTTGCCGGCCCGCGCTTGCCGGCGTCCTGAGCCAGCACTGGCGTGGCAACAGTGGCGAAGAGAATCATCACTCCACTTAGCATTTTGGCTTTGGTCATTTTGGCGTTTCCATCTCTCTTGTGAGCGCTGATGCGCGCGATGCTGATGTAGCTCGCTGCAATCAGACCGGCCGGAGCGGCCTGAAATTCCCTCACCGTCTTTCCTGTCCGGATCGCGTCCGGAGAATGATCGTCGACATATCAAGGCAAACTTGAACGCTCGCCTGGCTGATTTGTCTGGCCCGGCACGCCACAGGCGTCAGCGAAAGTGAAGGGTGTGACGTTCGGACTGCGGTTTTTCCGGCAAAACCGTCAACATGGCTTGCGACGATGAGGCGGGGCAGTCGGTTAACGACCGGCCGAATGTCGAGCTCGAACGCGCTTATACGTCGTTTGTCGCGCACGTTATGTTGATGGTTTGTGAGCCCCTCGTCATCAGCGCGACACGTCTCTACCGCATCGCGGAACTACTCGAACAGCTGCGTCACCGCAAAGATGATCAGCCCGACCAGGCCGCCGACGAGCGTGCCGTTGATGCGGATATATTGCAGGTCGCGCCCCACAGTGAGCTCGATACGCTCGGTCAGCGTCTCCGTGTCCCAATTCTCGACCACCTTGCGGATGAATTCGGCGATTTCCTTGCGCCGCGGCGCCACCGTGCGCAGCACCGCGACGCGAAGCCAGCGGTTGATGCCGGTGCGGAAGTTGTCGTCGTTCTGAATTCGCGTCCCCAAGCCGGTCAGCAGACGCTCGATGACTCTTGTCAATTGTGCCTGCGTCTCCGGCGCTTCGAGGCGGTTTTCGATCGACACCCAGAGCCCGTCGATCTGCCCGATCACCGCGGGCGTTGCGAGCAGTTTGGCTTTCAGCTCTTCGCCCTTTTCGATCATTTCGGGTTTGGTGGCGAGATCACCGATCAACTCCTCGATGGTTGTCGTCATCTCGATCCGCCAGGGGTGGCTCGGCTCGCGCATTTCTTCGAGAATCCGCAACACGCCGTCGATGATCTTGTCGGCCACGATGCCGTCGATCCATTTCGGGATCAGACGCGAGGTGCGCCTGGATACCTTGTCGCGGAGCGTCTCGCGGTTATTCGCCAGCGTCGTAGAGGCCCAGTCGAGAAGTCTTTCGGCGAGCGCCTGCATTTCGCCGTGGGCCCACAGAAGCGACAGCACCTTTGAGGCGAAAGCAGAGGCCGGAATGCGCTCGATGCCGCCGCGCACCGCGCTGCTCAAAAAAGCATTAAGGTCCTCGCGCGGCAGCGCCGACAGCGCCTGGTTGAGGGACGAGGTCGCGCGCTGCGCCACGTTCTTGGCGTTGTCGCCGCGCATCAGCCAGCGCCCGACCCAGCCACCGATGTCGACGTCGCGGATGCGCTCGGCCAGCACCCGCGGCGAAAGGAAATTGTTGGCCATGAAACGGCCGATCGCGACCCCAATGCGCTCCTTGCTGTTGGCGACGATTGCGGTATGAGGAATCGGAATGCCGAGCGGATGGCGAAACAGCGCCACCACGGCAAACCAGTCGGCGCTGGCGCCGATCATGCCGGCCTCGGCAAACGCCCTGACATAAGCGAGCCACGGCCAGTCCTTCATCCAGACCGAGGTCGCGACAAAGATCACCAGCATCAGGACGAGCAGCGAGGTCGCAAAGGTGCGCGCCTGGCGCAGCGCCTGCCGGCGCTCTTCCATGCTGCCGCCCGCGACCGCGATCCGGCTCGGCCGCGGTTTCGCTTCGGGCGGTTTCGTTTCAGGAGGTGCTAGATCAGGAGACCGCATTGGGTTTTGGGGCTAGTGTCAAAGCCCTCATCCTGAGGAGCGCGCGTTGCGCGCGTCTCGAAGGATGTAGGCCCGTCTGAGGCCTCAGGGTTCGAGACGCCGCTTCGCGGCTCCTCACCATGAGGGTTGGGACATAGTAAGGCTGGCGAATGTCAAATCTACTCCACTAGGGGGCAGAGAGTTCAGCATATCGCTGCTTAATATGGGAGCTGCCATAGATACGTTCCAGTCGCCGCAGCGTAAAGTGGGCGTGGGCGACCCGCTGGAAATGGTCCATGAACACGATATTGACCGTGGCGCCACCGACCGCGCCGATGATCGGCAGCGCGCCGGCGGCGACCTTGTCGGAAACCACGAGACCAAAGCGCGAGACGATTTCGCTGACGAGGCTTGCGACCACCGGCGCCGACGCGTCGATCGCGCCGCGTTCCAGCGCCAGCGCTGCGATATCGTGGGTGTATTTGCTGATCAGCGCGCGCGCTGCGTAGTAGCCGACGTCGAGATTGTCCTCGTTGCGCTTGGCGCCGTAGGCAAACACTTCGAGACAGGCGAGGCGCGCTTCCAAGGTGGAGAGGTCTTCGCCCTGGTGCTGGGCGATTTCGGCAATCGCGCGCAGCATCAAGGTCGTGGTCAGCGGCAGTTCGACCGCGAGCGCGCCGAAGCCGAACAATCCGCTGACGCCGCCTGTGACGCCGGCGAGGAATGACGAAAATCCCGTCGAAGGCGAGCGCGGCGGTTTCTCGTCGAGCGTATCGACGGCGACTTCGAGCCCCTTCAGCACCGCCGTGCGCACCGCGCCGGAGAGCTGCTTGTTCAGCGCCTTGGGCAGAAAGCCGAGCACGCGATGGATGGGCACGCCGGCATAGTCGGCGAGGCGGGCGGCGAAGTTCCGCCCCTCCAGGTATTTGACCGCCTTTTGCAAGGCGGCGTGGTCGGCCGTGGAGATCGTGGTGGCGAGGGCGGCCGGGCCGTTCATTGGTACCGTAGCATCGGCCGGACGCCGTTGGCGCTTGCCAGGATCGCCGAACCGTTGGAGATGAGCGCGGTGACTTCCGGTGTGATCAATCCGCCCGGCAGCGCCAGCCCGAGCGCGATGGCGTTGAGCGTGGCGACGATCGCATAGTTCTGCCTGATCAGAGAGACCGCGCCGCGCGAAATCTCGACCGCCTGCACGAGCTTCCACAGCGAATCTTCCATCAGCACGACGTCGGCGGATTCGTGCGTGACTTCGGCGCCGTGCTTCATGGCGATGCCGACATCGGCAAAACTCAGGGCCGGCGAGTCGTTGATGCCGTCGCCGACCATGGCGACGCGGCGGCCTTGACGCTGCAAATCCTGGATCACGCTCGCCTTGTCCGCGGGCAGCATGTCCGCAAAGTGCCGCGTCAGCCCGATGTCGTTGCACACCGCACGCGCGACCACGGCGTTGTCGCCGGTCAGCATGATGGTGTTCTTGATGCCCATCTCGTGCAGCTTCCGGATCACCTGCCGGCTCTCGTCGCGAATCTTGTCGGAATAGGGAACAAGCCCGGCAAGGTCGCCGTCGACCGCGATATAGAGGCTCGAAAAGCCCTTTTCATCGAGGCCGGCGCGGTCGATCACGGATTTATCGGTCGAGATGTTGCATTGGCGCATGAAGCGCTCGTTGCCGACATGGACGTCATAGCCGTTGACCTGGCCCTCGACCCCGAGCCCAAGCCGGTATTGCGTCTCGTGGCAGGGCGGGACATTGACGCCAAGTTCGCGCGCCCGGCTGCGCAGCGCTTCGGCAACCGGGTGCTGAAGCTTGGTTTCGGCGGCGGCCGCCAGTCCGAGCAGATGGTTCGGCGTGATGTGGTTCTGATAGGACAGCACATCGATGACGGCGGGCGTGCCGTGCGTCAGCGTGCCGGTCTTGTCGAAGACCACGGTGTCGATGTCGGCGAGCTTTTCCATGTGGCCGCCGCTCTTGATGATCATGCCGGAGCGCGCCGCATGCGTCATCGAGGCCAGCACCGATGTCGGCGCCGCGACGCGGATGCCGGTGCCGAAGTCGACGATCACAAGCGACAGGAAGCGGTTGAAGTCGCCGGTCACGGCCGCGGTGCCGGCGGCGAGCGCCAGTGTCGGCGCCACCAGGCCATCGGCAAAACGCTCGGCATGGTTCTGCATGCGGGTGTCGCCGATCGGCGCGCTTTCGACCAGACGAACGATTTGCCCGGCGGTGGTGGCAGTGCCGACGCGCAAGCTGCGGATGGTGATCTGGCCTTCGCGGATCACGGTCGCGGCAAAGGCGGCTTCGCCTTTGGAACGCGAGACCGGCAGGCCTTCGCCGGTGATGGTCTTCTGGTCGATGGTGGCCTGGCCGTCGATGATCTCGCCATCGACCGGGATCATCTCGCCCGGATAGACGACGACGAGATCGTCGACCTTCAACTCGGTTGCCGGGATCTGCACCACCTGGCCGTCGCACAACAGCCAGGCGGTCCTGGTCTGGAATTCCAGGAGTTCGCTGATCGCGCGTTTCTGGCCCGCCGCGGTCAGATCGCGGATCCAGTCGCCGAGCTTGATCAGCCAGGTGACGATGCACCCCGCAAGCGGATTGCCTTGCAGCATCGAGGCTGAGATCGCGAGCGTGTCGAGCACGTCGATATTGAGCCGGCTCTCGTTCGACCACACCTTCCAGGCGCGTCTGGCGATCGGGATCGCATTCCACAGCATCAACGGCGTGTTGATGGCCATGACGACGGGATTGGCGGAAAACGCCATCAGCAGCGAAAGCGTGGGCAGCGCCAGCGGCGCGTCCTTGGAAATCACCGGCGTCGTCGGCTTCGATGACGCTTCGGGCGGAGCTTGCGTGGCGCAGAGCGCCTTGATCTCGGCAAGGCTCAAGCTCTTGAAGCGTTCGAGCTGCGCCATCAGCAGCGGCTCATGAACGGGATCGTACTCGATCACGAGGCTTGCGCAGTCGTAATTGATGCGTGCGGTGCGAACGCCCGACTGCCCGCCGAGCCAGCCGAGAAATTTTCCGCCGAGACGCCGATCGCGAAGCGCCGGAACGGTGAGTCTCGCCCGTCCCCTCATCAGATGTCGGATCGAACATTCCATGGAGTCGTGATCTCGCCGCCCACCCTAGTACCGCCTATTAGAAGTTCCTGCACCACAAGCGGCAAATTCGATCCAGGAACTTCAAATAGGGAAGCGGTACTAGAATCAATAAGTTTGCTAGTGCCCATGACTTTCCGAAGTTCGTGACGGTGGGTGCTGCAAGGGAGCACGAACTTCGGAAAGTGGGCACTAGTCGATCAGTCAATGCGATCAGGCGGGTGCGAGAATCTCCTCTTCTTCTTCCGGATCTTCATCGGCCGCACGCGCGGCCTCGGCCATACCGGCTTGAATCATATGGTTGAGCGCAAAGATCGAAATCGTGACCCACACGGGCGTTGCGGCGCTGGCGCCGACCTCGAAAATGGTGAAACCGGCAATGCCCAAAGCGAGCACGATCTTCAGATCGACGACGTTTCCGGTCGCAAGTTTAATGCCTTCATCGAAATGCCTGAAGTAATCGACGATGACGCGGGCGGTGTGGGAATGCTCGGCGAGATATTCGGCTTCCTGCTCGATCTTGCTGGCGAGCGCGTCGATCTCGTTGGTCGGGGGCCGCTCGTGGCCGCCGGTGTGATGCTTCTCGAGGTGGCCGTGGAAGGCGTCGTGATGATCGGTGTCGTAGCGCAGCACCACGCTGCCGGTGGTCGGGTTGACCGTGACTTCCTCGATGCCCGGGATCGCATTGAACATCTGCTTGATCTGGTCGACCAGCTCCGGGCTCTCTTTCACGCCGGGCACTTTGAGCCGAACGCGGCCAGGGACCTGATGGGCAACTTGCACGTTCATGGTCGTCGGCATGGCTCAAGCTCTCATCCGGGAAAGCCCGAAGGCAGGTCCAAAGCCCCGATCAGGCCGTGTGACGATCCGCGTCCTTTGCGGCGGTCTCGGCCTCGGCCTTCGCTTCGGCCACGGCGTCATGCACGTGCTCGCGCGCCTCGTGGAACATTTCCTTGGACTTCTGGGCGAGCTTGTAGGTGCCGCGAACCGTCGACTTGAACAGCGGGTTCAGCGCGCCGCCGAGTTTCGGAAGGTATTTCGGGGCGGCGACAGCGGCGGCGCCGAGCGCAATGCCCGGCAAAAGGGCAACCTCGAACAATGCAGCGCCCACAGCGACCACGGCTACCGCGGCAACCGCCTTGCCGACCACGCCATCTTCGTGGGCCTGCGACGGGGTCTCTTCGGAAAACGAAGCGTGCCCATTACCAGCCGTCATTGTACCAGTCCTTCCATGTTGGACCACATAAGCAATGTCCATTGCATAAAAGCTCAATTAGAAGGGTAAGTGACAGTTTCATGACACCTCTAAAACGGCGTGCGCGCTTCGCTCGCCAAACTTTTGATTTGTTTCAAAAAATGACGATGCTGCCGCCGGCACGGAGCAGCCATACGGCTGGCGGATTTGCCGCTCGCGACATCCGGATCTGAAACTTGAGGCCGGCTTTCAGTCCCGGCAGACCGCCAGCAACAGGCCGCGAAGCCATCGATGCGCCGGGTCGGCATCTAGGCGCGGGTGCCAGATCTGGGACACCGTGACCGGGTCGGTTTGCACCGGCAAGGGAAAGGCACGTGTGCGCCGGCGGGCGGTCTTGGGCTGATCGCCATGCGCCGTTTTGTGAAACGAAGCCGTGACGAGGGCCACGAGGTCGGACGTGCTCGCAATCGCCAGCGCTTCGGCAAAGCCGGGCACGACGGCGACAACGTTGCGCTCAAGTCCGAGGTCGGCGAGCGCGGAATCGACCGGGCCGCTCGCGCTGCCGCGGCGCGAGACCACGACATGATCGCAGGCCGCGTAGCGCTCGGGCGTGATCTTGCCCCCTGCCAGGATGCCCTACGCGCACCGCGCCGACGAAGTGATCGCGGAACAGCGCCTGAAGGCGCACCTCCGGTCCCGACTGGCCGAGAACGCCAATCTCGAGGTCGACCCTTCCCGCAACGCCCGCACGTCCTTGTCCGGCTTCGGTGCAAAACGCAGGCGCACGCCGGGCGCCGCGTCCTTTATCGCGCCAAGGATGCGCGCGCCGAAAGCCTGGACAAAACCGTCATTGGCCCGGATCGTAAATGTCCGTTCCAATCCGGAAAGGTCGGGCGTCACGGCAGCGGGCCGCAGCATCGCGACCGCATCCGTTGCCGTCTGTCGCACGCGATCGCGAAGTTCCTCGGCATAGGGCGTCGGCACGAGGTCGCGGCGGGCGCGAACGAGCAGCGGGTCGCCGGTCGCAGTACGCAGCCGCACCAGCGTACGGCTCATTGCGGAAGCGCTCAGGCCCAGCCGGCGCGCCGCGCCCGCCACGCTGCCCTCGGCGAGCAGCGCATCCAGCGCGGTGAGAAGATTGAGGTCCACGGCGGTCATCGCGGGATAAATAACATGGTGGGGTAGCGGATTTCATCCGAATTGCGTTTGGCGCAGTAATACACTGCGTCCGATGCCCCTTCCGCGTCCTGTGCCGAAGCTGCTATCCCGCTGGGGGGCTTGGAAGGAATCTTTCTTCAATGGATGACACAACAACAGGGGTTAAACCCCCGGCGCCGAGAATGCGGTCCTTCGCGGCGATGCGCCACCCAGGATTCCGCGCGCAATTCTCGACCTTCGTGCTCGCGATGATGGCCGACAATATCGAGCACGTGATCAGCTACTGGGTCGTGTTCCAGAAATTTCATTCGCCCGCGCTCGGCGGTTTTGCCGTGGTCTCGCACTGGCTGCCGTTCCTGATGTTCTCGGTCGCCTCCGGCGCGCTCGCCGAGCGCTTCGATCCGCGCCGCGTCATCCAGTGCGGCATGGCGCTCTTCATCATCGCCTCGCTCGCCTGGGCCTATTTCTTCTTCACCGATAGCTTGCAGATGTGGCAGGCGATGGCGATCCTCGTCGTCCACGGCTGCGCCGGTGTCCTGTGGCAAACGCCAAATCAAATGTTGCTCTACGACATCGTCGGCCCCGCCGAACTGGAAAGCGCGGTGCGGCTGAATGCGATGGCGCGCTATCTCGCGGTGCTCGCGGGGCCTGCGGTGGGCGCGGCCATTCTGCTTGCCTTCGGGCCTGCCTACGGCATTGCGCTCAACACGGTGTTCTATCTGCCGCTGGTGCTGTGGCTGATCTCGGCGCCCTATGGGCCGAAGTTCCGCAAGGCTGCTGCCGCCGCACCCCGGCGCGCGGTGCGCGGGCTCAACGACATCCTCACGACCATCCAAGACATCAAGGGACATCCAACCATCGTTTCCATGGTGCTGCTGGCCGGTGCGGCGTCGTTCTTTGTCGGCAATGCCTATAGCTCGCAGATGCCGAATTTTGCCGCCGACCTCAGGCACGGCGATCCCGGCATCGCCTACAGCATGCTGCTGGCGGCGGATGCCGCCGGCGGGCTGCTGGCGGGCCTGATTCTTGAAGGCGGCGGGTTGCTGGCGCCGAAGCCACGCACCGCGATGATCCTGGCGCTGTTATGGGGCGGGGCGCTGGCGGTGTTTTCGCTCGCCAATACCTATTGGCTTGCGCTCGGTTTCCTGCTCGCCGCCGGATTCCTTGAACTCTCCTTCAACGCCATGGCGCAGAGCCTCGTGCAGCTCGACGCGCCGCTCGACAAGCGCGGGCGCGTCATCGGCCTGTTCAACATGGCAAGCCTCGGCTTGAAGACCTTCAGCGGCATCTCGGTCGGCTTGCTCGGAAGCCTGATCGGGATTCACTGGTCGCTCGGACTGTCGGCGATTGCCGCCATGCTGGTCGCCGGCGTTCTGCTGGTGTTGCCTTGAACGCCGCCGTTCGCTAACGGCCTCGCGCTCGCTCGGCCTGCTCGGGCGGGCCTGGCCACATCGACATCATTTGTTCGACGACCTTGCGCAGGCTGGCGCGTGAGGCGCCGTCGCGGGCCTTGATCGAAAGACCGTACAAGGTCGTGACGATCATGCCCGCCAACGCGTCGACATCGGCGCCGGAGGGGATTTCGCCGGCGTCGCGACCGGCGGCAACGCGATCGCGAACCAGGCGCTCGGCCATGCGCCGGCGGCCGGCGAGTTCGTCGAGGATGTCGCTGGAGTCGGTGGTGCAGTTGGTCGCGGCGAGCACCACCATGCAGCCCTTCGGATTGCCCGGCTCAAAGAACGACTCGATCGTATCCATCAAGAGACGGCGCATCGCGCGCTCGGCGGTCGGCTCGTTGAAGGCGGCTTGCGCAAAACTTCCGGGACCGCTCTGATAACGATCGACCGCCTCGAGAAAGAGACGCTTCTTGTCGCCGAAGGCCGCATAGAGTGACGGCGGCGTGATGCCCATCGTCTCCGTCAGGTCGCTCACCGACGTCGCGTCATAACCTCGCCGCCAGAACAGATGCATCGCGCGATCGAGCGCATCGTCGCGATCGAACGCCCGTGGCCGTCCGCGTGGCCGTGAGGAAGGCGCCGCCTTATTCATAGCGATCGATATATATCTCTTGACGCTGTGTCGCAACCATGCGTAATAACGTATCGATCACTACAAAAATGATGGACCACATGAAAAGCGCCGGCAGACTAGCGGGGAAGGTTGCGATCGTTACCGGGGCCAGCTCCGGAATCGGCGAGGCGACGGCGAAACTGTTCGCTGAAGAGGGCGCGCAGGTCGTGGTTGGCGCAAGGCGCGCGGCCGAACTCAACCACCTGGTTGACGAGATCGAGGCTTGCGGCGGCAAGGCGGTGGCGCTGCCCGGCGATGTCTGCGACGAGGCTTACGCGCGGGCGCTGGTCCATCTCGCCGAGACGACGTTCGGCGGGCTCGATATCGCCTTCAACAATGCCGGCACGATTGGCGGGATGGGGCCGACGATCGAGGTTTCCGCCGCGTCCTTTGTCGAGACCGTCACCACCAACCTGGTCGCGGCGTTTCTCGGCGCGAAATGCCAGCTTCCGGCGATGCTCCGCCGCGGCGCGGGTTCGCTGATCTTCACCTCGAGCATCGCGGGCCACACCGTCGGATTTCCCGGTGTTGCGAGCTACAGCGCCAGCAAGTCCGGCCTCATCGGGCTGACGCAGTCGCTCGCGGCGGAATTTGGCCCGAGAAATATCCGCGTCAACGCGATCCTGCCCGGCGCCGTCGATACGCCGATGTACCGGCAAATGAATGCGACGGCGGAAGCGCAGGGTTTCATCGCCAATCTACATGCGCTCAAGCGCGTCTCTTCGCCGGAGGAGCTTGCGCGCGCGGTGCTCTATCTCGCCTCCGACGACGCCTCGTTCATGACGGGGGCTGCGATGATCGTCGACGGCGGCACCTCGATCAACCGCACCTGAAGCAAAACTCTTCGAAGCGAGAGATCATCGATGCAGAAGCCGATCTGCCTGATCACGGGCGCGACCGAAGGCATCGGCCGCGCCACGGCCATCGAACTCGCTAGCCGCGGATTTTCGGTCGTCATCGCCGCGCGCGACGCAGCACGGGCTGAGGCCGCGAAAAACGAGATCGCGGCCGAAACCGATAATCCTGACATCGACACCATCGTCGCCGATCTGAGATCGTTCGCGCAGGTGCGTCAGCTTTGCGAAACGTTTCACCGGCGTTATCCCCGGCTCGACGTGCTCGTCAACAATGCCGGCATTCTGGCCTCCGAAAACGATCTCACCGAAGACGGGTTTGAAGCGACGCTCCTGGTCAATTACCTCTCGGCCTTCTATCTGACGCAGCTCATGCTCGATGCGCTGAAGAGAGCCGGGCAGGGCCGGATCATCAACCTTTCTTCCAGCGTCCATGCGATCGGCAAATTCGATTCCGAACATCTGCAACGGGGGCGACGTTTTCCGGCCTTCAGCGCCTACGCGAATTCCAAGCTGTTGATGCTGCTGTTTTCGATCGAGCTTGCCGAGCGGCTGAAGAATACACCGGTTACGGCCAACGCGGTCCATCCAGGCATCGTCAAGACGCCGATGATGCTCAATGCGCGCGGCTTCTTCCGTGCGGTCGCCTGGCTCGCACTGCCATTTGCGATCTCGCCGCAACAGGGCGCGGCGACGTCGGTGTATCTGGCGACGTCGCCCGAGGTGGCGGAAGTGAGCGGGAAATATTTCACGCGGAGCAGGGAGACGAAATTCAAGACCGCGTTCAACACGACGGAAAGTCGCGAGCACTTGTGGAATCTCAGCATGCAGTCCGTGGGGCTGGCCGGGACCAAGTGAGCGAAGGGAAGTGACGATGCTCAGACGACTCGGATATTTCTACGGCGGGGCTTTCATCACCGGCGGCGTGCTCGGTTTCGTCCCGGGCGTGACCGTCGACGATATGTTCCTCGGTATCTTCATGGTGAACCCGCTGCACAGCGCCATGCACGCCGCCTCCGGCGTGATTTTCCTGCTGGCCTCGACCCTGGGCGCAGGCGCCGCGCGGCTGTGGTTTCAGATTTTTGGCGCGGTCTACGCGGCGCTGGCCGCAATGGGCTTCTGGGTCGGCAATGGCATGATCCTCAATTGTATCACCAACAACTGGAACGACAGCTGGGGGCATGCCGGGCTTGCGCTGTCGATGCTGGTGATCGGTTTCGCCACGGCAAAGCCGGCGGCATTGGCGCGGGCCTAACAGCAACAGCAACACGGTCGTACCCCGAGGCCGTTTGGCCTCGGGGCGCTGCACTCTTTACACAACGCTTACGTTATTATTCGGCGGCGGGCTTGCGCGAGATCGCTTCGCCGCCAGGGCGCGTGCGGTTCGTCGACGAGCTCATGCCGGTCGTCGTGCCAGCGCGGAAATAATGATGGGTTTTCATATGATGCACCATGGCTTGATGGTGCAGCTTGTGCGGCGCCGTCGATTTGGGCGCCATCGGCTTGGCTTCGCTGGTCGCAGGCGGCGACGCCGTATCCGACTGTGCGACGGCGATGGTCGGCGCTGCGAGCAGGGAAGCCGCCAGAAGCGTCGAAGCGAGCAGTTTCGTGGTCATGGAAACCTCCTCGATAAGTGACGTGAGGAGCAAACGGGTAGTCAAAGCTTGTGTTCCCTGTTTTCGGATCTGCAATCAGCGGAACTTGCGGGAATGCGGGGAAGGCCCGGCACAACCTTCGGCCTCGCCGCGGGATCACCGCGATCGTTGGCATTCAATTCGCGAGCACCTATAGTTGTTCCGGGGTTTTTGAGGCAGGGGCGCGTTTTGCGGGTTGCGATCATTACGGGGGCGGGGTCGGGCATCGGCGCTGCGGTGGCGCGGCGTCTCGCCAAACCGGACGCGCGCCTCATGCTGCACGGTCAGGGCAGCGATGCCGCCGGGCTCTCACGGTTGCAAACCATCGCGGGCGAATGCGAAAAGGCCGGTGCGAAGGTTGGCACTTCGACCGGCGACCTGGCGAAAGCCGGAACAGCCTCTGCGCTCGTTAGCGCGGCGCGCGAAAAATTCGGTTCCATCGATTGGGTCGTGCATGCGGCGGGTTTTGCCGACCGCCGTGGTTTTGGCGAGTTGCCGCGCGAGGGCCTCGAACGCGCCTTTGCGGTCATGGCCGCAAGCTTCCATGAAATGACCAGCGCGGCGCTTTCCGATCTGAAGCGGCCGCAGGCCAGAGTCGTCGCCGTCTCCAGTTTTGCCGCGCATCGCTTCACGCCGGACTCGACCTATCCCGGCTCCGGCTCGGCCAAGGCCGCGCTCGAAGTGCTGGTGAAGTGTCTTGCGATCGAGCTCGCCGACACCGGCGCCACCGCAAACGTCGTCGTGCCCGGCTTCACGCGCAAGGATCAGGGCCTGACCGGTGCGCTCGACGCCGCAGCCTGGCAGAAGGTCGCGAGCGCCAATCCGCTGTCGCGCCTTGCCGAGTCGGACGAGGTTGCCGCGGTGATCGCATTCCTGTTGTCGGCGGAAGCCTCGCATGTGACCGGCGTGTCGCTGCCGGTCGATGGCGGGCTCACTTTAATTTAGAGGTTGAACTGAATGTCGGACGGTATCGCGGGCAAGCAAGTGGATGTCGCCGTGCTCGGCGCGGGTATCGTCGGTGTCTCGGCCGGCATCGCCGCCCGGCAACGCGGGCTCTCGGTGGTCGTGATCGACCGCCGTGAACCCGGCAGCGAGACGTCCTACGGCAATGCCGGCATTCTCTCGAGCGGCTCGATCCTGCCGCTCAACCGGCCGTCATTGTGGAGCGCGCTGCCTTCCTATCTCGGCAACACCAGCGCCGCGTTGCGCTGGGATCCTCTGTGGGTGATGCGCAATCTCGACTGGGTCGCGCGCTTTCTCGGCAACGCCGCCATGCCGTCGCGCACAAGGCCGCGCGCCGCCGCACTTCATGGCCTGATCGGCGCATCGCTGAAACTGCACCGCGACTGGATCGTGAAGGCCA
Source organism: Bradyrhizobium erythrophlei (assembly GCF_900142985.1). NCBI lineage: Bacteria > Pseudomonadati > Pseudomonadota > Alphaproteobacteria > Hyphomicrobiales > Nitrobacteraceae > Bradyrhizobium > Bradyrhizobium erythrophlei. The sequence goes on from NZ_LT670849.1 coordinate 4,874,457, forward strand.
ATGCCGGAAATCGTATCCGCGAGACGGGCTGGCTCAAGGCGTGGCGCAATGAAGCGACGGAATCCGCCAAACAAGAGCAGGCGTTTCTCGCCGAGTTCGGCATCAAGAGCGAACTGCTCGACCGCCAGGCGATCTCGGCGCTCGAGCCGAACATCCTGCCGGTCTACAAGACCGGATTGCTGCACACCCAGACCGCATCGGTGGATTCGCCGGGCGCGGTGACCAAGGCCTATGCGCGGATGCTGGCCGGCAATGGCGGCGAAGTTCGCCAATCCGATATCAAGGCGATTGAGGTAACGGATAACGGCTGGCGCGTCGTGCTCGGCGATGGCGCGATTTCCGCGCGCCACGTCGTGGTCGCGCTCGGACCGTGGTCGGCTGACATCTTGAGGCCGCTGGGTTATCGCGTGCCGCTCGCAGTCGAGCGCGGCTATCACCAGGAGTTCGCGCCCAATCCGGCACGCAGCTTGCAACGACCGATCCATGATGCCGACGGAGGTTTCCTGATGACGCCGATGGAGAATGGCATTCGCGTCACCTCCGGCGTCGAACTGACCGACCGCGACGCGCCATCGTCGTTGGCGCAGCTCGACATGGTAGTGCCGCTGGCGCGCGGCGTCGTCGAATTTGGCTCGGCCGTGGCCGAGCCCTGGCGCGGAGCGCGGCCGACCTTGCCGGACAGTCTGCCGATGATCGGCAAGGCGCCGCGACATCAGGGCCTCTGGCTTGCCTTCGGCAACCAGCATATCGGTTTCACCACCGGGCCCGCGACGGGCTCCGCGGTGGCCGCGATGATCGCGGGCGAGGCGCCGTCATTCGACGTCGCGGCATTTTCGCCGGCCCGTTACATCTGATGAGGGGGCGGTTGATCCATGCATGAGGTGGGGCGACAGGGGCCGGGATGAATTACGTCTGGGATTTCGGCATCCTTTCGAAATACAGCCATTTGTTCTGGCTCGGGATCGGCTGGACGATGATCTACACCGTCGCCACCATCTTGCTTGGAAGTTTGATCGGCCTTGTCGTCGGCATTATTCGCCTGCGGCGTTATCCGGTGATTGACTGGCTCCTGATCGCCTATATCGAACTGTTTCGCTGCACGCCGCTGCTCGTTCAAATCATCTGGTTCTATTACGCGTTTCCCGTCGTCATCGGCGTCAACATCCCAGCCCATGTCGCGGCGATGACGGTGCTGTCGCTCTATGGTGGCGCGTTCTATGCCGAGATCGTGCGTGGCTCGATCGAGAGCGTGGCGCGCGGGCAGTGGGACGCAGCCCGCGCGCTGGGCTTGCGGCCCTGGCGTTTGCTGCGGCTCGTGATCATGCCGCAGGCGCTGAAACCGATGCTTGCTCCGTACGTCAACCAGTCGGTCACGCAGTTGAAGAACACCTCGCTGGTGTCGGTGATCGCGGTGCCTGATCTGGTCTACAATGCCACGCTGATCAACGCCGACACCTACCGGCCGCTCGAGGTCTATACCGTCGTCGCGCTGATTTACTTCGCGATCCTGTTTCCGTCGACGCTAGTCGCGCGCCGGCTCGAACGCGGCATGACGTACGACAAGGCGTGAGGCCTGGACAGACGCTACGGCCCGTGTCCGCTTCCGGAAGCCGGCCTCCCTCAGGCGTCGTTCCAGCGTCTGAAAATCACACTGGCGTTGACCCCGCCGAAGCCGAAACCGTTCGAGATTGCGTGTTCGAAGCTGGCGGGCCTTGCGGCCGGACCGACGATATCAAGGCCGCCACAATGTTCGTCTGGCTGTTCGAAGTTCAGGGTCGGCGGCGCCAGCTGATCCTGAAGCGCCTTGATGGTAAAAATCGCCTCGATCCCGCCGGCGGCGCCCAGCGTGTGGCCTGTTGCCGACTTGGTCGCGCTGATCGCGAGCGACGGCTCGGTGCCGAACACTGATTTGATGGCCGCCAACTCACCACGGTCGCCGACCGGGGTCGAAGTGGCGTGCGCGTTCAGGTGGCCGATGTCGGACGGCGACAAGCGCGCCTGAGCGAGCGCCGCGTGCATCGCTCGCGCGGCTCCTGCTCCGTCCTCAGGACCGGCGGTGACGTGATGGGCATCGGCCGTTGTTCCGTATCCGACGAGTTCGGCAATTGGCGCCGCGCCGCGTGATCGGGCATGATCGAGCGACTCGATCACGAGGATGCCTGCGCCTTCCGACATGACGAAACCGTCGCGCGCGGTGTCGAAGGGGCGCGACGCGGATTCGGGACGGTCGTTGAATCTCGTGGAAAGAGCACGCGCGGCGCCGAAGCCGCCGAGGCTGACACGATTGATCGTGGCTTCCGACCCGCCACACACGGCGATATCCGCCTCGCCGGCCCTGATCAGACGCGCGGCATCGCCGATAGCCTGTACACTTGCTGCACACGCCGTCACAGGCGTGCCAATTGGACCCTTGTAGCCGTGGAGGATCGATATCCAGCCTGCGGCCAGATTTGAAAGAAACGACGGAACCGTGAACGGAGACAGCCGCCGCGGTCCCCGCGCATCCGTTAGTCGCACGGCTTCGGTAATGGAATGAAATCCGCCGATACCAGATGCGACGACGGTCGCGGTTCTCGCGCTTTCCGAGTCTGTTTTCGGCCTCCAATTCGCCTGGCTGATCGCTTCTTGCGCCGCGGCGAGCGCCAACTGGATGAAGCGATCCATCTTTTTCTGATCTTTTGGCGGCACGAACCGATCAGGATTAAAACCGTGCTCTTCATCGACAGATGGAACAAATCCCGCAACCTGGCACGCGATATCTTCTGCAACGCCTTGCGGAATACGCCGAATTCCCGAGATGCCTTTAATAAGCCTGGACCAGGCGTTCGCGACGCTGCAGCCCAACGGCGACACCAGCCCCATGCCTGTGACGACAATCCTGTCCCGCGCACTAAACGGCATGTTCATCTTCGAGGTCTTTTCGTTGCAACGGGCGACAGTCTCTTATTTTATTATGATCATCATTTTATAACTAGCAGGGCGTATGGCAGGACGCAATGGTCCGGCTGCGGAATATTGGAAGAGCCGGTAAGGAGGCGGGGTTTCACGGCGCCGGCGGGGCGCGGCATGACGTGTGACAAGGCGAGAGCTAACGGCCTCATGGTTCGAGACGCCGCAAATGCGGCTCCTCACCATGAGGATCGAAGTCCTCATCCCGAGGAGGCGCGTAAGCGCCGTCTCGAGGGATGGTACCGGAAGAAGCGCTTAGATCAGATACTCAACTCGACCGGCACGTCCTCAGGCTTCACGCCGGACAGCGCCAGTCCCTTGACGAACCACTCGCGCATCTGGCCGATGCCGCGATTGTAGTCGATCCATACCGAGAGGAAATCGCGCCAGCGCTTGTCAGGTTCGCGGCGAACCGCGCAGCCGCTCGCAACCGTCACCGACGGCGATGCCAGGATCTTGTAGGTGCCAAGGCTCGGGTTCTTGGCGATCGCGGTCAGTCCCAGCACCAGCGCGTTGACCACGCAGTCGACGCGGCCAGACGCCATCTCCAGCATCACCTCGTCGCGCGACTTCATGGATTTGATGGTGGCATTCGGCGCAAAGCGCCGCGCTACGGCTTCGTTCGCCGAGCCGACGTCGACCGCAATCCTCACCTCGGGCTTGTTGACATCGGCCCAGGTCCTGGCTTCGAGGCCCTTTTTCAGCATCGCGCCGAAGGGATGCGGAAAAACGAGATTGGTGAAATCGACCACCAGCGCGCGCTGCGGCGTCGGATTGAGCGCAAAGCCGAGATCGATCTTGTTGGCCTGCAAATCCAGAATCGAGTTGCCGTAGGTCGATTCGACATATTCGAGCTTGACGTCGAGCAGCTTCGCAATGTCGTTCGCCATCTCGATCGAGAAGCCGGACCAGGTGCCGGTGGCGAGATCCTTGTTGAAGTAGGGCAGTTCGCCCGGCAGCACCGCGATCCGCATCACCTTCGTGGAGCGAATGCGGTCGAGCGTGTTGTCGGCGGCGCTTTGCGCGTGAGCCGGCGTGACCAGCGAGGACGCGATCGCGGCACCGGAGCCGATCGCCAGCGCATAGCGCAGCGCCTCGCGGCGGTCCTCGGAAATCCTGCTCTCGTCTGATGTCGTCACGCCACCCTCCTGCCAAATGCCCACCGAACCCTAGCGCGCACCTCGCATGGCAGCAATAGCGCGGGCATCTACCCTTTTGCCGCGCTGGCGTCTAATCCTATGGCGGGCCGCACTTCGTTCAGGCCATCACTTGCGAGGAATTCATGTCAGCAGAACTCAACATCTATAATCCGGACGAACTCGGCCCCCCGATGGGACAGTACACCCATGTGACGCGGGTGAAGGCGAACGAATTCCTGTTCATCGCCGGCATGCTGTCGGGCGATTCCAAGGGCAACGTGATCGGCGACGGCGATTTCGACGCCCAGACCGCCCAGGTGTTTCGTAATGTCGAGGCGGCGCTGAGGTCGGCCGGCGCGAGCTGGGCCAATGTCGTTCAGTTCACGACGTATCTGGTTCATTCGCAGGACATTCCGAAGTTCATGGCTTTTCGCTTGCGGGAATTCCCGAAGATGTTTCCGAACGGGAAATATCCGCCGAACACGCTGCTCATCGTCGACCGCCTGGTGAAGGAGCAGTTTCTGGTCGAGGTGCAGACCATCGCGGCGGTGTGAGGTTATTTCACCTCGCCCCGCTTGCGGGGAGAGGTCGCAGTGCATCGTTAGATGCGCTGCGGGTGAGGGGGACTCCCCACATTTTCCCTTGCGGAGACTCCCCCTCACCCCAACCCTCTCCCCGCAAGCGGGGCGAGGGAGCGATCACCCAAAACTCAGATCGCAATATTTATCCGGGTCGGTCAAAAGCTTCCTGGGAAGGGCGTAGCGGCTGCGCAGTTCGAGCACACAGTCGAATCCGGAACGGATGATCTCGCAGGTCCTGAAAAAGCCGCGCGCGGAATCGAGCAGCTCACTGTAGCTCGCCTCCGCCATCGCTTCCGTCATTTGCGGCAGATGGCCGCGCAGGATCGCAATCGCCTCGTCGCGGGGTCTGGGCTCGTAGAGCCACGCGATCGATTTGCGGTAGGCGGCGATATAGGCCTCGACCTTGCCGCGGTTGTCTTTGGCCCAGCTCCGGCGGACGGCAGCGACATTGCCCTGATAGGGGCCGATGACGTCGGTCGCTTTGACGAATTCGGTGAAGCCCGCATTCTTCGCGACGATATTATACGGCGCCGACAACAATGTCGCGGCGTGCTTGCCCTCGCGCAGGGCGTTCCAGCGCTGCACCATGCCGCCGGCGCGGGCGATCTCGTAATCGCCTTTGTCCTTGTCGAGGCCGTGGCGGCGCAGGATCTCGTACAGCACGAAGGCGTAGCCCGTCGTGGCGGCATCGACCGATACTGTCTTGCCCCTGAGATCCTCGATTCTCGCAATCGAGGGCGAAGCCACCAGGCTGAGGAAACTGCTGTCGCTGCCCATCACCGCGACAAACTCGGGTTGCGGCCCGATCGGCGCTTCGCCCTGGCCCTCGACATAGGCGACGATGTTGTCGACCGCGGTCATCGCGATATCGAACTTGGCCAGCGAGAAGTCCGTCATCTGGGTGACGGAGTTCGGCGTGTCCTGGATTTCGACGGCAATGCCGGCCTCGGTGAAGAAACCCTTGTCCTGGCCGACATAGACGCCCCAGTTGAAGCCGCCGGGAAAGACGTTGACGGTGACGGTGGAGAGATCGCTGCGCGCCATCGACATTATCCTGCCTGCTTGATTTGCCGCGACATGTCCTGTGGCCGCAGCAACAGCGCGATGACGGCGCCGACAAGACACAACGCCACGAGCTGGATATTGCCGGCAATGGTCCAGCCCGAAAGCCCCGCGATCCAGCCGATGAGATAGCCCGCCACGGTGGCCGAGCCATAGACACAGGTGACGAACAGGCCCGAGACGCGACCGGCGAGGCTTGCGGCGACCGCTTTGACGTGACAGGCCGCGAGATTGACGAAGATCGTGCCGCTGAAGGTCGCCCCTAACACGAGGGACAATGTGGCTTGCGTCGCAAAATCGGCCGGGCCGTTGAACAAGAGCGCTGCGATTGCGCTTGCGACCAGAAAGCTCAAGCCCAGCACGAGCCGCGGCGAGAAGCGGTCGCCGAGCCATCCCGTGAACAGCGAGACCAGGACGCCGAGCCCGTAAATACTCATCACCTTGCCGGCATCGGCGGGCGCGTAATGAAGCTGCTCGCGCAGGAAGGTCGGATACATGCCGAGATAGCCGTAGAGCGCGAGCCCAAACAGCACGCTTAAGGTCGCGAGCACGATGGTGTTGCGATTGTTGAGCGAGGCCGCGCCGCCCGAGACGCGGCTCGCGTTTTCCTCGCCTTTGGTTTCGCTTAGGGCAGGCCGCACGACGGCTGCGATCAGCACCATCATCGCAAGGCCGATGACGCCATAGATGATCATGGGCGCGCGCCAGGTGCCGTAATCGACGAGCAGCTTCGCTCCCAGCCACGGCCCGATCGCGGCGCCTCCGGCATAGGCATAATTCAGCAGGCCGACGCCGGCCGCACGGCTGCGCGCGAAATAGCTGGAGAACACCGCCAGCAAGGCGGTGAGCTGCATCGCTTCGCCGATGCCGGTGATCGCGCGATAGAACAGCATGTCGGCAAAGCCCGTCGCGATCACCGTGATCACGGTCGCCACGGAATAGATGAGAATGCCGATCTGGATCACGGTCTTGCGCTGATAGCGCGACATCAGATAGCCGGTCGGAATGCCCGCCAGCGTCATGCCCAAGGTGAAGATCGTCGAGAGCAGGCCGCCCTGCGGCAGGCTGAATCCGTATTCACGGCGCACGTCGGTCAGCATCAGCGGAAACAGGGTGCGGTCCATCGCATTGACGGCATAGGAAGCGATCAGCACGGCGATGGCGGCAATGGCGATCGCACTATCCGTCGTACGTGACGTCGCCTCGATGCTCGGAGGCGTTGTGGTCCGATCCGTCATCTTGCCCCAAATTCCCGCTTTTTGGCCGGTTTTCGCGCGATTTTGGCGCGCAAGCCCGCAGCTTCTGCATTCGAGAAAGGAGGTAAGCGATCGGTAAACGCAATGTCAAATGCGCTCCTCCGGCGTGGCCGTGTCTCGCCGATTTTTGTTGCACGATCAGCGCGTCGCGGGGCGGCGAGCCGCGTGGCATATCCAGCGTTAATGAAGGGTCACCGCGGTTTGCGAAAACCGAGGGAATGCGAATCCTCACCATTAAAAATTTGGCTCTATGGCTATGGCTTTAGAAAATTCGATTGCCCTATCGCCAGGATATTCGATGGCCGAAGTCGCTTACGCCTTGCAGGATCTTAACGATGCGATTGGACGCGGCACCGCAGAGAGCCGCGCCAAGGCGTTGTGGCATGCGACCGACGTTCTCGTCGAAGGCGAATTCGGCGAAGAGCAGATCCGTATTTTCGGCGAGGTGATCGCGCGCCTTGCCGACGAAATCGAGGAGACGGCGCGCGCCGAGCTGTCGCGGCGGCTTGCGCATTCCAGCAACGCGCCGGTCAAGGTCGTGCAGATGCTCGCCTTCGACGACTCGATCGATGTCGCCGGTCCGGTCCTGCAGTTTTCCCCGCGTCTCGACGCGAAAGCGCTGATTGCCAATATCCGTTGCAAGGGCCAGCCGCACCTGCTTGCGATCTCGCGCCGGCCCTCGGTGCCGGTCGAGGTGACGGACGAACTCGTCACCCGCGGCAACCAGGAGGTGGTGCAATCAGTCGCCGCGAATGCCGGTGCGTGTTTCTCCGATTTTGCCTTCCGCCAGATGATCAAGCGATCGGAGACCGATGCCGTGCTCGCCGAGCGCGTCGGCATGCGCAAGGAAATTCCGCCGCAGATGTTCCGCGTGCTGATTGCCAAGGCCTCCGGCGAGGTGCGGCGCAAGCTCGAGCGCGAACGCCCGGACCTGACCAAGGTCATTCAGGCCTCGGTGGGCCAGGCCGCCGGCAAGCTCTATTCGAAATTCGGTCCGGGCCAGGAGAGCTATCTGGCGCTCAAGCAGTCCGTGGTCGAAGCGCACAAGGCCGGCCGGCTGACCGAAAAGAGTATCGCGAATTACGCGATTGCGCACAAGTTCGAGGAAGCGGTCATCGCGCTGTCGCTGCTCTCCTCGCTGCCGGTCGACGTCGTCGAGCAGATGCTGCTCGTCAACAACCGCGATCTGATCCTGGTGCTGTCGAAGGCGCTGGAGTTTTCGTGGGAAACCGCGATGGGGCTGTTGTTCCTGGGCGCGGAAAATCATCGCATGGCTTCCCGTGAGCTCGACGACCTCAGGTGCGAGTTCAAGCGCGCCGATATCAGGATGTCGCGCGGCATCCTGGAAGTCTACCAGTCGCACTGGCGCGCCGGGCAGGGCGACGTCAGGGACGAAGGCAGGTCGGACGGCAAGTCGGAAGCCAAGTCGGAAGCCAAGTCCGACACCAAGTCCGACGGCAAGACAGAAGCGTTGCACTAGCTCCTGACGCCATTGCGCTCAAAGGGGTGGTGACTGCGATCTCCGGCGGTTAAGCTTTCACGCTTTCCGACGAGAGATTCACATGCTGGCCTCACAGCGCAGCCTGTTCTCAGTGCCGCGCGACATCTGCTACCTGAATTCGGCCTCCTATAGCCCGCTGCCGTTGCGCACCCAGGAGGCCGCGCGCGAAGCGGTCGGCCGCAAGGGCGCGCCGTGGACAGTGGATGGGTCGTTCGCCAACCGTCAGCACGAACGCGCCAGAAGCGCCGCCGCCCGGCTGATCAACGCCGACGCCAGCGATATCGCGCTGATTTCCTCGGTGAGCTACGGCGTGGCGACCGCCGGCAAGATCCTGGCGATCCCCGCCGGCATGCGGGTGCTGGTGCTGGAAAACGACCATTCTTCTCCGATCCTGGAATGGCAGAGCCGGTCGGCGGCGGCCGGTTTCACCATCGAGACCGTGCGCCAGCCGCTCGACGGCGACTGGACGTCGGCCGTGCTGGCGGCCATCGAGCGGCCGGGCGCAGCAAGGCTGGCGCTGGCCTCGATCTCTTCGGTGCACTGGTCGGACGGCGGCATGATCGACATCGACAAGGTCGCTGCCGCGCTCAAGCGCCAAGGCGCGCTGTTTCTGATCGATGCGACGCATGCGGTCGGCGTGATCGCGATGGATGTCGCCAGGCTCGATCCGGATTTCGTGATCTTCCCGACCTATAAATGGCTGCTCGGGCCCTATGGCCGCGCCTTTATCTACATCGCCAAGCGTCACCAGAACGGCATTCCGCTGGAACAGACCGGCTTCGGCCGCCGCGAAATCCGCTCCGACGCCGAAATCTATTTTGCCGATGTGAGCTATGTTGCGGGCGCCCGGCGCTTCGACATGGGCGAGCGCGACCATTTCATCGCGATGGAAATGGCCGCGATCGGCATGGAGATGATGGCCGAGTGGGGCGCGGACGCGGTGGCCGGACGCCTCAAGATGCTCACGGACCGGATCGCGGAGGGCCTGGCCGGCACCAAACTCCGCTTGATGGATACGAATTTTCGTAGCCCCCACATCCTGAGCCTGGGTTTTGCCGGCGGCCTGCCGGCTGGCCTGGTCGACAGCCTCGCGGGACAGGGCGTTCATGTTGCAGCGCGGTTGGCGCGCATGCGCCTTTCGCCCCATGTCTTCAACGACGAGGAAGACGCCGACCGCTTCGTTGCGGCGCTGAAGCAGCGGATTTGAAATAGCGGACACGGGCGGTTCGCTCCCTCTCCCGCTTGCGGGGAGGGTTGGGGTGGGGGCGTCCCGGCGCTTGGCTGAGTGGGTAGACATTGCCCCACCCGCTGCGCGCCGGCGCGCAATTGCGCTGCCGAGCGCGTCGACCTCCCCGCGAGCGGGAGAGGTGAAGAAGGTGGAACCCAACCGCACCCCTCTGAATTGATTCTCCAAATTGAACCTTGCGCCTTCAGGCGCGACCTATTTCTAAGAGGCACGTCACAAGAGGCAGCCTTCAGGGAGGCTCTCATGACCGACTGGCGCGATTCCATGGTGGACAGGCCCACCGAAGAGGGAGCTTACACCGCAGGTTGGACCGTTTCCGGTCTTGCGGTTCTCGGTGCGATCGTCGCGATCTGGGTGTTCGGTATCTAGGGTCGAAAATTCGATTTTCGGGCGTGGGCCCTTCAGGCAACGCGCTTCTCGCTTTGTGCTAAGCTCATCACCGCTTCAGCCTGACCGTCGTGTCCACAAGACGGTGGGCGAAAGCTGCTTATTTTCCAAAAAAACATCTGAATTGTTTTGAGGAGGATTTGTGATGCTTCGATTTTCAATTGCGCTTGTTGCTGTACTGGCCCTGATCGGGGCAACGACCGTCGCCGTTTCGCCTGCATCGGCTTACACCGGTGCGGCATTTAACAAATGCATGGCGAAATGCCAGGCGCAAGGCAGCAGGAGGTGCGACTGGTGGTGCGACAAAAAGCACTGATCCCGCCGCACCAACGACTTGCTTGAGAAGGTCTGAATGCGATGACGCGCCCTCGCGGGGGCGCGTTATTTGTTTGACGGGCCCCTTTTAGACCACTGGACGGGGCGCCCACGGCTGGCTTATATAGAAGCTTAGGAGACTAAGCATTTTCGGGAGAGAGCGGCTATGCTCACGCAGGCGGAAAACGAGTTGCTGTGTCGCGTCGAGGGCGATGCGCCGATGGGGCAGTTGATGCGCCGCCACTGGGTGCCGGCGGTGCTGTCCGAACAGGTCACGTCCGACGGCGCGCCGGTCAGGGTTCAGCTCTTCGGTGAAAAGCTGGTCGCGTTTCGTGACTCGAACGGCAAGATCGGGCTGCTCGGCGAATCCTGTCCGCACCGCAAGGCCTCGCTCGCGTTCGGCCGCAACGAGGAATGCGGCTTGCGCTGCCTCTATCACGGCTGGAAGTTCGACGCCGACGGCAACGTCGTCGACATGCCGTCAGAGCCGAAAGCGAGCGCGCTACCGGAGAAAGCAAAACATCTTTCCTACCCGACGCGCGAGGCCGGCGGCTTCGTCTGGGCCTATATGGGACCGCCGGACACGATGCCGGAATTCGAAGCCCCACCCTGGGCGCCGCATGCGGACACCCGCGTTGCGATTGCCAAGATCGAACTGCCCTGCAACTGGGCGCAGATCATGGAGGGCCAGATCGACTCGGCGCATTCCTCCACGCTGCATTCCTCCGACATGCGCCCCGCCAAGGGCGATGCGCAGGCCAAGGGCGATCACTGGGTGCGGCCGTCCACCGACAAGAATCCGCGCATTCAGGTCCAGCTCACCAATTACGGCATGCGCTATGCGGCGATCCGCCGCCCGATCGCGAACGCCAACACGCACGATTATGTGCGCATCACGACCTATGTCGCGCCGTTCACCGCGCTGATCCCGCCGAACAGCACCTATAACGTCACGAGCGTGATCGTGCCGCGCAGCGACACGTCGAGCAGCTTTCACTTCATCGCCTGGGCGGAAGGCGAGCAGGCCGGCATCGGCCTCGATGCCTGGCGGAAGTTCTGCGTGCTCGAGGTCGGCGTTGATGTCGATGCGCAATTCAAGCCCATCCGGCGCCACGCGCATAACGACTATTTGCAGGATCGCGCGGCGATGGCCGGCGGCGACAGCTTTACCGGCATTCCCGGCATTCCCAACCAGGACATCGCGATGTGGGAATCGATGGGCCCGATCGCCGACCGCACGCAGGAGCGCCTTGGCGCCAGCGACATCGCGATCGTGCAGTTCCGCCGGCTGATGATCGATGCGGCGAAGGCCTTCACCGAGGAGGCGCGGGTGATCGGTCACATCGCGCCAAAGCTGCCCCAAGCAAAACTTCGCTCCTATCAGGGCGTGGTGGAGAAGACTGTTCCCTGGCGCACGCTCGGCGCCTCCGACGACGAGGTGAAGGTTCTCTCGGGCCTCGAGGAGGACGAAACAGACAAGGAAATGGCGGGCGCGGCGGCGTAGCGCGGATATCGAGAAGCCGCTACAACGGACAAAACGCCAAAAGTCTTGGGAGGATCGATTGCGCGTCCGTGTTACTATTGTTGCCGCCACCTTGCTCTGCGGCCTCTCTTTTGCGCATGCGGCTGACCGTGAGATCAACGTCATCCTGCCGCTCACCGGCGGCGGCGCGTTCCTCGGCAAGGCGGAACAGCAGGCGCTCCAGCAATTCGAGAAGGCGGCCAATGCCGATGGCGGCATTCATAGCCAGCCGTTGAAGTTCGTGTTCCATGACGATCAGTCGAGCCCGCAGGTTGCAGTCCAGCTCGCCAACCAGGTGAAGGCTTCCAATCCGCCGGTCATCCTCGGCTCGGGGCTAGTCGCGCTCTGCAACGCGATGGCGCCGCTGATGAAGGATGGCCCGCTGCTTTATTGCTTCTCGCCCGGCATCCATCCGGTGAGCGGCGGCTTCGTCTACAGTTCGAGCATCTCGACCAAGGAGCTCGCCGCGGCGCTGCTTCGCTACTTCGGCGCCAAGGGCTGGAAAAAGGTCGCACTGATCACCTCCACCGACGCCAGCGGACAGGACGCCTACAAGAACCTGAAGTCGCTGTTCGGCAGCGACGGCCATAAGGATGTCGAACTTGTCGCCGAGGCGCAGCTCAATCCGACCGATGTCAGCGCCGCGGCGCAGATCCAGCGGCTGAAGGGCGCCAACCCCGATGTGCTGATCGCGTGGTCGACGGGCGGGCCGATCGGCACCGTGTTCAAGGCGATTCACGATGCCGGAATCGAACTGCCGGTCGCCACCACCAACGGCAACCAGACCTACGCGCAGATGGCGCAATATGCCGCCTTCCTGCCGAAAGAGCTTTACATTCCGGCCGCGGATTTTCTGAAATCCTCGCAACCGCCGAAGGCGGACGAAGCGGGCGCGGCGAAGCAGGCCTTCTACAAGGCGTTCGAGGGCACAGACATCAAGCCCGACGGTTCCTCGACCTATGCCTGGGACCCGGCGCTCTTGGTCGTCAATGCCTTGCGCAAATTGAAGCCGGACGCGACCGCGGCGGACCTGCGCGGCTATTTCAACGACCTCAAGGGCGTTGCCGGCATCAACGGCTTCTACGATTTCAAGGCCGTGCCCAACCGCGGGCTGGATGAATCGAATGTGGTCGTGACGCGCTGGGACCCTGCCGCGCAAACCTGGGCGGTGGTCTCAGATCCCCTCGGCATTCCGAAGTAACGCGCATGATTCTTCGATCAAGGCCCCATGGTTCTCCTGGCGATGCGAAGCATCGTCCAGAACGCCACGTTCTCTTGGCGCCGTTCGCTAACGGCCCTGCAAGGGCAGGGCCTGCTCGGGCGCGCGTGGCTCCTCACCATGAGGGTCTTAATTTTCTCAGCGCATTCGGACCTCATCCTGAGGAGGCGCGAGCACCCGAGCAGGCCGAGCTACGGCGAGGCCGTCGCGAATGGTGCAAGATCGATAAGCGCCGTCTCGAAGGATGGCAAGTGAGCTTGCCACGTGCTTGAGTTCATCCAGATCGCGATCGGAGGGCTCGTCGTCGGCAGCATCTATGCTGCGATCGCGCTCGGCTTCTCGCTGGTCTACCGCGTCACCGGCGCGATCAATCTCTCGCAAGGCGGCTTCGCGCTCGTCTCCGCGATGATCGGCTACACCTTTGCGGTCGCCTGGGGCTGGCCGCTGGTGTTCGCGATCCCCGCCGCGGTAGCGACGACCGTGATCGCGGGCGTGGCGCTGGCGCGCTTTACCTTCGTGCCGGCCTTGAGCCGGCTTTCCAACGCCAATGTGCTGATGCTGACCGCCGGCATCCTCACCATGATCGAGGGATTTTCGCTCGTAGTCTGGGGCAGCCAGCCCTATGCGACGCCGCCGTTCTCCGGCGAAAAGCCGCTTGTCTTCGGCGCGATCCTGATTCCGACGCAGGCGTTCTGGGTATTTGGCGCCACCGCGCTTTCGATTTTCGCGCTGTGGTTTCTGATCGCCAGAACGAAACTCGGTAAAGGCTTAAGGGCCTGTGCGGAGAATCCCGCCGCCGCGAGCCTGATGGGCATCGACGTGCCGAGAATGACGCTGTTGAGTTTTGGCCTTGCAACGCTGATCGCGGCGATTTCGGGCGTGATCGTCGCACCAACCACCTCGCTGCAATTCGACACCGGGCGTCTCTTCACGATTTCCGGATTCGTGGCGGCCGCCATCGGCGGCATCGCCTCGTTTCCCGGTGCGGTCATCGGCGGGCTTTTTCTCGGTCTCGTCACGCAGCTCTCGACTGCCTATATCTCCTCGCTGTTTTCGAGCGCGATCTCGCTGCTCATTCTGCTGGTGGTGCTGATCTGGCGGCCGCAAGGCCTGATCCAGGCCGGCGTCCCGCGCCGGCAGGATACGCGCGATGAAGTGAAGGCCGCAGGCCACGCCGCGAAACTCCCCGCCCATCTCGGCTGGCCGCTCGCGGCGCTCGCCGTCATCGTGGCCGCGCTCATTCCCTTCGTCGTCACCGACAACGGCATCCTCAGCGGGCTCGTGATTGCCGCGATCCTGTTCATGGCGCTGATGGGGCTCGATGTGCTGATGGGCTATGCCGGGCAGGTCAGCCTCGGACAGGCCGGCTTCATGGCGATCGGCGGTTATACCTCCGGCTATCTCGCGATCAACTATGACACCGCGCCGGTGCTTTCGATCCTGGCCGGCATCGGCGTGTCGCTGGCTTGTGCATTGGTGCTTTCGGTGGTGACGCTGCGGCTACGCGGGCTTTATCTGGCGCTGGCCACGCTCGCCTTCGGGCTTCTGGTCGATTCCTGCGCCGTCGGCTTCCTCGACATCACTGGCGGGCCGTCGGGCCTCGTCGGTATTCCCTCGTTTTCGGTGGCGGGCTTCACCTTCGCCTCGCCACGGGCGATGTATTATCTCGTGCTCGCGCTGGACGTGATTATCCTGGTCGGGCTGGTTGGCGCGATGCGCTCGGGCTTTGGCCGCGCGCTGAAGGCGATCCGCTCCGACCAGATGGCCGCCGCCGCGCTCGGCGTCAACGTCGTGCGCTATAAGCTCGCGGCGTTCCTGATCAGCGTGGCCTTGGCCTCGCTCGCCGGCAGTCTTTACGCGTTCTTCTTCAACTTTCTCAGCCCCGAGATGGTCGGCACTTCGCGCTCGCTTGAACTGGTGGCGATGCTGATCATCGGCGGCGAAAGCACGCTGGTCGGCGGTCTGTTCGGCGCGCTGCTCCTGACGCTGCTGCCGGTGATTTTCGCGCCGCTCGCGATCTACAAGACCTTTGCTTCGGGCGCGCTACTCGTCATCAGCTTCCTGCATCTGCCGCAAGGGATTTACGGCGCGCTGATCGAGATCATCACGCGGCTTGGCCGTTCGCGCGACGTTTCCGCGGCGAAGGCCAGCGCAGCGGATAACAAGGCCAGCGCCTCCGATAACAAGGTCAGTGCCAATCAGGTGCAGGCGTCATGAGCGCGACCGACACACAAGCGCAAGCAAGTGAAAGCGCGATCCTGAGTGTACGCAACCTCGCCAAGAGCTTTGGCGGGTTGAAAGCCATCAACGACGTGTCGTTCGACGCGCAAGCGGGCGAAGTGACCGCGCTGATCGGGCCTAATGGAGCGGGCAAGACCACCGTCTTCAATCTCGTCACCAACATCATGTCGCGCGATGCGGGGAGGGTGATGTTTGCGGGCCGCGATCTGGCTAATCTGTCGCCGGTGAAGATCGCTAGTCTGGGCCTGATCCGCACTTTCCAGTCGGCGCGGGTGTTTCCCGGCATGACGGCGATCGAGAACGTGATGGTCGGCGGCCATCGCCTTGGCCGTCATTCGTTGCCGAGCCAGTCGCTGTGGCTCCCCGGTGCGCGCGATGAGGAACGGACGTTGCGCCTGCGCGCCGAGGAGATGCTCGAGCTCGTCGGTCTCGCGCCCTTTGCCGACATGCATGCGACCGAATTGCCGATGGGCGCGCAGAAGCTGCTGGAGGTGGTGCGCGCGCTGATGGCGCAGCCGAAACTGCTTTGTCTCGATGAGCCGGCAGCGGGCCTCAACGACACCGAAACCCAGGAGCTCGCCAATCTGTTGCGTGCGATCCGAAAGCTCGGCATTCCCGTACTTGTCGTCGAGCACAACATGTCGCTGGTGATGAATGTCGCCGGCCGTATCGTGGTGCTCGATTCCGGCGCGATCATCGCGACCGGCACGCCGGCGGAAGTGCAGAGCAACAGCCGCGTGATCGAGGCGTATCTGGGGCGAGAGGGGCAGGGCCATGCCGCTACTTGAGCTCAAGTCACTGGCGATCGGCTATGGCCATCATCGCGTGCTGGAAGATATCAACCTCACGCTGCAACGCGGCGAGATCGTCACGCTATTGGGCGCGAACGGCGCCGGCAAGTCGACGCTCGCCAAAGCCGTCTCCGGCCTGTTGCGCCCGCAGGCGGGGTCCATCCTGCTCGAAGGCGAAGCGATCGAGACGCTGTCGCCTGCGATGCGGCTACAACGCGGCATCGCGCACGTGCCGGAGGGCCGGCAGATCTTTGCCGGCATGACGGTTGCGGAAAACCTTGCGCTCGGTGGCTATGCGGTCTCCAAGGCGGACGCCGCCGCGCAACTGGAAACCGTGGGCTCGCTATTCCCGGTGCTGCGTGAGCGCATGAACGATATCGCCGGCAATTTCTCCGGCGGGCAGCAGCAGATGCTGGCCATCGCACGTGGCCTGATGGCGAAGCCGAAAATCCTCCTGCTCGATGAGCCCTCGCTCGGTGTCGCGCCGCTATTGGTCGCTGAAATCTTCCGCCTGATCGTGGCGTTGCGCCAACAAGGCATCACCATCCTGCTGGCCGAGCAGAATGCGAAGGCTGCGCTGTCGATCGCCGATCGCGGCTATGTGTTCGAGAACGGCCGCATCACGCTGTCCGGCGTGGCGAAGGACTTGTTGGAGTCGAAGGAAATCGCCGAACGCTATCTCGGCATGAGCGGCACGACGGAAGCCTCCGACGCGGCGGGCGCGGCGCTGGCGGCGAAATTGCGCGGTGTGATGTTTGGGGCAGAATGAGCGGCTAACCCTCATGGTGAGGAGGCGCGGCACCCGAGCAGGCCGAGCTATAGCGAGGCCGTCGCGAATGGTGCAAAATGAAACGAGCCGTCTCCGGACGATGCTTTGCATCGCCGGGAGAACCATGAGGCCGATACCCCTCCTTCGAGACGCGGCCGTTCGGCCGCTCCTCAGGATGAGGCCTGAGCAAGCGGGTAAAACAACCATGGCACTGATCCGCATCGAGCCGAAACTGGACGCCTCATCCGGTCTTTATTGCGTCGAGATCTTCCATCCGGCCGAGGCCGAGCAGCCGTTCGTCACCACCGAGCCGCGCTACAAGACCGCCGCCGCCGCCGAGAACGACGTGATCGCAATCATTGCGTCGCGGGCGAATAGTGCGAAGGCGTGACGCAGATGCCTCCTTAACCTCTCCCCTTGTGGGAGAGGTCGGCTGCGAAGCACCCGGGAGAGGGGTAATCTTATTCAGACTGCAACCCCTCTCCCCAACCCTCTCCCACAAGGGGAGAGGGAGCTCACTGCCGTTACGGCGACGAGCAGCGATCAAACTTGATTGTTTAACTCCACCTCTTGCCCCGTCTTCGCCGCCTCCAGGATCGCGAGACAAATCTCCAGTGTCGCCAGTCCCCATTCGCCGGAATGCAGCGGCGGCGTGCCTGATATGGCAGCGGCATAGAGTTCGTCGACGACCTCGGCGCGCGGAATCTTCGGCGCGGGGAGCTCGTCGAGATGGCGCGCCTTGTCGCCATAGACCATGACGCCGTGCGGCAACGGGCGGAGGTCGGCGTGCTCGCAGCTTGCGACAACGAGCCCGAAATGGTTGTGCGCGATCTCGCCATCGATGCGAAACGCGTCGCTCCCCGAGGTGCCATAGGCGCGGGCGTTCTTCAGCGCGATCTCCTCCGTCACGCTGGAGGCTTTGAGCAGGTTTTGCCGGGCGCGGCCGTAGGACGCCTCGCCGTCGCGGCCTTGCCCGAGTTCGCCCCACCAGCCCATGAACTCGTCAGTGTCGAAATGCGCGTAGCCGCTATAGGTCAGCGACGCAAAGCTGCCGTCGGCGAACTTGATCTGCGCGGAATATGCCCCTTCGGTGCTGCGCGCGGCGTCCCAGTTGCCGGTGAAGGCGCGAATCGACGTCGCCTTGGCCTGCGCCAGCAGGCGGACGATATCGACCTGGTGCGCGGCCTGGCTGAACACCACGCCCCCGCCCTGGCTGGTGTCGAGTTCTTCCGGCCGGCGCGGGCGATAGAGGAAGTCCGTGAAGTTCAACGCATTGATCATGCGGACATGGCCGTAGGCGCCGCTCCGGATCATCGCGCGCGCCCTTAAGTAAGGCAGGTCGAAGCTGTGGCTGTGGCCGACCAGAAGCGTGATGTTGGCTTCACGCGCCGCCGCGATCATTTCCTGACATTCCGCGACCGACAGCGCCATCGGTTTCTCGACCAGCGCGTGCTTGCCGTACTTGGCGGCAAGTTTCACATGCGCGACGTGAAACTGATGCGGCGAGGCGATGTAGACGGCGCTCAGGTCGGGATCGGCGCACAGCGCTTCGGCGTCTTCAAAGCTCTTGGCGTTGAATTCATGCGCAAAGCGCTCGCGGGCGTCTGCGCGGGGATCGCTGGCGGCGGTGAGTTGAATGCGC
This sequence comes from Bradyrhizobium erythrophlei, assembly GCF_900142985.1. Lineage (NCBI taxonomy): Bacteria > Pseudomonadati > Pseudomonadota > Alphaproteobacteria > Hyphomicrobiales > Nitrobacteraceae > Bradyrhizobium > Bradyrhizobium erythrophlei. The sequence continues at coordinate 4,893,077 of NZ_LT670849.1, forward strand.
GGGTCGGCCGTAAAGGTCGGCAGCATCAGGGTGAAGGCGCGGCCGAGACCGATGACGCCGAGTTTTAAGGGTTCGATCATGATCACCCCCAACTCGTCATGCCCGGCCTTGTGCGGGCATCCACGTCTTTTTCACCATCCGCAAGGAAGACGTGGATGGCCGGGCATAGGCGAGCGGAAGCGACGCCGTTCTTCGAACGGCTATGCCCGGCCATGACTGAAAATAGGTTTCCCCGCTCATCCCTAAATCTCCAGCGTCAGTGTCGATGATTTCGCGCGGCTGACGCAAATCATGATGTCGCGCTTCTTCTCATCGTCCGAGAGCACGAGGTCGCGATGGTCCGGTTCGCCCTCGGTAAAGCGGCAGCGGCACGTGCCGCAGGTGCCGCTCTCGCAGGAACTCGGCAAAACATGGCCATGTTGCCGCAGCGTATCGAGGATCGAGATATGGGCTGCGACCTCGTAGGTCGCGCCGCTCTTCGAAAGCCTGACCTCGAACTTGACGTCATCGGCATGGGGCGCCGAGGCGCCGACAAAATCCTCGAAATGCACCGCCGAGTCCGGCCAGTGGCCGGTCATGTCGCGCACCGCGTCCATCAACCCGCGCGGGCCGCAGCAATAAAGATGCGCGCCGTGCTGTTGTTCCAATACCGGCCACAGATCATAGGCCTGGCCGGGATCGCCGTCGTCGTGATGCAGCACGACCTTTCCTTCAAACGTGGGCTGCGCAAACTCCTCGCGAAACGCCATCATCGAGGGGGTTCGCGTGAAGTAATAGAGCATGAAATTCGATGTGCCGTGCCGCAGGCAGTGCAGGATCATGGCGCGGATCGGCGTGATGCCGATGCCGCCGGCAATGAAGATCAGCCGCTTCGGCTCGGCCGCCGCCATCTCGAATTCGTTTTCCGGCGGCTCGGCGGTAACCGTATCGCCTTCGTTGACGTCGCGGGTAAAACTCAGCGAACCGCCGCGGCCGGTGGTCTCCTGCTTCACCGCGATCAGGTAGCGGTCGCGCTCAGCAGGGTCGTTGCAGAGCGAGTAGCGCCGCTTCTGTCCGGAAGGGGCGGTCACGGTGATATGCGAGCCCGGCGCGAATGCGGGCAACTCGCCGCCGTCGCCTGCGCGCAGTTCGAACAGGAACACGCCGTCGGCGATTTCCGACTTGTGGCGGACTTTCAGGGTCAGTTCCCGCGTCTCGGGATCGGTCGTCATGGCGTCCTCGGGGGCTCCTGACCGAATACTTAGCTTGCTAAGCAAATTCTGCAACCCCTGATGCAGGGACGAGAGGTGCCATTTGCCTGTCGTTGACGAATGTGCAATCTGGGGTGAGACGGAGCATCGTGACCAGCTTGAAGAAATCCACCGCCAGGAAGAAAGCCAGCAAGGCCAGCCTGACCAAGGCCAGCCCCGCCAAGCGGCGTGCGGTCGCCGAGGCCGAGCTGCCGTTTGCCGACAGCGTCGGCTACCAGGTCCGCGCCACCCATCGTGCGCTGCAACGCTTCCTGCAGTTCAAGATCGAGCCGCACGGCATCACCACCGGCATGTGGTACTTCCTGCGCGCGCTCTGGCATGAGGATGGCCTGACCCAGCGGGAGCTTTCGAATCGCGTCGGCACCATGGAGCCGACCACGCTGAGCGCCATTCTGGTGATGGAAAAGAAGGGGCTGGTCCGCCGGGTTCGCAACGCGGACGATCGCCGGAAATGGCACATCCATCTGACACCAAAGGGGCGCGCGGCGAAGGCGAGGCTGCTGCCGCTGGCGCGGGAGGTGGTCGATACCGCAGTGCAAAATCTCTCCCGCAGCGAGGTCGCGCAACTCTTGAAGAACCTCGCCGACGTGCAGAACAGCCTGAACACGACGCTCGCCCGGCTCGATGGCGCAAATAACGCTACGGTCGAATAGCCCAACGGCGCAATAGGTCTCCCTCTCCCCTCATCCTGAGGAGCCGCGGAGCGGCGTCTCGAAGGATGAGGTCGATACCGGGGCCTCATGGTTCGAGACGCGCCAGGGGCGCTCCTCACCAGAGGGGCAAGAGCAGCTTATGATGCTATGAAAATAAGCCGCAAGTTCGCGCCGGCTCTCAGGCCTGATCTGCGCCCAAAGCCTATGGGCAAGAAACGGACGCGCCAGTATGCTCCGCCCGCCTGATTTGGGAGGAATGCATATGGCAAAACTCAATATCAACGGCACAGTCAGAGAAGTTTCGGCGGAGGCCGATACACCCTTGCTGTGGGTTATCCGGGAACATGTCGGTCTCACCGGCACCAAGTATGGTTGCGGCATCGCCCAGTGCGGCGCCTGTTCGGTTCACTTCAACGGCGAAGTTCAGCGCTCCTGCCAGATCCCGCTCGGACAGATCACCGAAAGCGACGTGATCGTCACGATCGAAGGATTGTCGTCCAACACCTCGCATCCGGTGCAGAAGGCGTGGGCTGCGGTCGACGTGCCGCAATGCGGCTACTGCCAGTCCGGCCAGATCATGGCCGCCGCGGCGCTCCTGAAGAAGAATCCGAAGCCGACCGACAAGGACATCGACGAAGCGATGACCAATATCTGCCGCTGCGGCACCTATCAGCGCATCCGCGAGGCCGTGCACATGGCGGCCAATGGCGGCGGCACCACCGGGCAGGGAGGTTAGTCATGAATCGTCCTGTCACGGAAAAGCATCTCAAACTTTCGCGCCGCGATTTCATCATCGGGTCGGCGGCGATCGCAGGCGGCGGATTGGCGCTCGGCATGAACGTGCCGTTCGCCTATGCCGAAGGCACGCCGGCGGGCGCGACGCAAGTCAACCTCTGGGTCGCGATCAAGCCGGATGATACCTGCGTGATTCGCGTCGCGCGCTCCGAAATGGGGCAGGGCACGCTCACGGGTCTCGCGCAGCTCGTTGCCGAAGAACTCGAATGCGACTGGGCCAAGGTGACGACGCAAGGCGTCACGCCGGGCGAAAATCTCGCCTCCAAGCGCGCCTGGGGTGAAATGGGCACCGGCGGTAGCCGCGGCATCCGTACCTCGCAGGATTATGTTCGCAAGGGTGGCGCCGCTGCGCGCATGATGCTTGTTCAGGCCGCGGCTACTCAGTTGAACGTCCCGGTCGGCGAACTCACCGTGTCGAAGGGCGTCATTGCGCACGGTGCGAGCCAACGCAGCTTGCGTTACGGCGAAGTCGCAGCCGCGGCCGGCAAATTGACGCCGCCCGACACCAAGGACATCAAGCTCAAGGACCCCAAGACCTGGACGATTGCCGGCCGAGCGTTGAAGCGGCTCGATACCGCCGACAAGCTCGACGGCAGCAAGATCTTTGCGATCGACTTGAAGCTGCCCGGCATGCTCTGCGCCGCGATCAAGGATTGCCCGGTGTTCGGCGGCAAGCTCAAAAGCTACGACGAGAGCAAGGTGCTGGGAATGCCCGGCGTCAAGAAGGTGGTCAAGGTCAAGGACACCGGCGTTGCCGTCGTCGCCGACACCTGGTGGCGCGCCAAGAAGGCGCTCGATGCGCTGCCGATCGTCTGGGACGAAGGCGAGAACGCCACCAAGTCCTCGGCGACGATCGCGGAGATGATGAAAGAGGGCCTCACCGCGACCGCGACCAATGGCGAACGGCAGAACGGCGATGCCTTGAAGGCGATTGCCGAAGCGCCGAAGAAGCTCGAGGCGACGTACTCCACGCCGTTCCTCGCGCATGCGCCGCTGGAAATGATGAACTGCACGGTAAAACTCTCGGCAGACCGGGCGGACGCCTGGGTGCCGACGCAGAACCTCGAAGCGTCGCTTGCGGCGCTGTCGGAATCATCAGGCGTTCCGCTCGCGAATTGCGAAATCCATCGCCACGACCTCGGCGGCGGTTTCGGACGGCGCGGCGGCACGCAGGACTATGTCCACCAGGCCGCCGAGATCGCAAAGTCCTTCCCGGATACGCCGATCAAGATGATCTGGACCCGTGAGGAAGATCAGGCGCACGATTTCTACCGCCCGATCTCCCAGTGCAAGCTGTCCGCCGGTCTCGATAACGACGGCAAACTGGTCGGCCTGCATGTTCGCGTGTCCGGCCAGTCGATCAACGCGATCGCCAATCCCAACGCGATCGTCAACGGCAAGGACATGCGGCAGTTGCAGGGCTATTACGACACGCCCGGCGACGCGCAGCTCGGCTACGACGTGCCGAACCTCCTGATCGAGTACGCCATGCGCAACAGCCATGTGCCGGTCGGTCCGTGGCGCGGCGTCAACACCAACCAGAACGCCGTCTACATGGAATGCTTCATGGAGGAGTTGGCGCGGGCGGCGGGCAAGGATTCGCTCGAATTCCGCCGTGCGCTGATGAAGGAGCATCCCAAGCATCTCGCCGTGCTCGAGGCGGTGGCGGAGAAGGCCGGGTGGGGCACGCCATTGCCTGCGGGCGTTCATCGCGGCCTCGCCCAGTTCATGGGCTATGGCAGCTACTCGGCAGCGGTCGCCGAAGTATCAGTGAGCCCGCAAGGCAAGCTGAAAGTTCATCGCATGGTGCTCGGCGTCAATTCCGGCCATGCGGTCAACCCCGGCCAGATCGAGGCGCAGGTGCAGGGCTCGGTGGCGTTTGGTTTGACGGCGACCCTCTACGGCGAAATGCCGGTCGAGAAAGGCCGCATGACCAGCCTCAACTTCGACTCATACGAGATCATGCGCCTTGCCGAAATGCCGAAGGTCGAAACCGTGATCGTGCCGACCTACGATTTCTGGGGCGGCATCGGCGAGCCGACCATCTGCGTGGTCGCGCCATCGGTGATGAACGCGATCTATGCGGCGACGGGCAAGCCGGTGCGCAGCCTGCCGCTGAAGAACGTCAAGCTGGTGTGAGGCGCAAGGTAGTTGTCAAACCCTCGTGGTGAGGAGCGCGAAGCGCGTCTCGAACCATGAGGCCCAGATGTCGGCCTCATCCTTCGAGACGCCGCTTTGGCGGCTCCTCAGGATGAGGGGAGATAGTAGACAACCGCCCGCGTGCTTCCGATCGAGGAAGCCCGCGGGCGAAGTTTTTTGACGTCGTCTCTTAAATTCCAGACTTTAGTCGTTGTGATGAATGACGGTTTTGCTGCGGTTGCCGTCACTGTCTTCCTTCTTGATCACCGTGGTGCGATCGCGGTCGGGCTCATCCCGCTTGATCACGGTCTTTTCCTCGACACGGTCGCGGTGCTCGCCAACGGTCACGCCGGCGCCGACAGGGCCGACCCGAACGCCGACATCGTCGGCCAGGGCCGGCGCGGCCAAAGCGCAGGTCGCGGCGGCCGTCAATAGAATCTTCCTCATTGCATCCTCCTTCTGTCCAATGGAGGTCCAACCGTTGGGCCTAGGCGCCGTTCCGGGAACGCGCGCACAAAAATTTCGCATTTTTGCAAAATCGGTGGGATCATTTGTCTGTTCCATCGCCACACTTGAACCATCAGCCTATGGAACAGGAGCAGCCGCCCGACGATTCTCGGGCTATTGTCTTGTTGAAAGTCGTGGGGCGCGCGTCGCATGTCAGGCCAGGTCGAACTTGTCTTGAAGAAGATTGGTCAATTCCTGCGCCCGATCAGCGAGGCGCCAAAGGACGGCCGCTGGATTCTGGCCAAGTCCGCCGACGGCTTCAAAGTCTGCCACTGGGATCGCAATCCGCCCGGCCTTGCGGGTCCGACTTGGACCGAAGCCAATGACGCCTCGCGCGGCTACCTCGACGATTATTTCGAAGGCTGGATCGATCCGGCCGAGCTGAAATTGTGGGACTACGCCACGCTCGCCGATCTCCTGATCGCCTTTGTCGACGATGCCAACGCGCATGGCGACGAGCGGGCGCTTCGAATTCTCAAGACGCGCGTCGCCAAAGCCTGACGGTCAAGGGTCTGATCGGGGTGCGACAGGATCTGATCGATGGCGCCAGGCCCTATTCCGGCGCGCGAACAAACGGCGGCTTGGTACTCGTTCGTGGCAGCCTGTATTTCACCTTCAGTAGCGATTCTTTCATATCGTCGAAAATAATTTCATCCAGAGTTGCCATTTCGGCCCGCATCGCATTACAGCAGAACACCATCAATCGGTTGGAAACGGGGAGGTTGCTGGCAGACCGGTAGAGCTCCTCACACTCGATCGTCAGGTGTCGCCCACCTTTCGCGCTCGCCAGTGCCAGCCGCGATCGAATCTCTTGCCGGAAATGATCCGTCGAAACCATGTTGCATCCAATGCCTGGCAAGAAATGATCACGGCAGGACAGATTTGAGATTCAGGACATCGCGCGCATGAGGGCTGCGATCTCGATCGTCGCAAAGTTCGAGTAGCTGTCGGATACGGCGTACGGCAAAATGATCTGATCGTTGTGCCGCATCGCCCCGCAGGTATAGACGACGTTGGGGACGTAGCCTTCGCGCTCCGACGGCTCGGGATGCAGCAGCGGGTCGACCGAACGCGCCAGCACCTTGGCGGGATCGTTCCTGTCGAGCAGAGCCGCGCCGATCGAATATTTTCGCAGCGGGCCGACACCGTGCGTGAGCAACAACCAGCCTTCGTCGAGTTCGATCGGTGAACCGCAGTTCCCGATCTGCACGAATTCCCAGGGGAATTGCGGCTTCAGGATCGCGCGACCGCCATCCCACCGGTACAGATCGTTCGAATAGATCAGATAGAGGTTCTCATTGTCCTGGCGCGCGATCATGGCGTATTTGCCGTCGATCCGGCGCGGGAACAATGCCATGCCCTTGTTGCGCGCGGCGTTGCCTTGCAGCGGCGTCATTCGAAACGACCGGAAGTCGTTCGTCTCGAGCAACTCCGATCGGATCGCCCTGCCCGTATAGGCGGTATAGGTCGCGTAATAGGTCGTCCGGCCGCCATCGCTGAATTGGACGAAGCGAGCGTCTTCGATGCCCTGCGACTGATACTCCGTGACCGGGAAGATGACGCGCTCGCTGATGTCCATGTCTTCTTCGAAGGTGACCCCAACCTCGTCGCCGAGGGGGCCGGGTATTCGATGACTGATCCGGGGACTCGAGGCGAGCCGGGTGGGCGGATCGACCGCCAGGCTGCCGTCGGCTGCGATGGTACCGGTGCGGAACGTCAGCGAAGATACGTGCCCCTCGCCAACGGCACGAAGGCTGAGAATGAAGCGCAAGCCGCCTTCCGGCGCGCCGGACTGGTCGGGGTGTGCGACGATGCTGGGATTGAACAGCGCCGAGGCTTCGAAAGAATATTCGTTCAGAAAATAGGCGCCGAGAAGCTGGCGCTGGGTTTCGGAAAAGACGTCGTGTGCCGCGAGCGCATCTTCCATTTCGTCGGCGCGAAGCTCGAAGGTCTCCACCAAATTGCGATGCCGGCCTTGAAAGTTTTCCAGCACGTCCGCCAACAGACTGGCCGCGACCTTCGGGTCGAGTGCGAGAAGGCGTTCGACGATATGGTTCGCACGCGTCTTGTCGGTCGGGTTGAGATCGCGGGGCTCGGTTGCCGGCTTGAAAGGGCGCACGATCACGCGCGCGGGGTCGGGACGAAGGTGAAGTGCCTGCCGATGCAGGAAAGAGGCTTGCGACAAGTTGCCCTCGGTTCGCTGGAGTGGGGGTAAAATCAGGCGCCGATGGAACGAAGCGCCGCAGGAGCAGCGACGCCGACATTGACGCGCGCAAGCTGACGAATATCGGCAAGCCCGAGCAGATATGAGACGACGGATTCGCCGCCGCGATTTTCGTTGGCGCGATCGGGATGCAATCCGTCGCGGCAACTGCCGGTCTCGGGATCGACGAGCACGATCGACAAATCGTTGCGGCCGAGGAACCATGCGAAAACGTTGGTTGCGATCGCCTTCCATTCGACATCACCATCCGCCCGCCACGCAGTCAGGCAGGCGGCGATGGTCGCCGTAGCCTCCACCGGCTGCTGATCGAACGCACGGGGCGGTTGGCGCAGTTCGCCGAACCCGGCCGTCCCAACGGGGCGGAACTGACCTGTCGGCGTTGTCTGCTGTGTCATCAGCCAGCGCAGCGACCTCAATCCGGCATCAACATAGCCGGGCGTTTGCGTCGCGATGCCCGTCTGCATCAAGGCCTGCGGCAGCCGGGCGTTGTCATAGGCCAGACCTTCCTCGAACCACGACCAGTCCGGCGTCTCGACCGATGCGAGGCCGGACATCAATCCGTCGGCAAGCGAATGCCTGATTTCCCGGGCGCGGAGATCGTCAGGCGCGACGGCGCAATAACCATCCAAACCCAGCAGCGTGAAAGCCGATGCCCGGGGCGATCGAAACGTCATCACGGTGGGCAGCGCTTCGGCAAACAGGGCGGCGGCCCATCGCTGACGCGAGGGGTTCGCATCCCTGCGAGCGCACTCACCCAGCGCCCAGAGGGTTCGCCCATGGCTGTCCTCGGACCCACGATCTTCAAGCCAGGTTCGATTGAAGCCCATGAAATTGCGAAATCGCCTGGTGTCGGGATTCCACGCATGTTGGACGAATGCGGCAAACCGGGCCGTCAATACCTCGGACAGCCGTTTTTCGCCGGGATTGTTGAGAGCGCAGGCAAGCAGCAAGGCTCGCGCATTGTCATCCACGCAATAGCCGTGCGCCCGATCCGGCACCGAATGCACTGCGTGCTGGAACAGACCAGTATCGTCGCACATGGAAAGAAAATGGCCTAGTTGCATGTCCGACGCCGCAGGGCTATGCGCGATCGCAACCGGCCCGGTCCGCGCGACGACCTTGAGCCAGTCGCCATGGCGCGCATTCTCGAATACGGCGATGTAACGCTCCGCCGTGCGCTCCCACGTCATCGACCGGCTGGTGGCATAAGCGCGCTCGCGCATCGCCTGCCGGCGAGGCGCATCGGTGAGCAACAGCGCGATTTCCTTGCCGATCGCGGCCGCGTTGCCGAACGGCACGATCACACCGCGACCGTCGTCCAGCAGCTCCAATGCGTGCCAGTAGGGCGTCGAAACGACCGGCTTGCCCAGCCCGAAGCTGTAGGCAAGCGTCCCCGACGTCATTTGCGCCTCATTGAGATAGGGCGTGACATAGACGTCGCACATCGAAATGAATTCAAGCAAGGTCGCCTGGTCTACGAACTGATCGAGAAATACGACGTGACTCTCGACCCCGAGTTCGCGCACGCGGGTCATCAGGCTCTCGCGATAGGCCTCGCCCTGGTCGCGCACCAGATTGGGATGCGTCGCGCCAAGCACGACGTAGACCGCGTCTGTCCGGCGTTGCAGGATCGAGGGCATGGCGTCGATCATGACCTCGATGCCCTTGCTCGGAGAGAGCAGGCCGAACGTCAGAATGACGGCACGACCGTCGAATCCGAGTTTGGCTTTTGCAGCGTCAGGCTCCGCAAACGGAAATTCGGGGATGCCGTGGGCGATGACCTCGATCTTGTCATCCACCACGCCATAGCTGCTGCGCAGCATCTCCTTTCCCTTGATCGCCATCACGATGATTTTCGAAGATGTCTCGACGAGCCGTTCCATCACCGCGCGTTGGGCGGCGTTCGGCTTGGCCAGCACGGTGTGCAGCGTCGTCACGACCGGCATGTGCAGTCGTGAAAGCAGTTCGAGAATGTAGCCGCCGGCTTCGCCGCCAAATATTCCGAACTCGTGCTGCAGGCAGACGACGTCAAAACGGCCGGCGTTCAGGAAGGCCGCGGCGCGCACATAGTCTTCGACGACATCATCCCTGATCTGAAAAGCGACCGAAGCGGGATAGTCATAGGTTTGACCGTGGTCGTTCACCGCAACGATACAGGTTTCGATGTTTGGCCGTGAGTTCGCAATCGCCCGTTCCAGATCGGTCGTGAAGGTGGCGATACCGCAACGGCGAGGCAACGAATTGCCGATCACGGCGATGCGACGATGCGGCGTCATGCTTGAATCCTGGTGGGGCCTTGAGTCCTGGCGGGGCCTTGCGCCTCGGGTGGGTCCGCGAGTTCCGGAAGCGCGGGAGCCGCTGAACGCATTGGTGTTCCGGACTGCTCACCCAGCGCCAGCAATAGCGAATCGACCGGACGGCTTGCGGGATAGGCGATCAGCACGGTCAGTCCACCGGCGCCGACCTCGATGCTGGTGCGGCCGCCGCCAACAAAGACTGATTGTCCGATGGATACGGCAGACAATCCGATTGCCGCGTGACCATCGAGAACGAGGATCCAGGTCTCAGGCTCGGCAAGCAGCGCCCAGCTTGAACCCTCAGGCAGCTCAGCCCGCTCCAGGACGAAATGCCGGCTCGCAATGAGCGCCGTTCGGACCGGCGTCAGGCGGGCCGGATGGCAGGACGCCCGAAGCGGCCACGGGTGGGCGACCGCGACGCCGTTGTCTTCATGCAATTCGCGTTGCCTTCCAAAATCGAACAGGCGGAATGTCGCGTCGCTGCGCTGCTGAATTTCGGCAAGCACGATCCCGGCGCCGATGGCATGGATGGTGCCGGCCGGGATGTAGATCACGTCGTTCTTCGCGACCGGGCGCCAGTCGACCAGCTCGGTGATGGAACCGTTCCGGATTGATACACTTAGCTGCTGTGGCGTTATGCGGTGCGTCAGTCCCACGCCTATCCGCGCGCCGGGCTCGGCCGAAAGGATATACCATGCCTCGCTCTTGCCGTTCGGCATTCCCATTGCGCGGGCGAAAGTGTCGTCCGGATGAACCTGGATCGATAGCGGTTCGCTGGTGAACAGGAGTTTGAGAAGCAAGGTCGGAGTGCGGGCATCCTTGCCGGCTCGTTCGAACCACAGTTCGCCGATGGCATCATCCGAACCGTCAAGGCTGCTCCAGGGGTGCAGATCGCGGACCCCCCACGGCTTGTGGACGGCCCGTACGGCGGCAAGCTCGGTGGCCATGAGTTGTCCTGATCCATGACGCGCACGTCGGGGCGACGTGCCGTCGGCTGATACATCCGCAAGATTTGGCTTAGCTGAGGCGTCGCGTTTTCGAGCGGACTTCGCCGCAAGAACTGATCACGCTATTGCCCGTTGCGAAGTTCGTGGAAGTGAGTGCTGCGACAGCGCACGAACCGCGGAAAGTGGGCGTTCCCTCGACATATAAGGACTGTTCCACCCGATAACAACCTTCGTTGACCGGTCCGAACGCGAAAGGCCCGATTACGGTGGCGTCGCGGACGCCGCAAGCCGTCCAGCGTTGACCTTTTCCTGAAGCTTTTCGGCCTCAAGCTGTCCGGACGGTCGCTCTCTTCACTGTGGCTCGAAACGGGTCACTATCATGATCGGATAGTTGCGAGACCGGTCAGCCTGAACCACGTAAGCTTGGACCACGGCATAAACTTCCACGGGACTGCCGAGCTTGGCGTCGGCACCTAGGCCGGGGACCAAAACATCCTCAACATAAGCCGCAATTGTTCGCCCCGTGTTCGACGTGAATGTAAAACAATGGTTGATGCTGACCTGCTGAAGGAAATTTTCGGACCCTGTCAGTCGTAACGCCGTCTCGAGCGGTGCGTTGCTGCAGGACACAGGAAACGACCGCAAGGTCGCTACGAACCTGACCTTATCTAGCTCCGCCGTGTAGGAGACGCCTGGACCGTCCGCTTTGGTGATGTCGTTCCATCTCTCGAATACTGCATCGAGCGTGGTTTCTCGGTAACCGCTGAAATTTTGCGCCAAGGCACAGGTGGCGAGGAAAAACAGAACAACAAGCGCGCGCCAGACCAAGCGAGTCTCCTGAAGAATACCACCTTAGATGTGCAACATTATTCTGCAGGTAAGATATTTTCAAGCAAAGCGTCGGAATGACCGGTTGGGTCATTTTTGCCGAGACGGCGGCGCCGAGCGGGCGCTTCGGACTTTGCAAAGCCGCGTCAAGCCGGGCGGATCGGGTGGGCGGTACTCAGCGCGCCGTTATTGCTGCTGCTGATTGGCTGCTGCCGCCGCGAGCAGTCCGGGATCGTCTCGCAGCTTTTCGGCTTCGACCTGTCCGGACGGCGTGTTGTCGTCGAGGAAGCGATCGAGAATCGACTGGATCGTGCTCTTGACGCCGTCCGGGCCGCGGTCGCTCAGCTCGTTATGCTGGTAGGGGGTCTTGACCACGGTGATGCCGGCCTTCTGGCACATCTCCTCGTCTGGTACGACGCCGGGATCAGCCTTGAACACCGGATCCTTGGAGCGGAACGACAGGATCTTGAACTTGCCGTCGGTGATGAAGGGGACACGCAGGTTGTCGAGCGTCACCACCTTCTTGATCAGTTCGGGATGGCGCTTGGCGAAGTACATCGAGATATCGCCGCCATTGGAATGGCCGACCATGGTGAGCCGGTGATAGTCGGCGTTCGGATAGCTGTTCTTCAGCTCGTCCAGCACAAACATGATGTTGGCGATGCCTTTATTGTAATGCGGCCGGCGTCCGACATATTCCTCATCGGCCTGCGTCACCATCGCCCCGTCGGCCTCGATGTCGTGCTGAACGCTCACGACCAGATAGCCGCGCATCGCAAACACGTTCGACAGGAACGAGTATTCGGTGAATTTGACCGTGTTGCCGTGGTTGAGGATCGCCACCGGCAGCGTGATCATGTCGGCGATCGATTCCATTTCGCGGTCGCGTCGCACCGAAATATCGACCTCGACCGGGCGGTCGGTCCGCATCGGGTCGTACAGCGTCAGCGTCTTGTGACGGATCGCCCACTTGCTGGCCGTGAAATAGCCAGCCGCGGCCAGCACGCAAATCGAAAGCAGAATGGTCATTCCGCGTTTCATCGCCGCCTCTCTCGTCTGAAATTGTCGGTTGAAAAAGCCGAGAGCATTTTCTCGCCGTTTCGTCACAGCGGCGTGACAGCAGGATATTCGTCACAACGACGTGACATCCGTGCCAGAGCCTTGTGAATCAAGCACTTGGCTGCCGGCCGAGGATGATGCGCCCCTGTTTCCCACGGCTGGCTGGGCGCGCTATGGTAGTCGGCTATGGGGTCGGCCCATTTTGATGGCTAGGGGGAGTTTTCATCGATGTCACTTGATCGCGTCAGCAAATATGCGCCCGAAATACTCGGCATCGCCCGCGTGGTGATCGGACTTTTGTTTCTGGAGCACGGTACCTCGAAGCTGTTCGACTTTCCGCACGGACCGGTCCAGCCGGCCATGGGCTCGCTCATCTGGTTTCAGGGCATCATCGAACTGGTCGGCGGCGCGCTGTTTGCGGTCGGCTTTCTGACGCGCCCCGTGGCCTTCATTCTCGCCGGCGATATGGCAGTCGCCTATTTCATGGCCCATGCGTCGAAGGGTTTCTTCCCGATGCTCAATGGCGGCGACGCGGCCATTCTCTATTGCTTCGTCTTCCTGGTCTATTTCGTGACCGGGCCCGGCCGCTGGGCCGCGGACGCCTCGGCGAAGTGACGCCTCGTTCACTTCTCCCCGCAAGCGGGGAGAAGTGAAGAATCAGCGGGTACCGCTTGCCGCTTTTCACGGCACGCCTTCAGTCGAACTTTTGTCATAACGACGAGGTAGAGCGCTGAAAAGCGATCGTGGAGCTTCGCCTTGGGTAATCTGGCAACCATCGAGGTCAAGGCTTTCGTGCCGGCGCGCGATTTCGACCTCTCCAAGCAATTCTATCAGGACCTCGGCTTCGATATGGCGTGGTCCAGCGACGCGCTGGCGTATTTCTGCCACGGCGATTCGTCGTTTCTGCTCCAGAACTACTACGTCAAGGAACATGCCGACAACTTCATGATGCATCTGTTGGTCGAGGACGTGGACGCCTGGTGGAAGCATGTCGAGGCTCAGGGGATTGCCTCGAAATACGGCATCAAGGCCGAGCCGCCTGAAGACCGGGACTGGGGCTTGCGCGACTTCATTCTGGTCGACCCCACCGGCGTCCTGTGGCGTATCGGCCAGGACATTCCTTCCAAGTAGAGCCGACAAATAGAGCCGACGGATTCTGGAGCTTCGATTTCGAAGTTCGCAGACGATAGCCGTTGCATCGGGCCGTTGTATCGTCAGCAGACAAACGACGGCGATGCGTGCCGTTTTCATTCATCACCATAAACACGCAGCGCCATGATGCATGGCGCTGCCGCATGTCAATGACATAACGCGCGTGCTGCGTTTTGCATTCAGCGGCAGTTCAGCGAGATGAATGCGTAGTGCGTGCCGAGCGATTGAATCACCACGTCTGCGGGTGAACGAAACGGCTCAAGTCCTGAAGCTCACTTTCCCGAAAGAGGCACTCATGAAATCACGCGGCTTTATTTCTGTTGTGGTCGGCGCAATGGTGCTGACACTTCCACTTGTTGGGTGCGCCACCTACGCGCAGGCAGATGCGCTGTCAGTCCCTGCGGGACTGTTCGGTACATGCCCGCCCGGCTATTGGCTCGGCCGTGCAGGGCAGGCGTGTTGGATAAAGCAGGTGCGGCCGGGCCCGTATGGAGGGTGCCCGGCCGATTACCACCTCGGACCTCAAGGGGGCTGGTGCTGGGCGAACTACGTCGACTAGGGCTTATCCGGCTTTGATGCGTCGAAGGATCGGTTGCTTTCGTGGCGGCGTGCATGTTGGCGCCGCCGCGCGGCAGTGCCGTCCGCCGTCAGATTCCATCGATGATCGCGAGGTTTCCGCTCGCACTGTTTAACCGCAATCCGATGATCTTCTGGTAATCTGCCGAGCGGTACCAACCTTCGGCTGCCGCGCGGTCGGGAAACTCGAGTATCACTGTACGCGGTTGCCACTCGCCCTCGAGCACCGAGCACTTGCCGCCGCGGACGAGGAACTTGCCTTCGAACGGGACAAGTGTGGCGGCAACGACCTTGCCGTATTCGCTCATCATCGCCGCATCGTGGACCGTATCGGCCGCGATCACATAGGCTTTCATCCATTATTCTCCTGATGTCGCGATATCCTATCGAGCGCGGGAGGAAATGACGAGACGTTCATAGTTCGGTCGTCCCTGCGAAAGCAGGGCCCCATAACCACGGGCGTCTCGGTTTATCCGGGTGGCAGCCGGCCGTCTCAACTTGGAGGCCGCGGCGTATGGGTCCCCGCGTGCGCGGGGACGACAGCGAGAGAAATCCTAACGCCCGCCGCTTTCGTGCGCATCCCATCGCGCCTCATCCGCGCTTTCGAAGATGTGCGGGGCCAGCCCACGGCCCTCCAGGGCCTCACCGAGCTTGATGCGCAGGAAGCCCGAGGTCGTGTAGCGCGAGACGCCGGAATAATAGCGGTCGGTGAGCGAGCGCACCATGGCGGAATATTCGTCGAGCAGGTCGGGCGGAATCGAGAAATTGTCGTAGTTGACGATGGCGTAGACGCGGCGGCCGAGCGGCGCGAGCTTGGCTTCGACCGCATTATGGATAGCCTCGATGTCCGCCTGGCTGCGCACCACGAAACGCTCGAGGTTGATGAAGAACAATTCCTGCTGGCGGTCATAGGTGAAGCGGTCGTCGAGCGGGATCGCGACCATGTCGCGGCGCAGATCCATCACGCCCTCGTGGAAAATGCGCGCATCCATCAGCGACGGTTCGCGTGGGACATGCGGCTTGAAATCCATCAGCGCCAGAATATCGCGCTCGATATCGATGCCGGGCGCGACCTCGATCAATTCGAGTCCATCCGAGCCGAGCGTAAAGACGCAGCGCTCGGTGACGTACAACCCCGGCTGGCCGCGCGCGACCGCGTAAGCGCCCGAGAACGTCACATGCTCCACGGCCTCGACAAATTTTGGCGACCGCGCTTCGTCGATGATCGATAGCTTGCCCTCGGCGCAGTTGATGCGCAGTTTGCCGGCGCCGAAGGTGCCGACGAACACCACCTTCTTGGCGTTCTGGCTGATATTGATGAAGCCGCCGGCGCCTGCGAGCTTGGGACCGAACTTGGAGACATTGAGATTGCCGGACCGGTCGACCTGGGCGAGGCCGAGGAAGGCGGCGTCCAGCCCACCGCCGTCATAGAGGTCGAACTGATAGGGCTGGTCGATCACGGCCTGCGTGTTGATCGCCGCGCCAAAGTCGATGCCGCTGGCCGGAATGCCGCCGATCACGCCGGGCTCTGCGGTCAGCGTGATCAGGTCGATGATTTTCTCTTCGTTTGCCACCGCCGCAATGCCTTCGGGCATGCCGATGCCGAGATTGACGACGCTGTTGGCCTTCAGTTCGAAAGCGGCGCGGCGGGCGATGATCTTGCGCTCGCTCATGGGCAAGGCCGGCAGCGAGCCCGCGCGCACGCGAATTTCCGAGGAGAACGCCGGGTTATATTGCGTCCCAAAAGTCTGCCAGTGGTTTTCGGGCCTTGCGACCACGACGCAATCGACGAGGATGCCGGGGATTTTCACCTGGCGCGGGTTGAGCGTGCCGCTTTCGGCGACACGTTCGACCTGCGCGATCACTAGCCCGCCGGAATTATGCGCGGCCATCGCAATCGCCAGCGCCTCCAGTGTCAGCGCTTCCTTCTCCATGGTGAGGTTCCCGTCAGGGTCGCCTGTCGTGGCGCGGATGATGCCGATGTTGATCGGGAAGGTCTTGTAGAGCAGGCAGTCCTCGCCGCCGATCCTGATCAACTCGACCAGGTCTTCCGACGTGCGCGCATTCAGCTTGCCGCCGCCGTTGCGCGGATCGACAAAGGTGCCAAGGCCGACGCGGCTGATATGGGCAGGGCGCCGCGCGGCGATGTCGCGAAACAGATGCGTGATCACGCCCTGCGGCAGGTTATAGGCTTCGATCTGGTTCGATATCGCAAGCTGCTGCAATTTCGGCGCCAGGCCCCAATGGCCGCCGATCACGCGCTTGACGAGGCCATCATGCGCGAAGTGATTGAGCCCGCGTTCCTTGCCGTCGCCCTGGCCGGCGGCATAGACCAGCGTGAGGTTCTTCGGCTTGCCTTGCGTGTAGGGCGCGTCGGTTTCGTTTTCGAGATAGAGCGCTTCCAGGGCCAGTGCGATTTCCTCGGCAAAACCGATGCCGACGAAGCCGCCGGTCGCGACGGTGTCGCCGTCTCGGATCAGCCGCACGGCCTCCGCCGCGCTCACCACCTTGCCCTTTTCCGACAGCCGCAGGAATTGCAGGGCAGGGTGCTGGCTCATGGCTGGCTCCTTGGGTGAAATCTACACGGCTAAACCAGTCCCGTGAGGTAGTAGACGGCGATCACGAAGAACACGCCGAGCGTCTTGAGACACGTGACGGCGAAGATGTCCTTGTAGGACTGCCGATGCGTCAGCCCGGTCACCGCGAGCAGCGTGATGACCGCGCCATTATGCGGCAGCGTATCCATGCCGCCGGACGCCATCGATGCGACGCGGTGCAGCACCTCCGGCGGGATATGCGCGGCTTCGGCCATGGCGATGAAGTCCTTGGCCATCGCCGCAAGCGCAATCGACATGCCGCCGGACGCCGAGCCCGTGATGCCCGCGAGCGAGGTGACGGTGATGGCCTCGTTGACCAGCGGATTCGGAATCGATTTCAGCGCGTCCTTGATGACGAGAAAGCCGGGCAGCGCCGCGATCACGCCGCCGAAGCCATATTCGGACGCGGTGTTCATGGCGGCGAGCAATGCGCCGGCGACGGCAGCCTTGCTGCCTTCCGCAAAAGTCGAGCGGAGTTTCGGGAAGGCAAAGATGAAGACGGTGATGATGCCCGCCAGCAGCGCGCCTTCCACCGCCCAGATCGCCTTGATGCTGGCAATCGGCGTGGGGATCGCGAGGTCGAGCGCCAGCGTCAGGTCGTAACTGGCGCCATAGGCGCGATCGATCAGGCCGCCGAACAGGCCGGGAAAGCCGCCGAGCACGAGGTTGACGACAAAGACGACGATCAACGGCAGGAAGGCGATGAAGGCCGGCGCGAGATCTTTCGTATCGACCGGCGGCGGCTCGTTCAAGTGCCCCTCGCCATAGCCTTCGCCGGCCGCTGCCGCCACGCGGCGCCGCCATTCCAGATAAGTGAGGCCGAGCACCAGGATGAAGAGCCCGCCCAGCGTGCCGAGGATCGGCGCCGCGCCATTGGTGGTCTTGAAATAGGTGGTCGGAATGATGTTCTGGATTTGCGGGCTGAACGGCAGCGAATCCATGGTGAAGGAAAACGCACCGAGCGCAATGGTGCCGGGGATCAGGCGCTTCGGGATATTGCCGGCGCGGAACATTTCCGCTGCAAAGGGGTAGGCGGCAAACACCACGACGAACAGCGACACGCCGCCATAGGTCAGCACGCCGCACACCAATACGATCGCGAGCATCGCGCGCTCGGAGCCGACCAGATCGATCACGGCCGCCACGATCGATTTGGAAAAGCCGGAGAGTTCGATGACCTTTCCGAACACCGCGCCCAACAGGAAGACGGGAAAGTAGAGCTTCGCAAAACCCACCATCTTGTCCATGAACAGGCTGGTGAAAGCTGCGGGTACCGCGCCGGGATCGGTCAGAAGCACCGCGCCGAGCGCTGCGACCGGCGCAAACAGGATCACGCTGAAGCCGCGATAGGCGACGAACATCAGGAAAAACAGCGCGGCAAGCGCGATCAGAAAACTCATCAAGGCCTCCCCTTGGAACGTCCCTCTGGAACGGCTCGCGTTGGTCTTGTGGTTGTTTTTGCGAACTACCCAAAGTGTGCGTCAGGTGGTCGCAGACGCGCAAGCAATTTTCAGCGACAGCGCATTGTGCGCGGGCCGCGGATAAAAATCTTGTCACAAAAGTAAAAGGCCGGCGGGAATTCCCGCCGGCCCGAAATACCAGATGCCAGGGAGCTGAAAGCTTAAGGCTCCAGTAAAAGCGTCAGCCGTGTCCTAATTTCAGCTTCGCCACCATCCGACGATGCGAGCTTTGAGACGCTGCAGATAATCGGTAAGCCAGAATTTCGAGCAATCGAAGCAGAGGTAAAACTCTTGGTTTGACGGGACATCGTCGAAGAACTTCTCTTTCCCGCACATCATGCAGTGAAGTTTATGACCCATTGCACTTCGCCCAAAGAAGGCCTCACTTCATTCAAGCGCTCAAGCCTTATGCATTCAGTCTTGGCAACAGCTTCAACGCATTGCCGCGCTCGATGTCCATGATCTGTGCATCGGTGAAGACGCCGGATGAGCGCAAGCCCTTCACGTGGTCGATCGCGGTGCGATAGGGGAAGTCCGTCCCGAACAGGATCTGCGAGGTCGGGATCACGGCCGTCAGCGCCGACATCGACGCCTTGTTCGAGGTTTGCGCGGTGTCGTAATAGAAGCGCGTCAGTTCGGCGAGCGTGCCGTCCGGCACCGCCGGCTGGAATTGCTTGTCGATCAGCGGCTGGCGGACGAAGCGCTCGATGAGGAACGGCATGGTGCCGCCGGCATGCGAGAAGATCCATTTGATGTCGCGGAATTTCGCGGCATTGCCCGAGAACACGATGTCGCCGATCGTGCGCGTGGTGTCGGTGCCCCATTCCACCAGCGTCGGCGGTTCGGTCTTGAGAAGGTTGACGCAGCAATCGGCGGTCGAGGGATGGGTGTAGACCACACATTTGCGGCGGTTGAGTTCTTCCATCACCGGCAAGAACGACGGATGGCCGAGCCACTTGTCGCGGTAGTTCGTCATCAGCCCGATGCCGTCGAGCTTGAGCGTATCGAGCGCGTATTCGATCTCCTTCAACGACGCGTCGATATCGGCCAGCGGCAGCATCGCCCAGCCGCCGAAGCGGCCGGGATGGTCCGCAATCAACTTGGCGTTATATTCGTTGCACTCACGGACAAGTTTGCGCGCTGCCTCGCCGCTCGTGAAGTTCACGCCGGGCTGCGTCACCGAAAGCATCGAGACCACGACGCCGGCGGCGTCCATGTCGGCGAGCGATTTTTCGATGGTCCAGCCGCGCAGCAGGCCGTCGCCGAAATTGTTGGCGACCGCGGCCTGGATAAACGTCGGCGGCGATAAATGATGATGAACGTCGATCCGGTAAGGTTTTTCGCCCGTTTGCGCTGATGCCTTTCGGAACGGACCAAGGCCGGTTGCGAGCAGCGCCGCCGTGCCCGCCGCGCCCGCCACGAATTGACGTCGACCCAGGCCGCCCGCCGTCAACGATATCGTGTCTTCGCATCCGCAGGCGCAGCCGCGCATCGCGAGGCGCTTGTTGCCGTCGCCCGTTTCACCACTGTGACTCATAAAAACTCTCTCCCCGTTGTTCCGATTCCGAAGTCGCGGTCGGTTCAGGATTTCTTGATTGAAGATTGAAGCGGCCACACCTTAGCGATGTTGCTGTGCGACACAATAGGTCGCCGGTGTCCTACGCTCCGCGGCGAAATCGCCTTCAAAGCACGGGCTTTTGCATGCAAACGCGTCAGGCGTGCCGCCTTCTGCTGCATTGCAATGCGGCTTGTGTAAAAGAATGTTGATCTCTGTCGCAGCGACAAAACGAAACAGACCTCTGCCACGAAATCTGCTAGGTTTGGAGCGTTACTTGGCTTCACCAAAGGGAGTGGAGTTCATGAACAGGCTCGTTGAAATTCGCCGCCAGGAGCATTTCTGCCGTGAGCGTGCGTTACATGATTCCGAGCGTAAGGTGTTTTGGCTTGCGGAGGCCGAAGTATGGGAGCAGCGCGCGCTCGACGAGATCGCGTTTCACTTCCGCGAGTGCAATACTGAAATTCCCGGTCAATCAGTTCACAGCCAGTCCCTGAACGCCGCGTAAGCGGGCACACATTTTTTTACGCGCGGGCGGCCGAAAGGTCGCCCGCGTTGCGTTTGTTTGGGCGGCGTCCTTGGGGCCTCGCGGATCGCCGGCTCGGCCTGCCGTTGCATGCCACCAATCCCTGTGCTAGATACTGAACCATATGGTTCAGTATAGCCAGACCCGCTTCGATGTCTCGTTCGCCGCGCTCTCGGACGCCACCCGGCGCGGCGTTCTGGAGCAGCTCGCGCGTGCGGACGCTTCGATCACCGACCTTGCCGGCAAGTTCCACATGACGCTGACGGGCATGAAGAAGCATGTCCGCGTCCTCGAACAAGCGGGGCTCGTCACCACGGAGAAGGTCGGGCGCGTGCGGACCTGCAAGCTCGGCCTGCGCCGGCTGGAGGAAGAGGCGGCATGGATCGAGAGGTACCGCCAACTCTGGGCCGCACGCTTCGACGAGCTGGACAAGGTTGTCGAGGAACTGAAACGGAGGGAGAAGTCCGATGGACGCAAGAGGAGAGGGTGAGCCGACGCCTGCGAACAACCGCACCACGGTGGAGCGGAAGTCCGACCGTGAGCTCGTCGTGAGGCGAACCTTCAACGCCCCGGCGCGCCTCGTGTTCGAGGCGTGGACCAGGCCCGAGCTGCTCAAGCGGTGGTGGGCGCCGAAGTCGAGCGGCATGTCCCTGCTTTCCTGCGAGGCCGATGTTCGTGCCGGGGGCCGGTACCGTTTCGAGTTCGGCCACGAGGCTTCGAAGCAGATGGCGTTCTTCGGCAGGTACCTCGAAGTGACGCCGTACTCGCGCCTCGTCTGGACCAATGAGGAAAGCGAGGACGGCGCCGTCACCACGCTGACCTTCGAGGAAAAAGCCGGCCAGACGCTGCTGGTCCTGCACGAGCTCTATCCCTCGAAGGAAGCTCTCGACGCTGCCATCGCCGGGATGGAGGGCGGGATGCCCGAGACGTTCGAGCAACTGGACGAACTCCTCGTCACCTTACGCGGGTAACAAGGACGCGGGTGCAGGCATCGCTTACGCAGTTTGCGCTAGGCAGGCTATTGTGGCCGGGCATGGCTTCCCCTCATGGTGAGGAGGCGCGAGCACCCGAGCAGGCCGAGCTACGCGAGGACGTCGCGAACGGTGCAAGTAAAGACGCGCCGCTGGACGACGCTTCGCGTCGCCAGGAGAACCATGAGGCCTCGGTATTGGCCTCATCCTTCGAGACGCCGCTAGCGCGGCTCCTCAGGATGAGGGTTTGTCGCTTGAAGGGGACCCCCAACCCCTCCCCCTTTCAAGGGAAGGGTCCGGCTGCTAAGGCAAGTCTGTGAAGACAAACAATAAAAGCCAGCAGGGCGAGGACTAAGCGGGATGACGGGTGTGGGTGAGGGCGTCTCCGGCGTGTCCAGTGCCAGCGCATCGATGGCGGAAGATGCCGCGCTGCACCGCGCGGTGCAGAAGGCCGCACTGCGCTTCGTGCCGCTGCTGACCATCGCCTATCTCTTCAATTACCTCGACCGCACCAGCCTCAGCGTGGCCGCGCTGACGATGAATCAGCAATTGGGCCTGACCCCTGCCCAGTTCGGGCTCGCCGCCGGCATCTTCTTCCTCAGCTATTCCACGTTCGAAATCCCGAGCAACCTCTTGCTCTATAAAGTGGGCGCGCGGCGCTGGATCGCGCGGATCATGATCAGTTGGGGCCTGGTCTCGGCGGCGATGGTCTTCGTCACCGGCCCGAACAGCTTTTATGGCTTGCGGTTTCTGCTCGGCATCATGGAAGCCGGCTTCTTTCCCGGCGTGACGTTCTTTCTCGCCGCCTGGTTTCCGACCCAATACCGCACACGGATGCTGGCCTGGTTCCTGGTCGGCATTCCCCTGTCTTCGCTGGTCGGCACCCCCATTTGCAGCATGTTGCTTCAGATGGACGGCATCTGGGGCTTGCATGGCTGGCAATGGATGTTTCTGCTGGTGAGCCTGCCGTGCGTGCCGCTCGGCATTGCAACCCTCATTCTCCTTGCCGACCGGCCGCAGACGGCCCACTGGCTCACGAGCGAAGAGCGCGACGCGCTCGATCATGTGCTGGCTTCCGAAGTGCGGGAGCGGCCGCATTCTTCGCTTTGGGCCGCACTGAAGGACGCGCGCGTCTTGATCTGCACCGCGATCCAGTTCGGCTTCACGCTCGGCTCCTACGGCATCGGCGTCTGGCTGCCGTTGATGCTCAGGGAATATCACCTCTCCAACGCCGAGATCGGATGGATCGCGGCGATCCCGTATCTGTTTGCCACCGTCGGCATGATCCTGTGGGCGCGCTGGGTCGACCAGAAAGGCCAGCGTATCGCCAACCTCGCCATCGCCTGCACGTTAGGTGCGGTCGGCCTGTTGCTGCCGATCTTCTCCAACTCGCTCGTTTCGGCCGTTGCCGGATTTAGCCTGGCGCTGATCGGCGTTACGGCTGCGCGCGCCATCTTCTGGACCATTCCGACGCGCTTCCTCACCGGCGTCGCGGCCGCCGGCGGGCTCGCCTTCATCAACTCGGTCGCCACCACCGGCGGCTTCTTCGGGCCGTCGTTGATGGGCGTGCTGAAACAGTATTCCGGCTCCTATGTCGTCGGCCTGCTCGCGGTTGCCGCCATCATCTTCGCATCCACGATCGCCTCGCTGTCGCTGAAGCTGTTTATTTCCCGCGAGTAACAAACGCAGCGCGCCACCACGTCGCTCGCTGAATTTTTCGGGAAAAGCTGGAAAGATCGCAAAACTTTCGCATGCCTGTAACACAGCCTGCGCAAGTTGCGCCCGCTTGAATCTTTCGCATCCCTTCGCGCAATGTATCGCGTCGCGAAGCTTTTCATTCTGGGAAAAAATAGAAATGAACCTCACGGAAACGCGTTCGCTTCGCGGACGGTCGCTCATGAACACGCGCTTTGCCGTCGCGCTGCTTGCCACCACCGCGCTGGGCGGCACGCTCGCTTATGCCGATAATGACGATTTCTTTTTCTTCCGACCCGGCGATCTGCTGGTGTCGAAGGCCGTTTATTCCGCCCCCAACATCGTCGCCGGCACGACCCAGCTTCCGCCGGGCTGCGGCCCCACGCCCATTGTGACCCCTTGCGCCGCCGCGAACAACGACGGCACCTACCCCTTCGTGTTCAACAATGCGAACGTCGACGGCTCGTTCTCGGTCGCCTCCAAAATCGTACTCGACGAACTGCGCGCCGATAAGGATGGCGATTTCGTGCAGTCGCTGGAAGTGCCGAACAGCACCCAGCGCCACGTCACCGCCACCAGCGATCAGGCTGTCACCAGCTTCCAGTCGAAGTCGGAGCTTGCGATCAACCTGTCGGTTGATCATAAGGCTGTGACGTTCCTTGGCTACCTCGCCCCGGTCGCCGCGCTGGACGTGTCCAACTCCAACACGCCCTCCGTGATCGACCCGACCGATACGGATACCGCCAACCCGACCTATCGCGTCTTCGCTGACGTCGACGCGTTCGGCCATTTCCGCTTCACCAAGACCAACGCCTATAGCGGCGACAATGGCCGCGCCGCGATCCTGAACGACGCCCATGGCGCTAACGTGCATTACGGTTCCGGTAACGCCGGCAACGGCTCTGCGGTGAAGTTCACGGTAAACGGCGTCAAGGTCAGCTCGCAACCGGTCGGCATCATCGAAGGTGGCGGCGCGCAGTTCGAACTGGCCTCGAATCAGCCGTTGAACGCGCAGATCGATCCCGGTCAGCCGACGCCGGTCGGCAGCTTCAACATCGTTGAACTCGGTCTCGCGACCGACAAGATCGGCAAGGACACCAATTTCCGCGGCCTGACGGTGTTCAACAACGTCGTCTACTTCACCAAGGGCTCGGGCGGCAACGGCGTCAACACGCTGTACTTCATCGACACCAGCGGCAACGCCGCCAACGGCAATCCGAAGGCTTGCCCGAACGGCTCAGGCCTGCCGGCGCTGGGTGCGACGCTGCCGACCGCGCCGATGACCATCACCAATGCGGGGGTGACTCCGGAGACAGCGGGGAGCGTGCAGGCCGTGGGCGTGTTGCCCTACAACATGTGCATCCTGAAAGGCTTCCCGACCGTGCTGGCGAGTTCGACCGCCGCGCCGCCCGCACCACAGGTGACGTTCCCGTTCGGCGTCTGGTTTGCGGATTCCAAAACGGTGTACATCGCCGACGAAGGCAGCGGCGACAACACGTTTGCCGGCAACACCTATACCAATGCCGGCGCGCAGACCACCGCGGGCTTGCAGAAGTATGTGTTCAACGAGGCGACCGGCGCCTGGCAGTTCGCCTATACCCTGTCGGCCGGCCTTAACCTCGGCGTGCCCTACACTGTCACCGGCTATCCGACTGGCACCAACAGTGCGACCGGCCTGCCGTGGTCGCCCGCGACCGACGGCCTGCGTAACCTGACCGGCCGCGTCAACCACGACGGCACCGCCACCATCTGGGCGGTCACCTCGACGGTCAGCGGCAGCGGCGACCAGGGCGCCGATCCGAACAAGCTCGTGATGATCACGGACAAGCTCTCGGCCACCACGCTGCCGGCGAACGAAAGCTTCAAGACGATCCGCACTTCGGCCTTCGGCGAGCTGTACCGCGGCGTGTCGTTCACGCCCGGCACCGATTTCGATCGGGACGATCGCCACGCGTTCGGCGATCTGCTCTGCGACTTCGGCCTCTGCGGCCGCGATCACTGATCGCGTCCGAACAAGACCGCCAGCGCTTCATTTGTATTGCGTCGAAGCGCGCGCCCACTGCCTCTCCCCGCGTATCATGCGCGGGGAGATTTTTTTATGAGGGCGTGGTCAGCAAAGGGCCATCAAGCGGCATGCGGAGCGATTTGCAGCCGGCTTCCGCCGAACAAGACTGCCAAAATCGTCAGATGAGTTCAGGTCGCTGGAGGATGCTGTGCGAATGACAACGTGTAGCCGCTGTCGTCCAGCAGGCCAAACTCGCGCACGCCGTATTCCATGGTCTCGATCGGATAAACGATGCGCGCGCGTGTCTTGAGAGTCTCCCATAGCTCGTCGACATTGTCGACGTCCAGATAGATCGAGCCGGTAAAGCTCGGGCCTTTCCAGGGGACATGGGCATTGGGCAGCGAAAGCATAATGTCTGCGGCACCCAGCCGAACGCGTGCAAAACCTTCCAGTTGCAGTGTGCAGGTGAAGCCAAGCTGCTCCACGTGAATTTCACGGACCGCGCTACGTCCTCAGTTGCGAGCGCTATCGAGACGTCATAAACAGCCATGCCTTCAACCCCGAACCACTTCGGCCGACCCAGCATAGATCAAGCTTTGGCGCGGTAGGCCATTCAAGCACTTCACTTCTGCGTTGGGTCGTCAGCCGGAACCGTGCAGCTGTCCGGTTCCGCGGGATTTCGGAAGGTCCGGTCGTCTGAATCGCCGGTTCATCCTGCCGTTCGCATCGCGGGCTTGGCTTGCGTGGCGATGAACTGCAAGGCGGCACCGACGCCGAGCAGTCCCAGACAAACCGCCGGCACCAGCATTGCCGCCGCCGCGCTGCCGCCCATCTCGGCAGCCAACGGCATCAGGTTCTGCGCGGCAAAGCCGCCGAAGCTTCCCAGCATCGAGATCGCGCCGATGCCGGCGGCGGCGCGCTCACCGGTCAGGAAGCGCGACGGCAGCGACCAGAAGCACGGCAGCAAAAGCGAGATGCAGGGCGTGCCGACGATCATGGCGACCAGCCGCATCCAGTTTTCCGGCACTAGCGTCGAGAGCACGAAGGCGACGACGCCGATAGTGGCGAGCACGACCATCGCCATCACCACCGAGCGATGCTCGCGCAGGCGTTTTGGCAAGATCAGCAGCATCGGCACGGTGACGAGCCAGGGCAGTGCGGTCAGAAGTCCGTTCTGCGTTCCCGTCATGCCAAACCCCTTGATCACGGTCGGCGTCCAGTAGATCACGCCGTAGAGCGAGGTGAGGATCAGCGCGTAGACGCCGGAGAGGAACCAGACGCGGCCATCCCACAGCACTTGCCACAGCGAATGGCCGTCGTGTTTCGCCGCGCTCTCTTCCTCGAGCCGCCGCGTCAGCCAGCTCTTCTCGGTGTCGTCGAGAAAGTCAGCCTCATTGGGCCGGTTCGGCAACAGCGCCAGCACCAGGAAGCCGAGCAGCACGGCAGGCAGCCCGGTGACGATGAAAACCCATTGCCAGCCGGAGAGGCCGAGGAATCCGTGCATGTCGAGTAACGGGCCGGAGAACAGCGCGCCGAACATGTTGCCGAAGGCGCTGCCGAGCGTGATGATGCCCATCACGCGCACCCGATAGCTTTGCGGAAACCAGATCGAGGTGACGTAGATGATGCCGGGATAGGCGCCGGCCTCGGCGACGCCGAGCACGAACCTCATCACGGTGAACATCCAGTCGGAGGAGACAAAGGCCATCGCCACCGTCACGGCGCCCCAGCTCACCAGAATGCGCGTCAGCCAGGCGCGCGCGCCGAACTTGTGGATCGCGAGCGTGCTCGGGATTTCGCAGATCAAGTAGCCGATGAAGAACAGCGATGCCGCCAGGCCGAACGCCCGCTCGGACATGCCAAGCTCGCGCGCCATTTGCAGTTTGGCAAAGCCGATATTGCTGCGATCGATGACCGCGACGAGATAGACCAGCATCAGGATCGGCATCACGCGGGCGATGATGCGCGACATCAGTTGCGGTTCGTCGACCGTACGATCCATGCCCCAAATCCTCCCTCTGGTCGTGTTCTTACGTCGTGTTCTTGCGTCGTATTCTTGTTCAGTCTTTGGTCAGCGCATCCCGCGGCACGTAGTTGCGCCAGTTGCCTTCGAGCTGTGGCATCTCGGCAAAGGTCTTGCGCGCGTCGGCGGCGCGGCCGATCAGGTCCTTCGCGGTGATTTCTTTGGCGTTCAGATAATCCTTCAGCTCGGCAAGCGAGCGCTCGATCAGCTCGAAGCCGCGCAGCATCACGGGCGAGGAGATTTCGGCGGCGCTGGCGCCGGCCAGCATCACGCGCGCAATGTCGAGACCGTTCTGGATTCCATTCGTGGCAATCAGCGGCTTGTCGCGCCCGACCGCCGCGCGCGACAACGACAGCCAGTGGCAGGTCAGCGGCAGATTCCAGTACCCGCCGACGCCGAGCGTCGTATCAAGCACGGGCCGCATGGTGTCGAGATCGGGGATCAGGCCGAGCAGACGGCCAGCCATGACGACGCTGTCGGCGCCTGCCGTGAACGCGGCGCGCGCCAGCTCCGGAACCTGTTCACTCTGGCCTGTGATCTTGACCCAGAGCGGCATCGACACCGCAGTCCGGATCGAGCGCACGATCGTCATCACGCGCCCAGGCATCAGCTCAGTCGCCACCGCGCCCTTGGCGGCCTGCGAGGCATAGGGCGTGCCGATGTTGAGTTCGAGCAGGCGCAACCCAGCTCCTTGCACCTGGCGCGCCATGTCGATAGCGTGATCGAGATCGCCGAGGATCAAGCTCGCGGCGACATAGGCATCGCTTTTGGCGGCTTCACGATCGAGCCGCGATACGCTCTCCAGCCATTGATCGAAGGAACCGGGATAGAGCCCCGAGCGGCAGGCGATGAAGGCCGACGCGGGCGCCGACGCATTCCACTCCCGCCGTTGCCATGTTTCGTCGAACACGGCGTATTCGGCCGCATCCAACTGAGTTTTTGCGGCCTGAACCTCGTTGGTCGATTTCATCACGACCACGGCCGCGCCTGCGCTTAAAGCGCGCCGCACGCCGGCTTCCTCGATCAGATGTTCGGCCGCGCCCGCAATGAGCGGGTTCTTCAAACGCAGCGAACCTATAGTGACATCCAATATGCCCGCCATCGCGTCACGCCGCCTCGAGCCCGAGCATCCTCGCGGCGTTGGTTGCGACCATCTTGTGGATGTCCTCGTCGCTATAGCCGAGGTCCATGCACAGCGCGACGCCTCGCCGAAACCCTTCGAGCGGCGAGAACACGCCGACCTGGCCCAGATCAGAACAGATCACGGTCTGATCGACGCCGGCGGCCTCGATGTGGTGGCGTAAATCCTCGCCCGTCGCGACCTTGAACTTCGATCCCTCCAGGAACATGCAGATGGAATGTTCGACGAATGCGCCCATCGCGGCGATGCCCTTGACGTCGTTGAGGCTGGCGCCGACGATTTCTTCGGGATGCGTGAACGCAAGACGCTTGACGCCGCGGCGCCGGGCTTCCTCGAAGATGACCCAGGTTTCGCTGACGTGCAGATGCCCGCTCGCGAGCAGCATGTCGTTTTTGGCGATCACATCCAGCACTTCCTTGACCGAGTCGAGAATCTTCTTGTTGGCGTCGAGCACCGGCACGGCTGACGCGGGACGCATCTTCGAGGTCGAGGCCGGATGCACCCAGCTCGAGTTCTTTTCCCAGCGCAGGTGATTTTCCGCCGCCAGCGTCGGCATCCACACCGTCTTGCCGCCCATCGCCGCGGTATGCTCGACCGCGTAAGGATTCATGCCGCCGACGACGTTATTCAGCACGATGCCGGAAAAGATTTTCGTCTTCAGCTCGGGATGATGCTTGGTGATCAGTTGCGCGGTCGCAACGCCCGCATAGTCGTGATCCTTGGTGAGGACGGCGGCAAAGCCTGCTTCCGAATATTGCCGGACCAGGTCGAGATGATCCACGGCGCGCGGCGCGATCGACGGCCCGCTGTGGACATGCGGATCGACCGCGCCTTGCAGGATCTTGTCGATGCGCGCCTCGCGCGCCGATGTTCCGGACTTGTCCGCGACTTTTGCTTCACTCATCACTGTTCTCCCTGTTGTTTCTTTTGAAGGGCGCGTTACGCGCCTTTATGCGGTTCGTTGTCTGGCCGGGCGCAGGTCCGAATTTCTGGTGCCGTGGCCAAGCATGCGCGAGATTTGCGCCGCGGCCGCCTTCAGCGCCGCAACGCTCTTCAAATCAGGCTTGGCGGGCAGGAACTGGATCGAGCCGACCAGCGCCAGCGCGCCGATGCAGGCGTCCTTGCCGTCGAAGATCGGCGCGGCCACCGCATTGATGCCGAGCATCGCCTGCTCCGGCGCGGTGGCAAAACCTTCGCTCGCGACGCGCGCGAGTTCTTCTTCGACCGTCTTGCGATCGGTCACGGTATGCGCGGTGAAGGCGGGCAGGGGTTTTGACAGCACGCGCTCGCGCATGGCTGATGATGCAAAGGCGAGCTGCACCTTGCCCTGCGCGGAGGAATGAAACTGGAGTTCGCTGCCGGGCCGCACGCCGATTTCGATCGCGGCGGTGCCGCCGACCATGCTCGATATCAGCGCGCCGCGCGGCGAGGATTCCGACAGCACCACAGAGTGGCCGAGCAAATCGCGCAGCTCGCGCATCGGCCCCGAGGCGAGCTGAATGAGATCGGCCTCGGGCGCGTAATGGGCGAGCAGGCGGCTGCGCGGGCCCCTTGCATATCTAGATGTGCTCGGGTTTTGCACGAGATAGCCGCGCTCGACGAGCGTCAGCAGGTGACGGTGCACGGAGCCCTTGGTGAGGCCGAGCCGGTCGGCGATTTGCGTGACGCCGAGCTCCTCGTCGGAGAAGGCGACCGCCTCCAGCACATCGAGCGCGACCTGCACGGAACGCACCCCGCCGTCCACGCGCTCTTCGGTCATCGCGGGCATTTCCGCTTTTGTTTTCAAAGGCAAAATCTCGTTTCCAGGCGGTCGTAGGGGTCGTTTTGGGGCGTTGCGAAGATTCGTATTGACGTCTTGGGACGTATCGATATACAGAACGATGTATCACGCTCGCGAACAACAAACAACCGCTAAATCGAGAAATCGCGGGTCGCCCAAGGAGGACTGACATGAGCGAAGCGATGCGCGCCGCGACCCACGCCCGGCATTACGCCGAGCCGCCGCAGGCAACCGATGCCGACGGCACGCGCCACTGGATCACGCGCGCGGCCAATTTCATCACGGCTGTCAGCCACGCGAAGGAAGGCGCCGTCCTCGCGCGCAACAATCCCGACGAATACATGGTGCTGCTGCCGCCGGGCTCGGAAGTCACCGTCGAGGCGGGCAGCGAGCGCATCGAAAGCAAAGGCAACAGCCTGATCATCGTGCCGCCCGGCCAAAGCCGCATCACTGTGCGGAAAGCGGGCATGGTGGCGCGGGTGTTTTCCAAGCGCGCCGAGGATCTCGCGAAGACGGCCGTGAATGCCTCGACCTATGCCGATGGCGCGCCGGAAGTGGCGGACCTGAAGCCCTGGCCCGATCCTGCCGGTGGTTTTCGCCTGCGCCATTACGATCTCGACAAGGCGGTGAGCCCCGATCCGTCACCGCTCAAGATGCGCGTATTTCGTTCGACCAATCTCATGGTCAACATTTTCATGCCGTGGCAGAAGCGCCGCGACGAGACCAAACTCTCGCCACACAGCCACGACGACTTCGAGCAGATTTCGCTCAGCATGGAAGGTGCGTTCGTGCATCACCTGCGTTATCCGTGGTCACCCGACAAGACGCGCTGGCGCGAGGACGAACACGCCCGCTACGATCAGAGCCCGTCGGTGCTGGTGATCCCTGCGCGCGTGCTACACACCACGCAGGACGTCGGCGAGGGCACGACCTGGCTGGTCGACGTGTTCGGCCCGCCGCGGATGGATTTCTCCTCGCGCGAAGGTTTTGTGCTTAACGCGGCCGATTATCCGATGCCATCAGCGCATTGATCCGCAAACATCGCGAGAGCTGACTAACAGCCCGCTGGCGCAACGTCGCCTTTATCAATTGGGACGCCCAGGGAGGGCCCGATGGCTCAGTTTTTCACGCGTGTTTC
This sequence comes from Bradyrhizobium erythrophlei, assembly GCF_900142985.1. NCBI lineage: Bacteria > Pseudomonadati > Pseudomonadota > Alphaproteobacteria > Hyphomicrobiales > Nitrobacteraceae > Bradyrhizobium > Bradyrhizobium erythrophlei. Next base: position 4,924,395 of record NZ_LT670849.1, read on the forward strand.
ATTTGCTTCTGACAATGAGGCGGCGGCGTATAATCGCGCCGCCTGGAAGCTCATTCCGTTCCTGCTCATTCTCTACATCATCTCGTTTCTCGACCGCGTGAATGTCGGCTTCGCGAAATTGCAGATGAGCGCCGACATCGGCCTGTCGGACGCCGTGTTCGGCCTTGGCGCCGGCATCTTCTTCATCGGCTATGCCGCTTGCGAAATTCCGAGCAATCTTCTGCTGCAGCGCTTCGGCGCGCGGATCTGGATTTCGCGCATTCTCGTGGTGTGGGGCATCATCTCGGTCTGCTTCATGTTCGTCACCACGCCGGCGCAGTTCCTCAGCCTTCGCTTTCTGCTCGGCATTGCCGAAGCCGGCTTCTATCCCGGCATCGTGCTGTATCTCACCTACTGGTTTCCCGGAAAACTGCGCTCGCAGGTCTGCGCGCTGTTCTTTGTCGGCATTCCCATCGCCGGGCTGATCGGCGCGCCCTTGAGCGGCTTCATCATGAAGCAGATGGCGGGTGTTTCCGGCTTTGCCGGCTGGCAATGGCTGTTCCTGCTGGAAGGCGCGCCGGCGGTGATCGGCGGCATCGTCACCTTCTTCTATCTCAGTAACGGTCCGAAAGACGCGAAGTGGCTGACGGCTTCCGAGCGCAACGTCATCATGCCGGCGCTGGAAGCCGAGGACGCCACCCATCGCGCCATGGGCCACGGCCATCGCCTGGTCGATGCGCTGTTGAGCGGGAAAGTCTGGCTGCTCGCGATCACCAACTTCACGCTGCTCGGCGGCATCTACGGCATCTCGTTCTGGATGCCGCAGATCGTGAAAGACCTCGGCGTGCACGACGTGTTCATCAATGGCCTCGTCACCTCGATTCCCTTTGCGGTTGCCTGCGTCGCCATGATCGTGGTCGGCCGCTCGTCCGATCGCATGCGCGAGCGCAAGTGGCACATCATCCTCTCGGCTGCGGTCGGCGCGCTGGGACTGGTCGGCGGCGCGTCGCTGACGGCAACGCCGGCGCTGGCGCTCGCCAGCCTCTCACTGGCTTTGGGCGGTGCGCTGGCCTCGATCACCGTGCTCTGGGTATTGCCGAGTGCGCTGCTCACCGGCGCGGCGAACGCTGGCGGGCTCGCGCTGATGGCGACCATCGGCAATCTCGGCGGCTACGTCGCGCCCTATGTCGTCGGCCTCGCCAAGGAAGCGACGGGCCGCACCGACTTCGGTCTTTACCTGATGGCGGTCGCGATGGTGCTCGGCGCGCTCTTGGTGCAGCTCCTGCCGCGCAACGCCACGATTGACGAGGCCGAGCATGCGCCTGTGTTGAAGGAAGGCTCAGTGGTCGGGGCGACCTGAGAGCGTTATCCGTCAAATGTCGCGGGCCGGCGTGCCCTACGCCGGCTCATGCTTCCGCAAATCCCTGATGTGATCGAAGGCCGACGCCTGAAGATCGGCGCTTGAGCTGGCGATCTCTGGGACCGCGGCCTCGGCCAGGATATCCTCGGTGACATCCTCCACGCTGAAATCCGCGACCTCGTGAATGAAGCTGATATTGGCGTATTCGCCGGAGGCGATGCGCGAGACCACCTCGCGGCGGGTGATTTCGGGATCGACGATGGCCTCTCGGCCGCGGCGGCCGTAATCGATCATGACGACGAAATACTGCATGCGGGGCGGATATCCTTCGCGACGTCACCTGATGGAATCAGTTGACGAGTTGGTTCCATTATTTCTGAAAATCAGAAATTTGGCAAGGAAAATTTCTGATAATCAGAAGTTAGTCATTCCGGGGCGATGCGAAGCATCGAACCCGGAATCCATTTATCGTCGCGTTCAGGTGGAGCGATGGATTCTCAGGTGCGCAATTGCGCACCATAGTTCGCATCTTCGATGCGCCCCGGAATGACGTCGTTACTTCGCGGCCGGCTTGCCGGCATGACCGGCGAGCTTTTTCCGTGAGCGCGCCGCGGCCCGCGCCCGCAGGCGATCGATCTGGCCGCGCGGCAGGGTCACGCAGATTTCGCCGATCCATTCCAGCTTCACGCCCGCGATCGGCTTGGCGTTGAAGCTCGTGAGGTTGACGACATGCGCGCTCTTGCCGCGCTCGATCGTCTTCAGGTAGCGCTCGCCGGACTTCAGGCGCACGACAGCCTCCTCGCCATAGAAGCTCGACAGCGGATGGCGCTGTTCGCGGTAGACCACGATAATATCGCCGCTTTCGTATTTCGGCAGCATGGAATCGCCGACCACCTCGAAGGCGACGGTTTCTTCCGCGATCGGGAACGGCAGTTGCACTTCGCCGAGGCCTTCGGGCGGCATCTGCTCGTGTTCCGGCGTGATCGATGCGCCGGCGCCGACGCGGCCCATGATCGGCACCGCATTGAGTTCGAGATAGTCGATGATCGGCTGAAGCTCGCTGGCCTTGATCAGCCGCGCTTCGGCCAGGATCTCCGACACCGCGCCCGGCCGCACGCCCATCGCCGCCGCGAGCCCGCCCTTGGTCTTGCCGGGCTTCGCCAGTCCCCGCTCGATCATCCTGACGTCCAGCATCGCGATTCTCCGCACCGTCAATGGTCAGATCCTATATTTCCGATTATCCGAAATCAAGCTTGACTTATTTCGGAATATCCGAAATAAAGGGAGCACAACGTGAAACTTCAGGGAATGTGGAATGCAATCAACGTGGGAGGAGGCGCACTCGGTCGCGCTGCGTGCGTATCTCGACAAGGGCCTGTCGTTTTCGGAAATCGCCCGCGCTCTCAACCAGCAATTCGGAACCGCCTATACCCGCAATGCCGCGATCGGCCGCGCCCGCCGCCTGGGGCTGTCGGTGCCGCTGCGGCCGCCCTCGGACAGCGTCATGGGCTCGCCGAAGCGGCCGGATGCGCGGCGGATTTGCCAATCCCGCGCCCGCAAGGTCGGGCATGTCCGGCCGAAACCCTCCACCGTCGAGCGCGCCGAAGCGCTCCAGCTTCGGTGCGTGGCGATCACGCCGCGGCATCTTTTGCTGGTCGATCTGGAGGCGAACGATTGCCGTTATCCCTATGGCGGCGACGTCGAGGGCGAGCCCTTCACCTTTTGCGGCCATCCGCGCCACGAAGGCTCGAGCTATTGCCTGTCGCATTTTCATCTGACGAACCTGCCGGAGGCTGACACCGAGCCGGCCGCGCGCGCCAAGACCGCGCTGCGGCTCGTGGAGGCAGCATGAGCGGCGAGGCTGATTCCCGGCTTGCGCGGATGAAGCGGCTGCCGCCGCGGCTTCGCATCGCGCATCTCGTGGCATTGCTGCGTCACGAGACGGACGGCTCGCTGCGCGCCGCCGAACTGACGCGCTTGCTCGCGGCCCAATCAGCATTGGCGGACGGCCACCGCGGATGAAGCGACCGTGGATGCCGCTCTATGTCGGCGACTATCTCGGCGACACCGGTCATCTGACGACGGCGCAGCATGGCGCGTATCTGCTCTTGATGATGCATTACTGGCGCAAGGGCGAACTGCCCGATGATGACGTCCAGTTGTCGAAGATCACGAAGTTGCCGTTGCGGACCTGGTGCGACTATCGCCCGGTCTTGCAGAATTTTTTCCACGACGGGTGGAAGCACAAGCGCATCGACATGGAGCTCGAACGCATGATGCGCGTCTCCGAGAAGCGCGCGATCGCGGGAAAAAAGGGAGGGCTTGGTTCGGCGCTGTCCCGCATGAAGCTCGAAAATGTCAGGGAAGAAAGGTCGTTGCCGCGAGCAATTGCTTCGGTTTGCTCAAGCCGGGCTTCAGCAAACGTCGACCACTCACACTCACACTCACACTCACACTCACACTCACACAAGATTCTTTCTTCTGAAGCGACGGGCGAAAGAAGCGCCGTCGCGCCGCCAGCGAAGCCGGGCAAGGCGGCTATACCCATCAGCGCCGAACTCGCGGCACTGATGGCGCACAAATCCTAAAAGAGACCATCTGATCGTTCGTCTTCCAAGAAAAGGAGTTCGGCCATGCCCCGCGCCAGGCGCTCAAGACTTCGTAAAACGACCCACGCGCATGATCGAAAGGCGCGCGACCTGCCGCTGAATGCGGAAGTCGCCACTGTGGAGATCGACGATCCCCTGGCGCTCGAACCGGGCGAGAAGATCATAGCACTTCGTTCGATCCGCAACGATCCGCTGGCGCGGCTGCACAACCATCATCAGATCGACGAGGCGCAGTATCGCGGCGGCCGGGCGTTTCAGGACGATTGGGAAAAGGCCGAGCGGGGCCCGCGCGCGGTCGACCCGACGCGCGAATATGTCGACGGCGGTCGCGCGCGCGAACCGATTACCGAGCGGCAGCGCCGCGCGGTGCTGCGGCTCAATCGCATCGAGCATGAACTAGGCGCCGACGGCATCATGCTGGTGCATGAAGTGCTGCTGCTTGGATTGACGATGGAGCAGATCGGCCTGCGGCGCGGCCTGCGCGGCCAGCGCTGGAAGGATTACTTCTCCCGGCGCTTTCAGGAATGCCTCGATCGCCTGGGCAAACTTACGGTTTCGCGAGTTCTAAATCAAAAGGCCGCTGACTAAACGTCAGCGGCCTTCCGGGTAGAAATATGGGATTAGGATGAAATTCTTCCAGCCCCGGATGCCGAGCATCATATCGCTCGTTGATGAACGAATGGAGTCGAAAATTACAGGGTTTCTGTGACACCGCGTCGCTGTTGTAGAGGCAACACAGTCGCGGGTCGCGCTCGCGCGCGAGGGCCATCGCAAGCAGCGTTTGCTACGTTACTCCGTAACCAAAAAAGCGTCAGCATGGATGACGTGATTGCGGAGGAACTACCGTGCTTTCCCGGGATTTATTTGCGTCAGGGGTTTGATCGCCCGCGCGGCAGGAGGCCATTGACGATGTTGCTGGCGGCAAAGGAAATCGGAGCTCAGTCGGTCGCATATTCGCCCGAAGAGATCGAGATCATGTCGGCGGCGCTGGCGGTCTGCATCGAGAGCCTGCCCGAGCCCGTCTCCGCCACGATGGTTCATCAGCTCGCTCTATCGATCCTCGCCAATGCCGGCCGCGGCGAGCACGACGTCGCGTCGCTGGTGCGGATGGCGCTGGTCGAGCTGCGGATCACCCCGCATCATTAAAGCGCAACCGTAATCTTGGGCTCGCCTCACTAGCGGCGCGCGCCCGGCCTGCTAGGCTTGTCTTGTCCGCTTCAAGGCTCGCCTCGCATGAAGAATTCCGCCTTTCGCGCCGATCCGCAAGTCAAGCGCATCACCGTACATGCGCTCAACGTCGGCGACCGCATCAACACCGCAAGCTTCGAGAAGGAAGCGCTGTCGGCGGTGCCGCTGGCGCTGCGGGCCGGCCATGACGGGATTGCGGTGTTATTTCGCTATGGCGCGGTGGTCTTCCTCAACATGACGATGGAGGAGGAGGCGGCCTTTCTCGACCGGCTGTTGCCGCGGATCGGGGGCAGGTTGACGCCGCCGGAAGAAGAGGCCGCCGCGGTTGAGCTATTGGACGAAAACGAGGACCAGGTCGGCTCCGGCGGGCCGATCCACGTGCGCGACATGTCGATGGCGCGGCTATTGGTCGTCTCCGACGTACTCGCCAAGAGCGTCGTGCTCGCCCATGACGAGCGCGAAGTCGCAAAAGTGTTCGAGCGCATCGAGCCCTTTGTGCGCGAACTTGCGACCTCAGGCAAATTTCACCGCAACCGGCGCGGCATCCTCAAGATGATCGGCGAGGCGCTGCTCGTGCAGCACAACGTCTCGGGCCGGGTGGCAATCACCGACAAGCCCGACGCCCTGTGGGACAGGCCCGATCTCGAGCGGCTCTATGCGCGGCTGGAAGACGAATACGAGTTGATCGGGCGGGTCGAGACGCTCAATCGCAAGCTCGCGGTGGTCGCCGAGACCGCCGACACGCTCGCCGACATCATCGACACGCGCCGCTCGCTGCGGCTCGAGATCATCGTCGTGCTCCTGATCGGCTTTGAGATCGTGATCGGCATCTCCCAGATATTCGCCGCCCGCGGGCATTGATCAAAATCCACCTCTCCCCTTGTAGGAGAGGTCGGCTGCGAAGCAGCCGGGCGAGGGGTATTTAGCAGACGCGCCGTAACCCCTCTCCCCAACCCTCTCCCACAAGGGGAGAGGGGGCGCACCTTCGCTGGGGCGGAAAGCCCGCCACACTCCACCCTCGCTCGGCCACGATCATTTCCCGGCAATGTCCCGAAAAGGGACAAAACTCTGACGTTTTCGGCCACATTCGGGCGTGACGTTAACCAAATGCAAACCATCACGGTAATAACCATTCTGGCGCTGCTGACGATTTCGGGGGCAGTTGTCTCCGATCGGCTTCTGACGGGCCCGGAGCAGTCTGTGACGGTGCGTTTCTGACACTTAGCCTGGGTGTGGGCGCGTCTGGCGGTGTCGACATGATCCTTGGGGGACGTCGAACATGCTTTCCGTAGATCAATTCCTGAGACTTATCAGTGTGCCGGCCGTGGCTGCGGCCTTCTTGATCGCCTCACAGGTATCGGGTGCGGGCGTTTTCCACTAGACGCCGGCACAACTGACGCGCGAAGTGTCCAGACTTCGATCCTGACATAATGGGTTGAAACAGGCGGCGCGGCCGCCTGTCGGCGTGCCGATCTCCAGCCATTCCCGTCATTTTTAGCGAAAATCGCGCGTTTACTGCGTGAATGTTCGGATGGAACACACTTTTCGCTAAAATGCTGTGTGCACTTCTTTACACAACCTTAGAGCGCCGCCCGTAAATTTACGGTCGAGCCCATCGGTGTGAGGGAACGCTGGTGGGCGTTCATGTGCTCACAGGAGGCAGGCTTTGCGGAATCTTCTCAAGAGGTTTTTGGCGGATCAGGCGGGGGCAACCGCGATCGAGTACGGTCTGATCGCGGCCGGTATTGCGCTCGCCATCATTGCGGCGGTCAACGGCCTCGGCTCGAACCTGAACGGCGTCTTCACCAGCGTCAATAATTCGCTGAAGTAATCTGCTTCCCCTTTCTCAGGGGGGCTGCGACATCTGGCAAAACCCCGCCGGGAACTTCGGTTCCGGCGGGGTTTTTCGTGGGTGATCGGGCGGGGCGGGAAGGTGATTGTGCGGGAAGGTGATTGTGTCGGTCTTTTTGACCCTTGGTTTGACTCCCGGTTCTTTGGCTTCCCGCCTCAATGTCCCGGCGGACTTGATATCTCCCCGCCCGAGATCTCGTCGCCAGAGATCCGGTTGGTTTGGGCGGCCTCATGGCGCAGCCACAATTCGAGGCCGGCGAAAAACACGATCGCGGAGCCTATTCCAATGGCGAAGTGCATCGCCGGCGTATGGGCAAAGCCTAGCAGATAGGGCGAGACCACGAGCCACAGGCCGAGCGCCAGGTTGATCCACTCTTCCCAGGTCGAATAGGCGATCATCGCCGCGATCGAGACGACGATGATTGCCGCGGAACTCAGCCACAGGTCGAGGCCGGCGGTACGGCTCGCATGCGCAAAGAACCAGGGCGAGGCGAACAGCATCGCAGCCAGCAACAGGTTATAAAGATCGAGAACTGATTCGCTTTCGAGTCTGAGAATCGCGCGTCGCTGCATGGTATCTCTCCGGGGAAATCCGGTCTTGCCGGGAATCACCCGACTCATTCATGAAGTAATGCGGGAGAGATGCGTCCGTTCCGCCTTCGCACGGCTAGACTTTCGAACGAGGCGGATCAAAAGCGCGCGCGGACGTTGCCAGCCCACAACAGTCCACAGCAATTAGAAGCTGCAATTGATTCCGATGCAGACATCAGCGCCGGCCGCGCTAAATTCGAAAACGGGGAAAGTCGGCTGAGGTTCTTGACGAAAATGACGCATCATCTGCTCTTCAATCCGTTTCATTCGAAACAGGAAAACCACGAGCGTGCGCAGGATACGCGGCGCCACGTGCTGTCGACGCGAACCACGCCGGTGTGCGGCCATTGCCGTTCCGACGACATCACCTCGCAGGCGACCGTGCAGTGGAGCAATGAGAAGCAGGAGTGGGAGCTCGCCTCGACCTTCGCCCAGCCAGCGCACTGCAACACCTGCAACAAGCCGACCGAAATCGTCTGGTTGCCGTTGAACTAGGCGCACCCGGGCAGGCCGAGCCATGGCGAGGCCGTGGCGAACGGTGCAAACAAAAAAGCGCCGGCCTCATCCTTCGAGACGCGGCGCACGCCGCTCCTCAGGATGAGGGGAGCGTGCCACAGTATTTACGCTGCCCCTCACGTCACCGGCGCTACCGGATTGGGCTCGGCCGTATACGTCAAGGGCATGTTGACCGGCCGGTAGGACGGAACGCCCGCCATCCGGTCGATCACCGATTGATGGATGAGGGCGCCTTCGGGAATTGGCCGCGGTTCGCCGCGCGGCAGGTACCAGCCCAGAAAACACCGCCGCTCTTTCCACTCTCGCCATTTTTCCCGCTTCGGCAGCCATTCGAGAATCCACCACAGCCCGGTGAGGGAATCGTGCAGGGCTGCGGTCGCGCTCGGCGGGACATAGACGTGCGGGCTGCCCGGCTTCGGAAAACCCCAGCAGAGATGATTGACCATGTCGCGATCGACGCGCAGGCCGCACGCCACGGCCTGGTCGATCATCCATAGCAGCGGAAACTTCGAAGGCGCGCTTTCGGTTTCCGGATAACCGCCGCCGACGTCGCAATGCACGCCGGCGAACCAGACCTGGCGGATGTCCTGCTCGATCGCCGTCGAGCCGTCGAAAATATTCGGCCGGTATTTCTGCGGCTGGGTCCAGCGGTTGAGGCGGAACATTCGCCGCCGCTCGTCGATGGCGACGGCCTGGCGGAATGTCTTCACGCTCGGGTTGGTGCGCGTATAGACCAGCGTTTGCAGGTCGAACCAGAATTTGTCGGGCCGCGGCACGATCACGGAAGCGACCGTGTCCCACACGCCCATGAACTCGATTCCCACATGATAGCCGCCGGCGATGCGGCTGAAGTGCCAGGCCTCGTCGAGAAAATCCTTGTTGTCGCCTGCGCCCTGACTTTTGGCGCTGGCATTCTTGTAGGAGGTGAAGGCGTAAGCCGCGAGATCGATCTGGTCCGGCGGCAACAGCCCCATCACCTGAATGAAGGCGGCAAGCACGCGCACGGTGTAGGCGCCGCGGGAAAAGCCGAACAGCCAGATCCTGTCGCCCTTTTCGTACGTCTCGCACAGGAAACGATAGGCGGCGAGCGTGTCTTCATCGAGCCCTGCGCCGGTCGCAAGACCGCGGATGGCCCAGGCCTCCTGCTTGAACTGTCCCCAGGTGCTTTCCAGGCCGACGGTGCCGACGCCCGGGTGATAATAAACCCGCTGGCCCTCATCCTTTTGGACGAGGCGGAACAGCTTGAGCACATTCGAGATCGTGGTGTTGATCTCGTTGCCGGTGCCATCGCAGCAAATCACGATGTTCTTCGACATGATGCCCCCGCCAGACGTTTGAGCAGCGCATAAGGTCTGGCGACAAGTCGTAAGGCAACGCGCGGCCGGCATCAACCTGCAATTGAGGTATGCCGAGCTACCCCCGCGAAGTGGCGGACGCCGGTCATCTTGAATGCTATGGTCGCCGCCTCACGCAAGAACAGCGCCGGCTGGCAAAAACCGGGCGCGAGCAGGGGAGGCTTCCATGAACAGGACTGCCGTAATTATCTCGACGATAGGAGTAACGATGGCCGCATTGACCGGCACTGTAGCTGCGCAAACCTCGCCAGCATCAACCGCCCTCGATGCAAGCCTGAAAAGCGCGGTCGAACGCAAGGATATTCCGGGCGTGGTGGCGCTGGTGACCGACAAGAAAGGCGTGATCTATGAGGGCGCCTTCGGTGTCGCCGACGTTTCGAGCGGCCGTGCGCTGAAGACGGACGCGCTGTTTCGCATCGCTTCGATGACCAAGCCCATTACCTCGGTCGCGCTGATGCAGCTCGTCGAGCAGGGCAAGATTTCCCTCGACGATCCCGGCGAAAAATATTTGCCGGAGCTGAAAAATCCGATGGTCGTGACGTCGTTTGACGCCAAGACCGGCGACTACCAACTGCGCCCGGCCTCGAAGCCGGCAACGGTACGGAATTTCCTGACCCACACCTCGGGACTGGCCTATCCCTTCACCAGCGCGCTCTACCGCGACTTCAAGCCCAAGGCCGGCGAGACTTACGCGTTCGGTGGTCCGATGCTGTTCGATCCCGGCGAGCGCTGGCACTACTCGACCTCGACCGACGTCGTCGGCCGGCTGGTCGAAGTGGTTTCCGGCCAGAAGCTGGAGGATTACTTCCACGACCACATCTTCGTGCCGCTGAAGATGAACGACACCTCCTATAACGTGCCGGAAGCCAAGGGGCCGCGCCTCGTGGCCCAGCAGCAGCGCGACGGCGCCAAGATGGACGGACCCGTCGTGTTGCAGATCCCGCCGCTCGTAGGCCTCACGATCGCCAACCCGATCGGCGGCGGCGGACTGGCGTCGACCGCCGACGATTACGGCCGCTTCATGCGCATGGTCCTCAACGGCGGCGAACTCGACGGCGCGCGGATTCTGAAAGCCGAGACCATCGCGATGATGGAGCAAAATCAAATCGGCGCGGTGACGGTGCCGGCGCTCAAGACCGCGTTGCCGCGCAGCGCCGACTTCTCCTTCATCGCCGACGGCCGCGACAAATGGGGGCTCGGTTTCCTGATCACGGTGGACCAATTGCCCGGCATGCGCTCGCCTGGATCGTTGAGCTGGGGCGGCATCAACAACACCTACTTCTGGATCGATCCGGCGCGAGGGCTAGCCGGCACGATCATGATGCAGTATCTGCCGTTCGCCGACACCAAGGCGCTCGCCACCTATCGCACCTTCGAACTCGGCGCCTATCAATTGGCCAAGGCGGAGCGGTAAGAGGACTTACTATCGCCGGCCGGCGTCACGCCGGCCGGTGAAACATATGACACGCCGGCCGGTCAGAAGCCGCGATGTGACAAAAACTGCAAGATCAGCGCGGCGATCTCGTCGTTCTTCTCGTCGAGCGCGAAGTGCCCGGCGTCGAGCTGGTGGATTTCGGCCTCCGGCACGTCGCGCTTGTAGGCGTCGCCGCCGGCGGCGATGAACGACGGATCGTTCTTGCCCCACACCACGAGCGTCGGCGGCTTATGTTCGCGCAGCCAGGCCTGCCAGGCCGGATAGGCGGCGACGTTGGTGCGATAATCGTAGAAAAGGTCGGCCTGGATCTCGCGCTGGCCGGGCCGCGACAGAAAGGCGAATTCATCGGTCCACGTGTCGGGATTGTATCGCTCCGGATGCGAGGTGCCGAGCGTGTGGCGCTGTTCGGTGGTGGCGAACGAAGCAAAGCCTTCGATAACTTCCGGATGCGCCGCGCGGTCTTCCCAGTATTTCGCTCTCTCCGCCCACTTCGCGCCCAGCCCTTCCTGATAGGCGTTGGCATTGGAGACGATCAGGGCTGCAACGCGCTTCGGTTGCGCCATCATGACGCGGAAGCCGATCGGCCCGCCATAGTCGTGAAGGAAGAAGGCGCACTTCTCGATGCCAAGTTGGGTCAGGAAGTGATCGGTCGTCTCCGCCAGATGATCGAAGGTGTAGGTGTATTTGGACGGCGGCGGCACATCGCTGTGGCCGAAGCCCGGAAAATCTGGCGCAATGAGATGATAACGCGTGGCGAGCAGCGGGATCAGCGTGTCGAAACTGCGCGATGACGACGGAAAGCCGTGCAGCAGCACGATGGTCGCCGCATCCCTGGGGCCGGCCTCGCGGTAGAAGATCGTGAGGCCGTCGACGGTGGCGCGGTGATAGGTCGTCGTCGTGGAGTTCGATTCCATGGCTGATTCCGCGGGTCTGGCTGCGGCGTGGCCGGCCAGAAGTGATGCGGCGAAGGTTGCGGCGGCCACTGCGATTGGCTTTATCATCTGATAGCTCCCGGATGAAAGGCGAGTCGTCTAAGTCATCCGGTAGCACGGCAAGGCTCATCGCGCCGTGCCGGCTTTTGCAATTCTCAATTTCACATGGCGCGTGCTCTCGCGGTGCGCGCGCCCGCGATTTCCGCGCTTGCTTCGGTCGCGCTTACTTCTGCTCCTGCTTCTGTTCCTGCGGCGAAGGTGTCGGCTGCGCCGCAGCCGGACTGGCCTCGCGACGCTCAAGCGGAGCCGTCTGATCGCTGGCCTGGAGCCAGGTCGGCATGTGCACCAGCGAATTGTCGAGGTGATTGATGAGCCAGATGCCGCCGAGCGCAATCACGCCGGCGAGCATGACATGCGGCAGCGTGCGCACGAGAACGCCGAGCAGTTCGGCGAACGCGGCCAGGATCGCAGCGGCGGCGAAAAACAGTTCGCGGCCGACCCGATACAGCGCCCAGACCACGGCGGCGAGCACCAGCACGAGCAGGATTTCCTTCCACAGCGGCCATTGCTGCCATGGCGCGCTCGCCAGTCTGGAGATCTGGTCGACCGACCAGGTCCAGATCAGTTCGACGAAACGGAAGATCGCCGCGATACCGTCGTGCAGGAATTTCAGGAACTGTTCGAAAACCTGTTTCATGGTCGCACCTCGCTGCTGAACGAATGCGGGGAGGCGGGGTCGGGTTCCCTCAAGTTCGATATTGAATGATGGAACTTGGAGCGGTGGTGCTGCTTGCCCTTGATCCGACAAAATGGTGGCAGTAATTATCCCGTAAAGATCATCCGCTAAGCGAACGCCAAGTTTCGCGAGGATTGATTCGTACCATCGGGAGGACATCATGGAAAACGCACAGCAGTGCCGCGCGATCGCGCTGCTCTGCCGCCAGCAGGTAAGCTTTCATCCGCAGGATAGCTGGAAATGGCTGGCGCAGGCCGAACGCTGGGAACACCTGGCCGACGCGCGGCTGGTCGTGAGGGCCGAAACACCCATAGCTGCGAACTCCAAACCGGCGAGCTTAGCGCCCGCAAACCCTGTACCAGCGAACCCTGTCGGGACCGGCAGCGCCGCCGCCTAAATTCGCGTCATCATTTCTTCAGAATCCGCAGCTATGGTCCAACGCAAGTGATCGCTCGCCGGATGTACGCGGGTGGTTGGCGAGCCCCGGCATTTTGTGCTGGGGTTTTTCGTTTTTGTAGCTCGCCTGACTCCGGCATCGCGTGACGCTTTTGTTACGCCGTCTCTCTCACGACGCCGTCTTGCCGCCGTTGACGTCGATGATCTGTCCGGTGATGAACGCGGCCTTCTCCGAAGTGACGAACTGAATGGCGTCCGCGATCTCCTCCGGCCGGCCGAGCCGGTTCATCGGCACGGCCGCCTTCATGCCGGCCGTCTTGTCGGCGCCGCCGGTGAAGCGATCGAGCATGGCCGTTTCCACCGGCCCCGGCGCGATCGCGTTGACGCGGATGCCTGAGGCGGCCGCTTCCAGCGCCGCCGACTTCGTCAGTCCCTCGACCGCGTGCTTGCTGGCGGTATAGAGCGAGGCGTTCGCCGCGCCGCGATGGCCCATGGTCGAGGAGATGTTGACGATGCTGCCCGAGCCCTGCACCTGCATGACCCGCAACTCGTGCTTCATGCTGAGCAGTACGCCAAGCACGTTGGTGTCGAAGGTCGCGGCATAGCTTTCCGCATCCTGCGCGGTGATCGGACCGCGTACGCCTTCGGTGCCGGCATTGTTGACGGCGATATCGAGACGGCCGAACCGCGCGACGGCCTTGTCGACCAGCTTTTGCACGTCGCTTTCGTGACGAACGTCGGCCTGCACAAACTCGGCCTCCGCGCCGAGCGCGCGAAGCTCTTGCTCGAGCGCGCGTCCAGCCTCCTGCTTGCGGCCGGAGACGACGAGGCGCGCGCCTTGCTTGGCAAAGGCCAGCGCCGTGGCGCGGCCGATGCCGGTCAGGGCGCCGGTGATGAGAACAACTGATTGGGCCATGGTGTTCTTCCTTCTGCTATGCCTTTGGGGACTTTCGAGGCGGGTCTTGATTGGTTTGAACCGGTCGGCCCCTTGGGCGGATAATCGCTGCCATGGAAGGATAGATAGTTCGTGATGGCGACGAGCAGAAAGACTTTGTAGGGTTGAAGCCATACTTTTGAAGTCTGGCAACGTGGGTTATCTCCCAATGGAATTGCGTCACCTCCGGTATTTCGTGGCGGTCGCCGAGGAAGGCAGCCTGACGCTGGCGGCCGAAAAGCGGCTGCACACCGCGCAACCCTCGCTGAGCCGGCAAATTCACGATCTCGAACACGAGCTCGGCGTCGCGCTTCTGATCCGCGGGCCCCGCGGCATCGAATTGACCGCGGCGGGACGCGTGTTTCTCGATCATGCGCGCGTCGCGCTGTTACAGGTCGAGGCGGCGGCGGAAGCGGCGCGGCGTGCGGCGCATCCGGCACGGAACTCGTTTTCGATCGGCTTTCTGACCGGCTATGAACTCGACTGGCTGCCGGCGGTCATGGAAATCCTGCGCGAGGAACTCGCCTCTACCGAGGTCGTCATTCACAGCCAGGACTCGCCGGAACTTGCGACCGATCTGGTTCGCGGCCGGATCGATATCGCTTTCTTGCGGCCAGAGAAGCAGGCGCCGGGATTGAAATTCCAATTGCTGCGCAAGGATCCCTTGATGGTGCTGATGCCGCGCAATCATGCGCTGGCCTCGCGCGCCACCATTCGCCCGCGCGATCTCGCGGGCGAGACCTTCATCGGCGTGTCGGCGGTTCGCGCGCCGACCTTGCGCACGTTGATCGAGGATTATGCGCGGCAAAACGGCTTGCCGCTGAAAGCGGAACATCAGGCCGAGAATATCGCGATGGCGGTTTCGCTGGTCGCATCGACCGGCGGCGTCTGCCTGCTTCCGGCCTATGCGCAAAACCTGCTGCCGAAGACGGTCGTCGGCCGGCCGCTCCAGGGCGCGGCGCCGTCGATCGACCTCGTCATCGGCTATCGCGATGCGAACACGTCGCCGGTGCTGAAGTATCTCGTGTCGAAGGTCGACGAGTTGAAGTCGCGGGTGACGAAAGGCGGCAAGGAAGGAGGTAAGGCATAAGAAGCGGCCTATTTGGCTGGCATGGCGGGATCGGCCGCACTATAAATTCCCCGTGCACGCTGAATCGGAACATAGATGATCCGCCACACCGCATGGCGCCGTCTGAGCACGTGGCTGATCGGGCTATTTTTCCTGGCCCAGATCGGCGGCGTGGTTCAGATATTGGGCGAGCACACCGCGCATGTGACGGAAAGCCAGCTGACCGAGAGCCTGCTGACTGCGAGCCAGCTCGCGGTCGCGCAGGCGAGCGTCATCGCCAATGTGTCACACAGCCATCATCACGAGGGCGATGCGGATGGCGCCATTCAGCACCACGCGTTGCAGGACCTCAACGGCGCGCCGTTGCGCCTGATGCAGGCTTGCGAGCTGCCCATCACCGCCGCAATGGTCACGCCCGCCGTGCCGGACGTGCTCGCCGGCCGCAATCCCGTTCTCCCGGAGCGCCCGCCCAAATCTTTCCTGTCGGTCTGAACTGTTCGCCGCCCGCAAGCCTCAGCGCTCGCGGGTGTGAATGCTTGGAATCTTGACAGGATGATTACGCATGTTCGTCATTTACGGACTGGCACGCGCCTTCGCGCGCGTGCTTGGTCTTTCGTTTGGGCTTGCGCCTTTGCTGTTTGCGGGAGGCGCGCTAGCCCAAGACAAAGAGCCAAAGGAACCGTTCGCCATTCTTCAGTTTGGCGCCGGCGCCGAATGGGGGCTGAACGGCGGAAGCCCCGGCTTCGGCCCGAGCGTTGCGGTCGAATTCACGCCGATCAAGAACTGGCTCGAAGTCGAAACCGGCGTCGCCACTTCGTTCAGCAAGGGCAAGACCGAGTGGGACATGGATTTCATCTTCAAGAAGCCGTTTGATCTGTCGCGAACCATCGAATTCGAGCCGGGCATCGGCCCGGTCTGGATTCGCAACGTCAGCGGCGGCCGCACCAGCGACGCCATCGCCGCCGAGGCGGTGTTCGAATTCATGTTCTGGCCGGCCGCGGACCGGAAATACGGCTGGTTCCTCGAGCCGAGCTATACCTACTCGTTTGCGCGGGGCCACGACCAGTCGTTCGGCGTCAGCGGCGGCTTGCTAATCCCGATTCGATGAGCGAATGCTGTCGTGTTGCTAGCGGGAGACGAGGGAGTGGACCGTTGAGGAAATGGGCCTGGTGGCTGGCTTTGGCCATCGTCGCGTCGTCCGGCGCGGCGATGGCTGATGAATTTCAAAAGGTGCAATGCGGCGGCGACATCCCGAAGGCGGTGATCGGCCAACGCAGCGCGAACGGGCCGGTCGCAGCCACGGAAAAGAAATATAGCGGGATCGGACTCAAAGGCCTCGGCGGCGATGAAATCTCGGATTCATTGTCCTCAGTGAACTGGCTGATCTGCGGGGCCGAATATATCCTGCTGATCGATCACGGCGGAATGGTGCGGGACGTGCTGGCCTTTCCGAATCATTCCAGGACGTCGCCGGCCTTTTCCGGCACCTGCCGGTACGGCGGCAAGGATCTGCCCGGTGTTTACGTCGGGGTTCTGGATGGGCTGAAGCACGACGATTTCATCCCGGTTCGCTTCGCCTGGAAGATCGATCAGAAGCAGGCGAAATTCATCAATGTGCCGGGCGAGGGATTGCTTTGTCCGCGCAGCGGCATTCCGACCAGCGATGGCGGGCGCTGAAAGCTATTCGAAAATCGCTTTGAAAATGCCTTGCCGCCTTTTTGACGATGTTCGACCATAGGCCTTGCAACGATCAGGGGACCAGTGAGGGGACAAGGGGCGACATGCCATTGACATCAGATTTGCTGACCCGGCCAAAGCGCGGCCGCGGTGTGCTCGTGCGCTATATTGGCGCAGCCGGCGCGCTTGGCCTGCTCGCGGCTTCGGGTTTTCTGCTCGGGCCGACACTGCTCGGGTCCACTCTGCTTGCGTCAGTGGCGTTCGCCCAGAACATCGATGAAGGCAAATCCGCACCGCAGCTCTTTTCCGGGAGTTGCGTGACCTGTCACAAAAGCCCGAACAATCTCGCCAGGGGCCGCATGACGCCGACGCTGTTTCTGTTCTTGCAGGATCACTACACGACCAGCAAGAGCGACGCCTGGTCGCTGTCTTCCTATCTGACCTCGGTCGACACCAGCGGCCGGTCGCGCAGTGCCAAGTCGTCATCGTCCAAGAAGCGCAATCCGGCGCGTCCGCCGGCGCCAATTCCGAATTGATCCGTACGAATTTGATCTGCCTCAATTGAACTCTGGCGACATCGGCAGAAACAATTTTCGACACTCGCTAACAGAGGCGCGCGCTAGGCTCGCGTTGATCCTCTTGTGTCGCCTCACCCCTCAAGCGGATTAACCGGCTCCAGTTCTCCATCGCTGGGGCCGGTTTTGTTTTGGGGGGACTCGATCCTCATCAGCCGACCACGCGCATCAAAGCGTTTTCGCGTTTAGAAAACGCGTCAAACCAGATTGGCCACTTGATCGCTGTGAAGATTGCCTAGCCCGGGTCGGCCTGCGCGGCCAAAGTCTCGGCCACCGCCTTCAGGCTGGGGACGACGGCGATGTGCGTGAACTGGCCGTCGTTATAGGCTTTGAGGAAACGGTCGTAATCCTTGACCGAGATGCAGCCGTTCGAGTCGCCGTTGGGGCCGAGCATGAAGGAGTGCACCAGGAGGCCCGAGCGGCCGTTGATGTCGGTGCCGTCGGCAACGGCCATGCGCAGCGCGGCGACGCCATGAAAATCCCGCTCGCGCGGCTTCAACGAATAGACTGCCGGTGGCGTCGCGCCCTGCATCCGCACGTCGACGTGTTCGGGATCGTCGCGCAGCACGCCCATGCCCGAATGCGCCTCGAACACCGTGCCGTTCGGCAGGTAAACGGCGCGCGCCTTGATGTCGTAGACGGCGGTGGCACCGTCATAGCCGAACACCGAGAGGTCCGGGCCCTTGCCGAACAGGTTGGGGCCCGTAGAGACCATCGCCATCCGGTTCGGCGTCACCATGTCCGAGAGCTTCTGCATCAGCGAGCGCTCGGCCGGCCGGTTCGGCGGCGCGGCGGCGAGAGCGAGCGCCTGGCTCGTGATCTGCGCGGTCTGGTCGGCGGTGGTCGGACGGGATCGCGGCAGCGGAATGCCGTTGGTCGAGACGGCGGCCGTGACGGTGGGCGCCGGGGGCGGCGCGCCGATCGTCGGCAGAACGAGCTGGGTGGCGTCGTTGTCGCTGATGCTGGCGCGGAAATCCGTCGGCATCCACCGCGACGCCAGCGCTTCGCGCGCCGTCGTCGCGGTCGTCTCCGGCTCGACTCTCGCCATCACGTAACGCTTGAACGGCTGTAACGCAGCGCTCTCGGCATTCCTCGCCGAGAGGAAGAAGCGATCGGCGAAGCTCGCGCGCTCGCTGCCCGGCAGCGCGGCGGAAGCGAGCGACGAAACGCCGGAATTGGTGACGAAGGCGGCGACGCTCAAGGCAAGACCGACGGCAGCTAGCACCAGCATGGCTGTCGATCCGCGGCGCGAACGCCGCTTTGTCTGATGTCCTTGGGCTTGGCGCGCTTGCGCCGCGTCTCGGGCTAACGCCGCTTCACGTGCTTGAGCGGCTTGCGCGTGCATGGCGTGAATGCCGGTCGCGGGTGCGGCCTCAGCGTAGGCAGCTTCGGCGTATTCGGAGTGGCCGGATTTCGAATAACCAGATTTGGCGTTCACGGATTTGGTATTGGGCCTCGCGCCCACGGCCCTTGAGGCAACAGGCTGCGCACCCACATGGTGGGTGTCTGCCGGCCTGACGCCAGCAGTTTTGGGGCCCCTTGATCTGGAGCCCGCAATTTCACCTCGACGAGGTCGCAACCGAATCCCCCAAGGATCAGGCGAGAAGCCGATAATAGCCCCTAAAACTAAGGCATAATCGAGACAATTGATAGTGGTATGGGATGGTATAGGAGCTTGAGTCTGGGGTAAATCGGCCGGTTGAAGGAGACGTGTGAATGCGAGTTGGTGGTATCCTGACGATCCTGTTTGCCCTGGTCCCCGCGGTCGCGGTGGCCGACGAGACGCCGAAGCGGGGCGAATCGGCGCCGTTGGTCGCCCGGAAGTGGCCCAATCCGGCCGACGTCGTGGCCCCCGGCGTCTGGCGGCAGGACCTGTTCGACCGGCGTAACCCGGCCAACGTGCGTCACGACTACCCGGCGCCGCCCGCCCAGAGCGGCCAGTACTGAACGGCCAATCGGCCAGTATTCCCTTGGGAATACTGGCAATTGAACCGCCGTACTAGTCCGGAATCCTCAATCCGGAATCCTCACTTGGCCGCCTGCGAAGGTGATCTGCACATTGGCCGCCGGGGCGTCCGCGATCGGCGGCACGTTGGTGAGCGTGATCGGCGGCGCGCCCGCACCGCGCGGCGTCGTGTGCACGACCTGGCTCGGCGGCAGCGCCCGTCCGTTCCGCAAGTGGTCGTACATCAGGTCCATTGCCTGGATGAAGTAGCGATGCAGCGGAATCAACAGCGCGTTGTAGCCGGGGAACTGATTGAAGCTGTCGAGGTGCTGGGCGTTGGTCACTTCGTAATAGGATCAGGTCGACGGTATTGTTCTGCAAATCGTCCGCGCCGGTGCCGGTGCCCTTGTCGGTGTAGGCGACCGCACAGCCGTGCTTGAGACCCCATTCGCCGGCGGTCGCGATCGCGCCGTAAACGCCGCGCGAGCCGGATGAGGGTGCTGCGATAATGCAGGCTGCGGTGGGTGAGAAGCTGTCAGGCACCTGCACCATCATGGTGACGCGGGTGCGGCCGCCTGCGTGCTTTTCGAAGGCGATATATTCGTCGCCCGCGATCAGGCCCTCGCTCGTCGTCACCGTGCCGTCGGCTTTTACGTTCGGCCCGTAAAGCAAGCCGTATCCGCCGCCCGCCGTCGGATCGACCAGCGCGCGGTAGTTGTTGTAGATCGCCGAGCGGCGCAGTTCTTCCGTCGTCGGATTGAGCGGATTTGCGAAAGTGGGCTGCGTCGCGGCGCCCAGCCCCGATTTGCCAAGCCCGGCCGTCAAGAGATCGTTGGTCACGCCGTCATAATGGGTATGGATCACGCCTTCGTCCGAATCCGCCACGGCGCGCGTGCTCGGCATCACGACGGCGAATGCGAGCGCGGAAGCGGTTGCGAAATAGATGGCGGGAAGTCGGGTAATCCTGAGCATGAATATCTCTCCCTGCGTTGCTGGCTCTGACGTCCAGCCTCGACGCAAGTCTGATCCAGCTTTGCATGCGAATTTGTGACAGCTTTTCGAGTGCGTCGGTCACGCGGGAAACAATGTGGGGTCGACTGGCAATACATTTTTACACCGCGGCACGCGCGTCGAGGCCGGGCTGCAAGCTTTGCGGCGAAAATCAGTATTCAGTTGCCAGAGGCATGAGGCCTTTCGACGCGGCCGATCAGCGGTCGTCGTTACCCCACCGCCACCGCGGCGGTTCGCCCTTCAGCCAGCAAATCGCGGTCAGCACCACCGTCAGCGCAATCACATAGCCGACGAAGGCCGGCATCGATTGCTGCGGCGGCACCAGGAAAATACCGGCGACGACCAGCGCGAAAAAGGTCGCGACCACGATCCAGCCTTCCCAGGTGGTGGGCGGACCCCAGCCCCAGCCATAGCGCTTGGCGGGAAACCAGTATCTGGGATCATCGGACGGCATCTGACCCTCCTTGAGCACGTTCGAGACGGCAAAAGATTCCCTCAACCTTCAGACGCCGGAGCACCCGCCAAGGTTCAATGTTAGGAGCTTCAGCGCATCTGACGGCCAATGACGCGAGCGCCGGCCTCGATCTCGGCGTGGTTCCAGGCCGCAAAGCCGAGAAAGAGCCCGCGCTCGCGCGAACGATGATAGAGCATTTCCGACAGCGGACGCGCAACGACGCCGCTTTTTCTCAAATCGCGCGACAGCGCGGCGTCGTCAATTGAAGGTTTGCAGCGCGCCAGCAGTTGCATGCCGCCGGCGGGAACATCGACCGCAAGCTTTGTCTCAGCAGTCAGCGCTGCCACCAGGCGATCGCGCCGGCTGCGGTAAAGCCGCGTCATCTTGCGAACATGCGAGCGGTAGGCGCCTTCCGAAATGAAGTCGGCGAGCGCCACCTGTAGGGCGACCGCAACCAGGAGGCCGAGATGCCGCTGGGCCAGTGCGAAGGTGGGCGCGAGCCGCTCGGGCACGATCAGATAGCCGGCGCGAATATCGGCAAACATCGCTTTGGCAAACGTGCCGAGATAGATCGTGGCGTCGTCGGGCTGGAGCGCGGCGAGTGCGGCGACCGGGCGGCCGTCATAGTGAAACTCGCCGTCGTAATCGTCCTCGACGATCACCGCGCCGTTTCGGCTCGCAAACTGTAGCAGTTCGAGCCGCCGGCCGATCGGCATCAGGCCGCCGCTCGGATATTGATGCGACGGGGTGACGAAGATCAGCCGCGGCTTTTTTCGTTTGCCGTTGATCTTCAATCCATCCGCATCGATCGGCATGCCGATCACGTCCGCGTTCGCCGCACGCAGCGCCGCCAGCGCCCCGCCATAGCCGGGACTTTCGATCCAGGCGATATCGCCAGCCTCGATCATGACGCTCGCGATCAGCGCGATGGCCGACTGCGCCGTCGGGAGAACGATGACCTGTTCGGGCTTCGCGCGGATGCCGCGATGTTCGGTGACATGCCCAAGCAAAGCCTGTTGCAGCCGCGCCTCGTTGGGTCCGCGATCCCTTTGGCGCAGCGCGTGGCTGGCGGTGCGGCGAAGGCAGCGCGCCCAGATCTCGTGCGGAAATTCGCGCTCGTCGGCGAGCCCGGGCTGAAAGGCGCGCGGCCGCTCGGGATAGACCGGCGGCCAGTTGGTGTGCGGCAACGACCGCGCCCAGGAAGACATTTTCAAGCGCGACATCTTCAACTTCGGCGAGGGCGATTTCGCTTCCCGCACCGGTTTGGCGGTGACGAGCGAGAGGCTTTCGGCGACCGCGGGCCTCTTGCCACGCGCGACGCTGAGATAGCCCTCGGCCGCGAGCTGCTCGATCGCGAGCGTGACCGTGTTGCGCGAAACCTCCAGCGAGCGCGCCATCGTCCGGCTGGAGGGCAGCCGCTGTCCCGGCCGCAAGCGGCGGCCGGCAATCAGCGATCGCAGATGATTGGCCAACTCGCGCGTCAGCGGCTCGCGGCTTTGGCGCGACAGATCGAGCAGGCCGGACAACAGGTCATCCATCAACTGGACCGGAAAATTTGAGAAAACTGGAACTTTTGTAGGGCCAGTTGACGGGGTAGGCAAGGCCATGCCGCAGCCAACCCTCTCTTACGCCCGCGCGCTGGCGCTGCTTGCCGTCGTCGTGCTGGCCTGGGGATTCAACTGGCCGGTGACCAAGACGATCGTGCGCGAGATGTCGCCGCTGTGGTCGACCACGGCGCGCGCCGCGATCGCCACGATCGCACTCGCGGTGCTGTTGTGGTGGCGCGGCGAGTTCATCATTCCCAAACGCGGCGACGTGCCGGTCGTGCTGTCGACGTCGCTGCTGCACATGACGGCCTATTCGGCGCTGGTCGCGGCGGGCATACAATATTTGCCCGCCGGCCGCGCCATCGTGCTCGGCTACACCACGCCGATCTGGGTCACGCTCGGCGCGCGGGTTTTTCTTGGCGAGGCGATTTCGTTGGGCCGCGCCATCGGCGCCGGCCTTGGCCTTGCCGGACTGTTGCTGATCTTCAGTCCGGCCTCGCTCGACTGGCACGACAAGGCCGCGATGATCGGCAGCGGGATCATCACGCTCGCGGCGATCTGCTGGGCGGCGAATATTGTTTACGTCCGCGCGCATCGCTGGATCTCGACGCCGTTCCAGCTCGTGTTCTGGCAACTGCTGCTCTCCACGCTGGTGCTCGCAGGCACCGCGATGCTGGTTGACGGCATGCCGCATGTCGCCCGGACGCCGCGCCTTGTCGCGCTGTTGTCGTTCAGCGGGCTGATCTGCACGGCGCTGGCGCATTGGGCGATGCTCGTGGTCAATCGCAGCCTGCCGGCGGTGACGACCTCGCTTGGCCTATTGGCGACGCCCGCCATCGGCATCTTGTGCGGCGTGGCGTTTCTCGGTGAGGCCTTCGACCCGTCGCTGTCCATGGCGCTAGTCCTGATTGCGGGCGGCATCGCCACCGGCATCCTCAGCGACCGGCCGCGTTCCCGCTGACGTCTCAAGATTCAAAGACCGCAAAGCGCATTCAATAAAGCCGATCCTGCGCTATAGTCACAGGTCCGACGTTGGCGCTGACTACACTCCGCGTTCCAAGGAGACCCCAAATGCCCAAAGGTTCTGACCTGCTCGTTGCGGCGCTGGCCAATGAAGGCGTGACGCGGATCTTCGGAGTGCCGGGTGAGGAAAATCTCGATGTTGTCGAGTCGCTTCGAGGCTCGAAGATCGAGCTCGTCGTCACCCGTCATGAGCAGGCCGCGGCCTTTATGGCCGCGACATACGGCCGGCTCACCGGAAAGCCCGGCGTCTGCATGACGACCCTGGGACCTGGCGCACTCAATCTGACGACCGGCGCGGCTTACGCCCTGCTGGGCGCGATGCCGATGGTCATGATCACCGGACAAAAGGGTATCATGAAGAGTCAGCAAGCCGGCTTTCAGATCGTCGACGTCGTCTCTGCCTTCAGGCCGCTCACCAAGATGTCGCGCCAGATCGTGTCCACAGCCACCATTCCCACATTGGTGAGGGAAGCGTTCCGGATCGCGACGGAGGAGCGGCCGGGCCCGATCTTGCTGGAACTGCCGGAAGACATTGCCGGCGAGGACGCAGAGCCGGCCGCGATGGTTCCGCAGCATCCGATCGAAATTCCCATTGCCAACAGAGCGTCGCTCGACCGCGCGGCGGAAATGATCCTGGCGGCGAAGCGGCCGCTGATCATGCTGGGCGCGGCGGCGTCGCGACCGCGAAGCACCGCCGGCATCGGCGACTTTGTGCGGCGGACGCGGATTCCGTTTTTCAACACCCAGATGGGAAAGGGCACGGTGCCGGGCGGGACCAACCTCTATATGGGAACGGCGGCGCTCAGTGAGCGCGACTACGTGCACGAGGCAGTCGACCAGGCCGACCTCATTATTGCGATCGGCCACGACACCATCGAGAAACCGCCCTTCATCATGGGTCCGAAAGGGCCACTGGTCATCCATGTCAGCTACACGCCCGCCAATGTCGAGCAGGTCTATTTCCCGCAATGCGAGGTGGTCGGCAACGTCGGGCCGAGTCTGGAACTGCTCGCTGATCGCGTCGAAGGGCGATTGCCCGACGCCGGTGCGCTGATCGGCTTGCGCGAAAGCATCTTGAGCCGCATCGGCGACCGCAGCACCGAAGACCGCTGGCCGATGACACCGCAGCGCATCGTTCACGACGTCAGGCAAGTCATTCCGGAGGATGGAATCATTGCGCTGGATAATGGGATGTACAAGATCTGGTTCGCCCGCAACTATCGCACCTACGTCGCCAACACCGTGTTGCTCGACAATGCGCTCGCGACCATGGGTGCTGGTCTGCCGTCCGCGATGATGGCCTCCATCCTCTACCCGGAACGGCGGGTCATGGCTGTCTGCGGCGACGGCGGCTTCATGATGAATTCACAGGAGATGGAGACTGCGGTTCGCCTCAAGCTCAATCTCGTCATTCTTATTCTCGAGGACTCCGCTTACGGCATGATCCGGTGGAAGCAGGCCGTCGACGGTTTCCCTGATTTTGGCTTGACCTTCGGGAATCCGGATTTCGTGAAATATGCAGAGAGCTATGGCGCGAAAGGTTCCCGGGTGACCTCGTGCAACGATCTTATTCCGACGTTAGAGGCCGCCTTCAGGGGACGCGGCGTCCATCTCGTCGTCGTGCCGATCGATTACTCTGAAAACAAGCGGGTTCTCGTCGACGAACTCCGCGCCAAAGTAAAACCGGTCCAATAGTCTCGGAACGGATCCGGGATGATTGGAGATCCCGGATCGCCGATAACCTGTTTCGAGGCCCAGCACGCTCGCCGTTGTTCTTGGCCTCGTTCTTGGCGCTGGTCCTGATCGCGGGCGGCATCGCCACCGGCATCGTCAGCGACCGGCCGCGCTCCGGCTAACGGTTGCGCTCCTCAGAACTGGTAGCGCAGGCCGATGCCCGGATCGTACGAAGAGGCCTTGTTGGGGCCGCCGATGATCGTGCCACCGGCGTTGGTTCCGTTGGCCTGCAGGAAGCCGCTCGCCAGGCCGTTCTGCGCCTGGGACCACATCACGCCGGCATAAAAGTCCATATGTTTGGCGAAGCGCCAATCCAGCACCAGCGAGACCGCATCCAGCGAGCCCGAGCATTGCGAAGCGCGCGCATCGTTGCACCCGGTATTGACGCCGGTCGCAAAGCTGTTCTGCCACTCATGGTAAAAGGCGCCCGTGACGTCGAGCGCCGACGTGATCGAGTACCTCACGCCGATCCAGCCGGTTTGCAGCACTCTTTCGTTGGTGAAGTTGGTGTTGTTGATCGCGCCGCCGGCGCCGAGGATGTAGCCGCCGGTGACGAACGCGCCCGGCACCAGCGGATTGTCCGGATTGGCGAAGTGGACGTTCTCGTAGCCGCCGTAGAACTTCCACGGACCGATGACGTATTTGGCGCCGACCTGGAATACGGTGTTGTCCGACACCGTCCCCGCGATAATGCCGTTACCGTTGGCGACCGTGGTGATCGATGCCGCAAGCTGGGCCGGCGACAACGGCGCAGCCGCGACGGCGTCGTAGATCTTGCCGCCGACGAAATCCATCGACAGCCCCATGTAGTCGAAGCCGATGTCGCCCTGGAAGGCGTTGCCGGTCGAACTGTTGCCTCCGTTGCGGAGCTGGGCGATCGCCGCCAAACGCACCGGGCCGACCTCGACGCGATATTCGTATGAATTGTCGTAGACGCGATCCTCGGTGTCGCCGCCGCCGCCGTTCGCGCCCTGGAAGGCGAGCAGCGAGAAGGCGCTTGCGCCGCTGAGGGCATCATAGTTGCTCACGAGATCCGCACTCAGCGGCGACTGGCGGCCCATGGTGAAGGTACCGTAGGTCGGCGAGCTGATGCCGAAGTAGGCCGCCTGGTTGAACATCTGGCCGGCCTTTGACGAGTCCCCGAACGAGTTCTGGAGTCCCAGATTCGTCGTCAGGCCGTTGTTTTGCGCGATGCTGCCGGGGCCGCTCATGGCGATGCCGCTCCCCGGATCGAAATAGGTTTGCAGGTTGAACACGACATAAAGGTTGTCACCGATCTCCTGCTTGCCTTTGAGGCCGATGAACGAGGTGGAGAGCTGGTTCGCACCAGCACCGAAATACGCGCCGTTCGAATTCTTCGAGATCAGGTAGTTGAGCGGAGGCGTGGCGATCGCGTTCAACGGCGCGCCGTGCTGGATGTACGACAGACCCATGTCGAAATTGCCGTAGACGCAAATGCCCTTGATGCAGATGTCGTCGTTCTCGACCGGCCTGGCCTTGACCGCGGCCTTGTAGGGCAGGTCGGCCGCCATCGCATCGACCGGGCTGATGGCGGGCACCTGCGCCTTCTGTTGTGCCTCAAGGGCCTTTTGCCGCTTTTCGAGATCAGCAAGACGCTTGCTCATCTGTTCGCGAAGCTGCTTGGCCTGGGCCTGGATGTCGGAGAGTTCGTCGGCGTGAGCCGCAGCCGAAAACGCCAGGATTGCCGTTGCCGAGATGAAAATTCTCTTCACGTTGGCCTCCATGATTTTGAGACGGTTAGCACTCCGCGTCGCAAGAGTTCCAAAGTTATGGAATCTGCGCCGGGCACTCAGTTCCCGCCTTGTGTGACTCAACGGGCCGCCGATGGCTGTAACTCGTTAGCCACACCGTGGGGCAAAGGAGTATGGCGATCATATAAAGCGGAACTCGCGGGGGAGTGCGCGCGCGCCCTTGTCCGAAATTTCAGGTTGAGATGATAATTTGTCGGGATGGGATGACATTTTGTCGCGCGCGTCCCGCGCTCCGAGTTCCTGGCACGAAGCTCGCTTCGCTTGCGTCGGGAATATCTCGCTTGGCGTTCCCTTGGCGTTTTCGCTGCAACTTCCAGACGTCAGGCTAACCGGAAGACCGGCAAATGATATTTTTTGCGAAATTGTTGTTTGGCTCTTTGCGCGGCATCGATCCGCTTATTCTTCTGGCACTGATCTGCCTCGGATTGAGCGCCTGTTTCATGGCGCTTTTCGTGGAACTCGAGAAGGTCAGGACACGCTGGCGCGACAACGCGATGAAACGCCGTTCGCAGGCGCCGGCGTCGCCCGTTGTGTCCGAACTGCGGCGGCGCGATCGCCAGAACTAGATGGCTATCCCAGCGGCATCCTGGCCGATGCCACTGATGTTGATGGATTCATTGCGCCCGGCGACCTAAGCTGGCGCGGACATCTCGATGTCTGATGTAGGGGGCCGCGATGCATCGACGGGCATTCCTGAAGTCGTTCACCGGCGCCGGCATCGTGGCCGCGTCCGGCGGCCTCGCCACCCCGGCGATCTCGCAGCGCGCCGCGGCGCGCGCCGTGCGGCTGGTACCGCACGCCGATCTCGCCAATTTCGATCCGATCTGGACTTCTTCCTACATCGCCCGCAACGCCGGCCTTCTGGTATGGGACACGCTTTACGGCGTCGACGCCAACTTCAAAATTCAGCGCCAGATGGTTGAGGCAGAAGAGGTTTCGTCCGACGGCCTCACCTGGAACTTCCGCTTGCGGGAGGGGCTCAAATTCCACGACGGCGATCCGGTCACGGCCAAGGACGCGGTCGTCAGCATCAACCGCTGGGCGGCGCGCGACACCATCGGGCAGTCGATCAAGGCGGTCGAGCAGGAGCTTGTCGCCGTCGACGATCGCTCGTTCCGCTGGGTGCTGAGGAAGCCCTATCCGAGGATGCTGCTCGCGCTCGGCAAGATCTCGACGCCGTGCTGTTTCATCATGCCGGCCAGAATTGCCGCCACCGATCCGTTCAAGCAAATCAACGAGTATATCGGCTCGGGCCCGATGCGGTTCGTGCGCTCGGACTGGGTGCCGGGCGCAAAGTCGGTGTTCGAACGCTTTGCCGATTACGTGCCGCGCGCCGAAGACGCTTCATGGATGGCGGGCGGAAAACGCATCGTGGCCGACCGAATCGAATGGATCACCATGTCGGATGCGGCAACCGTTGCCGCCGCGCTCCAGAACCGCGAGGTCGACTGGTGGGAGCTTCCGCTGCCCGACCTGGTGCCGATGCTGCGCAAGAACCGCAATGTCGTGGTCGATATCCAGGACCGCTACGGCAATATCGGCGTGCTCGCGCTGAACCACCTGTTTCCGCCGTTCAACGATCCGCGCGCCCGCCGCGCGATCCTGATGGCGCTGAACCAGGAAGAATACATGCGTTCCTATGTCGGCGACGATCCAGCAATGCGAAAACCGATGCCCGGCTATTTCACGCCCGGTTCTCTCTATTATACGGAGCAGGGCGGTGAGATTCTCAAAGGCCCGCGCAATCTCGATGAGGCCCGCCGCCTGCTCGCCGAGAGCGGCTATAACGGCGAGCCGATCGTTTGCCTAGCCGCGCAGGACCTCGCCAACCACAAGGCATGGGGCGATGTCACCGCCGACCTGTTGAAGCAACTCGGCATGACCGTAGATTTTGCGGCGGTCGATTGGGGGACGGTCGTGGCCCGCCGCAGCCAGAAGAACCCGCCTGCGAAAGGCGGCTGGCACATGTATCACACCAGCGTCTACGGCGTGGACTGGATCTATCCCACCAGTCCCTTCATCCAGGCGGCCGGCTTGGCGGCGATCGATGGCTGGGCCAAGAGTCCCAAAGTCGAAGCCGAGATCGCCAACTGGTTCGCGGCCGACAACCTCGAGGACGAACGATCGGCCGCCGGGCGGATCAACGAGGCAGCGCTGAACGAGGTGATGTGCGCGCCGCTCGGCTGGTATCTGCGCTATTACGCTTGGACAAAAGAACTTGCGGGCGTCACGCAGGGACCGCTGCCGTTCTTCTGGGGCGTCAGCAAGACGGTGTGAGGCGCGCTACTCGACGTGCATGCCGGACTTGGCGACGACTGACTTGAAAATCGCCAGTTCCTTCTGCTGCCGCGCCGCCAGCTCGGCTGGTGTCGAGGGGATTACCTGCGCGCCGCCGGAGGCGAAGCGTTCTTTAATCTCTGGCGAATTGAGCGCCTTGACCACGTCGGCATTCAGCTTGTCGATGATCTCTCGCGGCGTGCCCTTCGGCGCAAACAACGCCGTCCAGTTCGACGCGTCGACCTCGGTGATGCCTTGCTCGCGCAAGGTCGGCCAATCCGGGTTGAGTGTGGAGCGTGCGGTCGAGGTGACGCCGAGCACACGCAGCGATCCGTCCTGCACGTAAGGAGCAGCGGAAGAACTGGCGAGGATCGCGAGCGGCACCACGCCGGAAATCAACGCCTGCACCGCAGGTCCACCGCCCTTGAAAGGCACGTTCTGGAATTTGGTGCCGGCGCTCAAGGCGAGCCACTCCAGCACGAGATGCGTGATGCTGCCGACGCCGGGCGTGCCGATATCGATAGAGCCGGGCTTGGCCCTGGCGGCCGCAATGACGTCGGCTACCGAATGAAAGGGACTGCGGCTCGAGGCGGCGAGCACGATCGGCGCGTCGCTGACGCCGGAGATCGGAACAAGATCGCGCTCGACGTCGTAGGGCATTTTCTCCAGCAGCGCCGGGTTCAACGAAACGTCGCCGCCGCTCGCCATGGCCAGCGTATAGCCGTCGGGATCGGCTTTCACCACGGCCGACATCGCGATGAGGCCGTTGCCGCCGGATCTGTTTTCCACGACCACCTGATGGCCCCAGGCCTCGCCGAGTTTCGCGCCGAGGATGCGCGCGGCGATATCGGTGATGCCGCCGGGCGCATAGGGAACGAGGATGCGGACGGGACGGTCCGGATATGTTTGCGCGTTGGCCGCGGAGGCGGCCACGGCAAACAGAAGCGCGATCGCGCAGGCAATTTTACGCATCGTTCAGTGCGCCAACGGATCGGGACGAAGCTGTAGTTTTACCGCGCGCGGGCGATTGGCCGTGCCGCCTTCCAGGTGAAACATCGCGCGCGTGCCGTAGGTCGACCATAGCGCGGTGCCTTTCCAGCCCGTGGCGGGATCATCGACCCGGCCGTCGACGTTCTTCGGGAAGAAGCCCATCGGATACGGCACGGTGAAATTGACGAACTTGCCGTCGACGATCGCGAAGATCGAACTGTTTAAATTGCCCATCACGATCGGCACGTTCTTGCCAAGGCCAAACGTGTTGAACCAGTCGACCCAGACGTAATAGCTCGCTTCCGCGCTGCCGCCGTCCTGCACGTCGCGCATCTGCGGGCCGGGCAGTTGATACAGCGTCCAGCCCTCCGGACAATGCTTGCCCAAGGCAGTTGGCCCGTTCAGCACCTTGCACTTGCGACGGTCGAAGCTGCCGACATGGCCGCTTGCGAGCGCCACCCAGTACACGCCTTCGGCGTCGATGTCGCCGCCGCGCGGGCCATAGCCGGGCAGCGGCGGCTCGTAGATTTCCGACAGCGCCGTCTCTTCCGGGTTCGCCCCGAGCACGGTGCGTACGATCGAGCCGGGATAGCCGATCACCGTGCCCCACACCGAGCCGTCGACAGGACTGACCGCGACCGCATATTCGTTGACGGCGAGGCGCTTGTCCTTGCCGGGCTGCAACGCTTCGTTCGGCTCGACATAGTCGCCGCGCTTGCCGTCACCGGACGTGTCCACCACGAACGGCGTCCAGCGTTGCGACTGCACTTCGTCATGGGTCGCTTCGAACTTCTTGACATCCAGCCAGCCGAGCACGGCCGGGCCGACGACGCCGGCGCTGAAGAACAATTGCGCGTGGTCGCGCGAGAAGGCGAGGTGGTGGGTCGGGAAACACGTCGAGAGCAGCGTGAATTTTTCCGACGCCGGGTCATACATCGCGATGTTGCGGTTCGACTGCTTGATCGGAAACGCCTTGGCGGAGGGATGCGCCGATCCGGCCTTGCACCAGTCGGGGTTTTCGGGTGCGCGGATTTGCGAGGTCATCCAGACGCGCCCTTTTTCGTCCATCATCGGATTATGCGTGATGGTCTGGCTGTTCCAGATCGCGTTCGGTCCCCAGGACGGCGAGAAACCATGCGGCCGCGCCGTGACATTCGGCGTGTTCGGATCGCGCACGGGAATTTTGACCTCGCTGTCCGTGTGGGTCGATGGATCGAGGATCGGCATATAGTCGGTTGAGTCCTCGGCCGAGCCGTAGAGCTTGCCCTTGGCGTTGACGGAGGGATCCCACCGGTCGGTCGAGATCTCGTCATGCAGATAGGCGGTGGTATCGCTCCACTCCCATTCGGTGACGACGATGTTGCGCGAAATGCCGCTCGGACGTTCGGGGGTCGCAAACGGCAGTTCGCCGGCCGCGATGCCGTCGGTCCATTGGCCGAACAGCTTCAGCGCTTCCTCGGTGCCGAGCCGGGTGATGTCGCGCGCCATGAAGGCCTGCGCGCTGCCGGCCTCCAGCCGCACCGTCCAGGCATCGGCGGAGTTCTTGAACGTGCCGAGGCGCTTGCTGATGGTTCGCGTGCCGGGCGTGCCGAGCGCATGACAGGATTGGCAGGCGCCGCTCTTGATGACGTTGAGCCACTCGCCCTGGCTCTTGATCTGCTCCATCGGGAACGCGCTCTTCGGCGGCAGGTGCAGCAGCGAGAACCAGTAGATCGGCGGATAAACTTGCGCGGCCGCGGCCGGCGTCGGCGCAGGGACGGCGGTCAAATCGAGCGTTGCGCCAGGATTCGCCTGAACCTTTGCCGAATCGATCAGGCCATAGCCGCGAACCCAGACCTGGTAGTTGGCCTTTGGCAGATCCGGAATCAGGAAGCGGCCGGAATCGTCGGTGACGACGATCTTGGTATATCGCGTCGGCGTGTCGGTGGTCTCGGCAATGACCCAGACGCCGGCCTCGGCGCCTTTTGCGCTTTTGACGGTGCCCGCGAGATCGCCGCTACCTGGCGTCGCCGCATCGGCGCCCGCGCCTTGCGCGCAAGCGCCCGTGAGCGTGACGGCTTGCGCCAATGAGACCGAAAGGATCAAGGCGGCAAGAGATGATCGCGCCGCAAACGCCTGTTTTTTCATGTTGTGTACCCCCACGCGATGATTCTGGCGCGCGAGGGTCACATTGTCCATGGCCGCTGTTGCAGAGAGACTTTGCGTGCAGGTATGGGCTGTTCTCTGCGATTTGCGCCGATCAAGACAATCCGGCGGCGAGTGCTACTTCGCCTTTCCCGCATTGCGTTCCGCGGCGCGGCGCATCGCCTCGGCCAATGCGCCGCCGTTGTCGTCCTTGGCCTGCTTGGCCGGTCCACGCGACGTCATCTGCTTGTCGTTGAAACGCGGGCCGCGATCGGGTTGCGGCCGATCCGCTTTGGCGCCCACGGGATCATCCATGCGTAAAGTCAGCGCGATGCGCTTGCGGGCGACGTCCACCTCCAGCACCTTCACCTTGACGATATCGCCAGGCTTCACGACCTCGCGCGGGTCCTTGATGAAGGTCTTCGACATCGCCGAGATGTGCACCAAACCATCCTGGTGCACGCCGATGTCGACGAAAGCGCCAAAGGCGGCGACGTTGGTGACGGCGCCTTCAAGCACCATCCCCGGCTTCAGGTCGCTCACCTTCTCGACGCCTTCCATGAACACCGCGGCCTTGAAGGCGGGGCGGGGATCGCGGCCGGGCTTTTCGAGTTCGCGCAGGATGTCGGTGACGGTCGGCAGCCCGAACGTGTCGTCGACGAAGGTTTTGGGCTGCACCTTGCGCAAGGTCTCGACATTGCCGATCAGCGCCTTGATGTCGCTCTTGGTGGCTAGCAGGATCTTCCGCACCAGCGGATAGGCTTCCGGATGCACGCCGGATTTGTCGAGCGGGTCCTCGCCGTCATGGATGCGCAGGAAGCCGGCGCATTGCTCGAACGCCTTGGGGCCGAGCCGCGGTACCTTCTTCAGCGCCTTGCGCGACTTGAATGGGCCGTTGGCGTCGCGATGCTTGACGATGCTCTGCGCCAACCCGGTACCGATGCCGGAGACGCGGGCGAGCAGCGGGGCGGACGCCGTATTGACGTCGACGCCGACGCTGTTGACGCAGTCTTCCACCACGGCATCGAGCGAGCGGGCGAGTTTGGATTCGCCGAGATCATGTTGGTATTGCCCGACACCGATCGCCTTCGGATCGATCTTCACAAGTTCCGCGAGCGGATCCTGCAAGCGCCGCGCGATCGACACCGCGCCGCGCAAGGTGACATCGAGTTCGGGCAATTCCTCGGACGCAAACGCGGACGCCGAATAGACCGACGCGCCGGCCTCCGACACCACGATCTTGGACATCTTCAGATCGGGCAGCAGCTTGACCAGGTCCGACGCCAGTTTGTCGGTCTCGCGCGACGCCGTGCCGTTGCCGATCGCGATCAAATCGACTTTATGCGCGACAGCGAGCTTGCCGAGCACGGCCAGCGACGCATCCCAGGCGCGCTGCGGTTCATGCGGATAGATCGTCGTGGTCGCGACCACCTTGCCGGTGGCATCGACGATCGCGGTCTTCACGCCGGAGCGGTAGCCGGGATCGAGCCCCATGGTGACGCGTTCGCCGGCGGGCGCGGCCAGCAGGAGGTCGCGCAGGTTGGAGGCAAACACGCGCACGCCTTCTTCCTCGGCGGCGGTCCACAGCCGCGTCCGCATGTCGATATTGAGATGCATCTGGATCTTGGTGCGCCAGGCCCAGCGCGCCGTTTCCGCCAGCCACTTGTCGCCGGCACGGCCTCGGTCGGAAATATTGAAGCGCTGCATGATCTTCAGTTCATAGGAATTCGGCGTGGATGCGGGCGCGGGTGTCGCGGCGACCGGCTCCGGCTGCATCGCGAGATCGAGCACCTCTTCCTTCTCGCCGCGGAACAGCGCCAGGATACGATGCGACGGCAGCTTGTGCAGCGGCTCGCTGAAGTCGAAATAGTCCTTGAACTTCTCGCCTTCGGCCTTCTTGTCGGCGCGCACGGTCGCCGACATCTGGCCCTGCGACCACATTTGCTCTCGAAGCGCGCCGATCAGGTCGGCGTCTTCCCCAAAGCGCTCGACCAGGATCGAGCGCGCGCCGTCGAGGGCTGCGGCAACGTCGGCAACCTGCTTGTCGGGATCGATGAAGCCTTCGGCAATTTTCTTCGGATCGTTCTGCGGCTCGGTGAGCAGCAATTCCGATAGCGGCTCGAGGCCAGCTTCTTTGGCAATTTCCGCCTTGGTGCGGCGCTTCGGCTTGAACGGCAAATAGATATCTTCCAGCCGGCCTTTATTGTCGGCCGCCATGATCGAGGCTTCGAGCGCGGCGTCGAGCTTGCCCTGGTCGCGGATCGAATCCAGAATCACGGTGCGGCGCTCTTCGAGTTCGCGCAAATAGGTCAGCCGCTCTTCCAGCGTGCGCAGTTGCGCGTCATCGAGGCCGCCGGTGATTTCCTTGCGGTAGCGCGCGACGAACGGCACCGTCGCGCCGCCGTCGAGCAGTTCCACCGTTGCCGCGACCTGTTGTTCGCGGACGCCAAGTTCTTCAGCGATCTTCAGATTGATATTTGCCACGCGCGCGTCTTCCTTAAATCGAGCGGCGAGTCACGCCGCTGTCGTATTCCGTTATGGACAGATGCGAACCGATTCATCAAGTCAGCGCGTTAGAGTCGAATGTTCTGTGGATCGCGCGGTTTTGTTTTGAAAATTCCGGTGGTTTCGGTGTCCGCCCGACATGTTGTCGTCCAAAAATATAATGCTGGTGTGGCGGTTCGGAAGTCCGCATCAGGGTTGCCGCGAGTTTGTCATGCGGACTTCCGAACCAAAGCCACACCAGATCAATTAATTAGCTAGTGCCCTATCGATTCCGAAGTTCGAAACGTGGCTCCGAAAATTTATACGAACTTCGGAATCGGGGCACTAGATCGCGCGCCGCAAACTGTGTAGACGGACGTTCCTTTTTTGCCGGGACAATCATGTCGATTTGCGGGCTGGATTTCGGGACGTCGAACACGACGCTTGGCACCGTCATGTCGGATGTTCCGGTGCTGGCGGCGCTCGAGGGCGATCACGTCACGATTCCGAGCGCGATTTTCTATAAAGCCGATGGCGGCGCCCATATCGGCCGTCGCGCCATCGAAGCCTATGTCGAGGGCGACAATGGCCGGCTGATGCGCAGCCTCAAATCGGTGCTCGGCACCTCGCTGATCGACGAGACCACGCGGGTGGGGCGCGAGCGCGTCAAGTTCCGCGATGTCATCGCCTATTACATCGCTGCGGTGAAGCGGCGCGCGGAGCAAACGGTCGGATACGAGCTGCGGCAGGTTGTGCACGGCCGCCCGGTGCACTTCGTCGACGACAACCCGGACGGGGATGCCAAAGCGGAAACCGCGCTGCGCGGCATCGCCGAGGCGGCCGGCTTTCGTGATATCTCGTTTCAGTTCGAGCCGATCGCAGCGGCGCTGGATTACGAGCGCCACATCGGCTCGGAAGAGATTGCGCTGATCGCCGACATCGGCGGCGGCACGTCGGATTTTTCGATCGTGCGGCTATCGCCGGAGCGCCATCGTCACACCGAACGCAAGGACGATATCCTCGCCAATGACGGCGTTCGCATCGGCGGCACGGATTTCGACCGTTATCTCAGCCTTGGCGTGGTGATGCCGCTGCTCGGCTATCGCTCGGCGATGAAGCGCGCGGGTCTCGACGTTCCTTCCGGCTATTTCCACGACCTTGCCACCTGGTCGAGCATCAACAGCATGTATGACCCGAAGGTCATCCGCGAAATCCGTCAGGTGCGTTACGAAGCTTCGCGACCGGAATTGCTCGATCGACTGGTGCGCGTGCTCGACGAGCAGCGCGGTCATACGCTGGCGATGGAGGTCGAAGGCGCCAAGATCAGCCTTTCAGAAAAGCCGAAATCGTCCATTGCGCTCGACTGGATTGAGAAGGGCCTTGAAGCCGGCATCGGGCGCAAGGATCTCGTCAATCACACCCAGCGTCTCGCGACCCGCATCGAGGCGCGGATCGATATCTGCCTGAAGCAGGCCGGCCTTAAAGGAGACGACATCGACGCGGTGTTCCTGACCGGCGGCTCGGTGCAATTGGCGCATGTGCGCAAGGCCATCACGTCGAAACTGAAGGCGGCCCGCGCCATCGACGGCGATACCTTCGGGGCGGTTGGCAAGGGGCTGACCATCGAGGCGGCGCGGCGTTACGGCACCCCTTGATCTTGCGATGTCCATCCCCTCGTCGATATGCTTGAATTCTACGGCGGAAGCGGGAGGCGGGCGGCGCGTCCCCTGGGGATCAAGGTGCTGTCTTGTCCGTTCCGCTCAATGAGGCTGCATCGGAAACAGTGGTGCCGACATGAATTCTGTAATTGCCTTGACTCTGGCGCTGTTGCTCTCGGTCCCCGCAATGGCGGCCGAGACGCCTGCGATGTTCGCCAAAGGCATCATTGCCGAGCCCGGCCTGCATCCCTGGACGATCGTCACGCTCCCCGATGAAACCCTGGTGGTCGAGTTCAGCCTGGATCCCTTCGTGGCCAAGCAGCGCGACCTCCGAAGCGAGTTCGGCGCGATCGTGCGCAAGGTCGTGCCCGCAAGCCTCGACAAATACCCCAAGCTGAAGAGCGTTCAGGTGACCGGTCTGATCACGACCCACGACAAGCGCGGCAACGACCGCGAGGCGCAGGCCGTCATGGTGAAGTTTTACCGGGCCACGTCGGCGAAGATAAAGTGGGACGCGATCGAACCTGCCGACGTGATCGATCTTTCCGACAAGAAAACCGTTTCACCGACGCTCGCAGCGCCCGTTGCGCGATAGACGATGGGCTTTCGCCAAGCCTAGGCTTCGTCCTGCTCCTTCTCCAGGCGCCGCAGGCTTCGCTCCAATACGCGGCGGGTCGCGCGTCGCGCGCCGGCAGGATCTGAAGCCGCGATCGCCTCATAGATCGCCGTATGATCTTTATAAACAATCTGCGTCGTCTGTGCTTTCCGCGCTGAACTGGCGCGCGCCTTCGAGATCGACTCGTAGAGGTGCGGTTGCAGAAACTGCATGAAGCTGAAGATCAATGGATTTTGCGTCGCGCGGGCAATCGACAGATGGAAGGCGATATCGGCGACAAGCGCCTGCTCGAAACTGTTCTTGTTGGGCTCCATCTGCTTCAGGCAGTCCGACATCGCGCGCAGGTCGGCGGGCTTTCGTCGTTCCGCGGCGAGTGTGGCCGCCTGGAGTTCGACGCCCATCCGCAACTCGAAGATATGACGCAGCGAGCGACCGGGGCCCTCGGAAGTCGCGAGCCGGAATGGCCGTGCTTTGGCGTCGTCCTCGACAAATACGCCCTTGCCCTGATGGGAAGCGATGAGGCCGTCCGATTTGAGGCGCGACAGCGCTTCGCGGATGACGGTGATGCTGACGCCAAAGGCTTCACCGAGATCCTTGCCGGCCGGAAGCCGCTCGCCCGGTTCGTATTTGCCGCGCACGATATCGTCGCGCAGCATCAAGGTGATGCGATCGGTCAGGTTGTTCGGGCCGGTTGAACGGCGTACTTGGCGATAGCTCATCGTCGGGGCTCTCGGCGAAAGCCGGCCTCATCCTGTTGCGTGGGCTGCTGGAATTTTAGGCAGCTTCCCCTGAACTTATCATATAAGATGATAAGGAGGAAGCGGAGCAAATAAAAGGGAGGCCGGCGTGTCGACAGACAATCAAAGCTTGCGCGCTTTTGTCGAGCAAACCGAGAAGAACGATCCGGCCAATGTGTTGCGGATCAGAGAGCAGGTCAGCCAGCAGTTAGAGATGACGGCGACCGTGTTCGAACTCGATCGCCTCAATAAAAGCCCGGTCGTGATCTTTGAGAAGGTCGAAGGTTTCGGCATGCCGGTCGTGACCAATGTGGCCGGCAATCGCCAGTTATTGGCGCGGTGCCTCGGCGCCACGGTCGAAAACCTGCCGACCGCCTTTCGCGAGCGCTGCCAGAAATACATTCCGTCCGAAATCGTCTCGAAGCCCGCCTGGGACGAGGTGGTGTTCGAGGGAGACGAGCTGGATCTCACAAAATTGCCGATACCGTTTCAGTTCACCGTGGATGCCGCGCCCTATATCACCGCGGGCCAGATCACCGCGCGCGATCCGGAGACCGGCGTCGATACCACGGGTTTCCATCGCCTGATGCTCAAGAGCAAGAACCGCCTCGGTGTTTCCTTGCACTCGCGCCGCCGCATGTACGAATATCACCGCCGCGCCGAGGCGAGGGGACACTCGCTGCCGGCCGCGATCGTGATCGGCACTCACCCGCTGCATTACATGGGCTCGATGGTTTACGCCTATCCGCCGAATGTGCGGAAGTACGACATCATCGGCGGCTTGTTCGGCGAGCCCTATCGTCTCGCCCGCTGCGGCATCGAAAATCTCGAAGTGCCTGCGAGCGCCGAGATCGTCATCGAGGGCGAAATTCTGGCCGGCGTGCACGAGCCAGAAGGTCCGTTCGGCGAATTCACCGGCTATGCGTCGCACCGAAGCACGCAGAACGTCTTTGTTGCCAAGCGCGTCCGCATGCGCCGCGATGCCTGGTACCACAGCGTCGTCTCCGGCATGTCGCGCGATCATATCCTGATCTCATGCATCACCCGCGAGGGCGAGATCCTCAATGCTCTGAAGCGAAACCTGCCGAACGTCCGCGCGGTGCATGTGCCGCACAAAACCTGTGGCGCGTTTCTTGCAATCGTTTCGATGAAGAAGATTGCGGAAGGCGAACCAAGGATGGCGATGCTCACGGCGCTCGGTACCGAGCTCTACACCAAGCAGGTGATCGTCGTGGACGAAGATGTCGATATCTACGACATGGAGGATGTGATGTGGGCGATGGCGACCCGCGTCAGGGCGGAGAAGGACGTTCTCATGGTGCCGGGCGTGAAATCGGCGATCATCGATCCGACCTCCGATCCCTTAACCTTCACCGTCACCAAGATGGGGATCGACGCGACCATGCCCCTGAAAGAGGATTTCGCCCAGCGCCTGATCATCTCGCCCGAGCAGCGTTCGCGCGCCCGCGACATTCTCGCCGCCGCCAACGTGATCTGAGAGGCGATATGAAGTCAGTTCGGTTTGCCGCCGTTGTTCTTCTCGTGCTTGGCACGATCGCCGTATCTGGCACGGCCAGCGCCCAGACCAAGGTCCGCTTTACGCTCGACTGGATTCCCGGCGCGACGCATGGCGCATTCCTGATCGCCTTGCAGAAGGGCTACTACAAGGCCGAAGGCCTCGACGTCACCATGGACCGCGGCAAGGGATCGGCCGAAGTGGTGCGCCAGCTTGCCGCCGGCGTGTACGACATGGGTTTTCCCGACATCAACACGGTGATGGATTTCGATTCCCGGAATCCGGACGCCGCATTCCCGGTCGTGATGATCGGCTACGAGGAAGCGCCGGCCGCGATCGTGACGCTGAAGTCGAGCGGCATCACCGAGCCGAAGCAGTTGAACGGCAAGAAGCTCGGTTCGGCCCCGAACGATTCCACCTTCAAGCTGTTCCCGATCTTCGCGCGCAAGACCGGCATTGACGCGGCAAGCGTGGAGTTTCAGACCATCGATCCTGCCTTGCGCGAAGTATTGCTGGTGCAGAAGAAGGTCGACGCGATTCCCGGCCAGATCTTCAACGCGTTGCTGGAGTTGAAGGCCAAGGGCGTCCCGGCGAGCGATGTCCGGTACTTCATGTACAAGGATTACGGCCTGCTGCTCTACGCCAATTCGGTGGCGGCGTCATCGCGCTTCCTGAAAGAACACCCCGATAGCGTGCGCGGCTTCCTGCGCGCGACGCTCAAAGGCCTGAAGGACATGGCCCGCGATCCGGAGTTAGCTGTCGATGCAGCGGTCGCCTTTGAGCCGCTGCTCAACCCGGATATCGAACGCGAGCGGCTGAAGGTCGCGCTCGAATGTTGCATCCTGACCGAGACGGTGCGGAAGAAAGGTTTTGGCGACATCGACCGGGAGCGGCTGGAAACCAACATCACGGAGATTGCGGAAGCCTATAACCTGCCGCGCCGGCCGAAGCTGGAAGAGATCTTCGATGCCGCTTATTTGCCGGACGAGAAGGAGAGGCTGATCGAGACGGTATTGCCGGCGCAGCGTTTCAAGAAGTCCGAATAAAGCGAGAGTGATGCCGTTCATCGAGCTCAGCAACGTCGATCTCATCTACGGCACGGCGTCGCAGGATGCGGCGAGCCAGACGCTCGCGGTTTCCTCGGCCACGCTCGCGATCGAACACGGTGAGTTCCTGGCGATCGTCGGCCCCAGCGGTTGTGGCAAGTCGACACTCCTGAAGCTGATTTCCGGTCTGGTGCAGCCGAGCCGGGGCACGGTGACCGTCGACGGCAAGAAGGTGGTGCAGCCGCTGAAAACTGTTGGCATGGCGTTCCAGAACGCCACGCTGCTGCCATGGCGCAACATCCGCGACAACGTCATGCTGCCGCTCGAAATCGTTGAGCCCTATCGCAGCCGCCAGAAGATCGACCGCGACAAGCACCGGCAAGCCGCCGATGTCCTGCTGGAGAAGGTCGGGCTTGCCGGATTCGGCGACCGCATGCCCTGGCAGCTTTCCGGCGGAATGCAGCAGCGTGCCCAGCTCTGCCGCGCCTTGATCCACGAGCCTTCGATCCTGTTGCTTGATGAACCCTTCGCCGCACTCGACACCTTCACGCGCGAAGAGCTCTGGGCGGTGCTGCAAGACCTGTGGTCGTTCCGCAAATGCACCGTCATCCTGGTGACGCATGAGCTGCGGGAGGCGGTCTATCTGGCGCAAACCGTCCACGTCATGAGCGCGCGGCCCGGCCGCATCCTCAAGTCTTCAGTGATCGACATTCCCCGCCCGCGCACGCTGGAAAGCAC
The DNA here is from genome assembly GCF_900142985.1 of Bradyrhizobium erythrophlei. Taxonomy (NCBI): domain Bacteria; kingdom Pseudomonadati; phylum Pseudomonadota; class Alphaproteobacteria; order Hyphomicrobiales; family Nitrobacteraceae; genus Bradyrhizobium; species Bradyrhizobium erythrophlei. Next base: position 4,965,270 of record NZ_LT670849.1, read on the forward strand.
CTTCGAACCCGGTTTCGTCGACCTGGTGCACGATTTGCGTCACCATATCGGTCTGGGGAAGCAGCAGTGATGCGGAAACTTCAGGAGAGGCTCGCTCCCTGGGTCTTGACGCTGGCCTTGATCGCGGCGTGGTGGCTGCTGATCTACCTGTTCGACATCAAGAGCTTCATCCTGCCGACGCCGTGGGAGACGTTGCAGGCGATCTACAAATTCCGCTACCCGCTGTTCCTGCACGGCATGTCGACGCTCGCCACGACCCTGATCGGCTTCGTGGCCGCCGTGGTGTTCGGCTTGGCGCTCGGCATTCTCGTGGGCTCGTCGCGCCTCGCCTACAGCGGGGTCTACCCGCTCCTGATCGGCTTCAACAGCGTGCCGAAGGCGGCCTTGGTGCCGGTCTTCGTGATCTGGTTCGGCGCCGGCACCATTCCGGCGGTGTGTACGGCGTTCATGCTGTCGTTCTTTCCGGTCGTTGCCAATGTGGCGACCGCGTTTGCGACCATCGAGCCGGAGCTTTTCGAGGTGATGCGCTCGCTCGGCGCCACGCGCTGGGACATCACGCGCAAGATCGGCATTCCGCGCTCGCTGCCGTTCTTTTTCGCCTCGCTGAAGATTGCGGTGACGCTTGCCTTTGTCGGCTCGGTGATCGCGGAGATCGTGGCCGGCAACAACGGCATCGGCAATGTCATGCTGGTGGCGAGCTCCAACTTCAACGTGCCGCTGGTGTTCGCCGCGCTCGTGGTCGTCGGCGTGCTCGGCGTCGGCATGTATGCGATCTTCGATTTCTTTGAACGCCGCATGACCGCATGGTCGATCCGCGGCGGAGACGCGCTGGTGCAAACCATCGGCGGATAGGCTGCATCGCCTGTGATCCGAACTTGCAACGCGCCGGTCGCGTGTCCAATATCGCGACGGGCCGGTCTCTCGAAAACAAGGCAAGCGTCATGAAGGCACCCGCCAATCTCGCCGCCAAGCTCGCGACGTTCAACGATCGTTTCTCGCCGCGCACCGTCGCGACCTATAACGACAATGACATCATGGTCGCCAAGCTCGAAGGTCCGTTCCACTGGCACAAACACGACGACACCGATGATTTCTTTCTTGTGCTCGACGGGACGCTCGACATCGAACTTCGCGATCGCACGGTGACGCTGAGCGCCGGTGAGGTCTTTGTGGTGCCCAAGGGCGTCGAGCACCGGCCCGTGGCGCATGGAGAGGTGCATATCCTCTTGATTGAGCCAACAGGGACGCCGAACACTGGCGATAAAGCAACTGCCGCGCCGCGCATCGTCGCGTGACGCTGTCCGAAGTTTCAGGGGAGGGAGGGCAAGCCGATGCACAATCACCTACGCGCCGCCGTGTTGGTCACAGGCGGAATTCTGCTCGGCCTCGGATCATCAGAGGTGATCCACGCGCAGATGCCGGGTCTTGCGACCAAGCAGATCTTCAAGACCGATCTTTCAAACCTGCCGGGCCAGGAAGCCATCATCTATGCCTCCGAGTGGCCGCCCGGCTTCCGCCTGCCATTGCACAAGCATGAAGGCGGTCACGAGTTTGTCTACGTGATCGAGGGCGAGCAGACTTTCGAGATCGACGGCGTCGGCACCAAAATCGTGAAGGCCGGCGAGATCGTCTACACGCCGCCAGATACCGCGCATTTCGGACGTAACGCCACCGACAGGATTTCAAAGACGCTGGTCATCCGGATCAAGGACAAGGACAAGCCGGTCACGACCGAGGTGAAATGATGCGAGCGCCGCCCTTGAGGGAAGTGGAATTCCCCTCGAGCAAGCGAATGGGGCCATGCAATCCCTGCGACGGGAAATGCTTGCCGCCGTCTTGAGCGGTGCTAACCTGCCAATCAACAAATCCGGAGCCGTTTGTGAACGCATGAACGCATAAGCGATATAAATCTGGGGAGGACGGTCATGGCAGAAGACCCGAAAATCGGGCGCCGTGAATTTCTGACAGCCGCGGGTGCTGCGGCAGCGGTGCTTGCACCTGCACAGCTCGCGGAAGCGCAGCAAGCTCAACCCGTTACGCCATCTGCAACGGCGCCCGTGGCCGCGCCAGCTGCGCCGCCGGCGGACGAGCCATTGCTGACCTTGACGGCAACCGAGCACGCCTTCTTCGCCGCCGCGGCCGACACGATCATTCCGGCCGACAATCTCTCGCCCTCCGGCAGCGACTGCGGCGTCGCCAATTTCATCGACCGGCAGCTCGCGGGCGCCTACGGCACCGGCGCGCGGCTCTACCGGCAGGGGCCATTCCCGAAAGGCAAACCCGAACAGGGCTATCAGCTCTCGCTCAATCCGCGCGAGTTCTTCCGCGCCGGCATTGCGTCGGCTAACGAGTTCACGCGCAAGAGCTGGGCTAAGGACTTCGACCGGCTGAACGAAGAGCAAAGGATCGCCGCGCTCCAGGCGATGGAGGCGGGCAAGGCCGAGTTCAAGGGATTTGGCAGCGCGATGTTTTTCAACGCGCTGTTGCAGATCACCATGGAAGGCTTCTTCGCCGATCCGATGTATGGCGGCAACCGCGACATGGCGGCGTGGAAGATGGTCGGCTATCCCGGTTTGCCGGCGACCTATCGCCACGACATCAAGAAATATCTCGGCAAGGTCTACGACAAGCCGCCGCGTTCAATCGCGGATTTCTCGTGAAGGAGTCCGCGTCATGACAACGATCCTCAAGGAAGTCGATGCGGTCGTCATCGGCGTCGGTTGGACCGGCAGCATCATGGCCCGCGAACTCACCAAGGCCGGACTCACTGTTGTTGGTCTTGAGCGCGGCGCCAAGCGCATGCCAAGCGAAGACTTCACGCTGCCGAACGTGCGCGACGATCTCAAATACGCCGTGCGCCAGGAGCTGTTTCAGGACGCACAGGAGGAGACGGTTAGTTTCCGCCATTCGCCGTCGGAAACGGCGTTGCCGGTTCGCAGGCTGGGCTCGTTTCTGCCGGGCACCGGGCTCGGCGGCGCGGGCTCGCACTGGAACGGCCTGACCTGGCGGATATTGCCATCGGATCACAAGCTCCGCTCCCATCTCACGGAGCGTTATGGCCGCAACGCTATTCCGTCGGAGATGACGATCGAGGATTTCCCCGTCAGCTATGACGAGCTCGAACCCTATTACGATCACTTCGAGAAGATCTGCGGCGTCTCCGGCAAGGCCGGCAATCTGCGCGGGCAAAAGATCGTCGGCGGCAACATGTTCGAAGGGCCGCGGCAAAACGAATATCCGAACAAGCCTCTCACCCAGACCATGGCCGGCTCGATCATGGAGAAAGCCTGCAAGGATCTCGGCTACAGCACCTTCTCGGGTCCCTCGGCGAATTCGAGCGAGGTCTACACCAACCCGGAAGGACTGACGTTGGGAGCCTGCGAGTTCTGCGGCCATTGCGAGCGCTTCGGCTGCGAGGCCAACGCCAAAGCCTCGCCCAACGTCTGCATCCTGCCGAATCTCTTTAGCGAGCCGAAGTTCGAGCTGCGCAACTACGCTTATGTGAAAGAACTGGTCTACGACAGGCAGGCGAAGAAGGTGAAAGCCGTGCGCTACGTCGATACGCGCACCGGCGAGGAGTACGAACAGCCGGCCGGCCTCGTCGTGCTCGGCGCGTATGTGTTCAACAACAACCTGTTGATGATGACGGCGGGGATCGGCGAGCAATATGATCCCGCGACCGGCAAGGGCGCGCTGGGGCGCAACTATTGCTACCAGCTCTCCGGCAACACCGTCACCGTGTTCTTCGAGGACAAGGTGATCAACCCGTTCATGGCGTCCGGCGCGCACACCACGAATATCGACGACTTCAACGGCGACAATTTCGACCACGGCGGTCTCGGTTTCTTCGGTGGCGCGATCATCGCCGCCGGCACCACCAACGGCCGTCCGATCCAGACGCGGCCGGTGCCTTCAGGCACGCCGCGCTGGGGCCGCGAATGGAAGCAGGCCACCGCGAAGTGGTACAACCACGCCTTCAACATCGGCGCGTCCGGGTGCAGCTACGCCCACCGCGAGAATTTCCTCGACCTCGATCCGACCTACAAGGACGTGCTCGGCCGGCCGCTGGTGCGAATGACCTACAACTTCCGCGAAAACGACCACAAGCTCGTGGAATATATCGGCGCCCAGATGGAGCGGATCGGGCGCGCGATGAATCCGACCAAGATCGGTCCGGCATCGGTGCGGCGGGGCAATTACAGCGTCGTGCCGTACCAGTCGACGCACAACACCGGCGGCACCATCACGGGCTCCGATCCGAAGACCAGCGTCGTGAACCGGTACTTGCAGGCGTGGCAGGCCGACAATCTCTTTGTCATGGGCGCCTCGGTGTTCCCGCAAAACGCCTCCTACAACCCGACAGGTTTGGTCGGCGCGCTGGCCTACTGGTCGGCGGAGGCGATCACCAAGCGCTACATCAAGAACCCCGGTCCGCTGGTGCCGGTGTGATTTCGAATTCTGTTCGTGCGAAGGATTTCCATGCGACGTGTTTTGCTTGCTCTCGGTGCCGCGATATCGGCGGCATCACTCACACCTGCGCTTTCCGCCGACGCCGAGCACGGCAAGGCGCTCTATGCCGCCTGCGCGACGTGCCATCAGGACAAGCCCGATGCGCTCGGGCCAAGCCTCAAAGGCGTATTCGGCCGCAAGTCCGCCGCGCTCGACGACTTCCGCTATTCCAACCCGATGAAGCGGGCCAATCTCGTCTGGGACGAAGCCAATTTGCGGGATTACATCGCCGATCCGCAAGCCAAGGTGAGGGGCAACCGGATGCCCTTCGACGGCCTGCACGATCCTAGGGACGTCGATGACATCGTCGAATATATCAAGACGTATAAATAGCGCGCGTCTTCTTCGACGTTTGAACCGACACCCCCTGACAGGCGACTAGTAATGAATTCGCCATGTCAGACGGATTTCGGATGCGCGCGCCCGGCATTGGTCTGCTGTTTCTCGCAACGCTGCTGTCTGCGGTGCCGGCATCGGCTTATGACGCCGAGGATCCGAAGAACTGCAACGGTGTCGGCTGGGACAACAAGTCGCCCTGGGTGATCGCGAAGGTGACGGCGAAGCCGCGCGTCAATTTCATCAAGAGCCCGTACGACGACGACTTCAAGGCGGAAAGCTGCCCGGCGCTGACCGATGCCTGCCGCCGCAACGCCTATCTCGTCACCGATGATCTTGTGTTCGTCGGCGCGACGCAGGGCGCGTTCACCTGCATCAATTACCAGTCGCCGCTGGCGAAGAAGCAGATCGGGGCGACCGGCTGGCTGCCGAGCGCGGCGCTGACGCCGGTGGCGCGGATGTCGCCGACCAGGGCGTCCGACTGGATCGGCAAATGGTTTCATCCCGGCGGCCCGATCGAGATCACCCAAGGCGCGGGCGGCAAATTGCATGTCGAGGGCGGCATCACCGTTCCGACCGCGCGCGATTTTCATACCGGCGAGTTCGCGGGCGATGTCGTGCCGAAAGACGACATGCTCGATTTCGCCGACGGTGATGACGGAGGCTGCCACGTACAGATGCAGCGCATCGGGGCCTGGCTCATGGTCGGCGACAACGGCGGCTGCGGCGGCGCCGGCGTGACGTTCCAGGGACTCTATCGCCGCACCAAATAGCTCGCCATCGAGGCTGCCATGGAGTTCCTGATCTCCGCGATCGTTCTGATTGGAAAAATCCTGATCGGTCTGGTCGTCCTGATCGTTATCCTGGTCGGCGGCTGGCTGGCCTGGGCCGCCATCGTCAGGGCCCGCATCACACACGAGCCGGTCGAATATTATCGCGGCTGGGACGGCTACTGGCACCCGATCAGCCTCGCCCACAAGATCAGCAAGGAGGAGGCCGACGCGTGTCATGCGGAAGGCAGCGTCTATCTGATCGGCTACTATCGCGACCGAAAGCTGACGCGGGTCACCAAGATGCTCAAGGGCGCGGTGTTCTTCGACTTCGAATACAGCTATCACCCCAATGGCAGGTGCGCGAGCGTCAAGACCACGAACGCGAATGGCGTGGTGAAAGTCCGGTACTATGATCGGCGCGGCCGCGGCCTCCCTGAAAATCCGCGCGGCTTCTGGTGATGCGCCGACCAGACCTCAGGCCGGGTGCCCGGCTTTTCCCGTCGCGTTGGTGTCGATGTCGGCCCGCTTCAGGAGATAGTCCAGTCCGCCGACGCGATACCAGCGATAGCCGTAGCCTTCCAGCAGCAGTCTATGATGGCCGCCATCATTGCTGCGGCTGTGGTCCTCGCTGAGCAGATTGACAAGCAATTTTCCGGCTTCACCGGGAAGGCCGACCCGGAACGAGATTTCGCGGGGTTGCTCATTCAGATTATGAACGAACAACACCGAGTTGTTTCGCCAGTCGTAACGAACGATCAGAATCGCCGGATCGCGCGTCGTGATGACCTTGAAGTCGCCCCATCCAACCTCGGGGACTTCCTTGCGCATGCGGATGATGCGCTCGGTCCAGTTCAGCATCGAGTTGGCGTCGCGGCGTTGCTTGGCTGCGTTGACGTGTTCGTAGCCGTAGGGTCCCTCGTCGATCACGGGCAGGTTCGGCTTGCCGCCCTTGGTGAAGCCGCCCTGCGGCTCGGTCGACCACTGCATGGGGGTGCGCGCGCAATTGCGCTCGGGCAGGCTCAGATCGTCGCCCATCGCGATCTCGTCGCCGTAGCGGATCACCGGCGTGCCGGGCAGCGTGAACATCAGGCTGTAAGCGAGTTCAAGGCGGCGGCGGTCTCCGCCCAGCATCGGCGCCAAGCGCCGGCGGATGCCGCGGTCGTAGAGCTGCATGTCCTTGTCGGGTCCGAATGCGTCGAAAACCGCCTTCTGCTGCGGCTTCGTTAGTCGGCCGAGATCGAGCTCGTCATGGTTGCGCAGGAAGAGGCCCCATTGCGCCGAGGCGGGCCGTGGCCTGGTCGCCGCAAGCGCCTTCGCCAGCGGGCGGACGTCGGCCGCTGCAAGCGCATAGAAGAGATGCTGGTTGACCTGAAAATTGAACATCATGTGCATGCGACCGCCGTCGCGGCCAAAATATTCCATGTCGGTCTTGGGCAGCACATTGGCTTCGGCGAGGATGATGGCGTCGCCTTCGCGCCATTGCAGGAATTCGCGAAAGGCGCGCAACATGTCGTATTGCTCGACCGACTTCTTCACCTTCGCCCCCTTGGTTGCGATCACGAAGGGCACCGCATCCATGCGGAAGCCGGAGACGCCGAGCTGAATCCAGAAGCCCATGATCTTGAGGATTTCCGCCTGCACCATCGGGTTCGACGTGTTGAGGTCGGGCTGGAAATCGTAGAAGCGGTGGAAGTACCAGGCGCCGGCTTCCTTGTCGTGCGTCCATGTCGATTTCTGAACACCGGGAAACACCATGCCCTTGCTGGCATTGGCGGGCTTTCGATCGGCCCAGACATACCAGTCGCGGTAGGGCGAATCCTTTGCGCTCCGTGCCGACTTGAACCAGGCATGTTCGTTCGAGGTGTGATTGACGACGAGGTCGATGATCAGGCGGATGCCGCGCTGCTTGCAGCCGTGGGTAAACTCGACAAAGTCGCCAAGCGTGCCATAGCGGGAATCGACGCCGTAATAATCGGAGATGTCGTAGCCGTCATCCTTGCAGGGAGAAGGCTGGAAGGGCATCAGCCAGATCGTGGTGATGCCAAGGCCTTGCAGGTAGTCGAGGCGGCGCAACAATCCCTTGAAGTCACCGATCCCGTCGCCGTTGGCGTCCATGTAGGAGCCGACCGAGAGGCAATAGATGATGCTGTTCTTGTACCAGAGGTCGTCGATCATCTGAAATCACTGCATGCGGATTGATGTGCAGCGATAAGCCAGAGGGACGGCTTCCGTTCCGCGGGGGCTCAATCGTCGTCAAGGTCCGTCAGCTGTCCCTGGCAGTCCACGACCCTGCCGTCCTGCATGATCGGCACGTAGATGCACGAGCGCCCTTTGGCGTCGATCAGCTTGATGGCCTGCGGCATCGTATCGGGATATTCGCCGCCATGATCCATGGTTTCAAAGCGAAGGCTCTTGCCGTCCAGTCTCGGATCTTGCGGCCTGCGCTCGGGCGCCAAAGGAGCGAACCGGCGAGTCAGTCTCATGGCAGGCGAGCTTGCTGCAATTGAGGGGTCGGCCAGCGGGACAGTCTGAGATCGGTTCGAAGCTCCAGACCTTCTCCGCTCACGCTTCGCGCCGTCCGGACTGTGGGATTGCTGGCGGCTTTCACGGCTCGGCTTTCGATATAGAGCTGCGCCGCGATCAGCATCCCCGCCGCAAAGACAAGGGTGGCCATGGCGCTGGCCAGTTGGGACATCTCGTTCATGTACTCAGCCTCTTTACGCTAGCCCTTCTCGTTTCGGCCCAACTCGGAGCCGCAAGCGATGTTCCGCGAAATTGCCGAATCTTCCCGGTGAGAGGCACCGCTGCGACGGCCTGTCGCGGTCGAGCCCTTAAGCTTCAGGTCCGAGGAACGCGTAGGCGCCGCGCTTGTTTCACCTTTGCGGGCAGCGGTTGGAGGCAACGGATGTGGCCGGGAAAACGAAGCAAATCTACGTAGCGTTGACGGTCGCCGTGATGACGACTGCTGCGTTTGGCGCCGAGATGGGGCCGGAGGCGATTAACAGCGCTGCGCCGGCTGGCAAGACCATTCCGAACGACAAGCCAACTCCGTTCGTGGTCAGGCTCGAGGTTCTGCTGGACCGCGCACATTTCTCGCCGGGAGAGATCGACGGCAAATTCGGACAGAACGCAAGGAAGGCTCTCCGCGCCTACGCAGAGGCTCAACGACTACCGAGTTCTGACGCCGTGACCGAGGATGTCTGGAAACGGCTTCAGGCCGACGATCGGCAGACGACCGTGAACTACACGCTCACCGAAAAAGATGTCGCCGGTCCCTTCCTTCGCAGGCTGCCGTCGAAAATGGAGGCGATGAAGGACATTCCGCACCTGAGTTTTGCGAGCGCGCGGGAAGGGCTGGCGGAAAAGTTTCACATGAGCGAGCAGTTGCTTTCGATGCTCAATCCCAGGCAGCATTTCGATCGCGTGGGCGATACTATCGTCGTCGTCGACACAACTCGCGACTCGGCTTCGCTGAAGGCGGAGCGGGTGGAAGTCAACAAAAGCGGGCAAACCGTGAAGCTTTTCGACAAGTCGAACGCGCTGATCGGATTTTTCCCGGCGACCGTCGGCAGCGAAGAGAAGCCGTCCCCGACCGGCACCTTGAGGGTGACCGAAATCGATCGTAACCCCACCTACCGCTATAATCCCGATTATCATTTCAAGGGCGTGCATACCCGCAAACCCTTCACCATCAAGCCAGGTCCCAACAACCCTGTCGGCACGGTCTGGATCAACCTCTCTGCTGATGGCTATGGCATCCATGGCACGCCGTCACCGGGTGATGTCTCCAAGGCAGAATCTCACGGCTGTGTGCGTCTGACGAACTGGGACGCCGAAACGGTTGCAGACAGCGTCGCGAAAGGCACGAGAGTGACGTTTGTCGACGAGCCATGATGATGCGGCTTTCGGCCTACGCGACAGCCAGGTTGCCGAGCAGTGCGCCAATGTCGCTCGCCTGATCGATCGCCCAGAGCGATTTCAAATTTGCTTCGGTCTGCGCCTTTGGCCAATGCGCGCCGACATTGCCGCGGAATTTCCGCTCGACGTCGGCCCTTGTCATCGGTCTGGCCGCAAAGCCCGGCGCGTGATCGACCTCGCGCGTGATCGTCTTACCGCTGGCCAGGGTCGCGGTGATGCGCGTCGGCACCGCGCCGCCGGTGCGTGCCGTCAGTGCAGGGTCCTCGGTAACTTTGATCTTCTGCATGAAGGCGAGAATTTTTGGATCGCGGAATTTGGCTTCCGCAAAACTTTCGGGCGTGATGTCGCCGTCGAGCATGGCGCGTGCGATCATGTAGGGCAGGCTGTGGTCGGCGGTTTCCCGCGTCTTGGGGTCCCATTTCTCCGGCTCGCTGCCGGTTCTCTGATAACCGCTGCGCGTGGTCGCGACGTCGATTCCCGTGATCTGGTCGAGTGCGCCGATTTCCTTGGCGGCTTCGATCGCCGCGACGATCGCCGTCTGGGTGTAGATCACGGCCGGATAGGGTTTCAGGATGCAGTCGTTCATCCGGAACGGCTTGTCGCGTCCGCCGAAGCTTGCGACGTCGATGTCGGCTGCGCCAGTCACCTGCTGGAACAGGCCGGCCTTGCCTTCGAAGATCGGCGCGGGGCCGGTCAGGCCGGCGCGCGCCAGCCTGGTTGCGAACACGGCATTGCGGCCGGCTTCAGCCACCGCGACGCCTTTCCACTCCGAGAGGTCGCCGGCGCGCGTCAGTCCGAGCGGAATGTGATCGTTGATGGCAAGCCCGACGGCGTGTGTCAGTTGTTCGCCCGTGAGCTTCATCAGCCGCCCGGTCGCGAGCGCCACGGCGGGCAGGCCAAAAATCGGCGGGTCCCAGCCGCGCGCGGAGATGTCGAACGCATCGGTGAGCCGGCAATTCACCTCATAGCCGATGACGATCACCGTGATCAGCTCCTGCGCGCTGGCGTGTTCGACTTCCGCGACCGCAAGGCACGGCGCGATGTTGTCGCTCGGATGTACCGCAAAAGTCTTGCCGGCATAGGTATCGTTGAAGTCGAGATAGCGGATGGCGGCGCCATTGGCAAAGGCCGCAAGCTCGGCCGTGGTACGGCTGGCGGTGCCGATGACGGTGGAAGGTCCGGAGACCGGCAGCGCGATCTCGCGGCAGATGCGCACGGCGCCCTCGTTCAGCGCGGCGATGCCGCAGCCCAGTGAATCGATCAGGTGAATCCTGACCCGCTCGATCGTCGCAGAATCGAGGTCCTCGTAGCGCAGGCCAAGCGCATAGTCGGCGAGCCGCCGGGCGAGGGGAGGCGCGCCATTTGCTGCCGGAATAGTGGCGGCTTCCGCGTGTTGCGACGCGAGGATCGCCGGCATCGTCACGGCGAACGGAAGCGCGGTCGCGCCGGCGCCAAGATGCAGGACTCTGCGGCGGGTCAGCTTCATGTGTTCCTCCCCCGAAAGATGTGACGAACCTTGTTTTGCGGCCGATTGAAACACGCTCGCGGAGGCAAGCCAACCTGGCGGTCGGATTCTAGCATTCGCATCCCATGCGCAGCCGCGACTTTTACGAATGTCAAATCCGCTCCACCGAGCGGCCGCTCTGCTGGAATCGTTCCGCCGAACATGCTTTGCTGTCGCATGACCGAGCCGACCCAAGAGCAAGTCGACCAGCTGACGCGCGCTTTCGAGCTGTTCACGCGCCGCTTCAAGGTGGCGGAGGCGGCGGCCGCGGCCGACAATGCGCTCAACGCGCTGGACGCCCAGACGCTGGTGTTCATCGGCGACAATCCCGGTTGCGGCATCGGCGATGTCGCGCGTTATCTCAACGTTGCGATGACGACGATGTCATCCGCCATCGACCGGCTGGTGCGGAAAGATCTGGTCGAGCGCGGGCGGCCCGAGGAAGATCGCCGTTCGGCGGCGCTGACCGCAACCGGCGCGGGACGGCAGGCGATCGAGGATCACATCGCGGCCTATCGCGAAGCCTGCCGCATGATGCTGCGTTCGCTCGATCCAAAGGAACAACGCGAACTGATCCGGCTGACGGAAAAGATCTCCAGATCGGGGTCTTGAATACTACGAAGTTCGTACTATCCTGAAAGTCCTCCCCGGCTCGCTATCCAAGCGGCCTTGCGAATGGAGGTGCCGATGGCGATCGTCATCAATGGGACAGAATATCCATGCCCTGACGATGTCAGGGTTTCGCTGCTCGATCTCCTGCGCGAGCGGATCGGACTGACCGGTACCAAGCTCGGCTGCAATCAGGGCGGTTGCGGTGCATGCACCGTCATCGTCGATGGCGCGCGGGTGCTGTCGTGCCTGACGCTCGCGGTGCAGGCTGACGGGCGCGAGGTGCAAACCATCGAGGGCATGGCCGCCGCGGACGGCGGGCTTCATCCGCTTCAGGAAGCTTTCATCGAGCATGAGGGATTTCAGTGCGGCTACTGCACGCCGGGCCAGATCTGCTCGGCGATTGCCATGGTCGCGGAATTTCGCCGCGGCGACCCCAGCTACGTGACGTCCGATCTCGCGAGCGGGCCTGACGGCGTGACGCGCCAGGAAATCCGCGAACGCATGAGCGGCAACCTGTGCCGGTGCGGTGCGCATAACGGGATTGTTGAAGCGATCGAAGAGATGCTGGCGGGAGGCGTGGCATGAGGCCGTTCGAGTATCGGCGCGCCGCCGAACCCGCTGAAGCCCTTTCCATCACAGGCGCCGAGCCGGCACGCTATCTCGGCGGCGGCACCAATCTGGTCGACCTGATGCGGCAGAACATCGAGGCGCCGGCTGCGCTGATCGACGTATCGCGTTTGCCGGGCACGATCGAAGATACACCGAATGGCGGCCTGATGATCAGCGCGGCGGTTCGCAACAGCGAGCTTGCGGCGCATCCGGCCGTGCGCACGCGGTTTCCGATGCTGTCGCGCGCGGTTCTGGCGGGCGCATCCGCACAGATCCGCAACATGGCAACCGTCGGCGGCAACATCCTGCAGCGAACACGCTGCCCTTATTTCTACGACGCGTCAGGCGCGCGCTGTAACAAGCGCGAGCCAGGCACCGGCTGCGACGCCATCGAGGGCTTCAACCGCTACCATGCGATTTTCGGCGCGTCCGAGCATTGTATCGCGACGCATCCATCCGACATGTGCGTGGCGCTTGCCGCGCTCGGCGCGACGGTGCATCTCGCCGGTTCGGCCGGCGCGCGCAGCGTGCCGCTGCTCGATTTCCACCGGCTGCCGGGCGACCATCCGGAAATCGAGACGGTGTTGCGGCCGGGCGAACTGATCACGGCGATCGAACTCACTGCCAGCTCCGCGGCCGCCAATTCAGTCTACCGGAAAGTCCGCGACCGTTCGAGTTACGCGTTTGCGCTGGTCTCGGTCGCCGCGGGGGTCGAAGTCGCCGGCGGGAAAATCGAGGACGTGCGGATTGCGCTCGGCGGTGTCGCGCCAAAGCCGTGGCGCGCCACCAAGGCCGAGGAATTGTTGCGCGGGCAGGCGCCTGCGAAAGCGCGCTTCCTTGCCGCGGCCGACGCCGAACTTGCCGCGGCCAAAACTTTCGAGGGCAACGCCTTCAAGGTCGAACTCGTCAGACGAACCATCGCCGCCGTGCTCGGCGAACTCACGGGAGTGGACGCATGAGCAAGCTGCAAAACGCCATCGTCGGCGGGGTTCGCTCCGCCATCAGCTATGTGCCCACGAGCTGGTTGCCGGGCGCGACGCCGGACCCGCTGATCGACAAACGCGTGAGCCTCGGCACGCAGCAATCGCGGGTCGATGGTTCCGACAAGGTGCGCGGTGCGGCGCGCTTTGCGGCCGAAGTGAAGATGGACCGGCTGCTCTACGCGGCTTGCGTCCATTCGACGATTGCGCGCGGCCGTATCACGGAGCTTGACGTTGCCGCCGCCGAGACCGCGGCTGGCGTCGCGCTGGTCATGACCCATCGCAACGCGCCGAAGATGGCGATGCCGCCGCCGATCGGTCTCACCAATCTCAAGGCCGCGGGCAGCAACATCGTGCCGGTCATGCAGGATCCTGACGTCCGCTGGAACGGTCAGGTGGTTGCGGTCGTGCTCGCCGAGACGCAAGAGCAGGCCGACCATGCCGCCTCGCTGATCAAGGTGCGTTACGAGGCGGCGCCGGCGCGCACGCGGTTCGAGGAAGCCAAGGCCAGCGCGCACACGCCCGAGTCGCTTCTGATCGAACGAAACCGGCTCAAACGAGGAGATAGCGAAGCGGCCTTCGAGGCTGCTTCACACAAGGTCGATGCGACCTACCGCACGCCCTGGCACAACCATAATCCGATCGAGCCGAATGCGACGACGATTGCCTGGGAAGGCGACCGCCTGATCGTGCATGATGCGACGCAGATGCTGTACGGCACCGCCGGTTCGCTCGCCAAGGTGTTCGGCATCAAGGAAACGCAGGTCTTCGTCAGTTCGCCCTTTGTCGGCGGCGGTTTTGGCGGCAAGGCGTTCTGGGATCACCAGATCCTGGGCGCGGCCGCGGCGAAACTGGCCGGGCGTCCGGTGCGGATCGCGCTGTCGCGCGCCAGCATGCACCGCCTGATCGGCGGCCGGTCGCAGACCGAGCAGCGCGTCGCGCTCGCGGCTGACGGAGGCGGAAAACTCAAGGCGCTGCTGCATCACGGCTTCTCGGTGAAGCCGTCGTCCAGCGTCTGCGACGAGGCCTTCACGCTGACCAGCCGCTCGCTCTATGCCAGCGAAAGCTACGATATCGTCCAGCACACGGTCGACCTCGACGTGCTGGCCAACACCTTCATGCGCGCGCCCGGCGAGGCTCCCGGCACCTTTGCGGTCGAGAGCGCGATGGACGAACTGGCGCATGCGCTTCAGATCGACCCGATCGAGCTGCGGCGGCGAAACATCGCCGACAAGGATCCGCTGACCGGCGCGCCGCATTCCCAGAGCGACCTGATGCTGGCCTATGATCTCGGCGCCAAACGTTTCGGCTGGGAGCGCCGCGCGGCCAAGCCGCGGGCGCGCCGCGACGGCGAATGGCTCATCGGCATGGGCTGCGCCAGCGGCTCCTTTCCTTATATGCGGCTGCCCGGCACGTCGGTGCGGATCACGATCGACGGCAACGGACAGGCGATGGTTTCAAGCGCCGCGCACGAGATGGGCATGGGCACAGTGACCGTGCAACGGCAGATCGCGGCCGATCGTCTTGGTCTGCCGCTGGAAAGTGTCACGGTGCGGATCGGCGATACCAGTCTGCCCTTCGGCGCCATGGCGGGCGGTTCGTCGCAGACGGCTTCGCTCGGTGCTGCGACCACCGCGGCGAGCGTCAAACTCGCCGGCGACCTGCTGCGTCTTGCCGGCAACGACACGCCGCTCGCGGGCTTGAGGCCAAGCGAGATCGAATTCGCCGACTCTGGCTTGCGCAAGATCGGCGATCCTTCGCGGCACGAAAGCTTCGTGTCAATTCTTGGCCGCGCGGCGCGCAGCGAGGTCAGCGCGACCGGCGAGAGCAGCGCGCCGCTGGAGCTCTTGAAATTCTCGATGCATTCGCGCTCGGCGGTGTTTTGCGAGCTTCGTGTCAGCGACGTGACCGGTGAAATCCGCATCGACCGTCTGGTCGGCGCGTTCGACTGCGGCCGCATCCTCAATCCCAAGACCGCGGCGAGCCAGTTTCGCGGCGGCATGATCATGGGCATCGGCATGGCGCTGACCGAGGAAACCGTGTTCGACGAGCGCAAGGGGCGGATCATGAGCGCCTCGATCGCGGACTATCATGTGCCGGTGCATCTCGACGTGCCCGATATCGAGGTGCTGTGGACCGACATTCCCGATCCCCGCACGCCGATGGGCGCGCGCGGCATCGGCGAGATCGGCATTACTGGCGTTGCGGCTGCGATCGCCAATGCCGCCTTCAACGCCACCGGAAAACGTGTTCGCGATCTGCCGCTGACGCCGGACAAGTTTTTGTCGGTCTGATCGCATCGCGCGAGCGAAGGGCGACGAAGATCAAGCCGTGCACCGGGGTTACTCCGGTGTGATCAGCGCTTCGCTTTTTTCGCCGACTTTTTTGCGCTCTTCTTCTGCATGATGACGAGCGCCTTTTCGATGCCCTTGAGCGACCTATCGGCGTCCCTGATCAAGGCTTGATAGTCGGCCTTTTTCTTCTTGTAATTTTTCAAAAGAGCCTTCTTTTGCGCAGGTGTCAGCTTATCGAAGTCGATCAAGTTCACCGTGAAACCGCACATCGCTCCGCTCCCTGAAATAGATTTGAGCCAACAAACTTGTCCAACGCTGAATAGCTTAGGTTCGATAGTATCAATCAAGCTGCATTATCGCCGGATTGTCAAACATTTTGGGCCGGAGCGACCGGACGCATATCCTCAGATCTCGGCCAGTCGGCCAAGCTGCCAATGCGGCTTGGCGACCGCCTTTGCCAGGAATTTTCTGTAATCCTTGACCCAGTCCAGCGTGGCCTTGGTTTTGAGCAGCTCGTCCTTGTGCTCGCACAGGCCGGTAATCCCCGGCGAGGTCTCTCTCAATGTCATCGAAAGCCAGGCGCGGTCGATCGGCATCACGGTTCGGCCCTCCTGATGAATGAACCGTCGGACGGTTATGTTCGAGAGCTTGAGCGGCCGGCGAAAGCCAACCTGGAGAACGAAGTAGATTTGAACAAGCGAGGAAGGAGAAAGGCCGGTTTCTTCCGCCAGCCGGGCCGCAAGGATGTCGAAAGGCAGCTCCTGCTTGTTGTAGGCCTCGGAAACCGCCTGGCGTACGCGACCGAGCGCCTCGCCGAACGTCAAATTCGGATCAATCCGGGTCCGGATCAGCGTTGTGCCGGCAAATGGACCGATAACCCGTTCCCTTCCAAGCTCGGCGCGATTGGCCATCAGGGTCGCCACGCAGATGTCGTCGCGCCCGCTGCGCAACGACAGCAGCGCCTTGAATGCGGTGAGCAAACTCGTGAACAGCGTCACGCCTTGATCGTGGCTCAGGCCCCTCAGTTGCGCGGCAAGAGCGCTCGAAATCTGAAACGGCTGCGCGATCACGCGGGAGACCAGTTCGTCGCCAATGCCGATCGCCGGATCGCCGAACAGCGGTGAGAACCCTTCCAGGTTTCCCTTCCATTGCGCGAGCTGCCGCTTTGCAGCGTTGCTGGTGGACCACTCGCGTTGCCAATCGGCGAAATCGAAAAACTGGAATTTGGCTTCGCCCAGCGCCGCGTCCCGGCCGTCGACCTCGGCGGAATAAAGCTCGGAAAGCTCTTCCATGAAGACCGTCACCGACCAGCCGTCGATGATGATGTCATGGAAAACCAGAAGCAGAACGTGCTCTTCCGCATCGAGCCGGAACAGGGAGGCGCGAAATAGCGGTGCCTGATCGGTGTCGATGCGCTTCAGGGATTTTTGCTCGATTTCGAGCTTCGCCTTCAGCAGCAGAAGCCTTTTTACCCGAGCGCTTTTCTTAAGCGTTCGCAGCGAAAGATCTTTTACCGTCAATCTGGCCTTGACCTCGCCTTCCGGCATGACGAGCGCGACGGGCACTCCCTTCCGCCAGCCAAACGCCGTGCGCAGCGAGGCGTGACGGCGCATGACGCTGGCGAGGCTTCGTTTGAGCGCGGCAACGTCAAGCGGGCCTTGCAGCCGATAGGCGAAAGGGAGGTTGAATTGCGGCAGACCGGGAAGCTTGCGCTCGATCCTCAGCATGCGTTCCTGAACGATCGACAGTGGTTGTATGCCATGTCGCTTGGCGCGCACGCTCCCCTCGGGAAGATCGCCCGATCGCGCCGGCTGGCAGCGAGAGCGTTTTTGCGAGGACTCCACGCGGAGCGCCAGGGCTGCCACCGTCGGCGCCTCGAAGATGTCGTCGAAGGTAAACTCGACGCCAAAATCCTCCTTGATGCGAAGGATCATCTGGGTCATGGCAAGTGAATCGACGCCGAGTGCCAAGACGTCCTGATCGAAGCCGATGTGACCGACGTCCAGGATTTCTGCCCACGCGCTGGCAAGTTTTTGCTCGAGCGTCGAACGGCGCGGCGCGGTTTCGACGGTCTGCCGGTCCTCCGTGGATGACGAAAACGCCGCCTGTAGCTCGCCGCGTTTGATCTTGCCGCCAGCGCCTTTGGGGATCTCCGTGGCAATCCGGATGACGCCCGGGACCTTGAAGCCGGCCAGATGTTCGCGGGCGAAGTCGCGCAGTCCCTGGACATCCGCTTTCGCGCCGGGGCGCAGGACGACCGCAGCGGCGACATCCGAGCCAAGCCGGTCATGGGGTACGGCGAAAACCGCGGCATCGGCCACATCGGGATGACCCAGCAACGCCGCCTCGACCTCGGCGGGGGCGACCTTCTGCGCGCCCTTGTGGATGATTTCCTTCAGCCGGCCGACGATGAAGAGGTAGGCGTCCGTGTCCAGATATCCGATGTCGCCGGTTCGAAACCATCCGTTCTGGAACGATGAGGCTGTTGCGGCCGGGTCGTTGTCGTAGCCGCGGGTGATCGTGGGACCACGCAGCGCCAGCTCGCCCCGTTTGCCGGCCGGCAATTGCCGGCCCTGGCTGTCGAGAATTGCGATTTCTGGTCCGGCGGCCGGCCCGACGGAGCCCGGCTTTCGCCGATGCGGCGGGTTGGCAGCAACCTGCGTGGCGGCCTCTGTCATGCCGAAGGTGTCGACAACCGGAACGCCGAACAAGGCTTCAAGCCCGTTCAGAGTTTGCCGAGCCAGGGACGTGGAAGCCGATCGAACGAGCCGCAATGAAGATCGCTTTGCGGCCTCCCTGTGGGGAGCCGCCACCGCTAATATCGCCTGATGAATCGCAGGCACCGCCGTGTACCAGCTTGGCCGGAATTCGGCGAGCCAGTCGAAAAACCTTGTCGCGTCGAAGCCTGGCGTGCACACCACGCTCGAGCCCGCAACGAGCGCGGCCAGCAGGCCCGAGATCAAGCCGTGTCCATGGTACAGCGGCAGCACGTTCAGTAGCCGATCCCGCGGTCCAAGCGACAGATTGTCGCCCACATTGCCGGCCGACAGGCAGACGCTCGCATGCGTCAGCGGCACGGTCTTCGGCGACGACGTGCTGCCCGAGGTCAAGAGGATGAACGCATCGTCCGTGCCTGAGGCAAATTCGCCGTCACTCGGTCGCGGCGCGGTCTCGCCGGCGATGCGGAACGAACCGGCCCCCTGATTGGTTTGCGGCAATATATCGATGACGGAAATGCCCATTGCCTGCGCAACGCGCCGGCCGGCCGGATTCGCATCGGCGGATGTCAGCAGCGCCTTGAGGCGCAATTCGCCAAGATAGCGGCCGTATTCGTCTTCTGTGAGAGCTTGATTGAGGGGTACACAGACCGAACTGGCGGCAACGGTAACCATGGCGACCGCGGCCTCAGGTCCGCCCGGCAGCACGACCGCGACGCGATCGGTTCGGCCGACACCGAGGTTTCGCAGCGCGCGAACGACGTCGCGGGTTTGTGTCCACAACGCCCCGTGTGTCATCGGGTCGCGGCCGGGAGCCAGAATCGCGGCGCGGTCGGGCGAGGTTTGCCCGTGATCGAAGAGCAGGTCCGCGATAGCGGCATACCTCCCTCCATCTTTAACCAGATCGTCGCGCTTCGATTGTATGGAGATCTCCGACAAATCTGCCCCAATTCGACATTGCCCCGTCGCATTCGGACCCTTCACGTCAATGGTGCCGGTATTTTCCGCAGCGATCATGGAATTCGATTATCCGGGGCGCCGATCGGTCGGTCCAGTCTGATAGCGGCGTCCGATGTGCCCTCTCTGGCGAAAATTTTAGCGGTCGAATTAATCGTCATGAAGCCTCCCACAGCTCCGGGCAATCATATCGTCAGCTTGCCGAACGTCAGGTCAACCTGCGGTGTGACTGATCTGATCAACCTACTTGTGGTTCTTGGCGCTCGATTGGATTTTATCGTACTTTGGGCCGCAGCAGGTTATCCATGATGGTCCAGGAACATTCCGCCCGGCTTGAACGCAGGTTAGTCGCCATATTGGCGGCGGACGTGGCCGGCTATTCCCGGCTCATGCATGCCGAGGAAGAGGCGACGCATACGCGTTTGACCTCGCTTCTGGCGGAAGTGGTCGTCCCGGCGATTGCCGAGCATGGCGGACGGGTCGTAAAAAATACCGGGGACGGGCTGCTTGCGGAGTTCCCAAGCGCTGTCGAAGCGACCCGGGCGGCGTTGCAATTCCAGAATCGGATCGCGGAAGTTTCAGTCAAAGATCCGGAAGATCAGCGAATCCTGATCCGCGTGGGCGTCAATATCGGCGACGTCATTGTCGAACCCCATGACATTTTCGGAGACGACGTCAACGTCACGGCGCGGCTTGAGAGCATCTCCGCGCCGGGCGGCATCTGCCTCTCTGCGGCTGCCTACGATCAGGTCAGCAGCAAGCTGGCTGTCGAATTCGACGACATGGGAGAGCAGTTCTTCAAGAACATCGCTCGCCCAACGCGAGCTTATGCCTGGCCACGATCAGGCGCCGAAGCGGGGACATCATACGGTTTTGCGGTGCGCGGCCCGGTATCCCCGCCGTACCTCTCCATGGTCGTGTTGCCGTTTGCGAATTTCGGTGACGACCCGGAACAGGAATATTTCGCCGACGGGGTGACCGAGAGCCTCACCACGGACCTGTCGCGCATCGACGGATCGTTCGTGATCGCCCGCAACACCGCGTTCACCTTCAAGGGCAAGGCCGTCAATGTGAAGCAGATCGGGCGCGAGCTGAACGTTCGCTACGCGCTCGAGGGATCAGTGCAGCGGGGCAGCAAACGGCTTCGCGTCAATGTACAGTTGATCGACGCGGAAACCGGCAAGCACATTTGGGCTGAGCGCTTCGAAAAGCCGATCGCCGATCTGTACGACATGCAGGACGAGATTGTCGCACGGCTGGCCCAGGCATTGGACGCCCAGCTTATTTTGGCTGAAGCACGACGGGCGGAGCGTTCGAGAAACCCTGACGCCATGGAACTCGTCTTTCAGGGCACCGCCTGTCTCTACAAGGGGCCGACCTCCGAACCGCTAACGCAGGCCAGACGCTTTTTCGAGCGTGCGCTGCAAATTGATTCCCGAAATGTCGGGGCGCTTGTCGGCCTTGCGAACGTCGACGCCACGGCCGGCGCCTACATATTAACGGACGACCGGTCGGCGCTGCTGGCGATGGCCGAAGCGAATGCGATCAGGGCGCTCTCACTGGATCCGGACCGGGCGCTGGCGCACAGGGTTCTCGGTACCATCTACAACATGACGAACCGCAATGTGCAGGCAATAGCGGAATGTGAGCAGGCATTGACGCTGGATCGCAATTTGGCCGATGCCCATGCCGTTATCGGGATGGCTAAATATTACCTGGGTCGCGCCAGCGAAACCGAAGGCCACATACTCGAGGCGTTCCGACTCTCGCCCCGCGATATTTTTGCTCATCGGTGGATGCATTTTCTAGGCATGAGCAAGATACAACTCGGTCTGGACACGGAGGCCGTAGAGTGGTTCCGGCGAAGCATTGAGGCTAATCGTAATTCTCCTTTTACGCACTTTGCGCTGGCCGCAGCTTTGGGCTTGCAAGGCTCACTCGACGAGGCACGTCTGGCCGCCGCGGCGGGGTTCGCGCTCAATCCGGGCTTCACGATCCGCCGCATGCGGGCTTCGCAACCGAGCGACAACAAGGGCTTTCTTGACGGGCGAGAACGCTTTTATGGAGGCCTGTTGCTCGCCGGGGTGCCAGACGCGTGACGGAAAGAAACGTCAAGCGGCTTGCCGCCCTGCCGACCGGCTTGCCGGCATGCGGCATCGCGCCGGTCGCGGAGCGGGCTGCACCACGGAGTTCGTTGTGGTTTTCGCCAGGCGAGGGCTACCGTGAAGCGGTAATGACGAGCGCCCGGATGCGGCCTTCGATGACGCCTTCGCCAAATCGCCGCGCCAAGGCGTCCGCCGCCCGCTGCGTCGCCTCTTCCAGCCGCGAGGCGTCGCGGGTGACAATTTCGTTCTGCAACGGCGTGCCCTGGCAGTAGGCGACCGCGGCATCGCGCGGGGAGGCGGCCTTGCTCGTTCGCGAGACCGTTTCAATCGAAACCGTGCCAAATCCCGCCGCGTTCAAGTGCCGGCGGATCTGCCCGGCATCGTGATAGCCATGTGGAATTCGCGCCATGAAGCGGGGCGGATCGTCAGGAAACAAGACTGCCAGTTCTTCGGTCACGACGTCGGCAAAGTCGTTTTCGGCGATATCGTCCCAGACGTTGAAGAAGAAATGGCCGCGCGGCTTCAGAACGCGCAGCGCCTCCGCGTAGCCATGAACCTTGTCGGGAAAGAACATCGCGCCGAACTGGCAGGCCACGGCATCGAAGCTTTGGTCTGCAAACGGCAGCGCCAGCGCATCGGCCTGCCGCCACTCCACCCGATGATCGCCGAGCCGCGTTTTCGCGTGATCGAGCATCGACTGGTTGAGGTCGGTTGCCACGATGCGCGCGGTCGCTGGGAGTTGCGAGGCGATCGCTCGCGTCAGAACCCCGGTGCCTGCTGCGGTCTCCAGGATGTCTCGCGGCGCGGTCCTGGCCAGCCGGTTGGCGAGATCGAGCGCATAGGGCTCGAAAATGAGCGGGACCATCAGCCGCTCGTAGATTTCGGGAATCGATCCTGCGAATTTCCTGTCGGTCGCCTCCATCGCGCTGCTCCCGTTGCCTGATTCCACCGATCATATTGGCAGGGGTGGGGCGCCGTGAAACGAGCATAACGTCGCGGCGGTGAGGGCTCGGAAGCTGGTGGCGCGGTGGTTGGCTTCGGCCGATAATCCGGCGCTAGTGGTCCGATTCAGTGAAATACCGGAACTATCAGATGTTGAAATTGGCGATTCCCGTGATCCTGGCCGCGACGGCCGGGATCAGTCTTGTGGTGCAGCAGGCGCTGAACGCGAATTTGCGCGCCGCGCTCAACTCGGCCGCCTGGTCGGGCTTCATGAGCTACTTCATCGGCGTCATCTGCATGGTGGTGCTCGCGCTGGTGTTGCAGGACCCGGTTCCATCCATGGTGACGGCGGCGCGCATTCCCTGGTTCGCCTGGAGCGGCGGCCTGTTCGGCGCGATCTTCGTTGCGCTTGCCATCTTTCTCGTCCCGCAACTCGGCGCCGCGGCGTTCTTCGCGCTGCTCATCGCCGGCCAGATGCTGGGATCGATCGTCTTCGACCATTATGGCTTGCTGGGCGTGCCGGTTCACCCCGTCAGCGCGATCCGGGTCGTCGGCGCGGCGTTGTTGGTCGGCGGCGTGGTCTTGATACGCCTGTAGCGCATTGCTTCGCGCGGCGAGCGACCAGAACAGCATGGCTCGGCATGAGAACCCGTCGTTCGTCGGCCAAAGATTAACGCGCAGGTCGTTTGGCTATTTTTCGGTAACCTTTTTGGGCGATGAATGGAGCAGCCGAAAACCGCCTCCCTCCTGCTCGGATTCCGCCATGTTCAGCAAGCTCTCCATCCGCACCAAGATTATCTCCGTCGTCTGCCTGCTGCTGCTGGCCTTGGCCGGCATGGGCCTGCTCTCGGCGAGCAGCATGCGGTCGCTGAACGCCAACACCAACGAGATGGCCAACAACTGGCTGCCGAGCATCAAGGCACTGGGCGATCTGCGTGGCGACGCCATCATGTACCGCGCCATCATCCGCCAGCACATGCTGGCGGAGACCAAGGAGGACAAGGACGGAGCCGAAAAGGCGCTGGAGAATCTCGCCCAGAAGAACATGAAAGTCCGCAGGGCCTATGAAGCGATGATCAGTTCGCCGGAAGAGCGCGCGCTCTACGCGGATTGGTCGAAACGCTGGGAGGCATACCAGGGTATCGCGGCGAAAATGATCGAGCTGTCCAAGAAGGATGGCCTGTCACGCGAGGCGCGGGACCTGAACAAGGAGATGATCAAGGCCGGCAATGAAGCCGAGGCCCTTCTGGACAAGGACATCGAGCTCAACGACAAGGGCGCGGCGCAAGATGCGCGCGCGGCCGAAGAGACCTATTCGTCGATGCTGATGTGGCTTGGCGTCATTGTCGGTCTTGCCATTCTCGCCGGCGCTGCCGTCAGCTTCTACGTCATCCGCGACATTTCGGCGGGCATCGCCTCGATCGTCGAGCCGATGCAGGCGCTCGGCAAGGGCGACCTCACCGCCGTAGTGCCGCACCAGGGCGAGAAGACCGAGATCGGCCAGATGGCCGACGCCTTGCAGATCTTCAAGGAAGCCCTGATCGCCAAGCGCGCCGCCGACGAGCTAGCTGCCAAGGACGCCGAAGCCAAGATCGAGCGCGGCCGCCGCGTCGACGGCATCACCCGCGAATTCGAGCAGATGATCGGCGAAATCGTCAACAACGTCTCTTCGGCCTCGTCGCAGCTCGAATCCTCCGCCGGCACCCTGTCGACGACGGCTGCGCGTTCGCAGCAACTGTCGACGACGGTTGCGGCCGCTTCCGAGGAAGCTTCGACCAACGTGCAGTCGGTCGCGTCGGCGACCGAAGAGCTGTCCTCGTCGGTCAACGAGATCAGCCGTCAGGTGCAGGAATCGGCGCGGATGGCGAGCAATGCGGTCGGTCAGGCCCGCTCGACGACCGATCGCGTCGGCGAGTTGTCGAAGGCCGCCACCCGCATCGGCGATGTCATCGAACTGATCAACACCATCGCCGGCCAGACCAACCTCTTGGCGCTGAACGCCACCATCGAGGCGGCGCGCGCCGGCGAAGCCGGCCGCGGCTTTGCGGTGGTCGCCTCCGAGGTCAAGGCGCTGGCCGAGCAGACCGCGAAAGCCACCGGCGAGATCGGGCAGCAGATCAACGGCATCCAGGCCGCGACCCAGGACTCGGTCGACGCCATCAAGGATATCTCCGGCACCATCGAGAAGCTGTCGGAAATCTCCTCGACCATTGCGGCCGCGGTGGAAGAGCAGGGCGCGGCGACGCAGGAAATCTCCCGCAACGTCCAGCAGGCCGCCCAAGGCACCCAGCAGGTCTCGTCCAACATCACCGACGTGCAGCGCGGCGCGACCGAAACCGGCTCGGCTTCCTCGCTGGTGCTGGCGGCCGCGAAGACCTTGTCGGCCGACTCCGGTCGCCTCAAGAGCGAAGTGTCGAAGTTCCTGACCAACGTGCGGGCGGCTTGACGGACGATTTTTACTGCGAGCCTTCGAGCCCGAGCTGTTTCACCATCGTCCCCCATTTGAGATGCTCGGACTGAATGTAGCCGCGCATGCCGTCGATCGAGGACGAATCGTTCGGGATCAGTCCTAGCGCGGCGATTCTCGCCTGCATCTCGGGCGCCTGCATGATGCGTTTCATCTCGGCATGAAGCCGCTCGACGATCGGCCGGGGCGTCTTCACAGGCGCCAGCAGCATGTGCCATGACACGCCTTCATAATCGGTGGCGCCCGATACCTCGGCGAACGGCGGCACGTCCGGTAGCAGCGGCAATCGTTGCGCGGAAGAAACCGCGAGCGCACGCAGCTTTCCTTCCCTGATCAGGGGGATCGAGAGGCCGGCCTCGAGGAAGCTCGCCGCAACGCGGCCACCCATGAGATCGTTAACCGACTCCGGCGTGCTGCGATACGGCACGTGGTTTGCCTCGAAGCCAAGCCGCTTCTTGGCGAACTCCATTGACATATGTTGCACCGAACCCGTGCCGATCGAGGCATAGCTGAACGGCGGGTTCTTCTTTTTGGCGAGTTCGACGAATTCCGAAAGCGTCTTCGCCGGCAGCGATGGATCGATCACCAGGACGAACGGCGATTTCACATAGAGTGAGATCGGCGTGAAGTCCTGCGGATCATAGTTGAGGCTCTTGAACAATGTCGGATTGATCGACAGAGCGATGCTGGTCAGCACGACGAGCGTGTAGCCGTCCGCTGCCGCCTTCGCGACCTGATTGGCCGCCAGGGTCGTAGCCGCGCCGGGCTTGTTTTCCACGATGACCGGCTTGCCGAAGGCTTCCGACAGCTTCTCCGCGTAGAGCCGCGTGATCGCGTCCATGCCGCTCCCGGCCGCGAGCGAAACCACGATCGTGATCGGCCTTGAGGGGTAATCGTCAGCTCGGGCCGGCGCGCTTGCCGATAGCCCCAGCAACAGGACGCAGGGCAAGATCCAGTACGTCTTCAAATTCATGACACTCAACCCGGGAGGTCGGGAGATAAGGAAAAATCGGGAGGTAAGGAAAAATCGATCGCACGGTCTATCGTTCGATCTAGCTATGACGGCCAGCCCCGAAGGAGTCAAACCTAAGGTGGTGCTCGGCCTCGCACACTCTGATCGGTGAAAGGGGCCTGAGGCGCCTACGCGATCGCGATGACCTCGAGCTCCTGGCCTGCGGAGGCCACGACGTCGCCGACGCTTTTGCCCATCAGCGATCTCGCGACCGGCGAGGCAAAGGAGATCGAGCCGGTTTTCGGATCGGCCTCGTCTTCGCCGACGATGCGATAGGTCTGCACGCGGCCGTCGTTGCGCTCGAAAGTGACGGTGCTGCCGAAGGCGACCTTGTCACTGGAGGAAGGAGGCGGGACGACCTGGGCCGTTCGCACCCTTTCATAGAAGTAGCGGACATCGCGCTGCGGGTGAGCTGCCTGCCGCCGCCGCTCGTTGACGTCCTCGATGGCTTGCGCGGCTTCAAAAGCCTCGCGCGCTTCCGCCAACTGCCGTTCGAGCGACTTCAATCCGGCCTCGGTGACCAGATTGGCATGCGGCGGGATCGGACGATCCGGCAGCTGCGTTTCGGACGCCGTCTCGGCACTTTCTTCCTTGGTGAAGGCAACGCTCAAATCTAGAGCTCCGATTCCGAAGTTCGCGCCGCACTAGTTCGCCGCAGCCGTAGCCTGACGGGTCTTTACGCCCGGACGATGACGCGCGAATTCCTCGCCGTCGTTGGGGGCGACATGCGGCGGGTCGCGGTCGAGATAGGGACGGCCGATGCCGAATTCGCTGCCGTGATCGTCGACCCATTTCCAGAGAGCGTTGCTGTTGGTCAGCCGTTCAGCTCGCGTGGCGCCCTTGGTGCTGACGATGTCCGCGGCAAGGCCATGGCCATAACCGCCGCGAAGGCTGCCGCCATGGAAGGATCTGTTGCTGGCGGCCTTGAGGCCGCTCGCGATCGACTGGCGATAATCGTCGCGAAAACCGCTGGTGATACCGGGCGCAAGGCCTGCCTGATCCGCGGCGTGCAGCATCGAAAACAGCCTGAGCTTGAAGTTCCGGTCGACGCCGCCGATCACATAATCGGCGAGCGACATGCGGGCGTTGGTCGCCGCCTTCGGGTCCTTCCAGCCGAAATCCTCGTCGACGACATAAGATGTGGTTCGCGTGACGGTGATCGATTTGCCCTTGCGCTTGATCGTTACCTTTTTCGAGGTGCTCTCGCGGATGGAGTCTTCCTTCTTTGTTTTCTGATAGAGTTGCCAGAGATAGCGGTCGGCGCAGACGTCGATGACGAGACACTCGTCGTCGATCTCAATCGAATTGGCGGCGTCGTAGACCTCATCGGTCTGCGGGCCGGCGAGATTGTTCGGCTGGGCGGCCATATCGGGCGATGGTTTGGCCAGCGTCTGCGTCGGCATTTCCAGCGCGGCCAGGACAGGTCCGCTTCCCTTCGCGGCATCCGTGTTCGGCGTGGCGGCGCCTGCCGCATCGACATCAGCTGCATCGACGCCTGCCAAATCGACCTTTGGCGTATCGGTCTTTATCGTATCGGTCTTCGCTGTTTCGATCCTGGGCGTATCTGCGGCAGCCGCCGCCATTGGAAGCGCCGCGGTCGTCGCCGGTTCGACGGACAGCGGCTCGACGGACACCAGCTCGCCTGACAGCGGGACGTTTGCAGCGTCCGGCGTTATCGCTGAAGTGGCCGGCGTGACGTCGGCAATGGCCAGCGAATAGACATTGTTCGCGGGCGCGCTAGCGGTGATGAGCACAGCCATCACCACGGCCGGAATCGCGATTTCCCGGCACCAGACGGCCATCTCTGCGAACCGCCGCTGTATCACCAACGCCCCGATGTGGCAGAATCCAGTCGCATTTTCACCCGAGGGTTATTTCGAGTAAAGACCCGGCGCGGCTCCATCCCGCATGATAAGGACACACGATCCCGAGGGAACCAGGCTCATCGCCTCAGCGATGCAAGCAACGTGCCGCCTTGCGACAGGCCGCCGCAGGCATGACCCCCGGCACCGACCGGCGAAGCACTTTTCGCCAATTTCGCGCCTCGATATCTCGATATAATGTTGGATATCATCATATTGGATAGTTGTGCCTCGATGAACATCGCAACGGCCAAGTCGATCGGAACTGCCTGATGCCAAGACGGATGTGGATTCTCCTGCTCGGAGCAGGCCTGCTTTCTCCGATCGCCAGAGCGGAAGAGTCCAGGGTCACCGTTGAACTCAACGGCATCGGCGCGATGACGTGCGCGCATTGGCGTTCGACGGCGACGACACGCGGGGAAGGCATCGTCTGGATCTTCGGATTCTGGTCGGGGCTGAATTATGTGGCGGCGGCGAGCGAACAGGACCATCCGAACCTGAACGACAAGCAGGTGATCGCCGAGGTCGCGAGAATCTGCGCGACCGATCCGTCGCAAATCCTGGCGAGCGCCGCCTGGTCGGCCTACGTCAATTCAAATGCCCTGAAGAAGTGATCTGAAGCGGGGAAGGGCGCGAGCTCATGGCAAAGCCAAAGAACACGATCTGTCTCTGGTACGACAGGGATGCCGAGGCGGCGGCGCGTTTTTACGCCGAGACCTTTCCCGACAGCGCCGTGCATGCCGTTCACCGCGCGCCTGGCGATTATCCGTCCGGCAAGTCGGGCGATGCGCTGACGGTCGAGTTCACGGTGGTCGGCATTCCCTGTCTCGGTCTCAACGGCGGTCCTGTCTTCACGCATAACGAATCCTTCTCGTTCCAGATCGCCACCGACGATCAGGCCGAGACTGATCGCTACTGGAACGCCATCGTCGGCAATGGCGGCCAGGAAAACGCGTGCGGTTGGTGCAAGGATAAATGGGGCCTCTCGTGGCAGATCACGCCGCGCGCGCTGACCGACGCGCTGTCCGCCGGCGGCGATGAGGCCAAGCGCGCCTTCGCCGCGATGATGACCATGAAGAAGATCGACGTCGCGGCGATCAACGCGGCGCGGCGCGGCTAGTCGCAGCCCATGCCACCCCCCGGAAGCGAACGGCTGTCGAAGAGAGAAGTCTGGTTCAAGTGCAACCGTTACTTCCTTCGGACGATCAAGCGAGAGGACGCTTCCGATCGTTGGGCTGAATGGCTGTCGGACCCGTGGACGGTGCACGTCCTCAACACCTCGCCGGCGCGGATCGGAAAACGAGAGATCG
Organism: Bradyrhizobium erythrophlei; assembly: GCF_900142985.1. Taxonomy (NCBI): domain Bacteria; kingdom Pseudomonadati; phylum Pseudomonadota; class Alphaproteobacteria; order Hyphomicrobiales; family Nitrobacteraceae; genus Bradyrhizobium; species Bradyrhizobium erythrophlei. The sequence continues at coordinate 4,994,177 of NZ_LT670849.1, forward strand.
CGGACTACATCAAGCAGTTCGACCAGCGTTCGCGCCTGCTGCTTGGCATTTTCGAGATGGGCAGCAGGCTTCATGTCGGGTTCGTGCGGATCGACCTCGACGGCGCAGGCACCGCTCTGGTCAACGCCGTGATTGGCGAGGCGGCGCATCGCAACCGCGGCGCGACCACGGACGTGTTCGTGGCCTTGCTCGATTTCCTGTTCAATACCGTCGGCGTCAAGCGCACCCGCGCCTCGGTGTTGCTGCGCAATCAGGTCACGCTGACCTATCTGCTCAAGCTTGGCTGGCAAAGGGAGGAGGCGCCGGGTTCGGCGGTGCGATCGATCACCGACGGTTCGGCGCTCGAAACCTGCATGCTGAGCTGGACACGCGAGGGCTACCACGCCTTCCGGAGTACGCCGACCGGTCGCCGCATTCTTCGCCGCGTCTCGACAGGCGCGAGCGCGCCTGTTCGAATCCCCTCAGCCGGTGACAAGTAACGAGGCGATGAGCGCGATCAATAGCGCGCGACGACCGGCGACCAGAAGCGGTAGTTGATCCCGACCTTGACGGTGTCGATGTCGTGCTTGACGGTGAGATTGGCGGGCGTGACCAAGAAGGTATTGCCGACGACGTTCATGGAAACCGTCTTGGCGTCAAATCCGTAGTGATCGAATTCGACCATCGCGGACCAGTTCTTGGCGAACGCCCACTCGACGCCGACGCCGGCGGTCCATCCCCATCGGTCCGCGCTGCCGACCAGATTACAGCCGGTAAAGGTGACCGTTGGCGTACTACAGCCGAGAAAAGCCTCGTTCACGAACGCGGAATTATTCACCGCATATCTGTCGTGAGCAAAAGCCGCGCCACCCTTGCCGTAAAACAGGACGTTGTCGAAGGCATAGCCGACGCGCCCGGTGACGGTCGCGATCTCGTCGGTGCGCGTCGAAAGCGTCATCGGGTTGCCGTTCTTGCCGCCGAAGAACGGATCGTTGACCAGACTGCTCAGGTTGGTCCACGAAAAGTCGCCGCCAATTCCGATGACCCAGTGATTGTCGAACTGATAATCGCAGCCGGCCTGCACGCCGCCAAGGAATGCCGGTTGCCCGCTCGCGGAAAAGGGCGCACCTGCCGGGGCGAAGTTCTGCGTGATGCCTTGAACGACGCCTGAACCTGGCACGAACGTACCCGGATCGGAATAATTCACACGATCGGCGCCGGAGCCGATGTGGCCGCCCACGTGGCAGCTGCTCCAGATCGTCAGCACGGGCAACGCCATCGGCGGCGCCTTGAGAGGGAGATCGGCGGCGAACGCCGGGCCGGCGGCCACAAGGGCGGAGCTGACGAGCAAAAGCTTTTTCATGCAATCAAACTTCAAATATCGAAACTGCGGGCGAAATTCCCGGAACAACTATAGCGAGCCAAGGGCTCGCGATCTGTGCTGGTTTGGCAACACCGGCTGCCTTTAATCGCCGCTTACCGTGTGCAGAAATGCACGGAGCAGGGCGGCTCCGCGGGAATCGGAGTGTCTTAATCTTTCCACCGCCGTCCGGCCCGCGATCGCGGCCAGGATTTCCTGTCTGGCGTGATCGTGGCGCGCGGCATCGCTCGACGTCACGCGGATCGCCATGGCTTGCGGATCGGCTGGATCGGCCGGCAGGCCATACAGCGTGAGCAGGCCGCGCGCCGCGGCGTGGCGCACCAGCGGCTCAGTATCGTCGAGCGCGTGGATCAACGCCTGCACGGCCGCGGGCTCGCTGACGTCTTGAAGCGCCTGGACCGCCTCCTGACGGAACACCCAATGCGGCGCCGATGATAACACCTCGATAGCCGCCTGCGGCCAGCGTGAATCCGGTTCGATCCGCCACAGGGCGTGGGCGAGATAGAATAGCGCGGGGACGGATGCCATTCATCGCTGCCGCCGGGCTGCATCCGCGCGTCCTGCCGCGCCGCGATCTGCTGCTTCCGCTCGGCCTCGAACAGCGCGGCCAACTTCGGCTCCGCCGCGCGCGACCGCAGCACGCCAAGCCCGATCACGGCACGCGCATCGGGGAGGAATCCGAGCAGCATGATTTCCGCGTGCCGGCGTTCGTCGCCCTCAAGCGCGGTGAGGGCGGGCGTATCCAGCCCGTCCCGTGCCGACGTCGGGTCCTCGAAGAAGCTGTATCGGAAGCGTTGAAAGGCGGCCGACATTTCTCCCTCTCCTGCCGCGAGGCACGGCCGCGACGCCGGCCAAATGAAGGCCAGCGCCAACGCAAGTGAACGCAGCGTCTGTAGCTTCGTCCTGGATCGGTCTGTTCTGGCTTTCACGACCCTTGGTCGCACCGGCACGCCCTGTGGTTCGAACGCGCCGCTGGCGTGGCCTCACGGCTCCATGGTGTAGGAGCGGCCGGGCTCCAGCGCGTAGATGGTCAGAAAACGTAAAGGACGTTCGGAATCGCAATTGCGAAACAGCGTGTGGGGCAGATCAGCGCGGTCCTGCAAGGTCTCGCCGGCGCGATACACGCGCGGTTCGTCATCGCCGTAAGCCGACTCGGCGACGCCTTCGACGATGTAGATGATGCCGCCGACGGGATGGCGGTGCCGCGGCGCCACGCCGCCGGGCGGGTAAGTCACCTCGGCCACGACCAGTTCGCGGCCGTCGCCGGGCAATGAGAGATGTTCGAGAATCGTGCGCGTGACGCCGGGGAATCCGGCCTGCTGCTTGCCTTCTTCAGCCATGTGATCGCCTTTTGAGATTGCCTGGCGGCAGGTCGCCGCCGCACTCCGCTCAGTCTTCGCCGGCCAGCGTGATAGCGCCTTCGAGCGCATTCTCCAATATCTCGCTGGAGAGTTTCGGATCGTTGACCGCGCGCGCCATCTGGAGCGAGCCGACCATCATGCCGTAGATCGCCATCGCCTTGCGCCGCCGCTCCGCATCCGTTCCGTGACGCAGGCGCGCTGCGATCAAAAGAACGATGCGCTCGACATTGCCGGTGAAAACCCCTTGCGTCTTCGCCGGGTGCCGCGCGATCTCGGCCACCAGTGCTGCGGTCGGGCAGCCAAGCGCCGCATTGTCGCGGTGACGCGTCGAGAGATAGTCGCGGAGGCTTTCTCTCAGGCTCCCATGGCGCTCCAGATTGCCCTGAAGCCCCCGCGCGCGCTGCTCCAGCGCGTCGCCAAGCACGGCGCGAACCAGGTCTTCCTTGGAATCGAAATGCACATAGAAGGCGCCGTTGGTCAGGCCAGCCTGCGCCATGATGCCGGCAATGCCGACGGCTGCGACGCCGCCCTCGCGAAACTGACGGGAGGCCACGTCAATGATGTGCTGGCGCGTCGTTTCCTTGTGTCCCTTTTCATAACGCATTGAGGAGCCTCAAGCTTTGCCGGCCGGTGCCATCACAGCCGATCACGGCCACAAATTCGTGATGTGCATCCGTTGAATTATAATCATAATAGTGCAGTATGACCGTAATTCAATAGAAATCGACGCATGTGACCGCGGGAATCGCGAGAAAAGGGACGTTGAGAGTGGCAATCGAGGAAGCAACGGTGGCGACGCTGGACGACATAACGCGCGCTGTGCCGGTTGCGGCCCGTAGCGGCGTTAGCGATAAAGAAGCCAGCGACAAGGCAGCCGGCAACCAGAAAGCCGCTGACCGGGCGGCGGCCGCCCGCGCGGCGCTGTTGACCGCGCCGATCCTGCCGACGCTGCTCCGCCTGGCGCTGCCGACCGTGACGGTGCTGGTGGCGCAGACGGCCGTGAACATCGCCGAGGCCTACTATGTCGGCTTTCTCGGCACCGATGCGCTGGCCGGCGTGGCGCTGGTGTTTCCGGTTTTCATGCTGATGACGATGATGTCCAACGGCGGGCTCGGCAGTGGCGTTGCCTCGTCCGTGGCGCGCGCCGTCGGCGCTGGCCGCCACGAAGACGCCAATGCGCTGTTGTTTCATGCCATCGTGCTCGCGCTCGTGGTCGGCGCGCTGTTCACGCTCGCCGCCGTCTTTGCCGGGCCCTTGCTGTATCGGGCGCTGGGCGGTCAGGGCGGTGCGCTCGACGCCGCGCTGCGCTATTCGAATTACCTGTTTGCAGGCTCGATCGCGGTGTGGGTCGTCAATTTGCAGCAGGCGGCGTTGCGCGGCGCCGGTAACGTCAAGGTGCCTGCTTTGGTGACGCTGGTCGGCGCCATCGTGATGATTCCGCTTTCGCCGTTGTTGATCTTCGGTTTTGGCCCCATGCCGCGTCTCGGCATTGCCGGCGCCGGTGTGGCCTTCGGCCTCTATTATTGTGGCGCCATGCTGTTCCTGCTGCGCTACATGGCCTCGGGCCGCGCCGGGCTGATGCTGCGGCCGGTGACGCTGCGCTACGCCTTGTTCGCCGACATTCTCAAAGTCGGTCTGCCGACGTCGCTGAACGCTCTGCTGACCAACCTCACCGTGATCCTGGTGACCGGCACCGTCGGCCTGTTCGGCACCACGGCGCTGGCCGGGTATGGTTGCGCATCGCGGCTCGATTACATCATGATCCCGCTTCTGTTTGGCGTCGGCACGGCAACGCTGACCATGGTCGGCGTCAACATCGGCGCAGGCCAGGGCGCGCGGGCGCGAAAGATCGGCTGGGTCTCGGGGCTAGTCGGCCTTTGCCTCACCGGCTCCATTGGCCTGTTCGTGGCGATCTTTCCGACGCTCTGGCTTTATCTGTTCAGCCATGACGCCGACGTCGTCGCCGACGGGGTGCGTTATCTTCGCATCGTAGCGCCCGCCTACAGCGCGCTCGGCTTCGGCTTCGTCGTCGCCTTTGCTTCGCAAGGCACCGGGCGGGCGTTGTTGCCTCTGGTGGCCTCGAGCGCCCGCATTGTGATCGCGGCCGGCGGCGGCTGGATCGCGGTGAGTTATTTCGGCGGAGGCATGCACGCGTTGGCCGCGATGGTCGCGGCCTCGCTGATCGCCTACGCGGCGCTCTGCACCATCATCATGCTGTCGGATTCGGTCTGGAAGACCGAGGGAGGGAAAAAATGAAGACGCCTTTCGCATCCAGTCTTGTTGCGCTGTGCGTGGCGTTTGGCGGGCCTGCGCTCGCGCAATCCGCGCCTCCGCCGACGCCGACCACACGAATTCTGGCCATCGGCACCTTGAACCCCGGCGTCGATCCCGCGGCGGCCCGCGCCATCCTGCCGACGGAAGTGCGCGAGACCGCAAAACTCTATCTCGATGGCAAGATCGACCAGTGGTACTCGCTCCAGGACAAGCGCGGCGTCGCCTTCATCCTCAACGTCACCGATGTCGCGGCCGCGCATGACATGCTGGAGAAGTTGCCGCTGGGGCAGGCGCATCTGATGAGTTTCGAGTTGATCCCGATCGGGCCGCTCAATCCGCTTCGGCAACTGTTAGGGCCGCCAGCCGGCGCGCAGTAGCGCCGCAAGCGCTGGGGACTGAGGCGAGGGCTCGTTTTAGGTGCGGCGGCCGAATTGCGCCGTGGCGCGCGCGATGCGTTCTGAAGAAACCGGCGAGTTGGACGGGCGCTGCGGGGGAGGCGCGGGATCGTCGAAGACGGGCGGCGAAGGAACGTGGTCGCTGCCGGGCCAGAACAGCAGGATGACGATCAGCCCGAAGTTGATGAGGCCGCCGACGATCGTGCCGTCGTGTTTTTCCAGGGCCATCGCCGGTACGCGGCTTGCGAGCAGGGGGTCGAGCAACGTCACCGCGATCCAGCAGGACACCATGATGATCGGGTCCCATCCGATGTCGCGAAAGCGCATCGCGGCGAGCATGAAGTAGCTCAGCATGCAAAAGGCGATGAAGGCGGTCATCGGCCAACCCAGCGACCAAATGGACTTGGGCATCGCGCCGTGCAGCATCCCCTGCATCATGCCATGCTTGTAAGCGTAGTACGCGACCGGGATCGCAATGATCCCGTTCACGATCCCAAGCAGGATCGAAAAGAGGAAATATTTCAGGCGACCGATACGGGCATTGAAGCCGAACAGCATGTCGAGCATGGACGCGCTCCCGTTTGTGCCAGCATCTAGCGCTGCATCATTTCGGGCCGGTTAAGGGAGGGCGGATTTGCGCAAAGACGGTTTCGTTCGCGTTAAGGGTGTGCCCGTTTGGCGCGGCCTGGCCTGGCGTTACCAGCCAAAAATACCTTTAAGCCCGGCATAGATCGACGCGCCGGCGGACGCCGCAATCCCGACCAGGGGCCCGGCCGCGCGCATCAGGTCCTGGATCGTCCGGGCGCGGCGGCGGAGCTGATCCTCGCCGACATGCTGGCCGAGCAGTCCGGCAATCCGGTAGGCGACGGGATTGGGCTTGCCGCCATGTGACATCGTTTTCGGCAGCACGTCGAAGATCAGCGATCCCAGCAGATTTCCGGTCACGTAAGCGAGCGCAATGCTCGCGATATATTCCATCACCTCGCGCCATTCGATCCAGCTAACGGGAAGGATCGGAACGTTGTCGTTGATCCCGGTGACCGTCAGCATGCCGATCACGGCGAGCGCTGCGGTGAGGAAGCCGACCAGAAAGGCGCCGAGCCTGATCTTTTCGCGCGCATAGAGCAGAATGCCGAATGGCAAGGGAATGACGAAGGATGCGAGCCTCAAGTAAAGCGGCGTCACGTTCAGGATGATCGTGATGACGATGTGCGCCGCCACGAGCGACAGGATCGGTGCCAGCACATACACCAGCGCGCGAACGATCGTATATCGAACCGGCGAGCGGGTCCGCGCCAGGTTGGCATTCACCCGGTCGAGGCTGTTCTGCAGCCGGTCAAGCTCGGAGACGAGCTCCTGGATTTCCAGCATCACCGGGCGTGCGACGCGCAAATCGCGCGCGCAATGTTTGCAGGCGATCGCTTCGTCCTTGATGGATTCGGCGCAGAAGGGACATTCCATCAGCTTGACGGGCGCTTTTTGCGGCGCTCCCACGTTTCAAGTTCTGATGTGGCTGTGGCCAGTGCCTCGCGCAGGACATCTCGCTTGCGAAGCAGCGCGTCGCGCTCGAGGACCAGCGATTCCGGCACAGCGATGTCGCGCCCGCAAGTGGCGCATACCAGCACCGAAGAGGCGTTGTCGCTTTGGCAAAACGGACAACTCATTGTTTTCCCTTACGGAGAAATCTTCAGCAGGAAACTCGTGCTGCCGGTGCGTCCATCCGAATCCTTGATGTCGACCCGGATCAGGTGGTCTCCCGGCGGCAGTTCGGCATCGGGAATGTCGAGCCCGGTGACGCCCGCGAAGGATTTGACGCGCTCGGTGAGATCGACATTCGGCGTTCGCAGATAGATCACCTTGAGCGACTCGGGGTCGATCTTCGAGCCGCCAAAGGATTCGAATCTGAGCTGCAGGTGAACCGGCGAGTGGCTCTGTTCCCTGTCGCCGACGACCTCGATCTTCGGTCCTCGGGTGATGCCCCGGCGATCGGCCGCGATGGCGCCCTTCGCCGGCGGCAGTTTGGCCTCGTCCTCGGTAATCAGAACATGGTTGGCGCGGGCCGCAGACGAGACGGCGCCCACGATGACGGCGCAGACGAACATGAAGGCCAGACCAAAAATTCGCAGCATCATTCCCCTCGGATACTTGACGTCCAGATCCCCAACACCAAACTCAGCGCGCCCCGCCATCCCCGATGATGGTATACGGTGCCCAGAACAGCGGATGCGCGTAGGCAAAATCGGTTTTGCCGTCGGCGCCGACATAACCGGGTCCGTCCATCAGCGCCACCATGGCGAGCCGCAGCGCTTCGGCGCGCGTCAGCTTCGGATCGTCGGCCTGCCGCTTGAAAAGATCGGTGACGAGTTCGCGCGCCGACTGTGAATGGACCGACCAGTTGGTTACGAGCAAAGCCCGCGTGCCGGCATAGAAGAAAGCGCGGCCAAGGCCGGAGGCGGCTTCCGCGCCGGCGCCTTCGCCCGCGCCGGTGTTGCAGGCCGAGAGCACGACCCAGTCGGCGTCGAGCTTGAGCGTCAGCACTTCCTCCATGGTCAGGAGCCCGTCGCCTTCGACGCCTGCGACCGCAGGGGCCGAGAGCGCGAGCGCCGGCTGCGTCAGGCCGTTGAGTTCGCCGGGTACGAGCCCGTGGGTGGCGAAAGCCAATACCTTGAAGCCGGAAAGGTCCATGGTTTTGACGACGGCCTCATTGGCGTCCTTGCCGAGCTTGAGGACTTTTGAGGGATCGGCCTGCAAGGCAAGCGCAATCGATTTCAGTTCTTCCGCCGTATCCGGCAGCCGCGGCAGCATGGCGAGTTCCGCGCTATCGACGCCCTCGAGCTTCGGGCTCGATCGTCGCTTCAGCGGCAGCCCGCGGGTCGCAACTGTCGCCCCGGCATCCGCGAGCTTGACCGGTTCCTGCTCGCTTGCGGCTTGCGCGGCCTGCTCCGGGCTGAACAGCGGATCGCCGAACCCGATCAGCTCGTTGCGTCCGGCCTTGCCGGGCGGCAATTGCCGCAAGGTGCGCAGGGCGGCCGAGGAGGGCACGCTCGTCACCGCGTAGTTGCGCGCGAGCCACGGCACCTTTCGGTAGCTCGAGAACAACGGATCGTCGTTGCTATCGATGGCGGCTTCGGCAGTCGGCAACAGCGACAACGGCAACAGGCCGAGCGCGCCATTGGTGACCACGATCAGGCTTTTGGATTTTTTCCAGCCGGCTTCGACCGGCTGCAGCAGCAGCGAATAGAGTTCGTAGCCGAGCTTGACGTCGAAAGCGGGGATGTCGGAAATCATCGCCGCCTGCGGTTCGAGCGCCTCGCGCAGTTTGCGCACCTTGCTCTGGATGTCGCCGCCGGTGGCCTTGATTTCCGCAAACGCGACGGGGCCGTCTTTCGGCACCGCCCATACGAAGCTGGCATCGCGCCCGAAGTAGAACGACAGCATGGCTTCGCCTTCGACCAAAGTCGCCTGCACCTGCGCGACATTCGGCGGTTTGGGATCGACGAGGTCGGCATAGGACGGAAAGCGCTTGTTGATCTCAGTGCGCGCCTGGTCACGCTCGGTGCGCAATTTCTCTATCGAGGCGTTGACAGCCTTCACGCCCTGCGGATCGCGCTCGGTGGAGGGAAGGGCGAGAATGTTGTTGAGCAGGCCCAATTGTGCGCCGACCTGCTTGCCGAGGTCCTGCTCCTTGCGCACGAGTTCGGCGAGCGCCGGGTCCTTGATCGAGGCGCGCGCCCCCGAGGCGGCCAGCGCCTGTTGCACCGAATGGCTGCGGATCGAATCCGCAAGGCTGAAGGTGTCGACGGCCGCACTGCCGCTGCCGCCTTGCGCGCCGGCGAGCAGCTTGATGTAGGCCTCGACGATTTCCTGCAACCGCTGGCTCCGCGCCGCCACGACGGTCGCATCGTCATCGTCGGTGTTATCGCGCGCGGCGGCGAGCAGAACGGGGAGCGCAAGGCCAAATTCGCGGATCGCATCGCTGTCCTTGCCGGCGCGCATCAAACCGACCGCGAGAATGCCGCGGGCCGAAGCCGCATCGAAATGTTTCTCGCCGACACGCGCGATTTCACGCTTCAGCAGCGATTGCGCCGCTTCAAGGCCGGCCTGCGTCTGTCCGGCGGCGAACATCGCGTTGATGCGCGACCCGTTCAGCTCGAGCACCAGACGGCGCTGCGGCTCCCATTTGGCGATCGCCTTGTCGAGTTCGGCATAGACGGCGGCGGCCTCGGGCAGTTTCCGCTCGAAGGTGAGGATGGCGCCGAGTTGCGACAGCGTCTGGGCGCTGTATTGCGTGTCGTCGCCGATGTTCAGGGTGCGGTTGATCTCGAGCGCGATCCGCACCAGCTTCTCGGCTTCGTCGTAGCGGCCTTCCTCGACCAGGATATTGGCGAGGCTTCGGATGAATGGCACGGTTCGCGGATTATATTTGCCTTGTTGTTTGAGCTGCGTTTGCAGCAGGCTGCGCACGTCGACCTCGGCTTCGGCGAGCCGACCTTGCCTGGCCTTCATGCGTCCGGCACTGAGAAACTCGTTGTCGGCATACTGCCGCATCTGGAGTTCAGATGGCGCGTGCGGAAACTTCATGTCGGGGATGGAAGCAAGCTTCCAGTCGTGCGATTTCGCATAGGCTGCCTCGGCCTCGCGAAACTGGCCGCGTGCCTCGAAGATCACGGCGCGAATGGCCTCGATCTCGCCTTCCCAGGCCCGGCCGGCCTTGGCATAGCCCTCGCGCCAGCCGGGCAGGCCGCTGGTGCGCGCCTCCTGAATCATGGCCAAGCTGCTGCGCATGTAGCCTTCGGCCTGCGGGATATCTCCCATCTGCGCGAGAACCTGGGCGGCGATCCGCCGTGCATTGAACATGTATCCCTTCTGCCCGGGCCGGTTGGCATCCGAAATCATGAACTGCGATACCTGAAGCGCGCCTTTGACGTCGCCCAGCGAGAGTTTTTGAATCGTGAGGAACTGACGGATGCGTTGTCCGAAAAATCCGTCGCCTGAGGCGACCGCGATAGACAACGCCTTCTCGCCGTCGGCCAGCCCTTCGACGTTACGGCCAAGCGAGGCGCGGGCGATTCCGCGATCATAGTAGAATTGCGCGAGGTCGGATTGGGACTGGCTTTTGCCGGGTTCGCTGTCGGCATCGGCCTTCAGCTTCGCCAGCACGGCGGGATCAGGCTTCTCGCCGTCGAGGATGGCGGCGATATCGCCGATCGTGCGCGGCGGCGGCACAAAGCCGGCCGGCAACGCATTGCCGGGCGCGACCGCATCTTCTTTCGGCTTGCCGTTCTTGTACATTTCGATCGGCACGTTGGCCCGGCCGTTAGCGGCATTGAGCGCCGCCAGCACGCAGGCCTTCACCCGGGGCGTCGCCGTCTCGCGGCAGCGCGCCAGATTGCCTTCGCGATCTCCGCCGCCGCCTCGGCCTCCGCCCATGCCCTGCATGCAGGCCATCACGATCGGCCGGCCGACGCTCTCCCGGCAGTTCGCGATCGCCTGCTCTTTCGACAGCGCGAGAGCGCTGCCGCAGGACGCGGCAAAAGCGAGGCTCGCGATAAAGCCGGTCGCAAACGTCGCGGCAAGCGCGCCTGGCCGTCGGCGGAGAGGTGGAGCGGTGTTGAAAGACTTCTGCATCGAAAAGCCCCACAAAATGACTTCAAGAAATGGGTCCGAAACGGACCGTGCCTGGAACCTGTCCAGGCGAGATAACAAGCCAGATAACAACCCAAAAAATCAGAGCCGGCAAAACGGCGACCGGCGCAATTTTGCGTTTAAAATGAGAGAAGTAAAGCCTGCTCGGCCGGCAAGCGGGTGGTTGAGCCGCCAGGTGGGGCCCATGGAACCGCCGGTTGCCGGGTTAAGAAAGGTTATCGGCCATTTGCAGGTTTCTTTTGGCCCGGTAGCAAGTCGTTGACTACCGCAACGAAGCGCGCTGGATCGTTTGCCGCAAGCGTAGCATCATCGCGGCCATGGCAGGCAGCATCTGGACCACCGAATTTTTTGATTGCCCCAAGTGCAGGCTCGGTTACGCCGCAACGAAGGAGCAGCATGCGACCCGGCGTTCGGGCGCTTTCGCATGCGAAGTCTGTGGCACGGAAGTCCACGCATGGTCCGGCTATTACGATTTCTTCGACTGGAAGATCGATCAGCCGGCCGCGCCCGTCTTCGGCAAACGCTGGGCCTGAGCCAGCGCCTCTAAGCCAGCATCATTCCGCGGCCACGAACGGGTCCGCGCGTTTGGCGATCACCTGGCGGAATTTGTCGGCGAGGTCGTCGCAGTATCCGGCGAGCCCCTGATAGAGCGCGCGGTCCGCCCTGGACTTCGCCTGTTCGGCTGCGGTCTTGTAGCTTGCGGCCTTGCGCTCGTACTTCTCTAGCTTTGTCTGAAGATCACTCGACACAACGCAACTCCACTCAACATGCGCTACCCACGTGATCATCGTTGGCCCGCGGGCCGACCGAAACCATGACCGACATGAGGCAATTTTGCGGACGCGATACGGTTCGCGTTGGACGTGGCTTCGCGGCCACACCAATTAAGATCATCCCGCGGCGCGGCGCGGCATCGCGCCCGGCGCATCGTCGCTTGCAGCCGCTGCCGGAACCTGCATCAGCACAGTGCGGCCAGGCGTAGCGATCTCGATGCCAGCTTCCTGGAAGCGCCGCTTCATGCGGCGGTTGAATTCGCGTTGCACCGGCCAGCGCCCAGAGTCGGAGCAGCGGATCTGGCCCACGATCGTCGCCATCGAGCCGTCGATCTTGTCGACGCCCCACAATTCGAGATCGCCGCGGATCGACATCCGGAACTCCGGATCTTTACGCATCTCGGCGACGATGTCTTTCAGGATCTGGCTGACGCGATCGGTGTCTTCCTTGTAGGCGACGCTGACGCTGACGGCGGCATTGCCGGCGCCTCGGCTGGCATTGGTAATCGTCGTCACCGCGCTGAAGGGAATGATGTGCACCGAGCCGTCGCCGGCGCGCAGGCGAATGGTGCGGATCGAGACGTTCTCGACATTGCCGGTGAGGCCCGCGACGCTGACGTCGTCGCCGACCTGGACGCCGTTTTCGAGCAACAGAAACAGACCCGTGATCAGGTCCTGCACCAGCTTCTGCGAACCGAAGCCGATGGCGATGCCGACGATGCCGGCGCCGGCCAGCAAGGGCGCAACGTTGACGCCGATCTCGCTCAAAGCCGTGAGGCCCACGACCACGACGATCAGGCACAACAGCGCCGTGCGCAGCATCGGCTGGAAGGTGCGCAAGCGCGCGGCGCGCGCGTAATGGCCCTCGCGCGACAGCGTATTGATCTGGCGATCGAGCAGCGCGTTGGAGATCTCCCAGATCGCGGCGGCGACGAGGGCTGCGACGGCGACGGTCGCGAATGCCGACAACAGCCGGCCGCCGATCTGGCCGCCATAGAACCAGACGATGGCGTCGACGCCCCACACCTCGAGCATCGCGACGAAGCCGATGAAGGCAATGATGCCGGCGACGATCCTTCGCAGCACCGGCAGATAGCGGTTGGCGCGGGTTTCCAGTCCGGGGAAGCGCTGAAGGATCTCGGGCCGGATCGAGAAGCCGCGGTCGATCAGGCTGAGCGCGACGATGGTCGCAAGCCGTGTGATCAGGCCGATCGCGACGGTGCCGACAAAATATTGCAGCAGCAGCGAATAGCCGTTGTGGATGTTGAGCGCCCACACCGCCCAGAGCGCGATGTCGAGCGCGATGGCGAGATAATGCCACACGGCGGCGAGGCGGTTGCGCATCCGCGCGGCAACGCCCTCACGCCCCGCAGGCGCGCGCATGAGGTCGGCGACTTGCGCGCGGCATTGCAGGATGATGACGACGATGAAGAGATGCACCACCAGCATCACCAGGCGCAGCAGCGCCGCATAGCCGCTGCGGTGCAGGCCCAACAGCAGCGCGACGTTGGCGAACGCGATGCCCGTGACGGCGACGCCGACGATGCGGCGGGCCCAGATCTCGATATAGGCGGCGGTCTCAGCCCGCACGCGTAACAGGCCGAAGGGACCTGCCAGCGCCCGCACGGCGCAAATCAGGCCGCGCGAGAACGCGTAGGCGTTCACCACGGCGAGGATCACAAGCCGCGTGGTCGGCGTGTCCGCAAGCCCGGTGCCCAACAACATCGTGGCGACGCCGACGAACACCACGACAGGAAGCAGTTCGAGCAACAGCCGCCCGAGCACGAAGGGCAGGCGGATCACCGATTGCCAGGCGCGTGCGAAGCTCAGGCGGCGGCGATGCTGATCCTGGCCCGCCATCACGTCCATGGCCGAGGAGGGCGGATCGGCCATCGCCAGCGTCGGTGCGGGCGCGTGGGCGGCTTGCGGAATCCGCGCTTCGAGAGCCGCGACCGGCCGCTTGACCAGGCGGAACACCAGCCATTCGGCCACGAAGGCGCAACCAAACACCAGCGCCAGCTTCCAGGCGATGTCGAGCAACTGGTCGTAGGCGGCGGGGTCGTTGGCGGTGCGGATGAACCACCAGTAGAACGCCTTGAAATGGGTCAGCGTGCGCGCGACATCGGCCACCTGGCGCGAAATCTCGCCGACCTGATCCGACACGGTTTCCAGAAGCTGCGCGGCGAGACTGTCTTCGCTGAGCGGGATCGCGGATTGTTTCTCCGGCGCAGGCGCGGCTTGCGGCGTCGCGTTAGCGATCGCCCGCAGCGTCTCGATCATCTGCGTGCGTTTCTGGTCGTCCTGGAGCGTGTCGAGCGCGCGCTTCGCCTGTTCCGGTGTCAGCGTCTCCACCTTGTTCGGGGCCGCCGGCGGTGCGTCGCTGGCGGGCGGCGCGCTGATTTGGGCCGCGCCGGTCTGGGCGAAAGCGGGAGTCGCGATGAGCGCGAGAGCGAGCAGGATCGCGGAGACGAGTTTGTGCGACACGAAAGCCTCATTGTTTGAACGGTTGGGCGCAGCGCCGAAGCTCGGCGTTGCGCTGTGCTCGCGTGATGTCGGAAAGGCCGGTTTCGCCGGTCCGGTGTGTCGGAAGTTTGCCAACCTGACGGCATTCTCTTGAAATTTGCCTTGCCGCGCATGGAGTTGATGGCGGCTCGTTCGCAATGTGCCGGCCGCATTTTCGCCCCAGCGCCCTCAAGTTGTCTCGAGCCGGGTCATGATCCCTGTGGTAGGCTGGTTCCCGTGGCGGATCCTCGCCACGCTAGCTCGCCACATCAGGGAGAGTGCAATGAAAACCCATTACACGATCGCAATGGCAATGCTCGCTGGTTTCGGCCTTGGCACGGTCGCGGTAGAGCGACTTCATGCTCAAGCCAAGGCGCCGGTCTACCAAGTCACTGAAGTGGAAATACTGGATCCGGAAGGCTATGCGAAGGACTACGCCCCGAAGGCCTCGGCCGCGGTCAAGACCGCTGGCGGCAAGTTCCTCGCAGTTGGCGGCAAGACCACTTCGTTCGACGGAGACCCGCCGAAGTCCCGCATCGTTATCTCGCAATGGGACAGCATCGAAAGCATCAAGGCCTATCGTGACTCGGCCGCCTTCAAGGAAATTCAGCCGATCCGCGCAAAGCTCGCGAAAGTCCGCACCTATGCGGTCGAAGGAATCCCGCAATAACGATTTTGATTTTTCTTTTGGATTTACTGACGACAAGGCCGCCGCAAATGACGGCCTCTTTCATTTGGCAACGTCCAGACCGGCTGCGCGGTGTCCTATTTCTCTGCGGTACGAACGCCCGATCCGTTCAGGCATGAGCGGGCAGCCTGGATCTCGGCGTCGGTCGCGCCATGGCCGCGCGCCCAGGCCTCGGCGGCCATTTCCGAATATTTCGCCACGTAGTAGCGCACGACGGTGCAGGAAACGCGATGGGCCAGACTTGGTTTCTCGCCGGCAACCGCCACCTGTCCGAGCGCCATCAACATGGACAGCGCCACCACTGCTCGCCTCAACATTTTCGTAACCCCGTGCCCGAATCCCACCCGGCGAACCAAAGTAAAATGATTCTTTTCGCCTTCGATATGCGGAACTGTGAGTCAATGCCGTTTTGTCGCGACGTGTGTTGCGGAAGACACGAGTGGAGTGGATTTGACCGGCGCCGGTTGCGCTTCAGCCAGCCATGGGATAGCCATTCCGGCCCATTTCTGCCGGGATAACCAATACCCGATAACCGAGAATTGTCTGTTGCTGGACGCCTTGCGTCGCTCTGCGACGGTCCCCAAATTATCTGCCGAAAGAAGCTGTATGACAGAACAAACTTTGGCGGCGCCGATCGAGGGCGATCTGGAGCTGCAACGTGGCTTTTCGGGCTACCAGTCGGGTGTGGTCGCGCTGCTGGCGTTGGTTCAGTTCACGATCATTCTCGACTTCATCATTATGTCGCCGCTCGGCGCGATCATGATGCCGGCGCTGAACATCTCTCCGGCGCAGTTCGGCGTCGCGGTTTCCGCCTACGCGTTCAGCGCAGGCGTTTCGGGCGTGCTCGCGGCCGGTTTCGCCGATCGCTTCGACCGCAAGCGCATGTTGCTGTTCTTCTATGCGGGCTTTGCCGTCGGCACCGCGCTGTGCACGATCGCTCCGAATTATCATGTGCTGATGCTGGGCCGGATCGTGACCGGCCTGTTCGGCGGCGTGGTCGGCTCCATCGTGATTGCGATCGTCACCGACCTGTTTCCGCTGCGGCTTCGCGGCCGCGTCATGGGATATGTCCAGACGGCATTTGCGGCGAGCCAGGTGCTGGGCATTCCGGCCGGGCTGTTCCTCGCCAATCGCTGGAACTGGCATGTCGGCTTTGGCGCGATCGTGGTTCTTGCGATCGCCGTGTTCGTGTCGGTGCTCGTCCTGATGCGCCCCGTGGACGGCCATCTGCGCGACCAGAAGCGCACCAATGCTTTCGCCCATTTGCTAGCGACTGTCAGCGACCCGAACTACACGCTGGCTTTCGCCGTCACCACGCTGCTTGCGACCGGCGGCTATATGCTGATGCCGTTCGGCAGCGCCTACACCGTGCACAATCTTGGAATCGGGTTTGAGCACCTGCCGACGATCTACCTGGTGTCGGGATTGTTCAGCGTCCTCATCGGCCCGCTGGTCGGCCGCGCCAGCGATTCCCTCGGCAAGTTCCCGACCTTCGTGTTCGGCACGGCGGTGTCGATCGTCATGGTGCTGATCTACACGAACCTCGGCCAGGTCGGGCTGCCGCTCGTCATCGTCGTCAACGTGCTGTTGTTCGTCGGCATCTTCTCGCGGATGATTCCGTCCCAGGCGATGATGTCGGCGATCCCGGCGGCGCATCAGCGCGGCGCGTTCAGCGCCATCGGCGCCTCGCTGCAACAGCTCTCCGGCGGCCTCGGTTCGGTGGTCGCCGCGATGGTGGTCGCGCAAAACGCCGACGAGTCGCTCCGGCATTTCGACCGCCTCGGCTATATCGTGGTCGCAACGGCGCTGGTGGCGTTGACGCTGATGTATTTCGTGCAGAAGCGCGTGGCGGAAAAGTCCGGCAAGGCCGTCATTTGAAGATGCCGGGAGACCGGCTTTACGCGACGAGTTCGGTCAGCATCGGCGCGTTGGCGCGGCCGAACTCGGACACCGGTACGGGCTTGCCGAACAGATAGCCCTGCGCGAGCTCGACCCCGGCGGCGCGCATGTAGTCGAGCTGGTCTTCGGTCTCGATGCCTTCGACGGTCGTGATGATGCCGAGCCCCTTGGCGAGCGCAAGCGAGGAGGCAACCACCGCCTTGCAGTCGGCGCGAGAGAGAATGCCGCGGGTGAAGGACTTGTCGATCTTGATCTTGTCGAACGGGAAAATCGTCAGGTAGTTGATCGACGAGAACCCGGTGCCGAAATCGTCGAGCGCGATCGACAGGCCGAGGTTCTTCAACTGCCGGATCGTGGTCAGGTGTGCGTCCTGGTTTTCCAGCAGCGACGTCTCGGTGATCTCGAGTTCGAGCCGTTCCGGCTGCAAGCCGGTCTTCACCAGCGTCGCCAGGATGATCTCGAACAGGTTGCCCTTCTTGAACTGGATTGCCGAGATGTTGACGGCGACTTTGACATGTTCCGGCCAGTTGGCGGCGTCGGCGCAGGCTTGCAGCAGAATCCACTCACCAAGCGGGACAATGAGGCCGGTGGATTCGGCGAGCGGGATGAAATGGTCCGGCGGGATCATGCCCTTGGTCGGATGCCGCCAGCGCACCAGGCACTCGACGCCGGTAAGCTCGCGCGTCTTGATGTCGACCACCGGCTGATAATGCAGCTCGAACTGTCTCTCGGCGATCGCTTCGCGCAGTTCGCGCTCGGCCGACTGCTGGGTATGGACGATTTCGAGCATCTCGGCGCGGAACAGGCAGTAGTCGTTGCGGCCCGATGACTTGACGTTGTAGAGCGCGAGGTCAGCGCGCTTGAGCAGTTCGCCGGGCTCGACGCCGTTCTCCGGCGCCAGCGCGATACCGATCGAGGTGCCGACCGCGACATCCTGGCCGTTGAGATCGAAGGGAGCGGAAATCGCCTCGAGGATACGAAGCGCGAGCGCCACCGCGCCTTCGCGCTGGTCGGCGCCGCCTTCCTGGATGATGGCGAATTCGTCGCCGCCGAGCCGCGCCAGCACGTCGGTGTCGCGCACGGTCGATTGCAGGCGGCGCGCCACCTCGCTCAGGAGCTGGTCGCCGGCCAGATGGCCGAGCGTGTCGTTGACTGCCTTGAAGCGGTCGAGGTCGATCATCATCACGGTGACGCCGCCGCCGTTGCGCTTCAGCCGGCGGCTCGCTTCGTCGAGGCGGGCGTTGAACTCGGCGCGATTGGCAAGCCCGGTCAGCACGTCGTGCCGCGCCAGGTGCACGATCTCGGCTTCGGCGCGGCGCCGCTCGGTGATGTCCTCGATCAGCGTGACCCAGCCACCGCCGGCCATCGGCTGGCGCGTCAGCATCACGAACTTGCCGTTCCGCAGTTCGTCGATCCTGGAGGCGTCGGGCGGCAGTGCGAGCAGTTCCTTTACCCTGGCCGTGACCACGGGATCGTCAGGCGTTCGCCGCATGTCTGTCGAGACCCGGCTGGTGAGAATCTCGTGCAGCGGCGTTCCAACCTTCAAAAGATGTGCCGGCATGTCCAAGAGTTCGACGTAGCGGTCGTTCCAGACCGTCAGGCGCTTCTCGCCGTCGAACATGCACAGGCCCTGCGCCATATTGTCGAGCGCGGTCGAGAAGCGCGTGTTGATCACCTCGAGCTCCGCGGCCTTTTCGGCCAGCAGCTTTTCGTTCTGCTTTTCGGCGGTGACGTCTTCGTGCGTGGTCAGCCAGCCGCCATTGGTCATCGGCTGCCGCTTGATCGAAATATAGCGGCCGTCGGCGATCCTCTGAATCTCGGCCGCCTGTTTCACGTTGACCTGGATATAGTCGTCCATGTTGGTGGCAAAGCCGGTGCCGTTGTCCTCGCGCGCCTGCAGGATGTCACGCAGCGCCGTGCCAGGCTTCACCTGATCTTCGCTCAGATGGTAGAGCGCGGCATATCGGGCGTTGGCGACCACGACGCGCTTGTCCGGGCCGAACAGGCAAAGCCCGTGCGACATGTGGCGAAGTGCTGCCGTAAAGCGCGAATTGGTCTCTTCGAGTTCGGCGGCCTTCTCCTCGATGAGTTTGGCCTGGGCGCGCTGCGCAGTGACGTCCTCATGGATACCGACCCAGCCGCCGCCCGCAATCGCGGTCTTGACGATCGCGATGATCCGTCCGTCGGCGAGGTAGTTGGTCGCAAGGCTCTTGCCGGTTTGCTCAAGCTCGCGTCGGAATCTGTCGACGAAGGTCTCGACATCGAAGCCGCGCTTGCCGTTCTCGGCGGAGAACTGCACGACGTCGTAGATGCTCGCGCCGTGTTTCACGAGGCCAGGCGGCATCCGGTAGATCTGTTCGTAGCGCTCGTTCCACACCGTCAGCCGCCCATCGGCGTCGAACATCGCAAGGCCGCTCGACATGTTGGTCAGCGCCGCATCGAAGCGGACGTTCTGCCGCGAGATCTCCTCGTTGAGCTGCCGCAGCGCCTGCTGGCTGCGGCTGAGCCGGATCTGGTAGCGGACGGCAAATCCGATGGCGATCAGGACCAGGAGCGTGACGACCGAGGCGACGATGCGATAGGCCGTGCGATGCTGGCGGTATTCGCTCAGGATGGAGTCTTCGGACAGGCCGATCGTGAAGATCAGCGGGAAGCGATCCGAGGTGCGGTAGGTGATCAGCCGGATGATGCCGTCGATATTGCCGATGCCCCAATAGTGGCCGGAGGCGGACTTTGCCAGTTCGCTAGACAACATCTGCCGGCCCGGCTTGGTGCCGATGAGGTTGGCCGAGTATCCCTTGGCCGCAAGGACGACGCCGGCCGTGCTGCGCATCGAGATGCCGCCATTGCTGCCGAGATCGGCGGCGCTGTAGAAGCGATCGATGAAGTTGGGGCTGATCGAGAGCGTGATGAGACCGGCCGTCGAGCCGTCCGGATTCCGCAACCGGCGCAACAGAACGATAGACATCCGTTTGGTGGTTCGCCCCACGACCGGATCGCTGATCATCAGTTCGTCGTCAGTGGCCTGCAACGCCTTGGCGACGTGCGGGCGGTCGCCGAGATAAGGCGGATCACCGCGGGTCGGCAGCGTCGTGGCCTTGGTGTAGCCGTCGGCGCCGATCAGGGTCAGCAGTATCGCGTCCCCGCTGATCAGCGCGCTCTGTTCGGCCCATTTAGGCAGATCGAAGTGGGCGGGGTCGTCCTCGTAGCTCTTGCGCAGGAGCAGCAACGTGCGGTCGAAGCGGGCGATGGTGTCCACGGTGCTGTGCTCAAACAGCCGCGCCAGGCTGTCGGACTGCTTGAGTGCTTCCTCCACCGCCTTCTCATGCTCGACGGAAGAGATGTAGGCGACGACGAACCAGCTCGCGGCGATCAGCACGAGGCCGGCAATAGCCGCCGGCTGCAGGAAAGCCCGCATCCAGAGCAGCCATTTGCCGCGCGCTATCATTTTCGATAGGCCTCGAAGAAAAAATGCCAAAAAACGAAAGCGTGTTATCGCCTCCTGCGGCTTAAACCGCGGTTACACGGGCATCTTTCCGAAAGGCGTGGTTAAGGGCGATCAAACCTGTGAGCCCCAGAAAGCCCGCATTTACCACGCGCATCCCGCGAGGCATGCGTCCCCCGCGGGGCTTGCTGCTGCGCAGCATCCGGCGCCAGCTCAGTACTGGCTGCGGTCCATCACCGGCACCGGCGCGCCTTCCTGCGCGATCGCCGCCGCCTTGCGGGCATCCTCGATCGCGTATCGCACTTCCTTGGCGTTCAGGAGCGCCTTGCGGACATTGCGGTCTTCGACGGTCGGATCGAAGGTGATCAGGCGGTTGCAGTGGGGGCAGTTGGTCTGAAAGTTGGGGCGAATTCGTTGCGCTCGCTCGCGGAAGACCTGCGAGCATTTCGTGCATTTGATCTTGACCTTTTCGTCGACCATGAATGCCCCTGTCGAGAGATGCCGGAAGATGTCGAAAGATGTCCATACAGGCGGGGGTTTAAAACCACCTTCGGACCTTTGCTAAAACTTGAACGACAGGTGAGGTGATCGCTTGAGGCGGCGTGGTTCGTTTTGATTCAAATTACCACGCTTAAGGTTTCCGGAACGCGCCGATCGGCACTTAATAATGCTGTAACCGGGTATGGCAGAGGGTGTCGCTGATGGTGCCGGATACCAAACCAAAACGACTTTATCAGCGCGTGCGGCCGACCAGCGGCGAGGCGGCGAAGGCGCAGATCATCGTTGGCCCGAAAGTGCCGGTGGTGACATGCCGGCTGGTCGACTATTCGCCGGGCGGCGCGTGTGTCGAGATCTTTCCGATGGTGCCGGTGCCGGACCGGTTCGAATTGCTGCATGGCCGGGTGAGAAAGAAATGCCGCGTCGCCTGGCGGCGCGGCGTCCGAATTGGGGTGGCGTTCTAGCGCTCCGTTTCTAGCATCGCCGCCCTTCTCAGCGGCCAGCGCGGCGACGGCGGGATCGGGCCGCCAAGCCCCGTGACAAAGGCCCCGTGACATCTTTGCGAACCCGCCTCCAGGCGCCTTTCGAAGCATTGCGGGGCCCGCTGCGGCCCGATATTGATACCCCCATTAAATACCGCAGCCGGACTGTCTACCCGGCCTCCTTTCGGTGCCGGCATCTGACGATGCCGGGTTGTGTCATTTGATTTTTGGGGATTTGCGATGTGGGGTCTCCTGGCGTGGCTCGCGCTGCTGGCCGCAACCGTGGCGCTCGCAGCCGTGGCGTTTCATTTCGACCCGACCTCCATCCCGGCCGCCTTCCAGGCCTTCTCGCCAACACAGCAGATCGTGGCCATCCTGATCGCGCTGGTTGCGGCGGCCCTGATTGCCTCGACGCTGTACCAGGCCTGGCGCGTGGCGGGCGAAGCCGAAAGCGCGCGGGCGCTGTGTGAGGGCGTGGTGAGCGCGAAGGGCGCGCTGGCAGCGGCCAAGGCGTCGCAAAAGGATTTCGACGCCGCTGTCTCCCATCTCTCCACCAGCGATCCGGAGGATGCATTTTCTTCGATCCACAAGCAGCTTTCGGAGTCCGAGGCGCGGCTTGCCTTGCAGCGCGGCCGCAACGAAGCTACCGACATGAAGGAGCGGCTAGAAGAGGTGCGCCGGCGTCAGCAGGCCCTGCGTGAGCAGATCGGCGAGGTCGCCGAACGGCGCCGCACCATCGAGCCGGTGTTCGAGGAGTTGAAGGACCGCCAGCGCCAGCTCGCGCGCTCGCTCGACAAGATCGAGACCGACGACAACAACAACAACTTCATCGATCTCCTGAAGGAGTTCGACATCAAGACAGGCCCGATCCAGTTGCGGCATCAGGCCTTGCAGGACGCCTTCGCGCTGCTGACCCGCCTCAAGGAAGGGATTGCGACCTCGCAAGGCGAACTGGTGCGGTTGCAGGCGCCGGCGACCGGCGTCAAGACGCTGCTCGCCGACGTTCAGGTCGCGCGCGATCAACTGGTGAAGGCGATCGAGGGGCTGGAGACGACGGCCGAGGGTGAAGCGCTCTCCGCGCGCGTCGGCACGCTCGATTCGGGGAAGAGGGACGCCGAGCAACGCATCGCGCGGCTGGAACAGTCCTTCGCGGTGCTCGATGCGGTCCGGCGCGACATGGCCGAATTCAAGAAGCGCCAGGAAGATCTCGCGGCGGCCTTTGCTGAGGTCGAAACCGATGCCGACGGCAAGAGCCTGAACGCGCGCCTTGAGGAACTGGATCAGTTCTCGGCGCAAACGCGAGGCCGCCTGCGCGCCTTGCAGGAAATACTAACGACGCTCAACCGTTACCGGAAAGACCTCATTCATTCGCAGAACGAAATGTCGCCGCTGCGCGCGCCGGGCGAGGGCGTCCATGCCGTGATTGAAGAGCTGGACAAGCGGCAGGCCGAAATCGCGGCGGTGCTCGACGAGATGGAAACCAGCGGCAACCAGACCCTAGGCGCGCGCGTCGCCGGCTTTGCCGACAACAAGCGTTCGGCTGAACAGCGGATTGCGGAAGTGCACCGGCTTTTCGCGCAACTGGAATCGATCCGCGACGAGATCGCGACCGCCTTCGCCGATCTGAACAGCTCGTTCAAGAAGTTCGTGTGAAGCGTTGGTTCGGCCTGTGTTTTCGCCGGCCTGTCTTTTGGCCAGCTTGTCGAGGCCGGGTGGGGCCGGGTTGCCCTGATGGCGAGACCCTGATTGCCGGGCAGCCTCCTGGCCAACCCTGGCGGCCAAGTCTGGCCGGCTCGGTCCGCTTTTTCGGCCCGCTTGTAGCTTTAGCGCAACACCCGGATCTTCTGGGTCCTGCCCTGAATCTGTGGCCCAAAGGCCACGTCCGTGCCGCGCCTGATGTGAGGGTGTGACCTAGAAGCCGAGCAGCGCGAGGCCAACCCAGCTGAAAGCGAACAATCCGCAGGCGCCGACGGCGACCGAGGCGAAGGTGGTTATCAACTTAG
Organism: Bradyrhizobium erythrophlei; assembly: GCF_900142985.1. NCBI lineage: Bacteria > Pseudomonadati > Pseudomonadota > Alphaproteobacteria > Hyphomicrobiales > Nitrobacteraceae > Bradyrhizobium > Bradyrhizobium erythrophlei. Next base: position 5,017,503 of record NZ_LT670849.1, read on the forward strand.
TGACCGGCATGACGCACCTGTATTCGAAAGACGGGAAGCACTGTGTCCTGCGATGTCAGCGCAATGATGGCGAGAAAATGCTCGCGCCAAATAACCGCTCGTTGTGGTAGTGCTGCAACATCATCCTCATCTTGCCCGCAAAAACCCGTAATCCGACGGCGTAGTGGGCGAATCAAAACTGGTGTTTGGTTTTTCAAAGTTCGCAATTTCGTCCCGGCGTTGCCGCGTTTTGCAACTTGTGTAATAGCCGGCAGCAGCAAGTGGGGCGCTGAGGAATCTAAAGGGTCTGGTGTTGCTATCGATCTGAAGTCCTTCAGCTAAGCCGCGGGTCGCGGGCGAAGCAGGGGATTTGAGACCGGTAGCCGCGCCGCGGGGGACCGAAGAATGTTTCATTTGGACTATGGCGTGCGGGTCTTGCTGGCGGCCGTGGCCGCCGCCGCATCCATTGCGCTGTCGGTCGTATGGCTTCTCTCCGGCGGATCGTCGCCGGATTTGGCGCGCGATTATGAAGACTGTGTCGAACGGATGCAGGCGCAGGGTCTGCCGGACGAGGAATTGAACAGCGCGTTGTCCGGCTGCGGCGCGCGGTTTGCGGGACGGCGCAAACCGGAGGGCGGCTACAGCTATTACGACTTCATGCAGGACCGGAAGTTCGACATCGCAGGACCCAACCCGACCGGCGAAGAACGCAAGGCGATCGATCGCGAATACATCACCTATCTCGAGGGCCAGCGCCGCGAGGCGATTTCGGAGGCGCTCGCCAAGCAGCAGAACGACAAGCTGCGCGCCGACATCGAGACCGCGCGCCAGCCGGCCGGCGCGCCGCTGTCGCTGACGCCGGGGGGCGTTGTGCCCTTGCCGGTGCCGCGGCGGGTGGCCGAGCAGCGCGGCAGGGCGCAGCGCTGCTCCGAGGACACGTTGTTCTGCACGATCTCGAAGCTGTCGAGCGCGGTGAAGGACGCCTTTGCTTCGTCGAAGGGACGGAATTGAGCTGCCTCGCCCCGCAAGCACTCTCTTATCCCTCCCCACAAGGGGGAGGGATAAGAGAAGCCCTCAATGCCTGCGATCGCCGCTGAGCTCGCGGATCAACTCGATCGGATAAAACGGCTTGGCGAAGAACGTCACGCCATCGGGCAGCGCACGCGCCGGCGGCCGCCCGGACATCACGATCACCCGGAGCGACGGATTGACCTGCCGCGCGCTTTCGACAAGTTCGAGGCCGGTCATCGCGCCGACGAGCGTAACGTCGGTGACAAGCAGCGCGGGATGCCGGTTCTTCAATGCGAGCTCCGCGGTCTGCGCATCCTCGCATTGAATGACGTCGTAGTCGGTTTCTTCCAGCAGCATCGCGATCATTTCGCGCTGGATCGGGTCGTCCTCGACCACCAAAGCGACCGGGCGGAAAGGTCTTGATTGTCCCATCGTCCGCTCCTCCATTGCCATTTCCAATTTTCAGCTCTTTTGCGCCTCGCCTCGTTCCTCCGTTACCAACCCAGGTTAAAGCCGCGAAGGCGCGGATAGTTGCGCGCGGAAGCCGCTGAAAAATCGAGCAGTTCCCGAAGAAGGAACTGCCGTTTGTAACTTTGGCCTTTTGAGAGAATGTGCGATCAGGCGGACGGCGAAGTCGCGGCGTCCCGATATCTCGACGCTGATATCAAGTCGGTGGATCGATCGGCCGATCATGGTGACAAAAAGCCAGATCACCAAGGAGACCACGAAGGAAGCCGTTAAAGACAATCGCGCAGGGAATGCCGGACCGTTGCGGCCAACCTGTGGTGACTATGCTCGTATGCTCTTTCATTCGCATACGAGGCTGCCGGTGCGTCGCGCACCGGCATTCCCTGTGCCCTCTGTTCCCGGAGGACGATGGGCAACGCGTGGCGGGAAGCCGTTTTCCTGCCACCAATCACGGCCGATGAAGCCACCAGTTTTATTGATTTTATTTCAGCGATGGTCCGGTCGTCGTACGGCTTTCGAGGTCTCGCCGTAGGTCATCCTGTTGTAGGCATTACCCCAGCCCCGGATGTCGGTCTCGCTCAGCTGATGAAAGGTGTCGTTGTCCGCGTTGCCCTTCCCAAAGGCAGGGTCGCGCGGCGGGATGCTCGGATCGTAGGTTTGCGCAATGGCGCCTGCCGTCAATGCGGACGCAAACACTGCTGCCAAAAGAAATGTTCTCATGATCGCCTCTCGGATTTTCCGTTGCCAGAATTCGTCAACGGATACGTGTCTTCGCACTTTCACTTGAGGTGTTCTGGCGAGGCTTCAAGAGGTCTCATGTCCGTCGACGATCACGAACTCGGGAAGGCGGCGCTCAGAACGGCGAGGCGGTGAAGCCGAGCGGCTGCGTCACGTCGTAGGACGCTTTAGTGAGCGGCGCGGCGTAGGTCACGGTGAGTGCGCCGAACGGCGAGGCCCAGGTCAGACCGGCGCCGATGGACGAGCGCACCACGTTGGAATTTGCCAGTTGCAGCGATTGCGACGAGCCGGGAAAGGTCGTCGACCCGTTGTAGCGAAACACGCTGCCGGCATCGACGAATGCCACCGCCTTCAATCCGTACTCCGCCGGCACGCCGGGAATGTTGCTCTGAAGCTCGGCCGTGGTCGCCCAGTACATGCTGCCGCCGACATTATCCATGGTGGTGCCGGGCGTGAGATCGCGCGGACCAAAACCGTACGGCGCAAAGCCGCGCACCATCGACGGGCCGCCGAAGAAGTTGTCGATCAACGGCACCTGGCTGCCGCCGAAGCCCGTGATGTAGCCGCCTTGCGCGCGCGCCAGACTGACGACGTCGTCGTTGATCTGGTGATAGTACTTGAAGTCTTCGGTGGTGCGCAGGAAGCGGACGTCGCCGCCGAGACCAGCGAGATCCTGGCGAAGCGATGACGTAAAGCCATTCGTCGGCGCCTTCGGATTGTCGACCGTCGAATAGGTCGCGGTGTCGCCGACCGCCGACACCCATTGCGGACCTGCCGCCGCCGCCGACTGCACCACGATCGAAGGCGGGGCGGCGAGCGAGGTCGGGTCGAGCGTCATTTCCTGGCGCGAGATCGAATAGCGCCACTGCACGCCGAGCTGTTCGGAGATCGGCGTGCCGATCAGCATGGTCGCGCCGTAATTCTCCGTGCCATAGGATACGAAGTCGTTGGCCACGGTCTGCTTGGCCGAGAGAACGATGCCGGCCGAGGCGCGGTTGTCGAAGAAACCGGGATCGGTCGCGCCAACCTCGAAGCCGCGCGTGTACTGGCCGTAGGTGAAGGTCGAGTTGAGCGCGACGCCGGTGCCGGCAAAGCTTCTGTCGCCAAGCTTGATCTCGGCGAGCCAGCCGTCGGTGGTCGAATAGCCGCCGGAGACGTTGAAGTTGCCGGTTTCCTTTTCCTGCAAGTCGACGTCGAGGATGACGCGATCCGGCGCCGAGCCCTGTTTGGTCGTGATCTTGACGGTCTTGAAGTAATCGAGATTTTTAAGCCGCCGTTCGGCGCGCTCGATCAGCCCCTTGTTGAAGGCGTCGCCTTCGGAGATATCGAACTCGCGGCGGATCACGTAGCCGCGCGTGCGCGTGTTGCCGTGAATGTCGATCCGCTCGATATAGGCGCGCGGGCCCTGCTCGATGGCAAAGGTCACGTCGATGCGGCGCGTGCCCTCGTCGCGCCGGCTGCGGGCCAGCGCGCGGGCAAAGGGATAGCCGAGCTTGGCGAGTTCAGCCGAAAGCTTGTCGTTGCTCTTGTCGAGCGCTGACCCGTCGAACTGCGCATCGGCCTTCACCAGCAGCAGGCGTCGGAGTTTTTCCGGATCGACGCCGTCGACATGGCTATCGATTCCGACGTCGCCGAAACGATAGAGCGGGCCTTCGTCGATGGTGAAGGTGAGCGCAAAGCCTTTTGCGGCGGGATCGTATTCGGCATTGACCGAGCGCACGTTGGCGTCGGCATAGCCTTTGCTACGATAGTAGTTGCGGATCGCTTCGCGATCGGTGTTGACGATATCCGGGTCGTAGACGTCGCCGCCCATCAGAAAGCTCAGCATGTTGGTGGCGGAAGTCTTGATGACGGCGGCGAGCTGCCGCTTGCCGAAGACGGTGTTGCCGACGAAGTTGATCTGCCGGACCGGCGTCTTGGCGCCTTCGGTGACCTCGAAGACGAGATCGACGCGGTCGTTGCCGCGATCGATGACCATGGGTTTGACGCTGACGTCGTCGCGCCCGAGGCGGCGATAGGCCTCGACGATGTGGTTGGCGTCGGACTGTATGGTTGCGCGTTGCAGGCTGCCGCGCGGCTTCGACTCGACGACCGGCGAAAGTTCGTTGTCCTTGACGCGCATGTTGCCCTCGAACACGACCTTGTCGAGCACCGGCGCCTCATGCAGATGGACGAGGAGCCGTTCGCCCTTGCGCTCGATCGTGACGGTGTCGAATAAATGCGTGCCGATCAGCGCCTTCAGCGCCGCATCGCGCGCCGCTTCATCGAAGCGCCCGTCGGGCGAGGCGTGAAAATAGGAGCGGACGGTGGCGACATCGACGCGCTTGTTGCCTTCGACGTCGACCAGCGCGCGCCCGTTTTCCTCGTAGTCGCTGCTCTTCGCATCATCGGCCGCCGCGGCAGACGCCATGCCTGACAACAGGCATCCGGCCAGGCCCAATGCGATCAGTACTCTCGTTACGCGCGTCACGTTCGGCTCGATATCCCGCGCCCTTGCCCAGGCTCGATCCAAATTGGTGGCGAGGGCGAAACAATGTCGCGGGCAGGGAGAGATGATGCCTTAAATCTTAACGCCTGCCACAATTTCGACGCGAGTGGTGCCAGGTCATCCAGAAAATGTCCTTATGCCGCTCAAAATGATTTTTAGGGTGTTGCCCAAATGGCGCTGCTTGCCTCACCAAGTGAGCACTTGCCGGGAGCATCACATGCGTTGCGTAGCCGTCTTTCTTGCCGTCCTGACCTTCATCCAGCCTGTCTTTGCCGCCGCGCCCGCGCAGGAGATCGATCCGCGCGCCTCGCTCGGCGTGGTGCAGCAATGGATCTACAACTATCGCGCCAAGCCGGACTATGCGCACATTCCAGCCGCCGTGCGCGTGCTGTTTCATGCGCAGACCTTCAAGGAGCCGGAGAATGCCGGCATCTATCTCGGCTTCATCGCGGGCGCGCTTGCCTCCAATCCCGCCAAGGCCGAAGCGCTCGTCAACAGCTTCTTCCCGGTGCCGGCGGAAGACGAATGGGTGATCGTGCGCGCGATCGCGTTTTCCGGCCTTCCGGATTGGCGCAACCTGCTGCGGCGGGTCGCGCCAAAGATGCCGGGCCGTCAGGTGATGATCGATGCGTATCTCGCGGGCTCCCTGCCGACGCTGACGGACATTCCGCTCGAAGAGAAACAGCCGGGCGCGATGGACAAGGTCAAGGCGGTCTTCACCAAGAACCCGTTCGCCAAGGAAGACAAGAAGCTGAAGATGAGCCAGACCTTCGCGGGCAATCAGGATCTGCTCGATACGCTGTGGGGCTATTACTTTGCCACCGGTTCGTTCCGCCCGATCCTGCGCATCATGGCGATGCTGCCCTGGAGCAAGAGCCGCGACACCGTCGACAAGCTCACCGTCGGCAGCATGGCGCGCTATACGCTGGCAAGCTACGCGGTGCGCGACAGCGCCTTGCGCGAATATCTCCGTAGCGAACTGAAGGTGCAGCCCGAGCCTGTGAAGGTGCCTCTGACCGAGGTCGTCGAGGCCGCCGACACCGTGCAACTCGGCGCGGTGCGCAAGGATGCGCTTGCCGCGGTCGATGAACTGAAGGCGAAGGGTTCGGACTCGCGGCGCAATCTCGACTTCTGGGGCCAGGTCGGCGTCGGCGCGGTCGCGCTCGGCTGCGTCTCGGCGGCGGCGCTGGGGGCGGTCGCGATCGGCATTCCCTGCGTGATCGGCGGCTCCGCCGGCCAGGGCCTGCTCTCGTTCTGGGAAAAAAATCAGCAGTAGCGCTTCGCTGCTGGAAGAAACCGTCATGCCCGGGTTTATCCCGGGCATCCACGCCTTTCTTGACGCGCTCATCAAAGACGTGGATGGCCGGGGTCAACCCGGCCATGACGACTGAGAGAGCGGGGGCATCGCCCCTACGCCGGCGAGGCCAGCGGCTTGCCTTTTTCGACGATGTAGGTCGAAACCAGGTGGCTCTTCTTGTCACCGTTCTTGCCGCCGGCATGCGGCGTGTTCGCCGGAACGACGATGCCCATGCCGGGCTTGAACGCGACCGTCGGCTGTCCCTCGATCGGAAGATCGAACCCGCCGTCGAGCATATAGGCGCTCTCGATGCCGGGATGGGTGTGACGGCCGATCGTCACGCCGGGCTCGATTTCGATATCGACGACGAGGGTGACATAGCCGGGCGTCGGGCCGTCGGTCTGCGAGAGAATCTTTCGCGTCACGCCGGGCGTCACGCCCGGGGTGGGCGGCGTCTGGGCGGAAGCGTCGGACGCGATGAAGCCGGTGAGCGAACAGAGCGCGCAGGATGCGACGCCCGCAAAATCGCGGCGTGAGAGCATGGGTAACCTCCCTTAAGTTTTCCGGTCTTGGTTTGGAGCCGGTCGGGCCAAAAAGTGCCCGAGGGCAGGGGGCTTGGCAAGAAAGGTTTGGCCGGGATAGCCGCCTATCGCATGGGGTTCATCGGCCTTGGATAGAGTATGGTGATGAGAATGAAATAGAGGTTGAGGAGCGCGCCATGGGTCTTTTGTCGTCCCTGATTGTTCTCGCCATCTTGTACGCTTTCGTGTCGATCCGCGTGATCAAGCAATATGAACGTGGCGTGGTGTTCTTCCTCGGCAAGTTCGAGGGCGTGCGTGGCCCGGGCCTGACGCTGATCTTCGTGCCGTTCCAGACCATGACGCGGGTATCGCTGCGCACGGTGACGATGCAGATTCCCTCGCAGAAGATCATCACCAAGGACAACGTCTCGATCGATATCGCCGCGGTCGCCTACTATCACATCACCGATCCGGAAAAGGCTGTGATCGCGATCGAGAACGTCTATAACGCCATCAACCAGATCAGCCAGACCACGGTGCGCAACGTGGTCGGCCGCTTCAGCCTCGATCAGCTGCTGTCGGATACCGCTTCGATCAACGAGCAGATCAAGAACGTCATCGACACCCACACCGAGCCGTGGGGCGCGCAGGTCACCGCGGTCGAGATCAAGGACATCACGCTGCCGGACAACATGCAGCGGGCGATGGCGCGCGAAGCCGAAGCCGAGCGCGAGCGCCGCGCCAAGATCGTCGCGGCCGAGGGCGAATACCAGGCTGCGGTGAAACTCGGCGAGGCCGCCGACATCATCACGGCGCATCCGGTCGCGCTTCAGCTCCGCACCCTGCAAACCATGGCGGAAATCTCGATCGAGAAGAACTCGACCATCATCTTCCCGGCGCAGTTCATGACCACGGTGCAGGAAGCGCTGGCGACGGTGAAGCAGGATACCGCGAAGTAGGGGCTGCTCGTCCATCCTCGAGACGGCGCTCGTACGAGAGCTTCGATATTCCAAAGGGCACGCTGCGCGGTTCGCCCGCCATACCCGACGATGACGTCACGACGCTGCGCGTGCAGTACATGCTCGTCGCCAACCGCCATCTGAACCCGCAGGTGGTCGGCGAACTCGCGAAGCGCGTGATGGCCGCGCGGCGCGATCTCGCGGCCAACCAACCGTTGATCGCCAATATCGCGACGCCGACGCTGGATGCGGATGCCTTCATCACGGTGCATCCCGGTGCGGCCGCGTTCTACAACGGCACCCAGGAAAGTTTCATGGATCGCTGGAGCAACGCGATCTACCTGACGCCGATGGTGCTCGGCGCGCTCGCCTCGGTCTTTGCCGCCGCCTGGCGCTTTCTCGGCATCCGAGGCAATGGTGTGGAGCACACCGCGCTGTCGCGGTTGTGCGCGATGCGCGAGCGCATCCGCGAGCTCGACGACGAGGCCGCCTTGCGTAAACTCGAAGACGAGATCGAGGCGGCGCTGAACGCGCAACTCGCCAAGCCGCCGGGCGGTGCTGTCGGCGCCCAAGGGGTGAGGCTCGCCGGTTTCCGTCGCTTGAGGGAATAATTCTGCAATCCCAATGTTGAAGAGGGACCGAGGCGTGCCGGTCTTGGGCCACTGCCGGGAGGAGGCATGCGGACATTTCATCGTCACTGACATGCATGTATCCTGCACAGGCCGTCTCAAGGCCGATCTAGTGTCCCGATTCCGAAGTTCGCAGCATTTTTCGGAGCCACGTTTCGAACTTCGGAATCGAAAGGACACTAGCACACCTATTGATCTAGTGCGGCTTTGGTTCAGAAGTCCGCATGACGAACCCGCGGCACAAATGATGCGGACTCCTGAACCGCCGCACTAGGGGAGAAACGATGACCAAGACACTGACCAACCTCGCGACAGGCGCGATCCTTCTCGCCGGTCTCTCCGCGCCCGCTCTCGCGGCCGATGTCTCGCTGGCGCGCTTTGCCGATTGCGGCACGCCGGCGGCGCCAACCGCTGTCAATCAGCGCTTCTCCGACACTTTTGCTTACGGTGAACTGAAGCTTCAGCTCGCTTTCAGCTGCTATGTCATCAAGCACGGCGACGAGTACATGCTGTGGGATACGGGCCACGCGATGACCATGCCCAATGTCGCGCCGAAGGTGAGCCTCGTCGATCAGTTGGCCAAGATCGAGGTCAAGCCCGAGCAGATCAAGTATGTCGGCATCAGCCATTACCACGCCGATCACACCGGCCAGATCTCGTCGTTTCCGAAGGCGACGCTGTTGATCGGCACCCGCGAGTGGGACGCGATCTCGGCGCCGAAGCCCGCCGAAGGCGTCAACTTCAAGCCGTTCGAAAGCTGGATCAAGGGCGACAGCAAGGTCGAGCCGCTGCCGCTCGGGCTCGACAAGGACGTGTTCGGCGATGGCAGCGTGATTGTGCTGCGCACGCCCGGGCACACGCCGGGCCATTCCAGCCTGCTGGTCAAGCTTGAGCAGATGGGCCCGGTCATCCTCAGCGGCGATGCCGTGCACTTCCGCGAGAATTACGATTCGGACGGCGTGCCGGCCTTCAACTACGACCGCGCCCAGACCGTCGCCTCGATCGAGCGCATGAAGAAGATTCTGGCAAACCTCAAAGGCACGATGATCATCCAGCACGACGCGCGCGACGTCGGCAAGCTGCCGGAGTTTCCCGCGTTCGCGAAGTAATGTGGGCTCGAATGAAAAATGAGAGCGCTGCCCTGACGGGGCAGCGTTCAGCCTCGCTGACGGAAGCGCAGGTATCCGCCGAAAGCACCCAGCACGAGACTTAAGGGGACGAAAGCGAGATACAGCCCGACGTGGTTCGTGATGCTTCCGCTGAATATGGAGTAGGCGCTTAGTCCGACGCACAGCACAGATGAAAGAGTTCCGTTCAGAACTTCGTCGTGCTTGGCGATCCGCGCTGAAACGTAACCGGCCAATATCGAACAAAGCGAACCCAAAATGCTGGAGACCGCAACAAACATGCCGCTCTGGCCGAGGGCGGATGGGTCAAGGGGCTGCCGATAGCTAAGCGTGTGGACGAGCGCGATCGGAAACGCGGCGACAAACGCCACGATGAACGACGATATGATGTCAATCAGATTGCCGGTCGCGACGCCAACCAAGGACACTCGGTTCATTCGATCTTGACCCCGGATTGTAGTTGGTGAGTTCTACACCGGGGGCAGCGACAGGGAACGACGGTTCTCCGTTTTGCGTAAGCAAATCACTAACAGCAGCGCTACAATCGCAACCGCGGCCAGCAGCGCCCAGACCAGCGCTCAAGCCTTGTTCACCGGCATCGCGAAGGCGGCGCACTCCGACACGCCGCCCTGGTTTCAGGGCAGCGTGGTTTTCAGGGCAGCCTCGTCGGCGCAAGGCGCAAGCCAAGCGCGATCAGAGAATTCGCTCCGGTTGCTGCGAGGGGTCGCGACGACCTTCTCGGTCCAGCGCAGAGGGCATATCCGGGTTGGACCAGATGTGATCCGGCGTCAGGCCCAGGTAAACCTTCCGGCTGTGGACGCCTCTGATACCCTGCTTGACGCTCAGCGTCGCCACGACACCAAGCTTGCGGCTTGCCGCCCACTTGCTGGCCTTGCCGATGGCGTCTTCGTCGTTTGACGCTTCGATGACCTGATTGTCGTAGGGCACAGCGTCGTCATCTTCATTGTCACAAAGTTCGGCAAAGTATTGTTTGTCATCGGTGATCACGCACGCCTCCCATTACTATTTGTTCTCAGGATCAATCTGGAACGTGGATCAACCGCGGCGTTTTTGTGCAGAAAGATGGCAAACACCGTGCTCAGTTAGAGACACGCGGTGGTTGAGCGGGCGCGAACGTGGTTTTCGGGAACGTCAGGGTAGGAGGAGGCTGGCCCTCAATATTGACCGCCGCCCCAGTAGCAACCGCCGACGCCACCCATGCAGGGCCCGGCATATCGGGATTTTCGGCGAATCCGGTCCGGCATGAAGTCGTTGTAGGTGCGCGATTGGGCCGTTCGGGGACGATCGTTCGCGACCGGCGGTGTTGACGGCGGCGGGCTTGCAGCCGGGGGATTGGCGGAGGCGGCCGGTGAAGGTTGAGCGGGGGTCGGTTCATTGGCGGATGGAGCAACTGTGGCTGCCGGAGGCGCCGAGGGGGTCGCGGAACCGGTTGACGGAGATGCCGATGGTGCCGGCTCGCCCGGCGAAACTGGCGGGGTGACATCGGCACGTTGGCGCGCCGCGCCGAGACCGGCGCGATATCCGGGAAAGTGCCAGCTGCCTGCGGCAAATTCGTGCAAGGCGTAAACCAGCACGACGCCTAATCCTGCGATCACGAGGAACCGCAGAAGATAAGAGACCAGCGCAGGGTCTCTCCGCGATTCCGCGACGTCCCGCTCGTTTTCAAGCTCCACTTGATGGAGCCCGCTGTGCACCGCCTTTTCGTAGCGGGGAGCGACGTGACCGCCCAGCTCGAGGGCCTCAGCGATCTGACGAAAGCTCTGGCCCTCCTTTCGCAACGACGCGCCGGTGTCGCGGAACGCCGCGTCTCCCAGCCCATCGGGCTGATCCATGCGCTTGATGCTGGCGACGATCCTGGGCCGCAGCAGCAATCGACGCTCTTCGATCAATTCGGCAATCTTCGCAAAGCTCAGCCCGGCGTTGGAAAGGATCTGCGCGGCGCGGTCCCTGGCGGCCTGGGCGACCGCGGGATCATCGGAGTCCATCTGCTCCATGGCGTGTTTCAACGATGCCATATCGTCGATCATCGCAATGTTCTCCGGCGATCAGTCAGCTTTCGCCGAAGTCGATCGTAGCCGATGCGAAGCCGCTTTCTGTAACTGTCCCGGTCAATTGTTCTGTAGCCATAGACCCAGTCGAATATATCGGGGTGCCGTCTTCTTTCGACGACTTCGAGCCAGACAGTGACGTTGTCGATGATGACAGGATGCCAGGCGAACCACCTCTGCCAGGTCGCTCTGTCTTTGGGCCTTATCCTCATTCATGCCCCTCTGGTTGCTTCACTGACCAGCGCTCCGATTTTAGCATTTGCGTCGCGATGAAGGCAGACGCTTTTTGCAAACGGCCTTGAAAGCACCGGGCTTAACGAAACGCGTGGCCGCATTTTCGATCGCGTCATCGGCACTTTTGCGTCCGAACATCGCAAAGCTAATCGCATCAAGGAAAATATCGAGCAAATGGTTAATGCGATCGGCGTGAGTACGCACCGGCGATCCCGTGCAGTGGAACTCTGGTCGAAATCTTCGTGCCTGCGGTTACTTAGATCAAGTGTCGCTGCAAGTTCATCGTGAGATCGCGAACCGGGTTTGTCGTCTGCAAAACGCGAAGGCGTGCTTGTCGAGATGTCGTGCGCGCAACCGGTCGCACTTTGGTCCCATTTTTTTTGCCACAACGCTGCATCGATCAGCGCGCGCATGTTGGAGTTTTACAATGAACAGTACTGTCAGCGCTCGACCATCGGCGCCTCGACGATGGGCAATGATCGCAGCCGGCACCTTCGCAATGCTTGGATCGTTCGTGATCACGGCGCCCGCGCAAGCCGGTTACTATGAGGACGGCGGCTACGGCCCCAATCCCTGCTCGTACCGTTGCGGCTACCCGGTCTATCGGCCCTATCCGGTCTATCGCCGCCACTATGGATGTTACTCGTGCCGCTCGCACCTCATCTATGAGCGTCGCTACGTCGAACGCGAGTATGTCGAGCGGCGCTACGGGTATGGGGGTTATCGCCGTCACTACGGCTACAATCCCTACGGCTACCGTCGTCCCTATGGCTACTATCCGTATGGAGGCTACCGGCCGACGACCTGGGGCTACGGCTATGGCGGTATCGGCCGCCGCTGGCCGGCGCCATATGTCGATGGGTCGTACGGCGATGGATACGAGGCACCGCCGCGGCCGCCGGAACCCGTCCCGTATGAGGGCGACTACTAGCTTTCAGTCTGGTCCGCCAACCATCGATGCCGGGTGCGCCGAGGCCGCAGCCTCGTCGCATCTCGCCTTCGGATATCTCAATCGAACGCGGTGCCTGCAAGAATAATGTAGGCACCAACGGCGAACCAGAACGCGTAGTTGCTGACGATCGGTATCTCGATGAAGACGCTGAGGACCGCGACGATAATCACAAGGAGCGAAGCGACAAAGCCAAAGTTCACTGCCTATATCTCCCGCTACAACCGAAACGCTCAAAAACCTTGTCTTGATGATTGCGCGTAGCAATGCGCCAGCTCATCCCACACCGCAATGTGCTGGATGTGCGGCAAGCTCAATGCGACCTACGAGTCGAGTGGCCTGTTGCTCGCAATGCGCGCGCTCATTTGGGATTGTAGTTCCAGAGTGGACTTGATCCTTCGAACCCCATTGCTACCCCTTGCGCGTTGCACGTAGGCCTGATTCGCGAATTTTTCGGGGCTTTAATTGGAGAGTTTCAAGGCCGGTGTGTCGGAAAGCGGTGAGGGGCGGTGAGGGCCAGTCGGCTACGGGCGAAAAAACACGAAAGCTTTCGCTGGCTTCGACGGCGAGCCGGCACGCGCATCGATCAACGCCGTCATCTGATCGTCATGCGAACGGAGAATTTCCAATGCTCGTGACCGAAGAAGACGCCGTGATGAAAAGGTGGTGCCCCATGGTCCGGCTTCGCCTGGATCCTAAGCAGTTTGCCTTTAATCGCGTCAATGCAGGACCCAGAGCCCGCATCAGAAACATGCTGTACCGGATGTTTTTCCCGCGCTTGCATCACGAGATGAGGGGGCACTTCTACCGGTGCCAGGGAGCCGGCTGCATGATGTGGCGATGGGAAGCCAATGCGCCGCGTGCGCCGGAGTTGCGTAAGGGATATTGCGGTTTGGCCGGTACGCCGCTCACGCTTGGCTGAGACGTCGGCACGGTGATGCGCATCGCGCGTTTCGGAACGCGGTAAACGATTTGCACCCGTCGCTAACCGCTGGCCGTACAAGGCGTTAGCGATCTCTCCGCACGCGATCCATTTTGCGCCCAAATTCGACACCCACTTTGGTCAAAAAGGCACCCTGATTAGTCCCCGATTCAATTGCTTTATGGCGCATCGCAAGATTCGGGGGTTATCCATGCGTGGCCATGCGGTCGTGCTGGCTGCAACGCTGGCATGGTTCATCAGCATCGATACCGCCGAAGCCAAGCTCGACATCCTCGTCGATAAAGCGACGCAGCGCATGCTCGTCATCCAGGACGGTTACATTCGTTACATGTGGCCCGTCTCGACGGGCCGCGACAACATGCAAACCCCAAACGGGGTCTATGCTCCGCAACGGTTGGAGCGCAACTGGTTCTCCTCGGCGTATTACGACTCGCCGATGCCGTTCTCGATCTTCTTCCACCATGGCTATGCGATCCACGGCAGCTACGCGATCGATCGGCTTGGCGGGCCCGCATCCCACGGCTGCGTGCGGCTGCATCCCCATCATGCGGCAATTCTGTTTGATCTCGTGCAACAGGAAGGGCCGGCGAGGACGACGATCGAAATAACCGACAAAGGGCGTCCCGCCGAGCCGCCGTCGCCGGGGCAGATCGCGGCATTGCGGGGCGCGAACCCGCCGATGCCGAGCACGGTGCGTTATCGGGAAGCCTTGGACGCGCCTGAGCCGCCGCTGCCGCTGCCACCGCCGCAAGGCGGCCGGCCGATGGTTGTGAGGGATGGTCCGCCGCCACCACCGCAAGGCAGCCGGCCGATCGTCGTGAGGGATGGTCCGCCTCCACCGCCGCGGCCGGCGCCGGTCGCGAGCCGCATGCCGGTCGGTGGAGCAGGGGAGGCCGACATAGCAGGCGGTTCTCCGAGGCTGCCGAAGGAATCGGTCTCTCGTCCCAAGCCGAAGGTGAGTGAGGGAGCGGTGCCCGCTGAGCCGCCGAAGGTCATTGAAGCGTCGAAGGTGGCTGAGGCGCCGAAGCTTGCCGAACGATCGGCTTCAGAACCGGCGCCATCGACGTCGAATCTCAAGCTCCTGCCGGCGTCCTGTTGGTCCGGCGGCGCCTCGCGATGGCAATGGTGGGCATCATCGAGCCAGCAAAATCCATGCAGGTAATTTCTGGAACAGCATGATCCGGAAAAGCGTGTAGCGGTTTTCCCTCGCGACAAGCGCAAAGCGCTTGCGCTTCCAGATGGCGTTTATTTGAGGACCAGACTGCGGCGGCCGACGTTCCAGACGACCGGCTCCTGAAAGCCGCGCAACATCAGTTGGTCGGCGCGGACTTCAAAACCCTCGAGCCGGTCCAGAAAGCTCATGCCGAGCAGGTTCGTCTTCATCAGGCCTTGCGGCACCACCAACGCTGGCACGTTGCGTTCAACCAGCTTTCCGATCACCAGTCGATCGAGCCAGAGACGCGCCGCCTTGGTGTGCCCGCCGGCGGTTTGAACGTCGATGTTGTACTCGAGCATCTCCAGCGGCAGACCGACCGCCTTCGCGGTTTCATAAGTCAGAACCACCGAAGTCGCTCCGGTATCGACCACCATCGCGGCGGCAATCCCGTTGATTCTGGCCTGCACGGCAAACTCGCCGTTCGAGCCGCGCGGAATCTGAACGGCATAGGTTGGCTCGCGCTGGTGCTGGGAAGCGGAACTTGCGTCCTTGGCGAGTGCGCTCCGGCTCGAATCTTTCTGCGCAACAACGACGCCGGCGATAAAGACCAGCGGGAGTGCCAGCGTCAGCAGCCGCATCATGATCGGCCTGCCTTGGGGGCGCCGCGGCGCCTCATTCTTGTTCTGAATGCGTCGGGACGTTTTACTCATCAAGCTTCACAAGTTTGCGCGATGCTTCGGGACCGTCTTTGCATCGCCTACCTCTTGCCAACAAATTCTTAAGAGGCTGCCACGCGTGGAGCGGATTTTGACATTCGCTATCGTTCGAGTGTTCGACGTTCGGCTTGCCCAAACACCAGACCGAAATCAAGGCAATCGTGGCAACCATAGCCAGCATCGCCCAGGCCTCGTTCACCGACATCGCAAGGGCGGCGCGCTCGACCATCGGGCGGACATAGGCCTCGATCGTCGCTTGTGTCACATCGGGAGGCGGATGCAGGAAGAGCTGTTCGTCGAGCCCGATCGCCCGTGCCGCGCTGACGTCGCCCGCGATCAGGCGATCGCGCAACGCTTCGCCGTGGCCGATGGTGCGGCCATAAAGAATGGTGTCGATCGCCGCAATCCCGATCGCGCCGCCGAGGTTGCGCATCAGGTTGAAGAGCCCGCTTGCATCCGGCACTTGCGCTGCGGTGAGCGCGCCGAGCGCGAGTTGCGTCGGCGGCAACAGGCAGAACATGATGGCGACGCCGCGCAGGACCTGCGGGAGAAACATCTCGTCGAAATCGGCGGTTCGGCCCTGGAAGAAGCTCAACGCCAATCCGAGCGCAAACAGCGCAAAGCCAAACGCCGATAGCTTGCGCGGATCGAGCCGGCTCTCCAGATAGCCCGCGACCGGCGCTGCGATCAGTTGCGCGGTGCCCGTCACCAGCATGATGCTGCCGATCTCGAACGCATCGTGGCGGCGAACGTAGGCAAGAAACACCGGCATCAGATAGACCGAGCCGAACAGGCCGACGCCGAGGCAAAAGCTCAGGGCGCATCCGACCGCGAAGGGGCGCGCGGCCAGCGTCGTGAGTTCGACGACCGGATGCGCAGCCATGATCGTCCGCTTGATGAAGATCGCGCCGCTCGCGAGGCTGCCTATGAACAAGAGCAGCGGCCGCAGCGCGAGCCAGCCGTCAAGCGGTGCCTGCTTGAGGCCGAGCTCGAGCGTGGCGAGCGAAATCGCCATCAGGATCAGCGAGAGAACATCGAGGTTTCTGAATTCGGCGAGATCGGTCTTGTCCTGCGGCAGCAGAAACGGCGTGGCGGCGGCAGCGAGCACGCCGGGCGCGACGTTGATGAGGAACAGCCAGTGCCACGACCATGTCTCGGTGATCCAGCCGCCGACGATGGGGCCTATGGTCGGCGCCAGCACCGCGACGACACCGGCGATGGTGGTCGCAACGGGATGCAGGCGCAGCGGAAACAACAAGAACACCGCGGAGAACACCGCCGGGATCAGCGCGCCACCGGCAAAGCCTTGCAGCACGCGGCAACAAATCAGCGTCGCGAAACTGTCGCTCGCCGCACAACCGATCGAGGAGACCGTGAACAGTGCGATCGCGGCGACGAACAGCCAGCGCAGTGTCAGCGTGCGCGTCAGCCAGCCGGTCAGGGGGATCGCGGTGATCTCGGCGATCAGATAGGCGGTCTGGATCCAGCTCATCGCGTCGCGCGAAATCTCGAGTGCTCGCTGGATCGCGGGCAGCGACGTTGCGACGACCTGGATGTCGAGGATCGCCATGAACATGCCAAGGCACATCAGGAGGAAGCCTGCCCAGGTCGCAAAACCGGCGTCCTCCCGTGCTTGCGCGTGCAAGGCAAGGCTCATGTGGCAAGGCTCATGTGGCGCGCTCCTCGCTCAAGGCGCGCCACGACGCAAGGCCACGATTTTCCGCGCGGATGCGGATGAACAGCACGAGCGCGTTGAGGATCGTGAAGAAGAGGGCGATGCCGGGCAGGTGCAGCGTCAACGGCAGCGCGGCGATTTCGCCGGCGACCACGGCATAATTCGGATGGCGGAGATAGCGGTAAGGGCCGGAGGTGACCAGCGGCGCGTTCGCCAACACGATGATACGCGTCGTCCAGCGCGAACCCAGCGTCGCCATCACCCAGACGCGCAAGACCTGAAGCAGGAGATAGGCGAGCAGCACGACCGGATTGACCGGCTGATCGTGTCCGAAGACCCAGAGCGAGGCCAGCCATGAAGCGTGGAGTGCGACCAGCAGCGGATAATGACTGGATGCGATCTCGACCGCGCCGCGCGCCTTGAGTTGCGCGGTGTTGCGGCGGGCCAGCACGAGCTCGAGGCCGCGCTGGACCGTCACAAGCGCAAGGAGGATTTCCGCCGTCGTCACGCCGCGTGCCGCAACGACACGCAACTGGCGGTGAAGCCGGGGCCGAGCGCGGTCAGCAGCGAACGCCGTGGCAATCCTTTTGCGCGAGCGCGCTCAAGGATGAACAGCACGGTCGGTGCCGACATGTTGCCATAGTCGGCAATCACGCCCCGTTCATGCTCAAGCGTGCCCTGATCAAGTGAGAGCGCGGTTTCGATCGCATCGATCACCTTGGCGCCGCCGGGATGGCAGATGAATTTGTCGAAATCGGCGATCGACAGATCCATGCGCGAAAGAATTTGTATCAGCGCGGGTTTGAGCTGGGTCGTGACGAATTCCGGCACGGTGCGGCGAAGGATCACGCCAAACCCCAAGGGATCGACGCTCCACCCCATGACATCCAGCGTGTCGGGCCAGAGATGCTCGCCGGCAGCTTCGATCAGCGTCTCGCCGCCATCACCGGCGCGCAGCACGATCGCGGCGGCGCCGTCGCCGAACAGGCTGGTGGCGATGATGTTGGCTTTCGAGAGTTCATCGAGCCGAAGGGCGAGCGAGCAGAGTTCGACTGCGACCATCAGCACATTGCTGCCGGGTCGCGCCTGCGCCAGACGGGAAGCAATCGACAGGCCGGAGATGCCACCGGCGCAGCCAAGCCCGAACACCGGCACCCGCGAGACGTCAGAGCGAAAGCCCATGCGCTTGGCGACGCGCGCATCAAGACTCGGCGTTGCAATTCCGGTCGAGCAAACCGTGACGACGGTGTCGACATCCGTCGCCTTGAGGCCGGCATCAGCCAGCGCTTTGTTCGCGACCTCGATGAACAAGGCTTCGGCGCCTTCAAAGAACGCTGCCGAGCGCTCCGGCCAGCCGCGCTGGGTCAGATACCAGTCGAACGGCTTGACACCGTAGCGCTTGACGATCCCGGTGTTGGCATAAATGCTGGCGAAGCGGTCATAGTCGGGAAAGCGACTGCCGAAGACCTCCCACGCCGCCTCCAGAACGTCCTTCTGCTGGAAACAATGGGGCGGGACCGAGGTCGTGAGCGAGAGCAGGGCAGCTTGGGGCATCAAAGAAATCCATGTCGTTATCTGTCTTGATGGGAACAGCATCTGTCTTGATGGGAACAGCGACTGGACGCGATTATTTCGACAGCTTTCAGCCGCATAGTCGAAAAAGTGTCACTTAAAAGTGTTTAGCGGCCGCTCGTGACCGCGTAACACACCGAGAACGGGTCGGCATTTCCATTGGCGGACGGCGGGTAGTAGTGGATACCAGATACAACCTGGTTCCGGTTGCATCCTGTTGTCGGCTGTTGAGCGATCTCGACGGCCCACAGTGGGTCCAGTTCATGCCAGCGTTGTGAGTCCAGATCGTGCGATCGGAGGATGTGGTGCGCCACACGCCACGGTGATGCGCGGCTGGCGCAACGAAACGAGTATGAAGCGGTAAATGCTACCTCTGCGCAAGTTCCGTCATGCACAACTGCCGACATAACTTGCTCGGGCTGATCTTCCTTGGCATACTTTTCACGTAGCGCTTGCGGCTTGTTTGATGTCCGCGTGGAAATAGTTGGCGAGAAGGCACGGGATGAAAAATCGCACATCTGCTTCTGAAGTCAGCGCCACGCTCGGTTTTCCTTCCAGCGAAACCGTGCAGGGTTTGCGACTGTGGAAGGCCTTTATCAAGCTTTCGCCGTCGCAGCGCTCCGAGGTGCTGGCGCTCGTGGAGCAACTTGCCACCGATCCCGCGCCGCTTCCGGGTGGCGTCAGCGGCCGATTCACACCGCGCTGACGATCAGCCGTCCTGATCGCGTTTCGCCGACACTGCGCGCCTGTCGCACGAATGGCTCGCAAAGAATTGCTCTAAAGAACATCTTGCCAGTTTCACGTAATTGGATTTTGAAGGAAGAGGCCGCAGGTCGCGGCGGCCTCTCCGCAGTCGGGTCTAGCGTTCGAACCAGAACCAGTCGGCGTGTGCCCGGCGCCAATCGGCGTTACGCTGTTCGTTGCGGCCGATCAGGATGCCGAACCGGATGCAGGCCTTGCGGTCACCCTTTTCGCAGAGCTGATGGAAGCCGATGATTTCCGCCTCCATGGCGCTTTGGGCGCGGGCGGGGGAAGCAACCATCGAAGCCGATCCGGCAATGCCGGCCGCGATCACACAAGCAGTCATCAATCGCCTTAAGGTCATGGGTTCTCCTGTCAAAAAATCGATGCCCCCGCGATCAGGCTTAGAGCGCCAAATCTGAATGCAATCTGAACCTTGCGGGGAAGGGTTCGCATGGCACTGCGAGTGCCATGGAGGAAACGCACCTTAAAAAATTCGTCCGGTCGCTTCGGCTCTTTATCTGTGCTAATCCTTAAAAAAATGGGCCCACAGGAAAAGAGGATACTGCCGATGTCCGAACCGAAACTCGAAGTGCCGGCCGAGCTGCGCGATCTGGCCGAAAAGACCATTGACCAGGCCGAGCGGGCGTTCGGCATGTTTTTCGAGGCGGCCGCCAAATCCGTCGGCGCGATCCCGAGTCCGGGCACGGAAATCTCCAAGCAGGCGCTGTCGTTTACCGAGCAGAACATGAAGGCCGCGTTCGAACATGCGCGCAAGCTCGTGCATGCGACCGACCTTCAGCAGGCGCTGCAAATCCAGTCGGAGTTCTTGCGGAGTCAGTTCACCAATGCCGGCGAACACATGCGGCAGATCACCGGCGACGTGATGTCGGCCGCCAAGGACACGATGAAGCCGAAGTTTTAAGCCCGCGGAGTCGCAGGAAGCGCGCGGCTTTTCGAAGGCCGCAAGCCAGCTTGTCGCTGATTGCTAACGCGCGTCTCGAAAGCGAGGTGTTGGATCAGATCGTCTTCAGGAAACTCTCGTTCGACGAACATCCACCGCAATGGTAAGTGACGAAGTTAAAGCGTTCGTCCCTCGGTTCGATCAGCATCAGTCTCATCCGATCGTTGCACTTGATGCAGGTTATCTCGGTCGTGGTCTGCGAACTCGTACATGTCGGTGTCGGCTTTGGAACGTCCAGCATGGCACCCTCTTTCGCTTCCTCGAATTCCCTTCTCTTCTTCAACGAGATATGCCGACGCAACCAACGATATCCGCAACTGACGGCAGTATGTCCGATTCCTGACACGCTTGATACGATTTAGCGCGCGCTGATTCTCCCACCGATAGAGGAGCTTAGTGGCTCAATCCTTGGGCACGCTTCAAGTTCCACTGGGTTCCCTGACATCGGCGGGATTGGCCTGACGTCGCCGGTGGCCGAAGGCCCGCGCGAAGGTTATGGATACGGACCCGGTCCCATTTTGGTGATTAGGAGATTGTCGGTCGGCACCGGCGACAGGTCGCTGGCTGCCGACTCGCCAAGGAACTTGTTGAGCGTCGACTGAATCTGCTCGCGCGCATTTTCCGGGCCGCGGTCGCTCATCCAGGTGTGCTGGAACGGCGTCTTGACGATGTCGATGCCCTCGGCCTTGGCCTGCTCAGGCGTCGGCAGCACGCCGGGATCGGCCTTGAAGTTCGGATCGTCCGAGCGGAACGACAGGATCTTCATCTTGTCGTTGAGGACGAAGGGGACGCGCAGGTTGTCGAGCGTGATCACCTTCGACACCAGCTCGGGGTGCTCCTTGGCGGTGAACATCGCGATGTCGCCGCCGTTGGAATGCCCGACCAGCGTCAGATGGTTGTAGTCGGCATTCGGCTGGACCTTCTTCAGCTCGCCGAGCACAAAGATGATGTTGGCCTCGCCGCGCTTGTAGACCTCGAGGCGGCCGACATAAGGCTGGCCCAGTTTGGTGACCAGCGGCGGATCGCTCGGCAGGTCCTGCTGGATGCTGGCGACGAGATAGCCGCGCGCGGCCAGCACGTTTTCCAGGAACGAATATTCGGTGTTCTTCACCGTGTTGCCGTTGCTGATGATGGCGACCGGCAGGATGCGCGTGCCCTCGTTGGCGCGCGTCTCGTAGTCGCGGCGCACGGCAAGGTCGACCGCGACCGGCCGCTGCCGCGTCGCGTCGAACAGCTCGAGCGTGTCATGGCGAATGGCCCACTTGCTGCCGGCGACGTAGAGCCCGCCGGCGACGGCAATGATGCAGGCCAGGACGATCAAGGCCCGTTTCATCTTTTTATCCCTCTCCGCCTCGACACATGGTGATTAAACGCGGCAACCAGCAGTTGGGAGCCGGCGTTCACCCGAATTAAATTTTGGATAGCTGCAATCTTTTTGCTTTGCAACATAAGGGCTTGACCTCGCTGGAGCGTCAAATGCCGCCCAACCATTGGTCGCATCTTCGCAGCCTGCGGTTCTAAGTGGAGTGGATTTGACATTCGCTACCCGCCTAGCCGCGAGTACATTCGCAAAAGTGGTCGCTGAGAAGGGATGCGAATGTTAGAATCGGACCACTAGCCGTGTTGTTCAACATTCGCCGGGAGCGCCACGCCAGCGCGTTGCCTGATCATCGCGACCACGGCCTCGACCGCGGCCGATATCGCGCCGCGCCGGTAGGCCCAGCGCGGGTCGTTGTCGGGCGGGGCTGCGATCACCATGGTGGCGTTGGCCTCGAACAGCAGAAGGTCGCCATCCGCATTCAGGGCGAAATCGATCCCGCCATAATCGAGGGACAGCCGGGTGCAGATCGCATGCAGCGCGGCCATGGCCTTGTCGCCGAGCACGCCGCCCATGTTTTCCAGGAAAGCCATTTCCTCCTTTCGATGATCGGGGTGATCGGCCATGTCGGAGGTGAAGTAGTGCACCTTCCAGTTTCGCGAAATCGCCAGATGCAGCGGAAACAACTCGCCGCCGATCATCATCACGCGATACTTGCGCGCGCTGCCGTCCGCAGCCCGCGCGTCGAGATATTCGATCGCGAGAAGCTCCTCGCCCGGCAGTGCCGCGACCGCTGTGGCGAGATCGGCGGCTTTCTCCACCAGCACGAAGTTGCGCCCAGTATGATAGCCGGGCGAGCGCAGCAATAACGGAAACGCAAAACCGTTGGCGCCAAGCCAGGCGGCGGCTTCCGCACCGGCGAGAGTTGCGCGGCTCACCGCGAGCGTCCTGGCGGTGATCACCCCTCGCAGGCCGGCAAGCCGTGCGGCGTTGTCGATGCGCCCGGTCGTCATCACCGCGTGCGGATCGTTGATGACCGGCGCTGTGCTCTGCGCGGTCAGGCGGATCGCGGCTTGAAGCGCCGGCTGGCACAAATCGGGATCGCCGATGGCGTTGAAGATCAGCCGGTGCGGCGGCAATGGCGTTGCGGGATCGAGATGGTCGGCCACCACCACCGTGGTCATGAACACGCAGTCGTCGAGAAACGGCGCGGTCGGAATGTTGCCGCCGCCGGAGGACACCAGTTGCAGCAGCGGGATCGGCGGACCACTGCCGCGATAGGGCAGCGTCGAGACCGCATGGCCGCGAAAGCCCTTCCTGAAATGCGCCAGCGCGCCGTCGCGATCGCCCTCGTCGGCGAGCACCGCGCCCATGCCCTGGTGGGCGGCGGCGTGATCGGGATCGGCTTTCAGCGCCGCCTCGTAATGCACGCGCGCTTCCGCATGGCGGTTGGCGCGAAGCAAGAGATTGCCGAGATTGACGCGCGCCATCGGATTGTCGGGATGGTGCAGGATCGCCTCCGCATAGACGCGGCAGGCGGCATCGATCGCGCCCTCGGCGGCAAGCCACGTTCCGAATTCGTTGAGCGCGCTGAAATGCGTCGGATGCCGGCGCAGGATGTCGATGAATGCCGCCTGCGCCTGCGCATTCCGATCGAGCGCGCCGAGCAGCGCCGCGCGCTCGATTTCGCTTTGCAGCCGCGCCGGCGCATCGCCAGGCAAAGCCAATTGCGCGTCGAGCTCGGCGAGCCGCGCCTCCTGCATGAGGCGCGGTGCCCAGGCCGGCGCAGGCGCGTGATTTGGTCTGGCGGTCATCGGCGCAACTATTGGCTGATTCGCGGTGCGACGACTCTTACGTTTTGCGGAGATGGCCGATCACACCGTATCGAAGGTGATGCCGATGCGCTTTTCCTTGCGCCAGACCACCCGGCACGGCCGGCGAATGCCTTCCGCCACCAGCGTGAAATCGGTGGGGATTCCGACCGGGCTTGTGACGTCAAGCGCTGCGCCGGTGTCGGAGAGGTTTCTGATCGTGCAGTCGATTGCGCTGCCGCCAAATTCGATCTTGGCGCCTTTCAGCACGCGATGCCGGGCAGCAATCCGGTTGTCGTCGTCCTCGTTCATTCCCCCAAATCCCAAACAAGGGCCGGAAAACCCCGGAAACCTCAGATTGATGACCCGACGGTACTTTTCTGCTTTGCCTGGAATAAGATCAAGCTGCGATGCGGCTTGTTAAACCTTTTTCCGATGCCAGGTGCGGCGGGTTGATCGGCTCCGTACATTTACCGGAATGTCAGAATCGGCGGCTTGCGGTTAAAGTCGGAGAGGCTTGCGGCGAGAAGTCGAAGCTGTTTCGCGTTGTTGCCAGGGCGCTCTGGCCTCTCGCCGCGGACCCTGAAAGCGAATGGTGAGGATGACGAGCCCATGACATCTTCCGCTCCAGCGAAAAAAATCGCCGTTCTCGGCGCGCCAATCGAGATCGGGGCGTCGCAAATGGGAACGCTGATGGGGCCGGACGCGCTTCGGACCGCAGGCCTTTTGACCTTGCTCGAAGGGCTCGGCTTTGCGGTCGAAGACCACGGCAATCTTTCGGTCAAGAATGTTCCCGCGCTCGAGGACACTCCGCCGGAAAACACCAAGCACTATCGGGAAATCCAGCGCTGGATCCATACCATCAGCTCACGCGCCTATGAGCTTGCGCGAACCGGCGCCATTCCGATCTTTCTCGGCGGCGATCATTCGCTCTCGATGGGGTCGGTCAACGGCGTGGCGCGCCACTGCCGCGAGAC
This sequence comes from Bradyrhizobium erythrophlei, assembly GCF_900142985.1. Lineage (NCBI taxonomy): Bacteria > Pseudomonadati > Pseudomonadota > Alphaproteobacteria > Hyphomicrobiales > Nitrobacteraceae > Bradyrhizobium > Bradyrhizobium erythrophlei. The sequence continues at coordinate 5,041,845 of NZ_LT670849.1, forward strand.
CGGCCGCGAGCTGTTCGTGATGTGGCTCGACGCGCATGCCGATTACAACACGCCCGCGACCACGATCACCGGCAATATGCACGGCATGTCGGCGGCGTTCCTGTGCGGCGAGGCGGGACTCGACAGCCTGCTCGGGCGCGAGCCGCGTGCACCGATCGATTCGAGCCGGCTGGAGTTGTTCGGCACCCGCTCGATCGACAAGCTCGAAAAAGACCTCGTCAAGCTTCGCCGTATCAGCGTCGTCGACATGCGCAAGATCGACGAGTTCGGCGTCAGTGTGTTGATCCGCCGCGTCATCGACAAGGTGAAGGCGGTGGACGGCGTGCTGCATCTGAGTTTCGATGTCGACTTTCTCGATCCCGAAGTCGCGCCCGGCGTCGGCACCACGGTGCCGGGCGGCGCGACCTATCGCGAGGCGCATCTGATCATGGAGCTGCTGCACGATTCCGGCATCGTGCATTCGCTCGATATCGTGGAACTCAATCCGTTCCTCGACGAGCGCGGCCGCACCGCGCGCAGCGTCGTGGAATTGATCGGAAGCCTGTTCGGCCAGCAGATATCAGACCGCCCGACGCCGACCAACGCGATCCCTCCGGAGCACTGAAACGCGGAACCATTGCCGCCGCGCATCATTGGTGTTTGGAGGAAACGACAGGCGAGGTGTTCGAATGATCTTCGATCAGGCGAAGCATAGAGGTGTGCGACCGGTATCGGTTGCGCTCGGCGTCGCGATTTTCGGAATGCTGGCGATGCTGGTGGTCGATCACGGTCCGTGGGCGCGTCCGCATGCACAGGATTCTCGTATCGCGACCTATCAGACGACGGGCGAGTCCGCGCATGCCGTTGGCGCGAACGTGGCGCCGACGCCGCCGAAATCCCAGCTCGAGCCTGATCCACTCGGGCCGAAGCGAGCAGATCCCCCAAATCCTGAACCCGGCATCGTGCACTAGAAAGTGCTCGTCCACTCAATGGATCGGATCACGTTGCGGGCGACTGATGAAGATATCGGTTGTCGAAGTCCGCAAGTTCCTGAAATTTCGCCTCATCGAGCACGGTGACGCGCCCGCGGTGAAGGTCGACGACGCCGTCCTCACGCAACTGCCTGATCACGCGGTTGGCGTGCACGGCGGTGATCCCGATCGCCTCGCCGATCTGCTCCTGGGTGAGCGGCATCTCGAAACTGTTGGTCTGCGCGCGTCCGATTATCTTGAGACGCTCGCGCAGCTCGGCCATGACGTGAGCAAGCCGCGCCGGCGCCGGGCGCTGGCCGACATTGACGATCCATTCGCGGAACATCGCGGCGTCGATCAGCGTATCGCGCCAGAAGATCTCGGCGACGTTCGGCCTGCGGAAGTGCAGCTTTCGCAACGTCTCATGGCTGATGAAGCCCAGTGTGCACGGTGTCAGCGTGACGAGGTCGTGATCCATCACGTGCAGGAACAGGCTCATGAGATCGGGAATTTCGCCCGGGATGTGGATCGACAGGATCTGCCGCCTGCCGTCGGCGATGGTCTTGGAGCGCACGCAAAAGCCCTCGGCGATCAGGCAGCAATCGGTCGCCCGCTGGCCGTCGCTGACCACGGACCGCTCCGCTGCGTATTGCTTCACCGAAATGGGCAAAGCCAGGATTGCGCTGACGTCCTCATCCGATATTCCGGATGAGATACGCAACCGCTGGACGAGCGCTGCGCGGATCGCATCGCTGGACACTGCTAGCTCCGGCCTTTCAGGGAATTCCGACCCGCCTTCGGACAAGAGAACCCGCAAGGAACCGTCCGGTTCCAACAAATGTCAGCGGCGTGGCGTGGCTAGCGAAAACACTGCCGATTCAGCCGGTTTGGTCTTCGGCGCCGCCGAGTTTGGCCGCGATCACGGCCTCGATGTCGCCGGCCAGCGTCGTCAGATGTTCGGCCAGCCGTCTAAACAGCTCTCGTTTGTCGGGATCGGTCGCCAGGTCGCGGATCAGCGCGCATTCGGCTGCGTCCGCCCGCAGCTTCTCAAGATGCGCCTTCATGTCCTGCATTTGTGATGCTCTCCCCGGCGGAGAGCGTAGCAGGCGCCAGCGAAGGGGGATTCAACAAATGTTAGACGCGCATCGATTTCGTTGGCCGGCGTTCGCGGCCGCAATGCAGCGGTCGTCTGCCGAGGCTACACGCTGCGTCAGCTTATGCTGACGAACTTGGCCCAGACGCCGGCGAGGATAGCGCCAACCAGCACATAATGCGGGCTGTCGCAGAACGTGCCGCCGTATTGGCACATGGTGATGCCGAGGTCGCCGATCTCGTGCTTGCCGGCGGCGTAGAAAAGTGCGGACAGGACTGCGAGCGCTGCAGCTACAAACCACATGGCACCCTCCATGAAGGGATCAAACCCGGTTGCACAGAAATACGCGGCCGCGCTGAGCTCGTATCTCGAACCCATTCTGGCGCGGCGCTGTTTCGAATCAGAGAATAAACTAGAGAAAATTTTCCGCATCGCGGCAAGTGGAGTTGCCGGAAATAATCACACCGGAAATCGTCAAAGTGAGTAGCCGCTCCAGGGCGAGGGGCGCGCGGGCGAGGCGGCGGCGCCGACCAGCGGACGCCTGTTCCAGTCCATCACCGAGTCGTTGTGCACGAGCTTGACCACCCAGAGGAAGTAGATCGAGGCGGGAATGCCCAGCAGATCGAAGAACAGCATCGCGCCGTCGCCATGCGTGGAGGCATCGACGAGATGCATCAGCGCGCAGGTAAAGAACACGCCGGTGAGCGAGACGCCGGACAGCGACCAGGCGCTGGTTGTCAGATAGCGGCGCACCTGGAAGTCGGCCAGATACCAGCCGACCATGCCGTAGGTGACGGTGACGAAGATGTTGGTGACGAAGCTGAGCGAGGTGAAGTCGACGCCACCATCGCCGGACGACGCGCGCCGTTCAAGACCCGACGACGTGCACACTACCTGCCACAGGGCGTCTGCGGCGGGCTGGACGAAGACGCCGGCCGCCAGCAGACCGGTCGCAAGTGCGAACACACCCGCCAGCATGGCCACGCGATCGGCCGAGGCCGTGATCACCCGCTCGCCCTGGCCGCCCCACATCCGCTCGAGCCGCAGCCCGACGAAGGTAAGGCCGGCGGGCAGCCCGATCACGGTTGCCGCCAACATCGGCCACGAAATGCTGCCGCCCTGAAGCACGTGCCAGCCATGCACGAGGTGATGCGGACCGCAGCTTGCGGCCATCAGCGAGAAACCAAGCCCGAAACGCGACCAGCCACGGTAACGGTGCAGGCTTGCGGTTTCCCAGGCGGCGAGTAGGCCGAGGCCCGCATAGGCGATGCCAATCCCGAGATTGCTGAGACCGATGACGAGCGAAATCATGACCGGCCTGCCGCCTTGGTCCCCATCGGGGCGCCGATATGTTGGAGGAATTCGTCGATGAAGTAGCGATGGCCGCGCCGCACTGGGCCGTCGGTGGCATCGGCGCCATGCAGCGCCACTGCCGCGCGCGGCTGCCACAGCGCGGTCGAAAGCATCGGCGCGATCTTGTCGGCCGCCACCGGCCGCGAGAAGAAGTAGCCCTGGGCGACTTCGCAGCCCATGCGCAGCAGGATCGCCGCCTGTTCACGCGTTTCGACGCCTTCGGCAATCGTGTGCTTGCCCATGGCGTAAGCGAGGCTGAGGATCGACGACACGATCGCGGTGTCGCCGGGTTCGCTGGAAAGGCCGTCGATGAAGCTGCGGTCGATCTTCAGCACCTCGGCGGGCATGTCGCGCAACCTGGACAATGATGAGTGCTCGGTGCCGAAATCGTCGATGGCGATGAAGACGCCGAGTTGCCGGACCCGCTCCAGCACCTCGATCACTTCCTGCCGCGCGCTCATCATCATGCTTTCGGTGACTTCAAGGCACAGCGCGGTCGGGTCGATGCCGGTCTCGGAAAGAACCTCGCGGAGCTCGGCGATGAAATTCGGTTCCGCGATCTGGCGCGGCGAGACGTTCACGGTCATCGCCAGCGAACGGTCCGGCATCTGGTTCGCCCACTCGGCGAGCTGGCGGCAGGATTCCTTCAGCACCTCGCGTCCGAGCTTGACGATGAGCCCGCACTCTTCGGCGACGGGAATGAAATCGCCGGGCGGAATGACGCCGTGTTCGGGGTGACGCCAGCGCACCAGCGCTTCCACCCCGACCACGCAGCCGTCCTTCAGGCGGACCTGCGGTTGATATTCGACGAAAAGTTGCTGTTCGCGCAACGCGGCGCGCAAATCCGACTCGATCCGCATCCGCTTTTCGGCGCGGGCGTGCAGTTCGTCGTTGAATTGTTCGAGCCGCGCACGGCCGCGGTCCTTGGCTGCATAAAGTGCGGTGTCGGCCTCGCGCAACAATTGTTCGACCGATTTCATGCCGGGCTTGCACAGCGCCACGCCGACGCTTGCGGAGACTACGACCTCCTTGCCGGAGACGAGCATCGGCTCGGTCAGGCTTGCGAGGATCCGGTTGCCCAAAGCGAGACTCGAATCGTTGGCGGCGCGCACGTGCAGCACGACCATCTCGTCGCCGCCAAACCGGCTTGCGATATCTTCCGGTCCGATGCAGTCGACGATGCGGTTCGCCATTTCGCGCAGCACGGCGTCGCCGCTGCCATGGCCGAGCGAGTCATTCACGAGCTTGAAGTTGTCGAGGTCGACGAACAGGATCGCGATCTCGGCGCCGTCGGAAGGATCGCGCCTGAGTTCCTGCTCAAGCTGTTCGAGCAGCACGCCGCGGGTCGGGAGAGCGGTCAGCGGATCGTGCGCCGTCTTGTGCATCAAATGCGCAATCAGGTCGCGCAGGCGCTCGACTTCCGAACCCGCCGCTGTGAGCAGCGGGTGGTCGGATGTGACGCTGACTTTCGATTCCCCCCTGGATTCCCTGGCTGACGTTCCGAAGGACACTGAGGTATTGGCACGAATTCCAAGCATATATTCTGCTCTTCATCTCCTTCTGGAACGGCCAAGCGTAAGCAGGGCGGTGTTTGCGAAAGGTTGCCGAAGCCGCGTTTCGGCCGGCGAAATACCGCTATCGAATGAAATGGTTAGCGATTTGCGACGTCGTCTCCTTTAAGTTGTAGTACTTTGGGTATTACGGATTGTGATGACCCTATCAATTTCGGCGCAAGCTGAAGGCGTCCGGCCGTTATGGTTCCGTAGAATTACGGCTGACCTGTAACCGCCCGAAAGCCGCAAGGCGAAGCCTCCGGGGAGCGAAATTGTTAAACACTTTCGATGTGAATGTGGGGCTGTCGCCAACTGGCGTTTTGGATCGCTCGGATGTGCAACTCGGTGCGTTACCTTGATCGTGACCATCAATCGCCTGTCCAGCTTGCCGAGTTAGTTGGCGGTGTGGACCATATTGTGTGGGTGGAAGACGGCTCCCGCGACATGAACGGCTGTCTTTGTTCAGTCGATCTGGAAGCAACGCTTCAGCGAGCGGGTTTTCGTTGGACACGAGGCGCTGATCCAATGGAATGGACGGCGCTCAAGACCGGCTAGCGATCAAGCAGTCATCACCGTGCGATCCGCGCCTGCCACCCGATGAAGAACGGCGCGCCGACGATCTCCAGAATCGTAAAGCCGACAAAAGGCAGCGGCGGGATAGCCAGAAACAGCATCGACGCCAATCGTCCGACGCCGCCCAGAAAAATCATGCCCCACAGGACACGAAACAGAAGCGTCTGCTTTTCGATGTTGGGAATGATCCAGTAGAGCGCCAGTCCCAGCCCCAGCCATATCCCGCCAAAGAATCTCAGGTTGCTGTCGAGCAGGGCATTCGCGGGGATTCCGGCCGAGGCGTAAAGCGGATCGCCGAGGCCTAACATGGTGACGATCCCGGTCAGCACCGGGATTAAGCCCAGCAACGCTGTTACGATCTGCAAGCCGCGCTTGTTCATGGCTCTGCCCTCGTTCAGGTAATCCGCGGCCGATGACTATTTGGCGGCCGTGGACCACTGCATCTCGTCTTTCAAGTCGTCAAAGCAGGTTTGGCAGACCCACTCATAGCGGGCGCCTCTCGGATAATCGTCGCAGGTCGCGTAGCCTTCGTGCAAGATATCGGAACCTTCAAACTCGGCGAATTTGGCCCAACAGGCGGCGCAGTGGTCGTGATCCGAATTTTCACCGCGCGGCTTGTAGGCCTGGAACTGGAGCCGGAATCCCTTCAGGCGTTTGGCGAAGTCGATACGCCATTGTTTGTCCGAACTCGCCACGACCTAGCCACCCTCGAGCAACTGGCCATAGCCCTTGATGCTACCATGGACACCCGCGGTGCGCAGCGCATGCCACATCATGGCGGAGGCGGCCGAGATCACGGGCTTGCCGGTGTCTTCCTCCAGCGCCTGCAACGCCTCGAGCGTCGGCATGCCGACGCCGGAGAGAAAGATCACGTCCGCGTTCGCGTGATCGACCTGCCGGCCGAGCGCATAAGCGCGCTCGCTGTTTTCCTCGTAGATGTTGCGCACGTTGGCCAGATGGCCCGAGGAGACCACCGTGAGGCCGCAGGTTTCGAGGTGCTGCCGTCCGCGCGCCGTCATGTCGGCGGAATAGGGCGTGCCGTAGGCGATGCGCCGCACGCCAAGGTGAGAAAAGGCCGCCAGCACGCTGCCGAAGGCGGTGATGAAGCGCGCCTCGCTCAACGCTTCCATCTGCGCGACAAGCTCGGCTTCGCGCTGTTGGCCGAGCGTATAGCTCGTCGCTGTATGCGCCATCGCGATGACCTTCGGCGACACCATCGCGAGCAGCTTGACGCATTCGGGCACGCTCGCGACCTGGCTCAGGTTGCGTTCTTCTTGTCCGGCGTGCGTCCCGGCCGGACCTTCGGCATGCATCCGCGTGAAGTGAAGCGAGACGCCTTGCGGCGCGAGCTCCATCATTTCCGGTTCGAGCGTTGGATTTCCGGGTGGCACCAGAAATCCGATGCGAGCGCGCCATCCCTTCATGCTGATTTCCCGTGTACGGCCCCTTTTTCGAGAAGCCATGCTACCACATCGCTTCGTCCCGTTTGCTCTGCGATATCGAGCGGTGTCTGCCCCGACCACGGCGTAGCCCAGTTGAGGTCGGCGCCCCGCTCAAGCAGATATTGAGCAACTGCGAGTTGCCCGCCATGGCAGGCATTCCAGAACGATCCTGGAAGCGCATCGGTCTGCGTCGCCGGTTCAACCTCGAACCGCCGCTGGATCGCGGGCAGCATTCCCAGCGCCGCTTCGTGCCACAAGCGCGTCTGCGCGCCGCGATTCACCAGCCGGCGCGCCACCTGCCACTGTCCATACCCAACAGCCGACGACAATGGCGGGCCGCCATCGATCGAGGACCCCTCGTGCTCGATGTCGGCGCCGGCGTCGAGCAGCGCGTCAGCCAGCGTTACATCGTCGTTGCTCGCAGCCCAGTGCAGCGGCGTTTCCCTATGCCACATCGACACCGCCGGTGCATCGAGGTCTGCGCCCGCCGCGGCAAGCGTCTGCACGATGGCGGCAGCATTGGGGTTGTGACCTGGCCAATCGGCAAACAGGTGCAGCAGCGTTCGTCCGCCGCCTTTCGCATCTTCGACCACACAGGAGGCAATCTCGGGATTTGATGCGATTAACTCGCGGAGTCGTTCGAACTCGCCAGCCTTGACGACCGCCGTGAGCTCGACCGCAAGCGGTTCGTCGCTTCGCAACCTGTGCATGCCGTTTCTCAATTCGCCGTCGGCTGCGTGGCGATCTTGTTCTGCGCGATGATGCCCTCGAGGCGGGCGATGTTTTCCAGCAACCGCTGGCTGGTGAGCACCAGGAAGTAGTAACCGAACTGCGGATTCTGGAAATAGATCTCCAGAAGCTTCTCATAGGTGATGGTGAGCACATGGCCGTCTTCCAGACAGGTCACGGTCGCCGTGCGCTTGTTGTCGGGGGAAAGGAATCCAAGTTCGCCCATCAGCCGGCCCGGCGGCAGCTCGACGCCGATTTCCTTCACCAGGAATTTTCCGGTCATCGTCAACATCATCTCGTTGGCGGCTTCGTCCTTTTTGAACAGCACGTCGCCCTTGCGATACTTGCGCTCGGTCATGAACGGCTTCAGCCATTCCATCGAGGCGTCGCCTTCGGTGGCGCTGCGCGCCATCTTCACGAGGTTGAGCATCTGGCGCAGACGAAACGCGTTGATCGGCACCATCAGGAAGTAGAGCAGGAAGGTCGTGATGTTGCCGGCGAGCGCGCCGAAGCCGGCGAAGAAGGCGCAGCCGAACATGTTGGCGACGCGCAAGGGGACCATGGTCTGCGTCAGCAGGGTTGCGACAAAGAAGATCGCACCGATCAGCGCGAACAGATTGGCGAGTGTGATGTTGGCAAGAAACAGCTCTAACAGGCGGTTGAAGATCGCGTCGTAAGTGACGTTGTTGGGATCGAGCCCGAGCTGGATCAGGATCTTGGCGACCCTCAAATTGTCTGCCGCGGTGTCGAGAATACGATTGAGAATCGTCGACATGTCAGCACTGGGAGTCATGGCCGTTCCTTGCGCAATAATTTGCCGGTTATTGCCTCTGTTCGGCCGGCCCCTTGAAATGGCGGGCAGCCGCGTTGGGCCGTTACTACCGGTTGTGACGTATACCGGCAACTATACCCCGAAATGGCCGTCCAAAAGCGGGTCGTCCCCTCATCCACTGGTCGAATAAGCCAGCCTATCCGGGGCGATCCTCGGCTATCCCGGCGCCTTTGGCGGGCGTTTTTTGCTCTGCGGCGGCCGTCGCCAGGTGATCGAATAGCGCGCAGACGCGGCCCAAGAAATGATCAGGTCAATGATCGGGTCGTGGCCAGGCCATGACCGGCAACGGGCGCCAAGGAGGGTTTGCGAAGGCGGTGGGCATTCCGCCGAACGGCGGAGTTGAAGCGCGACAGGGTAAGCCGGCGAGTGGACAAACGCGGTGGATAAGCGGATCACGAATGAAAGCGGGAAGAGTTGGAACGCCTCTCGCGAGATGTGTCGCGAGCCACTTTCCAATGTCGGGAATGCTTTGCGATGTCGGAGATGCTTTCCGCTGTCGCGCGGCCCGCGGAGAAAACGAAGTACGCTGCCCAAACGCGCGCTTAAGACTCTTGTCTCACGCGTTTGTTCCACTCACCGCGTCACTGGGCCGCGTCAGTCCCGCGCTTGTGAAGCTAAAGCCTCGCTTACGCCCTGCTTACGCCGGCCTCTACGGTATTCTACGCACTTTAAAGCCGTTCAGGAAAGCATAAGTTAACAAAAGATTAATGCATTTCCGAGCGTGCCAGTAGTGGCCCGGATGTTGCGAGATAGCTACATCGACCAAGAATAAACTTAATTTCCGCAGTGGCGGATCATCTAGCACAAGGTTTGCATTGCCTCATGAAGTCAGTCGCGTGTCCAATGGAAGATAGAGTTGAGACTGATTCGGAAGGGGCCGGTACAGCAGCGTTAGACGACGTGGTTATGACGCGTTTCAGCGATGCCAAAAACCAGATGAGGAGCGGGATCAATGTATAACGACTCTCTGTTCAACGCCTTCGCCAGATCGTTCGAGGCGCGAAGCGAAACCGACATGTCGATGGCGGAATACCTAGAATCGTGTCGAGGAGATCCGATGCGATATGCGAATGCGGCAGAACGACTACTAGCCGCGATCGGTGAGCCTCAGATGATAGACACGGCCAGGGACCCACGCCTTGGCCGTATTTTTTTGAACCGGACCATGCGCGTCTATCCGGCCTTCGCCGGCTTCCACGGCATGGAAGAAACGATCGAGCGCATCGTCGGTTTCTTCCGTCACGCCGCGCAAGGTCTCGAAGAGCGCAAACAGATTCTCTATCTGCTCGGCCCGGTCGGCGGCGGCAAGTCATCGCTCGCCGAGCGGTTGAAGTCGCTGATGGAAGTTCACCCGATCTACGTGCTGAAAGCCGGCGACGAACTCTCTCCGGTGTTTGAATCTCCGCTCGGCCTGTTCGATCCGGAGCAACTCGGTCCGATGATCGAGGAGAAGTACGGCATTCCGCGCCGGCGTCTCAACGGGCTGATGAGCCCGTGGTGTCTGAAACGGCTCGAGGCGTTCGGCGGCGACATCTCGCGCTTCCGCGTCGCCAAGATCCAGCCCTCGCGACTGCGCCAGATCGCGATCGCCAAGACCGAACCGGGCGACGAGAACAACCAGGACATCTCTTCGCTGGTCGGCAAGGTCGATATCCGCAAACTCGAGACCTACGCGCAGAACGATCCTGATGCGTATAGCTACTCGGGCGGCCTCAACCGCTCCAACCAGGGCATTCTCGAATTCGTCGAGATGTTCAAGGCGCCGATCAAGATGTTGCACCCGCTGCTCACCGCGACGCAGGAAGGCAACTATATCGGCAGCGAGAATATAGGCGCGATCCCGTTCACCGGCGTCATCCTCGCGCACTCGAACGAAGCGGAGTGGCAGAGCTTCAAGGGCAACAAGAACAACGAAGCCTTCATCGACCGCATCTGCGTCATCAAGGTTCCGTACTGCCTGCGCGTCACCGAGGAGCAGAAGATCTACGAGAAGCTGATCTCGGGCTCCGAACTGGCCGCAGCGCCTTGCGCGCCGTCGACGCTGGAAACGCTGGCGCGTTTCTCGGTGATGTCGCGCCTGCGCAAGCACGAGAACTCGACGACCTTTGCCAAGATGCGCGTCTATGACGGCGAGAGCCTGAAGGAGAGCGATCCGAAGGCGCGTAGCGTGCAGGAATACAAGGACGCCGCCGGCGTCGACGAAGGCATGGACGGCGTTTCGACCCGTTTCGCCTTCAAGGTTCTGGCGTCGACCTACAACCACGACACCGCCGAAGTCGGCGCCGATCCGGTGCATCTGATGTACGTGCTGGAGCAGTCGATCCGGCGCGAACAATTGGCCGAGGAAATCGAGAAGCGTTATCTCGAATTCATCAAGGCCGAGCTGGTGCCGCGCTATGCGGAGTTCATCGGCAACGAAATCCAGAAGGCGTATCTGGAATCCTATTCCGACTACGGCCAGAACCTGTTCGATCGCTACGTCGACTACGCCGACGCCTGGATCGAGGATCAAGACTTCAAGGATCCCGACACCGGGCAGATGCTCAATCGCGAGTTGCTCAACCAGGAACTGACCAAGATCGAGAAGCCCGCCGGGATCGCCAACCCGAAGGACTTCCGCAACGAGGTCGTCAAGTTCAGCTTACGCTCGCGTGCCCAGAACAGTGGCAAGAATCCGGCATGGACGTCCTACGAAAAGATCCGCGAAGTCATCGAAAAGCGTATATTCTCGCAAGTTGAGGACCTGCTTCCGGTGATCTCGTTCGGTTCCAAGAAGGACGGCGAGACCGAGAAGAAGCACGGCGATTTCGTCGCACGCATGGTCGGGCGAGGTTATACCGAGCGCCAGGTGCGAAGATTGGTCGAGTGGTACATGCGGGTGAAACAAGCCGGCTGACGCGAACGCAACAATGAGGCGATAGCAACAGTGGCGATGTTCATAGTCGATCGGCGGCTCAATCCAGGCTCGAAGAGCCTGGAAAACCGGCAACGCTTCCTGCGCCGCGCCAAGGCGCTGGTTCAGGGAGCCGTGAAGAAAACCTCCGAAGGCCGGGACATCAAGGATGTCCTGGAAGGCGGCGAGGTCTCGATCCCGCTCGACGGGATGCACGAGCCTCGTTTTCGGACCGAAGGCGGCACGCGCGACCGCGTGCTGCCCGGCAACAAGAAATTCGTCGAAGGCGATATCATCGAGCGCCCGAAGGGCGGCGGCGGCCGGGGCTCGCAGCCGGGCGAGGGCGACAGCGAAGACGATTTCCGCTTCGTGCTGTCGCGCGACGAATTCGTCAACCTGTTCCTCGATGATCTCGAATTACCCGATCTCGCCAAGCGCAAGCTTGCCGAAGTCGAAAGCGAGGGCTTGCAGCGCGCCGGCTATTCGACGTCGGGCTCGCCCGCCAACATCTCGGTGAAGCGCACCGTGCAATTGGCGCTGGCGCGCCGCGTGGCGTTGCGGCGGCCGAAGCCGGAGCAGATCGCCGAGCTTGAGGCGGAGTGCGAGGCTTGCACCGACGAGAAGCGCCGCGCCGAGCTTCTCGCCGAACTCGATAGCTTAAGAGCCAAGGCCAAGCGCATTCCCTTCATCGATCCGATCGACATTCGCTTCCGGCGCTTCGAGACCGTGCCGAAGCCGGTCGCGCAGGCGGTGATGTTCTGCCTGATGGATGTGTCGGGCTCGATGACCGAGCACATGAAGGACCTCGCCAAGCGGTTCTACATGCTGCTCTACGTGTTTCTCACTCGCCGCTACCGCCATGTCGAAATCGTCTTCGTCCGCCACACCGATCGCGCCGAGGAGGTGGACGAGGAAACCTTCTTCCATGGACCGGCCTCCGGCGGCACCATGGTGTCAAGCGCGTTGCAGGCGATGAGCGACATCGTGCGCTCGCGCTTCCGTCCCGCCGACTGGAACATCTATGCGGCGCAGGCTTCCGACGGCGACAACTCGATCGCCGACAGCGCGCTCACTGGGCGGCTGTTGACCGAGAATATCCTGCCCATCAGCCAGTTCTTCGCCTATCTCGAGGTGGGCGAGGCGAGCGGCTCGACCTTCGAGATGCCGGACTCCTCGCTGTGGACGCTGTACCAGCGCCTGCGCAGCGAAGGCGCGCCGCTCTCGATGCGCAAGGTCAATAACCGCAGCGAGATATTTCCGGTGTTCCACGATCTGTTCCAGCGTCGCAGTGCCCAGGAGAAAGCCGCTTCATGAGCGAGACCCACGAACGGCTGTTCGAAGGCGCCGATTGGGATTTCCAGCAGTTGCAGCGTATCCACGATGCTTGCCAGGAGATCGCGCATGGCGAGCTTGGTCTGGAAACCTATCCGAACCAGATCGAGATCATCACCGCCGAACAGATGCTGGATGCGTATTCTTCCTCCGGCATGCCGCTGTTCTACAAGCACTGGTCGTTCGGCAAGCGTTTCGCCCATCACGAGACCTTCTATCGCAAGGGGCTGATGGGGCTTGCCTATGAGATCGTGATCAACTCCTCACCGTGCATCTCCTACCTGATGGAGGAGAACACCGCGACGATGCAGACGCTGGTGATCGCGCACGCCGCCTTCGGTCATAACCACTTCTTCAAGAACAATTACCTGTTCAAGCAGTGGACCGACGCCGAAGGCATTCTGGACTATCTCGATTTCGCCAAGGGCTATATCGCAAGCTGCGAAGATCGCTACGGGACGCGCGCGGTCGAGATGACGCTCGATGCCGCGCATGCGCTGATGTCGCATGGCATCGACCGTTATCCCGGCAAGAAGGGCCTCGACCTTCGGCAGGAGGAAAAACGCTCCCGTGAACGCCGCGAGCACGAGCAGAGCGTGTTCAACGATCTCTGGCGCACGGTGCCGACGGGACCCGCCAAGAGCGCCGAGATCCTGAATTCGGAGCGCCGGCGCGCGCTGCTCGGTTTGCCGCAGGAGAACATTCTCTACTTCCTGGAGAAGACCGCGCCGCGCCTGCATCCCTGGCAGCGCGAACTGTTGCGCATCGTGCGCCATATAGCGCAGTACTTCTATCCGCAGAGCCAGACCAAGGTGATGAACGAGGGCACGGCGACTTACGTGCACTATCGCATCATGAATCGGCTGCACAGCCAAGGCCGGCTCACCGACGGCAATTTCCTCGAATTCCTGCAATCCCACACCAACGTGGTGTTCCAGCCGGAATTCGACGACCAGCGCTTCTCCGATTTCAATCCGTATGCGCTCGGTTTTGCCATGATGCAGGATATCGAGCGCATCGTGACGGCGCCTGACGACGAGGACCGCGAGTGGTTTCCGGACATCGCAGGCCGAGGCGACGTGATGGGCGTGCTGCGCGATGTGTGGGCCAACTATCGCGACGAAAGCTTCGTCAGCCAGTTCCTGTCTCCGAGATTGATTCGGAGCTGGCGGATGTTTCATCTGCACGACGATCCGGAATTTTCCGAAGGCATCCAGGTCGATGCGATTCACGATGCGCGCGGCTATCGCCGCATTCGCCGCGAACTGGCGCGGCAATACGACGTCGGCTTCATCGATCCCAATATCGAGGTGATGGATGTCGATCTCGCCGGCGATCGCCGCCTGATGCTTCGCCATGTGGTAGTGAAGGGCGCGCAGCTCAACGAGACCGACGCAAGGCGCGTGCTCCAGCATCTCGCGGATCTCTGGACCTACGACGTCTCCCTGGTTGAGGTCGACGCCAAGGACAACGTCCTGAAGGAGTACGTGATTAGCCCGCGTGCCGTCGCGATCGCGGCCTAAAAACGCCTGAAATGACGCGATAGGGGAAAACTCCCAGACGCCACCAAATCATCGCTACCAGCGCCGAATTTTGCCCCAATCACACCCGGATATGGCATCGGGCGTTTCAGTAGGGGACTACCAATGGCGTACAAGCGGACTGAAGTTGCTATCGAAAAAATCATAGCATCTTGCGATGGCAACATGCGGGGGGCGCTTGAGGCGCTTATGCTCGTGAACGAACACCTCGAGGAAGAACTGCAGCGGCTCTACACGATCATGTCGCTGGGTGACGAGGGTGAGGAATACCGTTTCGAAACGGTGCATTGAAAAGTCTTCCTTTTTAGCTTTTCAGGCTTCCTCCGGCCAATACAGCCGCATCGGATTACCGGCGAGCAGCTTCTGTTGCAACTCGGGGGTCGCTGCGATGTGCGGGATAAAGTCAACGAGCAGGCCGTCGTCCGGCATGTGGCCTTTCAGGTTGGGATGGGGCCAGTCCGTGCCCCACAGGACGCGGTCGGGGAAGGTTTCGATCAGCGTTTTCGCAAACGGGATGACGTCCTGGTAGGCATTCTGTTCGCCGTTTAGCGCGGGCGGCCCCGAAACGGACAACCGTTCCGGGCAGCTGACCTTCGACCACACGTTATTGTGGCGTTGCATGAAGTCCACGAACCGGGCGAATTCCGGCCCGTCCACGGGCTTGGTGACATCAGGTCTGCCCATGTGGTCGACCACGATGGTCGTCGGCAGGCTGGTGAAGAAATCGATCAGCTCCGGCAGATCGACCGCCTCGAAATAGATCACGACATGCCAGCCGAGTTTGGCGATGCGCCCCGCGATCTCCATCAACTCGTCCTTGGGCGTGAAATCCACCAGCCGCTTGACGAAGTTGAAGCGCACGCCGCGAATACCGGCCGCGTGCAACGCCTGCAATTCGGCATCGGTGATATTTCGCTTCACCGTGGCAATGCCGCGCGCCTTGCCGTTCGCCGCGCGCAACGCATCGACGACGGCGGAATTGTCGGCGCCGTGACAGGTTGCCTGCACGATCACGTTGCGCGAGAAGCCGAGATGATCGCGCAATGCAAAGAGCTGGTCCTTCGAGGCGTCGCAGGGCGTATATTTTCGCTCCGGCGCAAACGCGAATTGGTCGCCGGGCCCGAACACATGGCAATGCGCATCGACCGCGCCTGCGGGCAATTTGAAGCGCGGCTTTGCGGGGCCGGCGTACCAGTCGAGCCAGCCGGGGGTTTTCTCGAATTTGGCCATCAGTCTTTCTTTGCTTTTTTCTTGGCGGCGATGTCACCGATGATCCGGTCCGCTTCCGTGCGCCAGTCGGCCGCTCGTGCGAATTCTTCTGTCCCGCGTTCGCCGAACAGGCCCTGGTCGGCGAGATCAGCGATAAAGGCCTGGCGCTCGGCGGTGCCTTGCGACGACCATGGCTCGAGACCGATCTCGCGCACGGTCTCGGCGACCTCGCGCACTTCCTCGCTGCGTCGCCTGCCATGTTCGATCACACGCTGGAAGAAATAGGCGCCTTGCTTTTCCCAGTCGATGCCGGGGAAGGTCTCTTTCAGCGACACCAGCACCGCATCCTCGACGCCATAGGCGCGCGCGGTGGTGAAGCTCTCGATCACCATGGCCTCCAGCCCCTTGATCATCACGCTGCGGCACATCTTCACGGCCGAGGCGACGCCGAGCCGGTCGCTCGCCACCTTGGCGGCAAAGCCCAGCTCGACCAGGTGCGGCGCCAACGCCGCCGCATCGCCGCCGCCGAGCAACAGCGGCACCTTCAAGCGGAGAGGCGGCACGGATGTCATCACCGCGCCCTCGACATAGCGGGCGCCGGCGCTGTCGATCATGGCCGCCGCGCGCTGCTTGGCGCCGGGCGAGGCCGAGTTGAAATCGAGATACCACGCGCCGCGCTTGACAGCCTCGGCGCACGCTTTGGCAACCGGCACGGCCTGGCTTGCGGTCACCGCCGAGACGAGAAGATCGGATTGCGCGGCCAAATCCGCATGCGAAGCCGTGAGCGCGACGCCATGTTGCCGGGCGTGGTCGCGTAAAGGTTTGCCCGACTGGTCGCTGCGCAGCTTGATGTCGTAGGCTGTGACCTTGATGTCCTGCTGGCGCAGGTCCTCGGCAAGGATGCGGCCGACTTCGCCATAGCCGATCAGGCCGACGTTCCATTCTCTCGGATCGCTCGATAGGGGAGTCATGGGCGCGTGTCTCCGCGGACGTTATTATTGCTTCGGAATATGGGCCTTCTCGATCACGGCCCGCCATTTGTCGATGTCGGATTTCAGCCGCTCCCCGATCGCTTCCGGCGTACCGGCCCGGGCTTCGACGCCGAACGCGAGCAGCTTCTTCCTGACCTCGGCATCACCCAGAATTTCCTGCAAGGCGCTGTTGAGTGTCTTGATCACATCGGGCGGCGTACCTGTTCGTGCGAACATCGCGTTCCACGACACGACGTCATAATCGGCCACGCCGCTTTCCTTCACCGTGGCCAGATCCGGGGTCGATTCCGAGCGTGTCGCGCCGGAAGAGGCCAGCGCACGGAGCTTGCCGTCGACGATGTTGCCCTGGAGCACCGAATAGCTGTCGATCACGAGCGACACGTTGCCCTGCAACAAGGCGACCTCGGCGTCGTGGTTGCCGCGAAAAGGCACCAGCGTGAAGTCGACATTGGCTGATGTCTTGAACAGCTCGGCGGACAGATTCTGCGTCGAGCCGACATTGATGGTGCCGACATTGAGCGCGCCCGGTTTCGCCTTGGCCGCCGCAACGAAGTCGCCAAGCGTCTTGAAGCCGGATGAGGCGCTGGTGACGAAGGCGAAGTCGAAAAATCCAAGGCTCGAGACCGGCGTGAAATCCTTCACCGGATCGAATGGCAATTTCTCGAACAGGGAGACGCTGACCGCCGTGCCGTTGGTCAGCATGGTCACGGTATAGCCGTCGGCAGGCGCGGAGATGGCGTTACGTGCGGCGGTGATGCCGCCGGCGCCGGGCTGGTTCTCGACGTAGAAGCGCTGGCCGAGTTTCTCCGAAAGCTTGTCCGCCACCACGCGCGCGGTGGTGTCGGCGACGCCGCCGGCGGCAAAGGGCACGACGAAGCGCACTGGCCTGACAGGATATTTTTCCTGCGCCGGCACGGCTTGCGTTGCGCCGATGAACAGAAAGGCGAGGGACGCCAGCAAAAGGCGTCGGTGGTGACGTGCAAATGTCTTCATCGCGGCGCACGATAGTGGGGCGAAGCGGACGATTCAATCCGTTCCCGGAGGATGCGGCCATGCTTTCCGGGGGCAAGCCTATCGCGTCAATCATCGGTTTCTGCCAGGAGCCAAACGGGATGTGGCTCGATGACTCCGTCGGAGCCTTATCGGCGCCGGGCGGTCGTGAGCAGCGCAGGCCATTTGAGCACGATGTTTCCTGCCGGTTGCCGATAACGTTCCGAGCCTCGCAGGATAGCCTGCTCGATGGCATGACGGATCTCCGGCGTCTGCGCCTCAATCAGCATGGGTGTTCGCACCGTGCCCCGATGCAGAGCGTCGAGAACCGCCTGTGGTGTGTCACCGGTCCAGACAAGAGGCAGCTTTTTGAAAGAAGGCTCTGCGAAACCCGCAGCGAGCAGGGCAGAACGGCACTCACCTTCGTCGCCAAAGCGGAACAGCGGCGGGGCAAGAGGTAGCGGCACGCCCATATCGGCATGCGGCTGCACTGCCTGTCCGACAAGTGCGAAGAACTCCCCATCAGGGGTCCAGGACGTCAAGGCAAAGCGCCCGGTCACCGGCCGCAGCACACGCACGACTTCGGCCAGCACCCGCTCGGGCCGCTCCATGTGGAGCATGCCGAAGGAGCATGTGGCGGCATCGACGCTTGCATCGGCAAGCGGGATGGCCTCAGCGTCGCCGACCCGGAAATCGACGCCCGGATGGCGCCGGATGGCCTCGGCGATCATGGTCGGGGCGAAATCCATTCCGATAACATCGGCACCACGCCGAGCTGCCGTGGCGGCAAGCGAGCCGGTGCCACAGGCAATGTCCAAAACGCGCACGCCGAGCGTTGCCCCAACGGCCTCCATCAATGGGTCGATCGCTCCAAGCGTCACCAGGCCTATCGTGTCGTCCCAATAACCAGCCTTGCGGTCCCACCCCTCCAACTCGGCGTCGCGAAAGCTTGGTCCGGTCATTGCCGCCTCCCCATCCTGCGCGTTTTGATCGGGAACAGCCGTTGGCAGCTTACTCGATCTTCAGGGCTAGTGTCCCGGCTCTGACGTTCGTATCATTTCGCGGTGGACTAGAGAAATTGCGACAGCGTGCCCGCCGCGGCGAGCAGCACAACCACGACCCAGGACGGCAGTTTCCAGACCGTCAGCAGCAGGAAGCCGAACAGCGCCAGCGCGAAGTCGCGCGGGGCGAGGACCGCGCTGGTCCAGACCGGGTTATACAGCGCCGCGCCCAAAATGCCGACCACGGCGGCGTTGGTGCCGCGCATCGCCGCTTGCGCTGTGGGGCGGGTACGAAAGGAGTCCCAGAACGGCAGCATGCCGTAGACCAGCAGCATGCCCGGCAGTAGCAGCGCAAACAGCGCGATCGCCGCGCCAGCGAAGCCGTTCGGCGGCGTGTTCATGACCGCGCCGAGATAGGCGGCAAATGTAAACAGCGGCCCTGGCACGGCCTGCGCCAATCCATAGCCTGCGAGAAATGTCTCGTTGCTGACCCAGCCCGGGGTCACGACTTCGGCCTGCAACAGCGGCAGCACGACATGCCCGCCGCCAAACACCAGCGCGCCGGAGCGATAGAAGGCGTCGAACACCGCAAGCCCATGCGAGCCGCCGGCAGCCACGACCAACGGCGTCGCCACCAGCAACACCGCGAACAGCACCAGCGCGATGCCGCCGGCCCTTCGCGAAACCGGAAAGTTCAATCCCCCGGAAGCCGGCGCACCCTCGGCGCGGCATAACCAAAGTCCGGCGAGCGCGCCGAGCACGATTCCCCCGATTTGCGCCAACGATCCCGGAAACAGCACCACGACCGCAAGCGCGGCGAGCGCGATTGCGGCGCGTGGCTTGTCGGGGGTGAGGCTTTTGGTCATGCCCCAGATCGCTTGCGCCACCACGGTGACTGCGACGAGCTTCAGCCCGTGCAAAAAGCCCTGCGCGAGTGGTCCGGTGAAGCGGCCGGCGACGCTGGCAAAGGCGAACATGATGATGGCCGAGGGCAGGGTGAAAGCGAGCCACGCCGCAAGTCCGCCAAGAAGACCGTTGCCGTGCAAGATCCCTAAGGAAAAGCCGACCTGGCTCGACGCCGGGCCGGGCAGAAACTGACACAGCGCGACGAGATCGGCATAGGTTGTTTCATCGAGCCAGCGTCGCCGGATCACCAGTTCTTCGCGGTAGTAGCCGAGATGGGCGATCGGACCGCCAAACGACATCACCCCTAACTTGAGAAAGGCCGCGAACACTTCGCCAACGGAGCCGCGCGCCTGCGGTGCGGCAGCCTCTTGCGGCGCGGATAGGTTCATGGCGTTCTCCGGAAGTCAGGTCGTCCTGACGACATATCACAACCGCCGGCGGCACCGCCATTTGCATTGACAGGCCAGCCGGCCGGCCCTGTACTCTCGGGCCATCGACCTGGGGAGAGACGGATGGCGAATTTCAATCGACGTGACGCGCTGAAAATGTCCGCTGGTTTTGCTGCCGCGACGGCAGGCGGATTTTCCTGCATCGAGCTCGCCAAGGCGGGGCCGATCCAGGTGCCCACCATCGACAAGCTCAGCGTCCGCGTGATCGTCGACAGCGCCAGCGATATCTTCTTCAAGCCGGCGGAAGTCGCCGGTGTGAAGACCGAGCCCGGCCGTTCCTCGAATTCGCTGCTTCCGCTGCACAGCGAAT
The DNA here is from genome assembly GCF_900142985.1 of Bradyrhizobium erythrophlei. NCBI lineage: Bacteria > Pseudomonadati > Pseudomonadota > Alphaproteobacteria > Hyphomicrobiales > Nitrobacteraceae > Bradyrhizobium > Bradyrhizobium erythrophlei. Next base: position 5,061,993 of record NZ_LT670849.1, read on the forward strand.
GGGGATTGTCGCTTTTTCTCGAGCCGCAACGCGGCGACCTCAAGCGCACGTTGCTGCTCGACTTCGGTTGGACGCCCGAAGCCATCAACGGCAACATGGAATTGCTGAAGGTCGATCCGTCGAAAGTCGACGCGCTCGTCATGAGCCACGGCCACTGGGATCATCTCGGCGGCATCATGGGGTTCCTCGATCGGCACCGCAAGTCGATGCCATCAGACCTTACGATCTATGCCGGCGGCGAAGACAATTTCTGCCAGCGCTACCAACGTTCCCAGGGCGGCGACCTCAGCGACTACGGCATGCTCGACCGCCGCGATCTCGCCAAACGCGACGTCAAGGTGATGCTGTGCGAAACGCCGACCGTGATCGGCGATGTCGCCTTCACCACCGGCAAGATCAAGCGTAACTCGATCGAAAAGGTGCTGCCGAATTCGATGGTCGAGTTCAAGCAGAAGGACGGCGCCGGTTGCAACTGGAGTCACTACTTGCCGGCCGAAATGGAAGGCAAGATCGTGCCCGACGAGCACATCCATGAGCATGCGACCTGCTTCAACCTGAAGGACAAGGGCCTCATTGTCATTTCGTCTTGCGGCCATGTCGGCATCGTCAATTCGGTGCGGCAGGCGATGGAAGTCTCCGGTGTCGACAAGGTCCACGCCATCATGGGTGGTTTCCATCTCGGGCCCGCACCGGCCGATTATCTGACGCAGGTCGTCGCCGAGATCGGCAAGCTCAACCCGGACGTGCTGATCCCGATGCATTGCAGCGGGCTCAATTTCACGCAAGAAGCGCACCGGCAGATGCGCGGCAAGGTGCTGACCACCACGACCGGTACCCGCATCACCTTCGGCGCCTGAGCGGTGCCGATCAGGCAAGCAAAAACGTGGCTCACGATTGCCACGCTACTCGCCTTCGGCCTGCCGCTCGCGAAAGCCGGCGAGCCGCCGGATCGGTTCACCGCCGTCGAAATGATGGAAGACCTGATGTATGGCCGCGGCACGGTCGGTGGACCGTTCACGCTGACCGACCAGGCAGGCGAGAGGCGCAGCGACAGCGACTTCCGCGGCAAGCTGATGATCGTCTATTTCGGTTACACGTTCTGCCCCGACGTGTGTCCGGCCGACCTGATGGCGATCACGCAGGCGCTCGATGCGCTGGGGCCTGAGGCCGACGGCATCCAGCCGATCTTCATCACCATCGATCCCAGGCGCGACACCAAGGTGCTGGGCGAATATCTCAAAGCCTTCCACAAGAGCTTCATCGGCCTGACCGGCACGCCCAATGAAATCCGTAAAGTCGCCAACGCCTATAAGGCATTTTACGCCAAGCTGCCGCCCGCGCGAGACGGCGACTACGCGATCGACCACACCGGCATCATCTATCTGATGGGCCGGAACGGCGAATATCTCGGCTTCATGCCGCCGCAGACCGACCCGGAAAAGCTGACTGAAATCCTGCGCAAGCATCTTTCGAAGTAGCTGAATTCTTACATCAGCCTTACGGCGAGCCGGTTTCGTTAACCGCAGGCCGTCTGCACGCTTGTCGTTCCCCGCAAAAGGGCTCAAAGCTTGCGGGAAATAATCCGGCCGGCCTCAGCCATGCGGCTCCTCGTGATCGAAGACAATGCGACGCTGTCCGAACTGCTCGCCAAGGGCCTGCGGACGGCTGGCTACGAGGTCGATCTGCTCGCAACCGCGGCCGAGGCGCGCGCCGTGCTGATGACCACGACCTATGCGGCCGTTATTCTCGATCTCGGGCTGCCGGATGGCGATGGGCTCGCGGTGCTGCGCGAACTGCGCCATCGCAAGGACTCGACGCCGGTGCTGGTGCTCACCGCGCGCGGCGGCTTGCAGGACCGCGTCTCGGGACTGCGCAGTGGCGCCGATGACTACATGGTGAAACCCTTCGCGCTGGAAGAACTGGTGGCGCGGCTCGAGGCGCAGCTGCGCCGGCCGGGCCAGCAGCTCGGCAACTCCCTGCATATCGCCAATCTCGAATTCGATTTGCGCGGCCGCCAGGCTTTGATCGACGACCAGCCGCAGGTGTTGTCGGCGCGCGAGACCGACGTGCTCGAGCTTCTGATGCGCAGCAAGGGCAGGGTGGTTTCGAAGAAGCAGGTCGAGGATCACATCTTCGGTCTCTCCGGCGACGTCGCCTCCAATGCCGTCGAGGTTTACGTCCATCGCCTGCGCAAACAGCTCTCGGACCGGGGCGCCAAGGTGACGATCCACACCATCCGCGGCGTCGGCTATCTCATCGCTGAGGAAAAGCGTGATCCGGTTTGAGTCGATCATCTCGCGCATCGTGATCCTGCATGTGATCGTGGTCGCGATCACATCGGTCCTGATGTCGGCGGCGCTATCGTGGCTCTTGAGCGTCGCCACCAGCAACATCCACAATCAGGCGATGCAAGAGCAGGCGGTGTCGCTGGCCGAACATCTGGCGCCACGGGCCGACGGCACGCTCGCGCTCAATTTGCCGCCGAGCCTGCAAGGTCTCTATTCGCAGCCCTATGGCCGCTATGCCTACGCGGTCATCGACGAGAATGGAAAGACGCTGTTCTCGTCGCGGAAGGACAACACGCCGATCTTTCATGTCGATGCCAATGGCGGCACGGTGCAGTTTCTGGATACCCATATTGGCGACGCCGCGATCTCGGGAGCCAGCATTCGCCGCAGCGTCGGCGGCAAGACGGTGTGGGTGCAGGCGGCCGAAGACCTCGCCAACAGCGACGTGTTGATCGACGACATTGTCGACGACTTCTACCGGCATGTCGGCTGGATCACGCTGCCGATCCTCCTGGTGTTGCTTGTCATCGATATCGCGATCTTTCGACGCGCGTTGTGGCCATTACGCCAGGCGTCCGAGACCGCGCAGCAAATCACGCCGGCGCGCACCGACATCCGCCTGCCGTTCGAGGAAATCCCGACCGAGGTGCGGCCGCTGGTTTCCGCGATCAACAAGGCGCTCGACCGCCTCGACGAAGGCTTTCGCTTGCAGCGCGAATTCACAGCCGACGCCGCGCATGAATTGCGCACGCCGCTCTCGATCCTGCGCACCCGCGTCGAGACGCTCGACGATCCCGGCGTTGCCAAGGCGCTGCATCAGGATATCGAGGCGATGAGCCGCGTCGTGAGCCAGCTGCTCGACATCGCCGAGCTCGAAGCCTTCACGATCGATCCGTCCGAAGTCGCCGACCTGCAAGCCGCGAGCGCCGAAGTGGCGGGCTTCGTCGCGCCGCTCGCGCTCGAACAGGGCCGCGAGATCGCGCTGTTGGGCGCGACCGCGCCGGTGTTCGTCAAGGGCAATGCCGAGATGATCAAGCGGGCGATTCGTAACCTCGCGGAAAACGCGATCCGCCATGCGCCGAAAGATACGGTTGTGGAGTTCGTGGTCGAGGAGAATGGCACGGTGTCCATACAAGACCGCGGGCCCGGCATTTCGGAGGAGGAGCGCGAACTGATCTTCCGCCGCTTCTGGCGGCGCGACCGCAACAGCCAGGGCGGTTCGGGGCTTGGATTATCGATCGTGCAGCGCATCGCCGAACTGCATGGCGCGACCATCGAGGTCGAGAACCGGGTGATGGGCGGTGCGCAGTTTTCCCTGCATTTTATTCCGGCGTCGGGTCCCGCCAAGGCTTGACGCCGGCCCGCCTCGTGCGGTCAACATAGCGCCGTTCAAAAGCCCCGCGAGGCAGGACGGACTGCGGGGAAAGATCAAAGGACGCCTCTCAAACAGGGTCCCCGTCGTTTCTGGAGGAATTCACAAATGCATCGTTCCTTTCTGGCGGCTGTCATCGCCGTGGCCGGCTTTGTCGCCGTGGGCTCTGCCGCGCGGGCTCAAACACCGCCGCCGGCGCTGGATCCAAGCCAGCCCGCGACCATTGTCGTCTACACCGAAGTCGCGCCCGCGAAGGCGGCCGAGGCTCGCAAGCTCGTGCTCGCTTATGTGGCTGCCGCCCGCAAGGCCGATGGCGCCGTGCAGATCGATGCCGGGCAGCGCGTTTCCGATCCCGGCCATTTCGGGATTGTCGAACAGTGGAAGTCCCTCGCCGCCAAGCAGGCCTTTGCGCAAACCGATGCTTACACGAAATTCCGCGCCGCGCTCGATCCGCTGCGAAGCGCAGCCTATGACGAACGCATTCACAACGCGCTGTCGGTCGGCGCTTCGAAGCCGGCGCCCGCTGGCGCAATCCTGGTGCTGACGCATGTGGATGTGATCCCGACCCAGGTCGAACCAGGCACGGCCAAGGTGAAGGCCTTCGTCGAGGAAGGCCGCAATGCGCCGGGCAATCTCCGCTTCGACGATGTCGTCCAGGCCAACCGCAAGAACCACTTCACGGTGATCGAGACCTGGAAATCGCCATCCGACAAGAATGGCTGGATTTCGGGCAAGAGCGCGCGCACCTTCCGCGAGGAATTGCAGCCGATGGGCGGCGCGCTTTACGACGAGCGCGTGTTCAAGGTTCTGTAGTCAACTCTCGCCTCACCTCTCCCCGTGTGCGGGGAGAAGGGGTTTTGAGCGCGACGACGGTCAATCATGGCGGGAAGTTAATCTTTCCCGCCATGAATCTTTTGGTTCATCTTTTTCGCCACGATTTTCCGGTATCTGTTCAGAGCCTATTCATGCGTGCTGCGCCAAAGTGGCGAGCCTTCCACGGGATTGCATGACGAGCCCGCGCCAATGGAACCGAACGATCCGAGCCAGTTCCGCCGCCGCCTGATCCGCATTTTTTCCGCCTGCGCGGCGATCGCGGTGGGCGCGGCCATCACGCCAGCCAACGCCGCCGACCTGGCCCCGCACGACCTGATCCTGCTCGACCGCCTGACCTTCGGCGTCAACGCCTCGAGCGCGGCGCATCTGCAAGCCGTCAGTGTCGAGCGCTGGCTCAACGAGCAACTGCATCCGCCGGCGAATTCGACATTGCCGCAGGCCGCGCAATCGCAGATCGAACCGATGTCGGATCTGTACAAGTCGCCGCTCGAAATTCTGACGTCGTTCGATGGGCAGGCGAAAAGCGCCAACCAGGTCGCCGACCCCGACCAGCGCAAGGCCGCACAGCAGGTCTATCAGCAGGCGATGAACGACCGGATGAAGCAGGCGCAGGCGCGCTCGATCCTGCATGCGCTCTATGCGCCGGACCAGTTGCGCCAGCGCATGACCTGGTTCTGGTTCAACCATTTCAACGTGCATCAGTACAAGTCGAACCTGCGCGTGATCGTCGGCGATTACGAAGACCGCACCATCCGCGCGCACGCGCTCGGCAAGTTCCGCGATCTCCTGGTTGCGACGCTGCGGCACCCCGCGATGCTACGCTATCTCGACAACACCGACAATGCCAACGGCCATCTCAACGAGAACTACGCCCGCGAGATCATGGAGCTTCACACCATGGGTGTCGGCTCCGGCTACTCGCAAGCCGACGTCGAGGCCTTGGCGCGCATTCTCACCGGCGTCGGCATCGACATCAAGCCGGAAGAGCCGAAGCTCAATCCCGAGCAACGCCCGCTGCTGGTGCGCGATGGCGCGTTCGAATTCAATCCGGCACGGCACGATTTCGGCGACAAGACGTTTCTTGGGCACCAGATCAAAGGCCGTGGCTTTGCCGAAGTCGACGAGGCGATCGATATTCTCGTGCATCATCCTGCGACGGCTACCCACCTGTCGAAGCAGATCGCGACCTATTTCGTATCGGACAATCCGCCGGATTCGCTGGTGCAAAAGATGGCGCAAACTTTCAAGACATCGGACGGCGATATCGCTTCCGTGCTCGCCACCATGGTGCATTCGCCCGAATTTGCCGCATCCCTGAAGCCCGGCGTGAAAATCAAGGACCCGGTGCATTACGTATTCTCGGCCGTCCGGCTTGCCTACGACGACAAGGTGATCCTCAATACCGCACCCGTTCAGAACTGGCTCAATCGTCTGGGCGAGGGGCTGTTCAATCACGAAACGCCGGATGGCTATTCGATGGTCTCGGCATCCTGGAATGGTCCAGGACAGCTGACGTTGCGCTTCGAGATCGCGCGCCAGATCGGTTCGGGCTCGGCCGGCCTGTTCAAGCCGGATGGGCCGAACGCGGTCGACAAGCCGGCATTTCCGCTGATCCAGAATGCGCTCTACTTCAACGGTCTGCGCCAGACGCTGGGTCCGGCCACGCTGGCCGCGCTCGACCAGGCGGTGTCGCCGCAGGACTGGAACACGCTGTTTCTGTCGTCGCCCGAATTCATGCGCTGAAATCGCGAGCATGATCCGAAAAAGTGGGAACCGGTTTTTCGAAAAGATCATGCTCAAACTCCACAAAGGAGAGCCAACATGAACCGACGTGAACTGATCAAGGCTTTTGCCGGCGCCGTGCCGCTGACGGTCGCAGGCCGCGTCTGGGCCGCACCCGCGACCGATGCGCGGCTGCTCGTGGTGTTCCTGCGCGGCGCGTACGATGCGGCCAACATCGTTGCTCCGGTCAGTAGCGAGTTTTATCACGCGGCGCGCCCGACGCTTCACCTCGCCAAGCCCGACGCCGGAAATCCGAACGCTGCGCTGTCGCTCAATGCCGATTGGGGCCTGCACCCGTCGTTGCGCGACAGCATCTATCCGCTATGGGCCAAGCGCGAGATCGCCTTCGTGCCGTTCGCCGGTACGTCGGACGATCTCACGCGCAGCCATTTCGAGACGCAGGACACGATCGAACTGGGACAAACGACCGGCGGGTCGCGCGATTTTCGTTCCGGCTTCATGAGCCGGCTCGCGGCCGAGTTGACGCGCGCCAAGCCGATTGCGTTCACCGATCAACTGCCGCTGATCTTCCGCGGCAAGACGCAAACGCCGAACATCGGTATCAACAGCGTCGGCAAGCCCGGCGTCGACGATCGTCAGGCCCGGCTCATCAAGGACATGTATGCGCAAAGCGATCTCTCGTCGTCGGTCTCCGAAGGTTTCCGGATTCGCGACGACGTCTATCGCTCGATCTCGGAAGAGATGACCGCGGCCAATCGCGGCGCGGTGTCACCGCGCGGCTTTGAACTGTCGGCGCGCCGCATCGGCCGCCTGATGCGTGACCAATTCAATCTCGGCTTCGTCGACGTCGGCGGCTGGGACACCCACGTCAACCAGGGTTCGGCAATCGGCTATCTCGCCGATCGCATGGGCGAACTCGGTCGCGGCCTTGCGGGTTTCTCCGAAGAGATCGGGCCCGCCACCTGGCGCGACACCGTCGTCGTCGTGATCTCCGAATTCGGCCGCACCTTCCGCGAGAATGGCGATCGCGGCACCGATCACGGTCACGGTAGCGTCTACTGGGTGATGGGCGGCGGCATCAATGGCGGACGCATCGTCGGCGAGCAGATCAAGGTCGAGCAGGCGACACTGTTTCAGAATCGCGATTATCCGGTGCTGACCGATTATCGCGCGATGTTTGCAGGTTTGTTCCAACACCTCTACGGGTTGCAGACGGCGAATCTCCAGCGGATCTTTACCGGCGTGCATCCGATGGAACTCGGATTGGTTTAAGCAGGCCGATCCGAACGTCTACCGGCGATTTTTGCAAATGCATGGCTGTCCATCGGACGATAAATGTCATGTCTTGCACTCGATTTACGTGACCTTCACGGAGTCGAAGGTAGGTTCCGCTGACGAAAAGTATACGAAAGCGGAATTTTCTCATGCTGAAAATTTATAACTGTATCACGGAGGCGCATGACCTGCGGCTCGTTGCACTTGCCGCTTTTGTGTGCGTTCTGGCGTCGGTCGCCGCCATCAGGCTGCTGCGTTATGCCCGAAAGTCAGCGGGCCGCATGCGCAGTGTATGGTTGACGGTTTCTGCCATTTCGACGGGCTTCGGCATCTGGGCCACGCATTTCGTCGCGATGCTCGCGTTCACGCCGGGGATTCCGAGCGGCTATAATATCGCGTTAACCGTGTTCTCACTGATCGCCGCGGTGCTGCTCACAGGCCTCGGCCTCTCGGTATCGCTGACTGAAAACTGGCGTCACGGACCTTGGGTCGGGGGCGCCATCGTCGCCGGCGGTATCGCAGCGATGCACTATCTGGGCATGGCCGCGTTCGAGGTCGCGGGCACCATCGCGTGGGATCCTGTACTGGTGGCGGCTTCGATCGTGGTTGGTGCGCTGATCGGCGCAATCGCGTTGCCGGTCGGCCTGCATGGCGAAAGCGAGAAATGGAAGATCGGCGGCGCGCTGTTGCTGACGCTTGCGATTTGCAGCCACCACTTCACCGCGATGGGCGCGGTCTCGATCACTCCCGATCCGACGCGCGTGGTTTCGCAGTCGGCGCTGCCGGCCGAATGGCTCGCAATGGGCGTTGCGATTGCAAGCGTTGCCATTCTCGCCATGTCGGCCGCAGCCGTCGTCATCGATATTCGCGATCACCGCCGCTCCGAACTCGAGACCGTTCGCATGCGCGATCTGGCGGACGCTTCCGTCGAGGGGCTTCTGGTTTGCGACGGGCAAAACATCGTCTCGGCCAACAAGAGCTTCTCGCAGCTTGCCGGCACGCCCGCCAATGGCCTTGTCGGCGGTACGCTCGAAAACTGCTTCCCGGACCCGATCGCACGCTTCAAGCTGATGTCGAAGCCGAACCAGCCGGTCGAAACCGAACTGCGTCACCGCGACGGCTCGATGACACCGGTCGAACTGATCATGCGGCCGATCATCTTCGCCGAGCGCCCGCATCACGTCATCGCGGTTCGCGATCTGAAGGCACGCAAGGACGCCGAGCAGCACATTCACTTCCTGGCGCATCACGACGCGCTGACGGGCCTGCCTAACCGGAGCTTCTTCAACGCGCGCGTCGATCAGGAGATGGCTGCGCTCGCGCCCGGCAAGAGCCTTGGCGTACTCTGTCTCGACCTCGACCGCTTCAAGGAGATCAACGATCTGTTCGGGCATGCCGCCGGCGATCGCACCTTGCAGACGTTTGCATCGCGCGTCGGTGCGCTGCTCGATGACCGGCAGATGATGGCGCGGCTCGGCGGCGACGAATTCGCCATTCTGGTGCCCGATATCGCGGGTCCGGCGGCGGCCGGCCGGCTTGCCGAATCCATTTTCGAAACGCTTCGCGATGCGAGCGATGCGCCGGAAATCACCATTGCAACCTCGATCGGCATTGCGCTCAGCCCCGACGATGCGGTCGACCGCCAGGCGCTGCTCAACCATGCCGACGTCGCGCTCTACCGCGCGAAAGAGGAAGGCCGCAACACTTACCGCTTCTTCGAGGCCAAGATGGGCGCCGAAGTCCGCGACCGCCGCCAGCTCGAACATGATTTGCGTCTTGCGATCTCGCGTGACGAATTGTGGCTCGCCTATCAGCCCCAGCTCGATATCCGCAGCAGCAAGGTGGTCGGCTTCGAGGCACTGGTGCGCTGGAGGAATCCCGCGCGCGGCGAAATCGCGCCCGGCGTCTTCATTCCGATCGCCGAAGAGATCGGCGCCATCCTGCCGATCGGCGACTGGGTGCTGACCGAGGCCTGCCGCGAGGCCGCGAGCTGGAAAACGCCGCTCAAGGTCGCCGTCAACGTCTCGGCCGTGCAGTTGCACAATCCGTCATTTGCCCAGCAGCTTCATCAGACGCTGATCGAGACCGGCCTGCCCGCCAAGCGCCTCGAGATCGAGATCACCGAAACGGCGCTGGTGCGCGACCTCAACCGCACGCTGGCGACTTTGCGCCAGGTCAAGGCGCTGGGCGTCGAGATCGCGATGGACGATTTCGGCACTGGCTACTCTTCGCTTTCGAACCTGCGCGCCTTTCCGTTCGACCGGATCAAGATCGACCGCTCGTTCATCAAGCAGGTCCACTCCAACCAGCAGGCCGCCACGATCGTGCGCGCCGTGCTCGGCCTCGGCAAGGGCCTCGGTCTTCCGGTGATCGCCGAAGGGGTCGAGACCAACGAGGAACTGCGCTTCCTCCAGGAAGAAAGCTGCGACGAGGTCCAGGGCTATCTGCTGGGCCGGCCCGCGGCGATCGGCAGCTTCCGCCAGTACACCCATTCGGACACGGACCAGCCGCTGGCTGAAACCGTCCGCAAGGTCGCCAACGGCTGAGGTTGCCTTCAAGGTGGCTTGGCTGTCGCAATATCAGGCGATAGTTTACGGGAACGGGGCCAATGGCCCTATCCTCCAGGGCGGCCGTTCCGTGACCGAACAAGCGATCATTTCCTCCGAAACGCGGCAGGCGCCGCAGGGCAAGATGTCGGCGTTGGCGCTGTCCGCGCTCGGCATCGTGTTCGGCGATATCGGCACCAGTCCGCTTTATACGTTCAAGACCGTGCTCGGCACCGCGGAGATGCCATCGGATCCAGCGACGGTGCTGGGCGCGCTGTCGCTGGTGCTGTGGACGCTCTTTGTCATCACCACGGTGAAATACGTTTCCTTCGCCATGCGCGTCGACAATGACGGGGAGGGCGGCATCCTTGCGCTGATGGCGTTGCTCGGCGTGAAGAAACATCACCGGCCGAGCATCGTTGCGGTCGGTCTGTTCGGCGCGGCGTTGATCTATGGCGATGGCGCGATCACGCCGGCGATCTCGGTGCTGTCGGCGCTGGAAGGGGTCAACATGGCTACGCCCGCGCTTCAGCCCTATGTGGTGCCGGCCGCGGTCGTGATTCTTCTGGCGCTGTTTGCGATCCAGTCGCGCGGCACGGCGGAGATCGGGCATTTTTTCGGACCGATCATGCTGGTCTGGTTTGTCGCGATGGCGGTGATGGGCGTCGCGGGCATCGCGCGGCATCCGATGGTGTTTGCCGCGCTCAGCCCGTCCTACGGATTGTCTTATCTGTTCTCGCACGGCATGACCGGCTTTCTGGTGCTGGGTGCGGTGTTTCTCTGCGTCACCGGCGCGGAAGCGCTTTACGCCGACATGGGCCATTTCGGCAGCCGTCCGATCAAGCTCGCCTGGTTTGGCATCGTGTTTCCGAGCCTGATCCTCAACTATGCCGGCCAGGCGGCGCTGGTGCTCGAGGGCGCGCCGACCGACGGCAATATCTTCTTCCGCCTTTGCCCCGAGCCGCTGCTATTGCCGTTGATCGGGTTAGCTACGATTGCGACCATCATCGCCAGCCAGTCGATCATCACCGGCGCATTCTCGATGACACGGCAGGCGATCCAGCTTGGCTGGTTGCCGCGACTCTACATCAAGCAGACCTCGTCCGAAGGCTACGGCCAGATCTATGTCGGCGTCGTCAACTGGCTCTTGATGATCGTCACGGTGGGCCTGACCATCGTGTTCGGCAAGTCCGACAACCTTGCCGCCGCCTACGGCATCGCGGTATCCGCGACCATGCTGATGACGTCGGCGCTGCTCTTCATTGCGATGCGCGAGATCTGGGGCTGGAGCGTGTGGGCTGCGGGCTTTGTCGCCGGCTGTTTTCTGGTGGTCGACAGCGCGTTCTTTCTCGCCAACCTCACCAAGATTGCCGAAGGTGGCTACGTGCCGCTGGTGCTGGCGCTTCTGATCTACGGGGTCATGTGGATCTGGCACCGGGGTGCTGCGGCCGTGTCGCAGCGCATGCGTGAGGCGCTGATCCCGGTCGATGATTTCATGAAGCGGACGCAGGCCGCCGGCATTCCGCGCGTGCCGGGCACTGCGGTGTTTCTCACCCGCGCCGAGCGTGACATCCCGCCGGTGATGGTGTGGCACGTCAAGCATAACCGCGCGCTGCACGAGCATCTGTTCGTGCTGCGCGTCGAAATCCGTTCAGTGCCGTGGGTGTTCGGCGAACAACGCCTCACGATCGAGGAAGTCGCGCCGAACTTCTGGCGGGCCGAAGCGCATTTCGGCTTCATGGAGCGCCCGCACATTCCGGAACTGCTGGCAGCTTCCAAATCGCTCGGCTGCACGGTCGATCTGGCCGATGTCACCTACTACGTCGGGCATGAGACCGTGATCCACCGCGATGACGGCATGGGCATGCCGGCGTGGCAGGAAAAATTCTTCGCGGTGATGGAGCGCAACGCGGTCCATGTCAGCGACTTCTTCAGTCTGCCGAACGACCAGGTGGTCGAGATCGGTCGGCAGATCGCGATCTGACAGCTTACACCAGCCTTACGGCTTCGGTCCCTTCGACGCGCAGGCGCCGTTCGCGCATTTCAGGTTTGAGGTGACGACCGTTCCGCCCTTGTTCGGTGGGATGACCGGCGGATTCGGCCGTGGCCCCGGCGGCTGATTGAGCGCCGCATTCGAACTCAGGCCCGGTGAGGTCACGCCGGGCGAGGTGGGCTTGACCGTATTCGCGACCGCACCCGGCTTGGGCGGGGTCGGCGGGGATGGCGTGTGGATGACGGCGCCGCCAACGCTAGGTGCAGGCTTTGCGACACCGCCGATCTTGTTCTGCTGCGTCTTCGCGCCGCCGAGCGTGCTTTGCGCCAGCGCGGGCGACGTGCTCGCAACCGCGATGCCGAGTGCGCCGGCCAGCATCAGCCGGATAGTCTGTGTGTTCATGGCGGCGCCTCGCGTGAAACGGCTTCGACAACACCATAGGTAAACCTGCCACGCGCTCCCGCCAAGAGTCGAGCGTGGCTATTTTCCGGCTATTATCGGCAAGCCGCCGGAAACAAATTTGACACGTCGGGCAAATCACCGGCATAGGTCCATCGTTGGAAATATAAAGCCGCAGGAGCCGGAAACGGACCTGCGGGATTTTGTTTTCGAAATCGGGCGGCGGCCGCTAGTGCCCACTTTCCGAAGTTCGTATTCCATCGCCGCACTTCGCGAACTTCGGAAAGTCATGGGCACTAGCAAATCTACTCATTCTAGTGCCGCATTCTATTTGAAGTTCCTGGATCGAATTTGCCGCTTGTGGTGCAGGAACTTCAAATAGGCGGCACTAGGCGCAATAATCTCGTTGTGCTTCAGGCAAGGCGCCATCGAAGCGCGCCGCCGTCCGAACCATTTTGCCGATGCGCGCGAACGCGTCGGCCGCGGCCCCTCTGATTCTCTCTCTGGAGGGACAAGGTTCGCGCCCCAAATGGGCCCGCGCGCATGAAACGCGCCGGCTCTGCCGCGCCATTCATCATCCTCAACTCAAGAGAGAGAGAACCTGCATGGCCGCTTCCGCCGCCTATCTCATTGCGCTTGCGCTGACGCTGTTGATCCTCGTCGTGCTCTGGGAGGGTTTTTCGTGAGCGCGGAGATCATTCCATTCGTTCCGCAGACGTGCCGCGAGCGTCGCCCGCTCAACATCTCGCACCTGTTCCGCTCGCGGCCTCGGGAAAACGATCTCGTGATGGATCACGCCGACGCCGCGCCCTGCGAGATTCTGCCAACGCACGAAACCTGCGAGGACGATGTCAGCTAGCGCGCATCTTTGCGCCAACGCCGCCGCGCCACCCGATTTGCGAGAACTCGAAGCTCCAGGAGACTTTCAATCCGCCATGGCCAAGGCCGTTACCGAAATCCGCTCATTGGCGCGAAGCCACACGCGCACCGCACTGAACGTCCTCGTCGCCGTGATGCGCAACACCAAGGCGACGCCGCCGGCGCGGGTCGCGGCCGCGAACGCGATCCTCGATCGCGGCTGGGGCAAGCCGACGCAATCGCTGGGCAATGACGAGAACGCCCTTGAACTGATTCATCGCATCGAGCGTGTGATCGTGCAGCCTGATCATGTCGACGCTGAAAATCCCGACCGCGAAAGTCTTTGAGCCGCTGCTGGCGCCGAGCCGGTACAAGGCCGCGTTTGGCGGCCGAGGCTCGGGAAAAATTCCTGATATTCGACAAAGTACTTGCACTCGGCTCAACCGACGGGCTCACCGGATTTGCTTCGACGACGGCCAATCTCATCGTGGCGTCTTATTTCGCCAAACGCGGCTTCGAGAACGTCGCAAGGATCATCAAGCGATGATCCGGAAAGCGTGCCGCCATGGCTGATATCAGTGAGGACACCATCCGCGCCGTCGTGGCCGAGACGTTGGGCGAACGACAGCGGATCCATAATGGCGACATCGAAGCCGTCGTCGATCGCGCGATCGCGACGGTGCTGGCATCGTTCGGGATCGAGGAGGACGATCGCCGCGAGCTGCGCGCCGATTTCCAGCACTTGCGGCGATGGCGCAAGAGCGTCGAGCAGGCTCAGGGTTTTACCTTCAAGGCCGTCATCAGTGTCATCGTGGCCGGCTTTCTCGGAGCGGTATGGCTCGGCATCAAGGTGATGCTGGGAAAATGATCTACGCGGTATTGCTGCTGATCGCGCTGCTGACATCGTCGCCGGCAGACGCCATCCCGTGCTGGGTCGTCAGGCGCGCCGTGGCGCAATATGGCGAAGCGGCCGCTGAAGCGTTCGCGCGTGCGAAAGGGTTTTCACCGAAGGACATCGAGCGGGCGAAGCGATGTCTCAAATCCTGACCTACCGCATTCGCGAGGTGGACGGGCGCGACGATGAGATCGCCGACGTCCTTGCCGAACTGCATCGCCTGACTTTCTTCAGCGGCGCCTCCATTCCGGCGTTCGATCGGGGCCACTGGTGGCTCGCTTTTCACGAGGCCGCGCCGGTCGCCTTCGCCGGCGTCATTCCCTCGACGCATATTCGGAACGCCGGATATTTCTGCCGCGTCGGTGTTGTGCAGCGCCACTGGGGCCATCGCCTTCAGTTGCGGTTGATGCGGACCATGGAGGCGCGGGCGCGACGCAATGGCTGGAGCTGCGTGGTGTCAGATACGACCGGCAACGTCGTCTCCGCCAACAATTTCATCCGCGCCGGTTATCGGATGTATCGGCCAGCCTGCCCGTGGGCATTTCCGGATACGCTTTACTGGCAAAAGCGTCTCATTTCCGGTGCTTCTTCTCATAGCACCCATTCGAAAAGGCGATAGCGGCCCCGTCCAGCCGACTTCTCTTGGAAGGATCGCAAGGACGCGTGTACAATCTTCCTCAACGATCCCGACAGGGTCGAGCAACGGGAAGGAACGCGCCGATCATGAGACCGAAACTGCCAGGCCGGGTACCGAGAGAGAAGGGCGCCCCGACTGCCCTGGACGGTCTTCTGGTCGTCGATTTCACCCGCGTCGTTGCCGGTCCCGCCTGCACGCAGACGTTGGCGGATTTCGGCGCCAATGTCATCAAGATCGAAAATCCCGAAGGCGGCGACGACTCGCGGCACTATGAGCACGCCGACCTTGCCGGCGAGAGCGCGGCCTTTATCAGCCTGAACCGCAACAAGCGTGGCATTGCGCTCGATCTCACCAAGCCCGAAGCGTGCGCGGTGGCGCGCGAATTGATCGCGCGGGCCGATGTGGTGGTCGAGAATTTTTCGTCCGGTGTGATGAAAAAATATGGCCTCGACTACGCGTCGGTCGCGCCTCATCACCCGCGTCTCGTCTATTGCTCGATCTCGGCCTATGGCCGCAAAGGTCCGTTTGCCTCGCGTCCGGGCTTTGATCCGATCACACAGGCCGAAAGCGGCTTCATGTCGCTCAATGGTTTTGCAGATGGCCCGCCGGTGCGAACAGGTCCGCCGGCGGTCGATATGCTGACAGGCATGTCGGCCTGCAACGCGATCCTTCTGGCGCTGCTCGCCCGCGACAAGCTTGGCCGCGGCCAGCATGTGGAGGTGGCACTGTTCGACATGGCGCTCGGCATGACGCAGTTCTACGGCATGGCCTACCTGATGAGCGGCGTAAATCCGAGCCGTCAGGGCAATTCCCCGAACGGCTCGCCGTCGGTCGGCGTGTATCACGGCTCGGACGGACCGTTCTACATCGCCTGCGCCAACGATCGCCTCTATCGCCGCTTGGTCGTTGAGGTCATGAACCGTCCCGATCTCGTCAGCGGTGAATTCGGCGACCGGCGTTCGCGCACGGCCGGCCGGGATAAATTGCGCGCCATCCTCACCGACGTCTTTGCGACCGACACCCGGGAGAACTGGGTTGCCAGGATGAAAGCGGCGAATATCCCGGTCGGTTATCTGCGCACCGTCGAGGAAGCCTTCAACTCGCCGGAAGCACGCGAACGTCATCGCGTCAGCGAAATCCCGCATCCGAAGGCAGGCGCGGTTCCGAATATCGAAACTCCGCTCAATCTTTCGCTGACGCCGGCGATCGATCCGATCGCGGCGCCCTTGCTTGGCCAGCACACCCGCGAAGTGCTGCACGACACGCTCGGCTATGATGAGGCGCGGATCGCCGAACTGGCCGAAGCCGGCGTGTTCGGCAAGGTACTAGTGACGGCCGGTTGATCGCCGTCACCTCGTCGAGGATGAAAAAGCCCGGTGGCCGTATGGCCGCCGGGCCTTTTTTCGTTTCTGGAGCAGCCATTGACGCCGTTTCAGCTTTCGCCAGTCGCGGGGGCGTGTATTTTCGCTTTCCGCACGGCGATATAATAAGGTGACGGCCCCGCGCTCCCGGCGCGGCAAAAAGGCTCTCTCATAACGTTCCATTCCCCGTTCCATTCCCAAGGAGTATTTCCCATGACGCACGCCATCCGCTTTCACAAGACCGGCGGTCCCGAAGTCCTTGTCTGGGAGGAGGTCAATGTCGGCAAGCCGGGGACGGGGGAAGTGCGTATTCGCCACACGGCTGTGGGGCTCAATTTCGTCGATATCTATAATCGCTCCGGCGTCTATCCGTTGGCGCTGCCAAGCGGGTTGGGCGGTGAGGGCGCCGGTGTCGTTGAAGAAGTCGGGCCTGGCGTCACTGAGCTGAAGGCAGGAGATCGCGTCGCTTATGGTGCGGCTCCGCTCGGCGCCTATGCCGAAGCACGGCTTATTCCGGCCGAGCGCCTGCTCAAACTGCCCGACAGCATCGATGACAAGACCGCGGCTGCGATGATGCTCAAGGGCCTCACGGTGCAGTATCTCATCCGCCAGACCTATCGCGTCAAAGCGGGCGACACGATCCTGCTTCATGCCGCCGCCGGCGGCGTCGGCCTCATTCTCTCGCAATGGGCAAATCACCTCGGCGCCACCGTGATCGGTACGGTCGGTAGCGACGAAAAAGCCGCGCTCGCCAAGGCTCATGGCTGCGCGCATACGATCGTCTATTCGCGCGAGGATTTCGTGAAGCGCGTCGACGAGATCACCGGCGGCAAGAAGGTGCCGGTGGTCTATGACTCCGTCGGCAAGGACACCTTCCTGAAGTCGCTCGATTGCCTTGCGCCGCTCGGCGTCGCCGCGTTGTTCGGCCAATCCTCCGGCGGTGTCGAACCGTTGAATCTGGGCCTGCTGGCGCAGAAAGGCTCGCTTTACGTTACCCGTCCGACGCTGAACACCTACGCCGCCAAGGCCGAGAGTCTTCGCGCCATGGCGAAGGAGCTGTTCGAGGTCGTGTCATCTGGCGCGGTGAAAATCAACGTCAACCAGACCTATCCGTTGAAGGACGCGGCGAAGGCTCATGCCGACCTCGCGGCGCGCAAGACCACGGGCTCGACCGTCTTGCTGGTGTGAGGCGCGTTTGGCCCGCGTTCTCATCCTCCTGCCGGCGCGGGACTTCGACCCGAGCGAAGCCGCCGTGAGCTGGCAGGTTCTGATGGATGCGGGCCATTCCATCACCTTCGCGACGCCGGACGGCAAGCCTGCCGTCGCCGACGACATGATGCTGACGGGCGAAGGCCTCGATTTCTGGGGCACGATCCCGCTGTTGCGAAGACTGCCGCTGATCGGCCTTTTGATGCGCGCCAACAGCGATGCGCGCAGCGCCTATGCGGCGATGACCATCGATCCGAATTATGCCCGACCGTTACGTTGGGACGAGGTTGACGTTTCCGTCCTCGACGGATTGCTGTTGCCGGGCGGGCATCGCGCGCGGGGCATGCGCGACTATCTCGAAAGCAGGACGCTTCAGCGTTGCGTGGTCGATTTCTTTGATGCGCAAAAACCGGTAGCCGCGATCTGCCACGGCGTTCTGCTCGCCGCGCGCAGCATCTCGCCAAAGACCGGCCAGTCGGTGCTGCACGGCTACAAGAGCACCGCGCTGACCTGGGCGCTCGAAAACAGTGCGTGGAGGGTTGCGCGCATCACGCGATTCTGGGACCCGAACTATTATCGGACCTACCTCGAGCAGACCGGCGATCCCGACGGCTACATGTCGGTGCAGCAGGAGGTCACGCGAGCGCTGGCGAATCCTTCGGACTTTCTCGACGTTCCCGAAACCGATCCGGATTATCGCCGAAAGACCTCCGGTTTGCAGCGCGACACAATAAATGACGCGCGTCCGGCCTTCGTCGTGCGTGACCGCAACTATGTTTCGGCGCGATGGCCGGGTGACGTTCATACCTTCGCGAAAGCCTTTGCCGGCCTGCTGAAATAGTAGGCCCTCCGATAGGCGAAGACTTGGCAGTTATCGCTTCAGACCCTAGTGTGGCGGTTCAGAGGTCCGCATCATCTTCGCCGCGAGTTCGTCATGCGGACCTCTGAACCAAAGCCACACTAGATCAATAAGTTTGCTAGTGTCCTTTCGATTCCGACGTCCGCCAATAAGGGGCCGCACGACCGTGCGGACGTCGGAATCGGGACACTAGCCGAAGCGCAGCCTCCTGTGCTTTGATGCCCTCAAGGCCGGGGCCCAATGAGGCCCTCATACCCAAGCCCGAAAACGGCGGACGACGGTGAAACTCCGTGGCCATCAAGGGAGGTACACTTGGAAACACGTGGTCACACCGCGCCCGGCCGTACCATGCTGGCCAAGATCTGGGACCAGCATGTTATCGCCCGCATCAGCGATGATACAGATCTCCTCCACATTGATCGCCATCTGCTGCACGACCTCGGCGGTTCGCGTGGCTTGCTCGACCTCAAGAGCCGCAATCTTCCCGTTCACAATCCCGAGCTGACCTTTGCGACGCCGGATCACGCAATTTCGTCCGCGCGTGGCCGCGCCGGCACCAGCAAGACCGGGCTGGAGCTCCTCGAAGGGTTGCGTGCCGAGACTTCGGCCAGCGGCATCACCATGTTCGACATCGATCAACCGGGCCAGGGCATCGTTCACGTCATCGGCCCCGAACTCGGCTTGAGTTTGCCTGGCTGTCTGATCGTGTGCGGCGACAGCCACACCTGCACACATGGTGGTCTCGGCGCGCTCGCGTTCGGCATCGGCTCGAGCGAGCTGACGCATGTGCTGGCGACGCAGGCCCTGATCCAGCGTCGTCCGAAAACGATGCGGGTGAAATTCGAGGGACGGATGTCCGCAGGCGTGACGCCCAAGGATCTCATCCTCGCGCTGATCGGCCATGTCGGCGCCGCCGGCGGCACCGGCTATGCGGTCGAGTTTGCCGGCAGCGCCATCCGCGACATGGGAATCGAGGGCCGGCTCACCATCTGCAACCTTTCGATCGAACTGGGCGCGAAGATGGGCATGGTCGCGCCGGATGACAAAACCTACGACTTCATCCGTGGCCGGCGTTACGCGCCGAAGGGTGCGATCTGGGAGCGCGCGGTCGCCGCGTGGCGTCAGCTGCCGAGCGATGCCGACGCCGTGTTCGGTCGTGAAGTGACGATCGACGTCAACAAGATCATTCCGCAAATCACCTGGGGCATCAGCCCCGAGCACGTCGTCGGCGTCGATGGCCATGTGCCGAACCCCGCCGACATTACAGACCCTGCGCGCCGCACCGCGATCGAAACCGCGATCGATTATATGGGCCTCAAGCCCGGTGCGCCGATCGCGGGCACGCCGGTCGATTGGGTTTTCATCGGCTCCTGCACCAATAGCCGGATGAGCGATTTGCGCGCGGCAGCCGCGATTGCCCGCGGCCGCAAGGTCGCCCCCAACGTCCGGGCCTGGGTGGTGCCGGGCTCGGAGACGGTGAAGCGGGAGGCCATGGCAGAAGGGCTCGACAAGCTCTTCACCGAGGCCGGCTTCGAATGGCGCGAGCCCGGTTGCTCGATGTGCCTTGCCGCCAATGGCGAGGTCGTAGCCCCAGGCCAGCGCTCGGTCTCGACCTCGAACCGCAATTTCATCGGCCGGCAGGGGCCGCAGGCGCGGACCCATCTCGCCAGTCCGGCGATGGCGGCGGCGGCCGCGATCTCGGGCGCGATCGCCGACGTCAGGACCATGGAGCGTTAGATGCCAAAGCCGTTTACGAAGCTCAGCGCCATCGCGGCTCCGATTATGCGTAGCAATATCGATACGGATGTGATCATCCGCATCGAGCGTCTGGTGGGCAATTCCATTCGCGGCACGCTGGGAAAATGGGCGTTCGGCTCGCTGCGCTATCTGGCGGATGGATCGGAAAATCCCGACTTCATCCTCAACCGTGAGCCCTATCGCGACGCAGAAGTTCTGATTACGGGCCCGAACTTCGGTTGCGGGTCGTCGCGCGAAGGCGCGGTGTGGTCGCTTCAGGAGAAGGGCATTCGCGCCATCATCGGCTCGGGTTTTGGCGATATCTTTTTCGCCAACTGCTTCCAGAACGGCATCCTGCCTATCGTTGTCGAGAAGCAGATTGTCGACGGGCTCGCCATGGAAGTGGAGCACAGCCAGGGCGCTGGCCGGGTCTCGATCGATCTGGAAGAGCAGACGATCACCTCGCCATCGGGAAAGGTACATCGTTTCGAGATCGATCCGCGCCGCCGCGCGGGCCTTCTAAAGGGCCTCGACGAGGTCGCACTGACGCTGCAACGCGACAGCGAAATTCGCGCCTTTCAATCCGCCGATCGGGCCGAGCGGCCCTGGATTCATTTCGCAACGGATTCTGCAAGGGACCACGCATGAGCGCTTCATCCAACATGATCAAGGTCGCTGTGGTGGGCGGCGAGGGAATTGGCCCCGAGGTGACGGCGCAGTCGCGCCGAATTCTGGGCTGGTTTGCGACCAGGCGCGGCGTGCCGATGGCGTTGCGCGAGGCGCAATACGGTCTCATTCCGTATCTTGCGACCGGCAAGGTGTTGCCGGAAGACACGGCCAACGCGATGGACGAGGCCGACGCGATCCTGTGGGGCGCGACCGGCGGCCCCGAGACCAAGGAGGTGCCGGCGGAAGCGCGCAAGGCCGGCGGCCTGCTTTCGCTGCGCCAGAAATACGACCTCTATGCGAATTTGCGGCCGATCCGTGCCAACCCGGCACTGTCTGAATCCTCGCCATTAAAAGCGCGGATACTCAAGGACGTCGATTTCGTCATCATCCGCGAACTCACCAGCGGCATCTATTTCGGCGAGCCGCGTGGTATCGAGAAACTGCCGGACGGACAACGCCGCGGCTTCAACACCGAGCAATACACCACGAGCCAGGTGCGTCGCGTGGCGCGTTCGGCGTTTGAACTCGCGCGCACGCGCAGAGGCAAGGTCTGTTCGGTCGACAAGGCCAATGTGCTCGAGACCAGCGTGCTGTGGCGCGAGGAAGTTACGGCGCTGCGCGCGGAAGAATTCCGCGACGTCGAACTCAGCCATATGTATGTCGACAACGCCGCGATGCAGATCGTGCGCGATCCCGCGCAATTCGACGTGATGGTGACCGGCAATATCTTCGGCGACATCCTGTCCGATTGCGCGGCGATGGCGTCGGGATCGCTCGGCATGCTGCCGTCGGCCTCGCTCGGTCCGGTCGATCGCTATGGCCGCCGGAAGGCGCTGTATGAACCGGTTCACGGCAGCGCGCCTGATATTGCCGGGCGTGGCATCGCCAATCCGCTCGGTTCGATCCAGAGTGTGATCATGATGCTGCGCATGACGCTCAACCGGCCGGAAGACGCGGACCTGTTGGAAAAGGCGGTCGATCTTGCGCTTGCGAACGGTGCGCGTACCGCCGATATCGCGGAAGCCGGGATGAGGAAGCTCTCGACCAAAGAAATGGGAGACGCGGTGCTCGCCGCACTCGACAGGGTTGCGAGCGATGTAAAGGAGAAAGCGTGATGGCGATGATCACCCGTCGCTCAGCGCTGACCGTGATCGCCGGCGGTGCAAGCCTTGCCGCCGGGCCAGCACGCGCTGAGACCATGAGCGGGCGGCCGATCTATCCCGTCGCCGTGCCGATCTACCAGTCGCAATTTGTCGCCGATCGCATCGGCTACTTCAAGGAGGCCGGCCTCGACTGCAAGCTTGTTCAGGGCGGCAGTGGCGTGAAGACCCGGGAGATCATCGCCTCATCGCAAGGCGATGTCGGCATCGGCGACGTCACCCATCCGATGCAGCTCGCCAATCACGGCCGCGCCGGGCGCATTCTGATGCCGACCGACACCCGCAGCAGTTCGGTGATGTTCATCATCCGCAAGGACCTGTGGGATCAGGGCATCACGACGCTGGAGAAGCTCACCGAGTCGAAGCGGCCGGATGGCCGCAAGCCGATCGTCTCGGTGTCCTCGCTTGGCGGCACCAATCATGTCTGGTCGTCTTATTATATGGAGACGATGGGGCTCGCCGAAAAAGTAACCTGGATTGGCACCGGCAACGTCGACACCATGCTGGGCTCGCTCAAGAGCAAGCAGGTCGACGTCCTCGTCAGTTCGCTCTCGCTGCTCGACGAATCGAAAGAGCAGGGCTGGGGTACGCTGTTGTTCGACGGCACGGATGAAGCGATCTGGAACAAGTATATCGGCGGCAAGGTGCCGGTGACCTGCCATTTCACGGTGCAGTCGACCATCGACAAGGACCCGCCAAAAATACAGGCCTTTGCCACCGCCTTGTGGCGCGCGGCGCAATGGATCAAGACCCATTCCTCCGATGAGGTCTACGACGCGATCGAGCCTTACGTCGGCAGCACGTCGCGCAAGGCCAATATTCTGGAAATCACGGCGCTGAAGAAGGTCGCCGATTTCGACTGCGTGATCGATGCGGCGAGTTTTGCGCGCGGCGAAAAGGTCTGGTTCCGGGAAATGACCGGCATCAAGCCGCTGGCGATGTCCGAAGTCGTCGTCCCCGATTTCGTGCTGGCCGCCAGGAAAGCCTATCCGGGTTGATCGCGGGCCGGAAAGCCCGAAGGGCGAGGGGACTAGTGCGGCGACTCTGACGTTCCTTTCAGTCTCGCCGTACCTTCTTCGAAGGAACGTCAGAGTCAAAGCCACACTAGAGTCATATGGTTGCTAGTGTCCCTTTGGTTCTGACATTCGTAAACGAAACCGCCACGACATAATACGAATGTCAGAAGCGGGACACTAGGGGACGCCATGCCGCTTGATCGATCGCAGGATGTGAGCCGCATCGACGTCAGGGATTTGAACAAGACGTTTCAGCTCGCAGGAGCCGCGATCGAAGCGGTGCGCGGGGTTTCCTTTAGCGTGAAGCGGGGGGAGTTCGTGGCGCTGCTGGGGCCGTCCGGCTCCGGAAAAAGCACCGTGCTGAACATGATCGCGACCCTGATCAGGCCCTCCAGCGGGCAGATCCTGATCGATGGCGCGCCGATCGTCCCCGGCAAGGCGACGCCCAATGTCGGCTATGTCTTCCAGCGCGACACGCTGTTTCCCTGGCGTACGGTCGCAGACAATATCGGCTATGGCCTGCAACTGGCCGGAAAGAGCGACGCCGAGCGCAAGGAGCGCGTGGCCGCCTGCATCTCGCAGGCCGGACTTGAAGGATTCGATGAAGCCTATCCGTCTGCGCTATCCGGCGGCATGCGCCAGCGTGCCGCACTGATGCGCACGCTCGTGGTCGAGCCGCAGATCCTTCTGATGGACGAGCCGTTCGGTGCACTCGATACCCATACCAAGATCGACATGCACGAGGTGCTGTTGCGCATCTGGGAGCGCGAGCAGCAGACGGTGCTGTTCGTGACCCACGACCTTGGCGAGGCGTTGACGCTCGCCGACCGCATCATCCTGTTCTCGGCGCGTCCGGGCCGCATCAAGGACATGTTCGAGGTCGATTTCCCGCGGCCGCGCGACGCCGTGAAGGTGCGGGAGACGCCGCGTTATGCGGAACTGTTCCAGCACATCTGGCACTCGCTCGGCGAGGAATTCGTCAAGGGGCGCGAGCGATGAAGCCGCGCCGGCATTCGCTCAGCGCGCTGGCGTGGCAGGTCGGAATCTGCATCGTCGTGCTGTCGGTCTGGCAGTGGGGTTACCAGCTCCGCGCCCGCTTTCCCTGGCTCGTGCCCGATCTGCTCGATCCTTATTTCATCTCGAAACCATCGGAGATCTTCGAGCAATTCCTGATCCTGAGCTGCTTGAAATCGAAGCTCGGCGTCTTCAACGGCTGGTTCAACGGCGATTTCGCCAAGTGCATGGCGCGCACCGAGAACAATCTCTGGGTCGCGACCGCGATTACGCTGAAGAACACGTTCTTCGGCTTTGTCACCGGCGTCACGTCGGGATTTGCCGCCGGGCTCATTCTCGGGCGATCGGATCGCCTGAGTGCGATCTTTCAGCCGTTCATTACCGCCGTAAATTCGATTCCGCGCATCGCGCTGGCACCCATCATCGTGCTGGCATTCGGCATCGGCGATACTTCGAAGATCGTGACGTCGTGGATCGTGGTGGTGTTCCTCGTGTTCTACAACACCTTCGAAGGCGCACGCTCGATTGACGAAGGTTTCATCAATGCCGCCCGGCTGCTCGGGGCCAGCGAATGGCAGATCACGCGTACGGTCGTGATCCCTTCGACCATGGCCTGGGTGTTTGCCTCGCTGACGCCTGCGATTTCCTTTGCGTTGATCGGCGTCATCGTCGGCGAATTCATCGGCGCGGAAAAAGGCATCGGCCGGTTGATCATCGAATCCGAGGCGCGCGGCGAGGCCTCGGGCATGATGGTGGCGGTCACCATCCTGATGCTGGTGGGCGTCGTGCTCGCCGCGCTCATACGCCGGTTACAAGCCTATCTTCTGCGCTGGCAGCAGCATAACCGTGCGGATTGAAGCGCTTGTCTATTCGCGCGCGGATGGTACAGCTATTCCCGCGCCTCTAGTTTTGCAAAGGTCTTTCCATGAGCATCAAGGTCTACGGGTTCTGGCGGTCGATCGCGTCGTTTCGTATCCGTGTCGCGCTGAAATTGAAGGCGCTGCCGTTCGAGGAAATCTCGATCGACATTCTCCAGGGCAAGCAGTTCGAGCCGGGTTACGATGCCGTGAACCCCGAACACGTGGTGCCGACCTTCATCCATGATGGCCATTCGCTGTACCAGTCGCTCGCGATCATGGAATATCTCGACGACATCAAACCGACGCCGCGGCTATTGCCTGATGACGTCAAGGAGCGGGCCTATGCGCGCTCGCTGGCGTTGATGACGATCGCGGACGCGCACCCGCTCACGGTGCCGCGCGTGCGCAAGCATCTCGCCGGGAGCTTTGGCGCCGACGCTCACGCGATCGAGGCGTGGGTCACGCATTGGACCGTCGAGGGGCTGGCGGCCTATGAACGGTTTCTTGAGCGGCGTAAGCCTGCGCCGTTTGCGCTGGGCAAGGAAGTTGGTCTTGCCGATATCTGCATCGCGGGCCAGGTGGTCGGCGCGCAGTATGTCAAGGTCGAGCTTGATGCGTATCCGCTGGTGAAAAGCATCTCGGACCGCTGCTTTGCGCTGCCGGAATTCAAGAGCTCGCGTCCGTTCGAACAGCCCGACTACAAGGCCGCGGGCGGCAAGCACTAACGTTACGGCGAGATCATTTCGTTTCGCGAAATGGTATCTTGCGCTCCGCGAGGCTTCAACGATCGCGTCCAAGCCGCCATGGTCGCCGCGGCCGGAGCTGATGCCGGCTCTTCCATTCAGGAGAACCGACCCATGAAGCTCTACTGGCATCCGCTGTCCGGCCACGCCCACCGGGCGCAACTTTTCCTCTCGCTGATCGGAGCGAGGTTCGACCTCGTCGAGGTCGATCTTGCCAAAGGCGCGCACAAGGTTCCTGAATTCCTGAAGCTCAATCCCTTCGGGCAGGTGCCGGTGCTGGACGACGACGGCGTCGTCGTCAGCGACTCCAACGCGATCCTGATTTATGTGGCGAAGAAGCTCGGCAAAACCGACTGGCTGCCCGAGGACGCCAAGGGCGCTGCGGCGGTGCAGCGCTGGCTTTCGGTTGCGGCCGGGCAAATCGCCTTCGGCCCTGCGGCTGCGCGCCTCATCACCGTGTTCAACGCGCCGCTCAATGCCGACGAAGTGATCAGGCGCGCGCATGCGATCCTGGCCCTGATCGAGGCCGAACTCGCCGGCAAGAGCTGGATCGTCGGCGGTGCGCACCCGACCATCGCCGACGTGGCGCTCTACAGCTACATTGCGCGCGCGCCGGAGGGCAACGTCGACCTCTCGCAGTATCCGGCCGTGCTCGGCTGGCTCACCCGGGTGGAATCTCTTCCGCGCTTCACGCCCTTCAAGATCACGCCAGCGGGCTTGCAAAAGGTGGCTTGATCGCCTCCGGGATCGACGGTCTAGACGTCGAGCCCGAGTACGCGCGCAGCATTGCCACCGGCGATCTGGGCCAGCGTCGTCTCGTCCATGCCGTGGACACCAGCGACATGCCCGATCGGATTATATTCGGCCATGTCGAAGGGATAGTCGGTGCCCATGACGATGCGGTCGGGACCAAATACATCGATCAAATAGGCGAGCTGGTGATAGCTGAAGACGACGGTGTCGAGATAGACCTGGCGCAGGTAAGTCGTCGGTGGCAGCAGCAGCTCTCCTTGTGAATCCTTGCGCGCGCCCCAGGCGTGATCGATACGGCCGGAATAGCCGGGCAGGTAGCCGCCACCATGCACCGCCATCAGCTTCAGATCGGGAAAGCGCGCCAGCGTCCCTGAGAAGATGAGGTTGTGAAGCGCGAGCGTCGTTTCCAAGGGATTGCCGAGCACGTTGTTGAAATAGAAGTGCGTCAGCCGGTCGCCATGCGTGAAGCCGTTCGGATGCATCATGATGAAGGCGCCGAGTTGTTCGGCCCGGGCGAAGAAGGGACGGAATTTTGGATCGGACAATTCCTGGCCGTCGACATTGGTCAGGATCTCGACGCCCTTCAGCTTGAGATCCTTCATCACATAGTCGAGCTCGCGCACCGCAAGCTCCGGTTCCTGCAAGGTGACGACGCCAAGGCCGACGAATCGGTCGGGCCTGCGCGCGCAATATTCGGCGACGCCGTCGTTGGCGAGCTTGTGTGCTTGCTCAGCGATCTTGGGATCGACCGCGTAGTAGCACTGCGGCGGCGCCGGCGCGACGACCTGAATATCGATCCCCATCTTGTCGAGATCGAACAGGCGGCGATCGATGGTCGTCATGACCTCGGCGACGTCCTTTTCCTGCTGCGCGTTGATTTCCTTGGTGAGGCTGTCTGCAAAATGCGCGAGCGGCACGCGGGAAAGATCGACATGGGGACCTGCGAGCTTCGCCGCCTGCGGCACCACGATATGGGCGTGAATGTCGATCGTGGTGGAGGAGGGGCGTCGCGCAAGGCCGTCCGCATCATGGTTGCGGGCGGCGGTGCGGCCATAGCGGTTCTTGGTATCGATCATGGACGAGTGCTCTTCTGTTGTATTGGGCAAATAGGTCGGTCGAACGATATCTCGATCAGGTTTTGGGCTTGCGCCGAGTCCAGTGCACGGAAACGGTAGTGGCATCCGCCTCGCCTAGCCCGTCTTTTTCCGCTTCCTCAAAGCAGGCCAGCGCGCTTTTCGCAACCGGCAGTTCGGCATGGAGGGAGGCGGCGAATTGCACGGCGGTGGCGAGATCTTTCTTGGCCGCCGTAATGCCGAAGGCGGTTTCGCTGAGCGGCCCGCCACCAAGCACTTTGGCGATGATCGCGCCGCGTCCCTTCATGGCGGCAGGCGCGCCAGCGGTATCGGAGAGGATATCGATCAGCCGTTCGGCGGGCAGGTTGAGCGGCTTGCAGATGGTCAGGGATTCGCCGAGCGCCTGCCAATAAACCAGCAGCGGCAGGTTGACCGCGAGCTTCAGGGTTGCGCCGGCGCCAAGCGGCCCGACATGCTCGATCCGCCGGCAAAGTTGTTCAAGAAGCGGCCTGGCGCGCGCGACGTCTGCGTCGGAGCCGCCGACGAGACCAAACAGCTTGCCTTCCCTGGCCGGCACCTTGCTGCCGCCAACCGGGCACTCGACAAAGGCCGCGCCCGCTTTGGTAGCAGCGTTGCCGACCGACTTCATCGTGTCCGGTTGGATCGTACTCATATCGATCAAGAGCTTGCCGCTGAGTTTTGCCTTCAGCAGCCCGTTCACGCCGTGATAGACAGCGTCGGTTGCGGTATCGTTGAGCAGCATGACGATGATGACGTCGCAGCCTTCGACAAGCGCAGCCGGGGAGGCGAAGGCTTTCGCGCCGGCATCGACCAGCGGTTTGGTCTTCGCGGTGTCGCGATTCCACACCCCGACCTCGTGCCCGACCGCGAGCAACCGCTCGGCGATCGACCCGCCCATTCGTCCTGTGCCGCAAACGCCGACTTTCATTTTGGGTCCCTCGGTTCTGTGCCTGGTTCAGTGGGCATGATACACGCCAAGATGCTGCGCGATCAGCTCCTCGTTGTTCAAAACTTCGCTGGCTTCGCCCGCAAAGACGCAGCGTCCGGTGTTGAGAATGACGGCCTGGTCGGCGACATCGAGCGCCAACTGGCGATTCTGTTCGACCAGCACGATCGATTGGCCTTCTTCCTTCAGCCGTTTGATGGTGCGGCCGACTTCGGCGACGATCAACGGCGCCAGCCCTTCGGATGGCTCATCGAGCAGGAGCACGCGGGGATTTCCCATCAGCGCGCGGCCGATCGCGAGCATCTGCTGTTCGCCGCCCGAAAGCGTTCCGGCAAATTGCGCATGGCGCTCCTGCAAGCGCGGAAACAGCTCGAAGATGCGCTCGACATTCCACGGCTTCGTCGTTGCTCGTTCCCGCTGCCGGGCGACGATCAGGTTTTCGCGCACGGTGAGCGACGGGAAGATGCGACGCCCCTGTGGCACGAGGCCGATGCCCAGACGCGATATGCGCTCGGGGCTTAAGCCCCCGATCGCCTCGCCAAACAGGCGGATGTCGCCCTGCTTCGGCGTCAGGAAGCCGACGATGGTGGAAATGCAGGTGGTCTTGCCGGCGCCGTTGCGCCCGAGCAGCGCCAGCACATGGCCTTCGGTCAGCGCGAAGCCGACGCCATGCAGAATATGGCTATCGCCATAGAAAGCATTCACGTTGGAAAGGGTAAGGGCCTCACGCGCCAAGGTACACCTCGCGCGTTCGTTCATCCACAATCACCTGGTCGCGCTGGCCGTCGACGATGACCTTGCCGTAATTGAGCAGCGTCACGGTTTCGGCGAGGTCGAGCGCGGTGTCCATGTCGTGCTCGATCATCACTACCGTCGTCTGTTTCGAGATCGAAGCGATCAGTGCTTTCACAGTGGCGCGCTCGGCATTGGAGAGGCCGGCGAGCGGCTCGTCCAACAGCAGCACGCGGGGCTTCTGCGACAGCGCCATTGCAAGCTCGACCCGCCGTTTTTCGCCATAGGCGAGATCGGAAACCGGATGAGCGGCGAGATGCAACAAGCCGACGCTGTCGAGCGTCCGGCGCGCCTCTTCGGCCAGATGCCGGTAGGACGAGAGAGGACGCCACATCTGCCAGCGCGAAGGCAATAGTCCGAGCAGGCCAAGCGTCACATTGTGTTCGAGCGTGTCGCCAGCAAACAGCGTGATGATCTGATAGGTGCGCGACAGGCCGCGATGGGCGCGCTGATGCGGCGCAAGCGTCGTGACATCCTCACCGAACAGTTTGATCTGGCCGGCGTTGGGGCGCATGTCGCCGCTGATCTGGTTGAATAGCGTGGTTTTGCCGGCGCCATTCGGACCGATAATCAGCCGCCGCTCGCCGGGCCGGATCGATAGCGATACGCCTTGGGTGACCTTCAGGCCGCCGAACGCCTTGTTCAGACCGACGATCTCGAGCGCAAAATCAGGCGAGGGCGCGGTCATGACGATCGCCCCCGAAAGCGTTCAGTGAGTTCTTGCAGGCCCGGTACAATCCCGGTCGGCATCACAAGCACGATGAACAGGAACACGAGGCCGAGCAGCATGTTCCAGCGCTCGATATAGGCGGAGGCGTAGTTCTTCAGTAGCAGCACCAACGCGGCGCCGACCGCGGGGCCGGCGAGCGTGCCGGAGCCGCCGGCGATCACCCCTAGCAGTGCTTCGGCCGAGCTCGTGGTCGAAAGCGAGGTCGGGTGGATGTACTTGTTGTAATAGACGTAGAGCAGTCCTGCGATCGCGCCCCAGAATCCGGCGTAGATGAAGGTGATCCAGCGGATCATCCAGGGATTGAAGCCGAGCGCTGCCATGCGCCGCGGCTGATCGCGAACGCCTTTCAGGGAAGAGCCGAACGACGACGAGACGAAGATCGTCATCATGATGAAGGCCAGCACGGTGACGGCGAGCGCGAACCAGTAGAACGAGATCGCGCTATCGAGTGAAATGCCGAACGGAGCCGGACGCGTCACGCCGGTGACGCCGTTGTCGCCGTTGGTGACATCCGACATGCGGTAGGCCAGCCCCCACAGCACCTGCGAGAGCGCCAGCGTAATCATGAGAAAGCCGAGGCCGGTTGCGCGCAGCGCGATCACGCCGAAAAATGCCGCTGTCGCGACGGTTCCCAGGATCGAGATCAGCGCCGCGGGGCCATGGCCGAAGCCGTAGCGAGTGGTCAGCAGCGCACAGAGATAGGCCGCGACACCGAGATAGGAGGCATGGCCGAGCGAGGTCATGCCGCCAAAGCCGACCAGGAGATTAAGGCTGAGTGCGAAGATCGCCGCGATAAAGATCTGGCTGGCGAGATTGATATAGAAGTCGCCGGCGACAAACGGCAGCGACAGCGCCAAAACGGCGAAGATGGCGATCGCGACCCACTTCATGTGCCAAGTCTCACGTGCCAAGTCTCATGTGCCAAGACGCCCGAACAGGCCCTGTGGGCGAAATGCGATGACAAAGATCATCGGCAGAAACAGGATGATGTAGGCAAGCTCCGGAAACAGCGCGGTGCCGAACGTGTAGATGAAGCCGATGATGAAGCTGCCGACAAAGGCCCCGAACAGACTGCCGATGCCGCCGAGAATGACGACGATTAGCGCCAGCGGCAGCATGTCGGCGTCGAGGCCGGGATAGGCGGACAGGATCGGGCCGCCAAGCACGCCGGCCGCGCCGGCAATGCCGGTGCCAAGGCAGAACACGATGGTGAAGAGGCGCGAGACCGGGATGCCGACCGCGCGCGCCATCTGGCGGTCATCGACGCCGGCGCGGATCATGGCGCCCAGCCGCGTGCGATCCATCAGGATATAGAGCGCGATCGCAGCGACGATGGCGACGCCGACCAGCACCAGGCGGTACGTCGGGAAGACGAAGCCGAACAGCCGCGTCGGCGCCTGAAGGTTGCGCGGCGTCGGCACCGGAATGGAATCGCCGCCCCATAACACAAGGCACGCATCCGAAATGATGAAGGCCATGCCGAGCGTGACCAGCACCTGGCCGAGCGGATTGGTTTTCAGTCGTGTCAGCACCAGCCGTTCGAACAACCCGCCGAGCGCGGCGACGATGATGCCGGCGCCGATCGCGGTGACCCAGATGTTGAGCCCACTATAGTCGCGCATCGCCACGGCGCCGAAATAGGTGCCGAGCATGAAGAAGGCGCCATGCGTGAGGTTGGCCAGCCGCATCAGGCCGAAGATCAGCGAGAAGCCGGACGACAGCAGAAACAGCAGGCCCCCGAGCGACAGGCTGTTGAGACCCTGGATGATCCAAAACTGCATCTAGTGGTCCTTGAAGCCGTGTCGCGTCTCTAAGCAATAATGCGAGGCGTCGTTGTCTCGCGTCGTCTAAGTCACAGCTCCAGATTCTTCGCCGGCGGATAGTCGCGCGAGTAGACCGGGTTCTTCAGGAACTCGGTCTTGTCGTAGGTCCAGAACTGGCTGACGTCCGGATAGGTCTTGATCACGGAATTGACCAGCCGCCCGTCGCTGCGCGTCACCTTGCGGATATAGACATTGCCGATCACGTTGCCGAATTCGTCGAACTTGATGACGCCGCGGATGGTATCGACATTGGTGCCGCGGATCGCGGCCATCAACGCCTTCTTGTCTTCGGCATTGGCCTTGACGGTTTTCAGCGCCGCTTCCAGCACTTCGCCGGCCATATAGGTGCTTCCGGCGTAGTAGCCGGGATCGTATTTGATCTGCTTCCGGAAGGCGGGCGCAAACGCCTTGTTGAGCGGGTTGTCGATTTCAGCCGAATACCAGCTCGTCGTCACGATGCCGAGCGCTTCATCGCCCATGTTGCGCAGCACGGACTCGTCGAGAGCGGTCATGCCGCCGATCACGGCCATCTTGTCCTTGAGGCCATATTCGATGAACTGGCGCAGGAAACGGAAGCCGTTGGCGCCCGCGGTGCCGAGGAAGATGGCGTCCGCATTCTTCACCTGCGCGACGTAGGTGCCGTAATCGGGCGTCGCCAAGGGCGTGAAGAGCTTCTGGATGATCTTGCCGCCATTATCCTCGAAGACGCGCTGGAAGCCGGCGCACATTTCGTGGCCATAGGCGAAGTCGTCGGCGATGGTGACGATCTTCTTGTACTTCAGCTCCTTCGCCGAATATTCGGCAAGCGGGTAGGCGCATTGCGCGGAAGTCGAGGTCAGCCGGACATACCAGGGTGAGGGGTGCCGCTGTGTCATGTCTTCGGCGGCCGAGACGCCGAGCGTCGGCACCTGCTTCTCGGTGAGATAGTCGATGATCGCGAGCGCTTCGAAAGCGGCGAGGGGACCGATGATGCAGTGAACGTCGTTCTTCTCGACCAATTCCTGCGCCTTGGTGCGGGCGGTGGCGGGCACGCCGGCGGTGTCGGCCACAATCAACTCGATCTTGCGGCCGGCGAGCGTGTAGTCGTGCTCTTTAAGGAACATGGTCAGCGCCAGTTCCATGTCGATGCCGCCGGAGGCGAGCGGGCCGGTCTTAGCTGCCAGGAGACCAACGCGAACCGGGCCGCTGCCTTGCGCGAACGTCATCTTCGGGCTCGCCATGGTGGCAAGGCCCGCACCGGCAACGCCGGAGACGAATTGTCGTCGTGAAATCGTCATGGTCCCTCCCGAGGGCAATGAGCGGAAATATCCGTGCTTCTTGTTTTCTTGATCGATTTATCGGACGGAAGTCCTAAATGATCAAGTGATAACCATGTATCCGAAAGCCGATCCGTCACGCACTAAAGTCGAAAACAAGCGCATCTGACGCGTTTTTGACGCGCTGCGGTAGCATCTGCGACGATTGGCCTTATTTGCCGCTTTTTGCAGCTTTGACAATGTTCTTTTTCAAGACCTCGAACACGGCCGCGGTGTCCTGATCGCCGAGCCCCATCGTCATGGCCTGCGTGTAGACCGGCTGCGTCAGCGTAAACATCGGGGTCTCGACGCCGACGTCGTCGGCGAATTCGGCGATGATCGCCATGTCCTTTTTCCAGGTCGAAACCTTCATGGTGGCGGGTTCATACTTGCCCTCGACCATCATCGGCGCACGCATCTGGAACATGCGCGAGCCGCCGGCACCGGGACCGACCATTTCGACCACGAGTTTCGGGTCGAGGCCTGCGCGTTCCGCCAGGATCATGGCTTCGGCCGTTGCGACATTGTGGATCGCGACCAGGTGATTGGCGACGAATTTCATTCGGCTGCCATTGCCGTAGGCGCCGAGGTCTGCGCTTTGCTTGCCGAAGTCGGCAAACAGCTGATTGCATTTGGCGATCGCGGCGCTGTCGCCGCTGGCATAGACGATGAGGTCGCGCATCTTCGCCTGCGCGCCGGTGCCGGAGAGGGGACAGTCCAGCGCGATATGGCCGGCCTTCTTCAAGGCCGCCTCGAAGCGAAGCTTGTCGGCGAGCGTCAGTGTCGAGAGTTCGACGACGATGCGTTGCGGCGCGCCGGATTCGGCGATCTGTTTCGCGACGCTTTCGACCGCTGACGGCGTCGGCAGGCTCGTCATGACGATCGGCGTATTGCGCGCGACATGGGCGACGCTCTCGACGATGGCGACACCGGCCTCGGCCAGTTCGGCGCATTTGGCGGCATCGGTGTCGAAGCCGACCACATGCCAGCCGCGCGCGACCAGGTTGCGCGCGATCGCGCCACCCATGATGCCGAGCCCGACGATCCCGACCGTCTTGTCCATGCGAGTGATCCTTCCCTGCCGGCCTTCCATGCCGAATTCGATTGACGGGCAACGCAGGCCGCGCCTTAATAAGTGATCGGACGATAAACAACCGTCAAACGGCCGGCCGGTCAAGCGGCATCAATAGCTGTCTTGATGGCAGCAGAGAACAAGAATCGGGCGTATAAGATTTCAAGGCGTGGCGGGCGCGATCGGGAGGACCGCGACATGACAGCTACCGGTCTGAAGACGAATGCGACATCGCCCTCCGGGGCGGATGCGGACAACCGCGCCTACGCGGCGATGGTGGCGCAAGCCGCTGCGCTGGCGCCGCACTTGCGCGAGCGCGCGTCGAGTTCGGAACAGTTGCGCTGTTTGCCGAAAGACACCGAACGTGAGCTGCACGAAAGCGGCCTGTTCCGCATCGTGCAACCCAAACGTATCGGCGGCTCCGAACTCGATTATGTCGCGCTGATCGATTGCGCCGATGCGATGGGGCAGGGTGACGCCTCCGTGGCCTGGACGTTTGCCAATCTCGCAAGCCACCACTGGATGCTCGCGATGTTCGATTCCCATGCGCAGGATGCGGTCTGGGGCAAGAATCCCAATGCACTGATTGCGTCGTCCTTCATCTTTCCGGCCGGGCGCGCCCGGAAGGTCGACGGCGGCTATGTGCTGCGCGGCCGCTGGCCGTTCTCCTCGGGCGTGAATTGCAGCGAGTGGAACATGCTGGCGAGCGTGGTGTCATCGGAGGACGACGCCGACGGCATCGAATATCGCATCTTCCTTCTGCCCAAGAGCGACTACCGCATCAAGGACACCTGGGACGCGACCGGCTTGCGCGGCACGGGCTCGAATGACGTCGAGGTCGAGGACGCCTTCGTGCCCCACGACATGACGGTCGGCGTGCATGAAGTCGCGGGCGGCCCGACGCCCGGCAGCGCCGTCAATCCGAACGCGCTGTATCGGCTTCCGGTGTTTTCCCTGTTTCCCTATGTGCTCTCGGGCGTCGCGCTCGGCAATGCGCAGGCTTGCCTCGACGACTATGTCGATCTTGCCCGGCATCGCGCCTCCACCTACAACCGCGCCAAGCTTGGCGATCTCCAGACCACCCAGATCAAGATCGCCGAAGCCGCCTCCAAGATCGACGCGGCGCGGCGGATCATGCGCTCGGCCTGCATCGAGGCGCTGGCCGATGCGCGGCGCGGGCACATTCCGGATATGCTCGCCAAAACCAAGCTGCGTCGCGACGGCGCCTTTTCGGTCAATCTCTGCACCGAGGCCGTCTCGCTATTGTTTGCCGCCAGCGGCGCGCGCGGCCTCTATATGTCCGGCGCCTTGCAGCGGCAGTTCCGCGATGCGCATGCGATCAATTCACACATCGCCTTCAATTTCGATGCGGCAGGCACCAACTATGGCCGCCTCGCGCTCGGCCTGCCTTCCGAAAATCTGACGCTGTGAGACGGTCCCAGGGGATGAACGACAAACCAACACACGTGCCGGAGCCCGAGACCGCCAATGAACTTGCGAGTGGAAGTTCGGCACTCGACCCGCGGGACTTTCGCAACGCCCTCGGCACCTATGCGACCGGCGTCACCATCGTCACCGCGATGGCGGACGACGGCAAGCCTTACGGGTTGACCTGCAATTCCTTTGCGTCCGTCTCGATCAATCCGCCGCTGGTGCTGTGGAGTCTCGGCATGTATTCGCAGGGCCTGCCGATCTTCCAGAACGCAGCCCATTTTGCCGTGAATGTGCTCGGTGTTTCGCAGGCCGCGCTGGCGACGAAGTTTTCAAAATCCGGCGTCGACCGGTTTGACGGCGTCAACTGGAAGCCGGGGCTCGGCAATGCCCCGCTGATTGCCGGCAGCGTCGCGCAGTTCCAGTGTCGCGCCGCAAACCGCTATTATGGCGGCGACCATGTGATCTTCCTCGGCGCGGTCGAGGCCTATGCCTACAACAAGCAGGAGCCGCTGCTGTTTCTCTCTGGCGGCTTCGGCCGATTTGTGAAAGGCGACGTTGCGGTGCCTGCCAGCTCATGAGCAAGAAACCTACAGCCAAGCGGGCGCGGACCAAGCAGCGGCGGTTGTCGCCCGACGATCGCCGTCAGGAGTTCGTCGCCAAGGCCACCGAGTTCTTTGCCGAGGAAGGTTTTGGCGGCGGCACGCGCGCGCTGGCGCGCCGGCTCGGCGTAACCCAGCCGTTGCTCTATCGTTATTTCCCGAGCAAGGACGACCTGATCAAGGAAGTCTATCGCACGGTCTATCTCGAACCGCTCGGCGACGGCTGGGAGAAGTTACTGTCGGACCGCACGCGGCCGCTGCCCGATCGCCTGAAGGAATTCTACGACGCCTATACCGGCGTGATCTTCAGCCGCACCTGGCTGCGCATCTATTTCTATTCCGGCCTCAAGGGACTCGAGATCAACCGCTCCTATGTCGGCATCGTGCGTGACAAGATCTTATCCCGCATCATCCGGGAATGCCGCCACGCGGTCGGGCTATCGCCACAGAGCAAGCCGACGGCGGCCGAGACCGAAATGGCCTGGGTGTTTCATTCAGGCATCTTCTATTACGGCGTGCGCAAATTCATCTATGAGGCTCCGGTGCTGGAGAGCAAGGAGCAGATGATCAGCGACGCGGTCGATGCGTTTCTCGCCGGTTTTGCCAGCGTGTTCGGCGAAAAGGAGGAAGCGCGCAAGTCGACGGTGAAGGTGCTGGTTTAGGAAGTTCCTCATGGTGAGGAGCCGCGCAGCGGCGTCTCGAACCATGAGGCACCAAATATAGCTTAATTACTCATCCTTCGAGACGCGGCCAAACGGCCGCTCCTCTGGATGAGGACTCCGCGAGTGGACTACTTCTTCATTCCCGCATTGACGCGTGGCAGGACCTTTTCGGCCATCAGGATCATCGACTGGCGGCCGAGCTCGCGGTCCTTCCAGTCCTTGCCGGCGTAAAGCAGCGTGCCGAAGGTGCCGACCTCCTCCTGGAACTTGAGCAACTGGTCGGCGACGCTGTCGGGCGTGCCGTAGATGACGAGCTTGTCGCAGATCGATTCCAGCGTCACCTCGTCATCGGGCTGGTCGCGCCGGGTCTTGAAGAGCTCGATGCGGCCGTTCTTTTTGAGCTTGGTGTAGAGCGAGCGATAGTAAAACGCGTAGGGCCCGTTCGGATCGGTCGCATACGCCTTGGCGGTTGCCGCGTCTTTCGCAACGAATACGCTCTTGGCGACGCGCCAGTTGGCGGGATCGGCCACCCGGCCGCCGCGTTCGCAGCCCTCGACATATTTCGGCCAGTGGCTTTTCACCCAGGCCGGCATCAAAAAGTTCGCCGAGATCGGTTCCCAGCCGCGGGCGGCGGCTTCCGTCACGCCTTTCGAGAACGGCGCCACGGCGGTGACGACGATCGGCGGATGCGGCCGCTGCAGGGGCTTGGCGATGAAGCCTTGCCCGATATCGGCCATCAGCGTCCGCTCGACCGAGATGTTCCAGTATTTGCCCTTGATGTTGTAGGGCGGCTCGCTGGCCCAGATTTCAAGCACCTGGTTGATCGCCTCCAGGAACATTTCGTTACGGTTGGCGTCGAGATTGCCGAACAGTTCGGCGTCCGACAAAAGCCCGCCGGGGCTGATGCCGAAAATCAGCCGGCCGTCCAGCATGTGATCGAGCATCGCAAGCGACGCGGCGGTTGCCGCGGGATGCGTGTTCGGCATGTTGATGGTGCCGGTGCCGAGCTTGATGTTCTTCGTTGCCGCCGCGATCCAGGCCAGAAATGCAATGCAGGAGGTGATGTTTTCGGCGCGATCGGTGACGTGCTCGCCGACATAGGCTTCCGTGAAACCGAGTTCGTCGGCCAGGATGAAAGCCTCGCGATCCTCCTTCAGCGAAACCCGCCAATCCTTCTCGAGAGGGTGGATCGGCATGGTGAAGAAGCCCAGTTTCATGTTTCGCTCTCTCCCGAAGGCGGCTTGGTACGTTTGCCGGCATTATGGCCGATATCCCGAACCCAAGTCATCAGAAATAATCGTTCGATAAACAAGCTTGCTTGACCTTTGACTGACGGACTCGTCTAATCTCCATAAAAACCGGGGAGGTCATCAAAGCCTGTGACGGCAGCGCATTCCATTTCGCTGGAAGTTAACGGCGAGCGCGTCGAGGCGTTGATTCCGCCGCGGATCAACCTTGCCGACTTTTTGCGCGACCACCTCAAGCTGACCGGCACGCATGTCGGTTGCGAGCACGGCGTGTGCGGCGCCTGCACCATCCGCGTCAATGGCGAGATCGTGCGCTCCTGCTTGATGCTGGCGGTGCAGGCGAACGACGCCTCGGTCGAAACCATCGAAGGTCTGTCGGACTCCGGTGAAATATCGGACCTTCAGGCCGCGTTTCGCGAGCGCAACGCGTTGCAGTGCGGGTTCTGCACGCCGGGCATGCTGATCTCCGCGCAGGACCTCCTGAAGGCGGAAAGCGAGCCGGACCGCGAGCGGATCCGCGAACATCTCTCCGGGAATTACTGCCGCTGCACCGGCTATCAGGCGATTGTCGATGCGGTCGAGGCTACCGCCAAAGCACGCAGGGGTGGCTCGTGAGCAAGGCTGGCCTATGAACAAGTCCGAAGGCAAAGCGCTGTCCGAGCTCGACCGGCCGAACTCCTACATCGGCATGACGGTGCCGCGGCCCAATCTCGACCGGCTGCTGCAGGGACGCGGGCTCTATGTCAGCGATCTCGAACTGCCGCGGATGGTGCATGTGGTGTTCGTGCGTTCGCCTCACGCGCATGCGAAGATCGTGGCGATCGAGACGCAAGACGCCAGGAAAATGCCGGGCGTTGTCGCTGTCGTCACCGGCGGAGAGCTTTCTGCCGTCATCACGCCGTGGGTCGGCGTGCTCTCGCACCTGAAGGGACTGAAATCCGCGCCGCAGCGCGCGATAGCGGTCGATCGCGTCTGCTGGCAGGGTGAGGCGGTGGTCGCCATCGTCGCGACCAGCCGCGCGGCCGCCGAAGATGCCGCCGATCTGGTGGCGGTTGATTACGAGGAGCTATCCGCAGTCACTGACATGCGCACCGCGCTCGATGCCGGAACGCCGGTCATCCATGCCTCGCTCGGCGACAATCTCGCCTTTGAACGCGCGCTCGACGCCGGCGCCGTCGATGCAGCCTTTGCCGACTCGGACGAAATCGCGGAAGCCGAATTTGTCTTCGGCCGTCACACCGGCGTGACGCTGGAGCCGCGCTCGGTGGTGGCGGACTGGAACGCGGCGGAAGCGCGGCTCACGATCTATCAGGGCACCCAGGCGCCGCATATGGTGCAGAATATCGCAGCGTTGCATCTCGGCCTTCAGGAGGCACAGGTCCGCGTGATCTGCAAGGACGTCGGCGGTTCCTTCGGCATCAAGGTTCACATCTACGCCGACGAGATGGCGACTTATGCGCTGTCGAAATTGTTGAAGCGGCCGGTGAAATACGTCGCCGACCGCATGGAAAGCTTCAACACCGACATCCATGCCCGCGACCATCGCTGCAAGGGGCGCATCGGCGTCAAGCGCGACGGCACGATCACGGCGTTCGAGATCGACGATCTCACCGGCATCGGGCCTTACTCGATGTATCCGCGCACCAGCGCGATCGAGGCCAATCAGGTCGTCAACCTCGTCGGCGGTCCCTATACGACCAAGAATTATCGCGCCCGCGCCCGCGTCGTGTTCCAGAATAAAAACGTGATGTGCCAGTACCGC
Source organism: Bradyrhizobium erythrophlei (assembly GCF_900142985.1). Lineage (NCBI taxonomy): Bacteria > Pseudomonadati > Pseudomonadota > Alphaproteobacteria > Hyphomicrobiales > Nitrobacteraceae > Bradyrhizobium > Bradyrhizobium erythrophlei. The sequence continues at coordinate 5,101,670 of NZ_LT670849.1, forward strand.
GCGGTCGGTCATCCCATCGCCTGTTCGGTCACCGAAGGCCTGGTCGATCTCGCCGCGGCAAGGATCGGCATGGACCCGGTGGAAATTCGAAGGCGCAATCTCGTCCCCGACGACGCTTACCCCTGCGCGTCGGCGTCCGGTCTTCGATTCGAGCTGCTGTCGCATCACGAGGCGCTGAACAAGTTGCTGAAGATGATGAACTACGACGCGCTCCGCGCCGAGCAGGCGAGCTTGCGCAAACAGAACATTCATCGCGGCATCGGCATTGCAAGCTTCATCGAAGTGACCAACCCGAGCGCCGCGTTTTATGGCGTCGGTGGCGCGAAGATTTCCTCGCAGGATGGCGTCGCGGTGCGGCTCGATGCGCAAGGCGCGGTGATCTGCCTGACCAGCATCACCGAACAGGGCCAGGGTTCGGAGTCGCTGACCGCGCAGATCGTCGGCAGTGTGCTCGGCGTTTCCATGGAAAAAGTGCGCGTCATCCTCGGCGATACCGACCAGACGCCGTATGGCGGCGGCACCTGGGCCTCGCGCGGCGCCGGCATCGGCGGCGAGGCGGCGCTTCAGGCCGCCAAAGTCCTGCGCAAGAACATCCTCGATGTTGCCGCCGCGATCCTGCAATCCGCGCCCGCCGAACTCGACATTGCGAACAACCAGATCGTGAACGCCGGCGACGGCGCGCCGCGGATCGAACTGCGTGAACTCGCCCGCATCGTTTATTTCCGTCCCGACACCTTGCCGCCGGGCATTCAGCCGGAACTGATGGCGACGCGGCATTACGTGCCGCGCGAATATCCCTTTGCCTTCACCAACGGGATTCAGGCCTCGTGGCTGGAGGTCGATACCGATACCGGCTTCGTCAAGCTGCTCAAGCACTGGGTGGTGGAAGATTGCGGGACCATCATCAATCCACAGCTGGTCGACGAACAGATCCGCGGCGGTGTGGTGCAGGGCCTCGGCGCGGCGTTGTTCGAGAAATGCCTCTATGACGAGCGCGGCCAGCTCACCAATGCCAACATGGCGGATTATCTGGTGCCGATGTCGGGCGAGATGCCGGATATCGATATCGGCCACGTGGTGTCGCCGACATCTGAGAGCGAACTCGGCGCCAAAGGTGCAGGCGAGGCGGGGACTGCCGGAGCCGCGGCCTGCGTGGCCAATGCGGTGAACGATGCGCTCACACCGTTCGGCGCCGTGATCACCGAAATCCCGCTGACGCCGGAACTGATCCTGGCAGCGCTTAAGCGGATCTGAACCGGTGGGCTACAGCTTGTTGACGGAAGCGAACGTGCCGTCGCCCTGAATCACCGTCAGGAAGACATCGCTCGCGGCATCGTGCGGCGTCTGTCCGACGGCAACATGATCGCCGCTGATGTCGAAACGGCCGACCGCATTGATGACCCGCAAGAATGCTTCGCGCGTGGGATTGGGGCCGGCCATCTCAAGCGCGGCGGCGGCGAGCCGTGCGGAAAGATAACCCTCCAGCGAAACGAAGTCCGGCTCCATTTCGGGATCGAGCAGCCGTCCGGCCGCCTGATAGTCGGCAACGACCTTGATCGACGTGTCCCATGGAAACGGCACGACCTGTGACACGATCACGCCTTCGCCTTCGTGGCCAAGCTCCTGGGCGAGCGCAACGGCGCCGACAAAGGAGATATTGACGAATACCGGGTTGAAGCCGCTCTTGCGCGCGAGCTTGATGAATTCGGCGCAAGGCGCGTAGGTGCCGACCATCACCACCGCTTCCGGCTCTGCGCGCCTGAGTGTGCGCATGGCGGACGCCACCGCCTTGGTGTTGCGCTCATAGGTCGCTTCGGCCGCGAGCTCCATGCCGCGCCTTTCCAGCGCGAGCTTGACCCCGGTAAGACCGTCGCGGCCGTACGGATCGTCCTGGTAAAAGATCGCGATGCGCTTGAGGTGGCGGTCTTCGGTCAGATGCTTGATCCAGGATTCGGCTTCGGCCGCGTAGCTCGCGCGAATATTGACGACGTTGGCAAGATCGTTTCCGCGAAGAAAGCCGGCGCCGGTGAAAGGACCGATGAAGGGAATGTTCTGTGCCTTCGCGATCGGCACCGTCACGAGCGTCGTCGGCGTGCCGACCGCGCCAATCAAGGCAAAAACCTTGTCTTCCTCGATCAGCTTGAAGGTCTGCAACACGGAGCGGTCGGGATCGTAGCCATCGTCGCGGCTGATCAGTTCGAGTTTCCGGCCGTGAACCCCGCCTTTGGCGTTGACCTCGGCAAAGGCCGCCAGAATGCCCTGGCGCATTTTCACGCCGAGTGCCGACGAAGGGCCGCTCATGGCGGCCGCCTGGCCGAACAGGATGCGGTCCGCAGCAACGCCAGCCTCCTCGGCCTGCGCAGGCGCCGCGAGCAGCAACAGGCAAAATAAAGCCTTGAGTTGCATATACTTCATTGAAACACTTTTACGTGATGAATTCCACCATATGGGGGAGAAGCTAGCGGAGGGGGATGAAGAGCTCGCTAACTCCGTGGCCTCAAGTCCGCGCCCGGTCGGCAAATTCACAGGTCGACGGGTTTCCCTGAGGCGTTTTCAGTTGTGCTCCCGAGACTGCGGATGAAATCCATAAAGATCGTTAACTAAGGTATCCAAATGCGGTGCTATCTCCGTAGACATTCAGGCTTTTTAACCATCGTCCGCCCCATAACAGCCTCTTCGGAAAGCCGTTCCCGTTGGGGCGAAAGCAAGAGATGAGCGGTCTAAATCCGGGCGAGGATCGTCCGGAAAATATGGGCGAGCGGAGGAAGGCGCCCGCACCCCGGGCGAAGCCTTACCGGCCGGCCTGGGTGGCGGCGTGCATCGGCCTGATCCTGACCGGGATCGCCGCTTACGCCGTGGCGCGCTGGGAGCGCCGCGTCACCTGGACCGAATTCGAAGGCGTCGCCGCGACCCAGCTCATCGAGATGCAGAACGGCGTCAACGAATATCTCGGCCGCCTGGTTACGCTGCGCGCGTTGTTCGAATCCGCCAACGATGACGTGACGCGCAGTGAATTCGAGGTTTTCGGCAGCCGGCTGTTCGAAAACCATCCCGGCGTTCTTCGCGTCAACTGGCTGCCGAAGGTCTATCGCAAGGAGCGCGCGGAATTCGAGTCGGAGGCCATCAACGACGGCATTCCGGCCTACCATTTCAAATCGCTGGCGAACGGCGTCGTCTCCGTCGCGCCGGAGAGCGAGTTCTACTTCCCGATCTATTTTTCGACGGAGCGGAAAATCTCGCCGGTCTACGGCGCGGATTATTCCACCGACCCGATCCGCTGGGCCACGCTCGAGCGCGCCCGCGATTCCGACACGGTCGCCGTTTCGCCGACCCGTCTGTTCAAGAACGACAACGGCGGGGCCCACGGCGTTCTCGTCGCGGTGCCGGTCTATGTGAAGGGAACCTCGCGCGCGACGATCGCCGACCGCCGGCGCAACCTGACCGGCTTCGTGGTCGGCATGTTCGATCTCAGCCAGCTCCTGCAATCGATCCGGTCCGTCACGCCCGAATCTGCCGCGGTCGTATTGACCGCCTATGCCCCGGAGGCGGACGGCAAGGCCGAAAGTAGGCCCGACTATTCGTCCGCGAATGCGACTGCGCGATCCATGCAGGCGTTCGAACAAGGGCAGTACTGGTCCGGCACGCTCAGGATCGGCGATGCGAACTGGCTGGCGAAGGCCGTGCCCGCGGCCGGCGGTCACCTCATGGAGCACTACGACCGCGCCTTGACCGTGCTCGCGGCAGGTTCTGCCATCACGATTTTTCTCTCGGTCTATCTCGGCATGGCAAGCCGCAACTCGCGCGAACTCGCTTTGGCCAATCGACGCGTGCTTGAACTGGCGCAGACCGACATTCTCACCGGGCTCCCCAACCGCGCGTTTTTTCTCGAGCAGTTGAAAGACGCAGGATCCGATCCGCTGCAACTCGGCGTGTTCTCGGTTTTGATGGTCGATCTCGATCGCTTCAAGAACGTCAACGACTCGCTGGGGCACGCCGCCGGCGACGCCCTGCTGCGGCAGGTGGCGGTTCGGCTGCGCTCGGCGTTGCGCAGCGAGGACGCGCTGGCGCGGCTTGGCGGCGACGAATTCGCCATCATCCAGGCGGGCCAGCATGATCAGCGCGCCAATTCGACGGATCTGGCGGGGCGAATCTCCAAGCTCATCGCCGAACCATTCCAGTTGCCGGGCAACCAGGTCGAGATCGGCACCAGCATCGGGATTGCAATTGCGCCCGAGCATGGCGTCGACCGCGAACAGCTCCTGAAGAAAGCCGACCTTGCGCTCTATCGTTCCAAATCCGCTGGCCGCAACTGCTTCACGGTCTACGACGAGGCGATGTCGGCCGAACTCGAGGCGCGCAACACGCTGGAAGGCGACCTGCGCGACGCCATTGCGCGCTGCCTGTTCGAGGTTCACTATCAGCCGTATTTCGACGTCGAAACCGGACGCCGCCGCGGCGCCGAGGCGCTGGTACGCTGGCGTCATCCGGTGAGGGGATTGATCCCGCCGGACCAGTTCATTCCGCTCGCGGAAGAAACCGGGCTGATCGTGCCGCTCGGCGAATGGATCATCCGCCAGGCCTGCGACGATGCGACCCTGTGGCCGGCCGACACCATGGTTTCGATCAATCTTTCGCCGGTGCAGTTCAAGCAGGCCGAATTGTTCGACGTCATCGAAACCACGCTACGCAATTCCGGATTGTCGGCGGAGCGGCTCGAGATCGAGATCACCGAATCCGTGCTGCTGGAGCGCGCCTGCGAGAATCTCGTTTTCATGGAGCGCTTGAGCGATCTCGGCGTCTCGCTCGCGCTTGACGATTTCGGCACCGGCTATTCGTCGCTGAGCTGCCTGACCACGTTCCCGTTCGACAAGATCAAGATCGACAAGTCCTTCATGGGCAATCTGTCGGCACAATACAAAAGTGCTGCGATCATTTCCTCGATCGTGACGCTGGCGCGCGGTCTCGGCATGTCGGTGACGGCCGAGGGCGTCGAAACCATCGAACAGCTCGACGGCCTGAAACAGCTCGGCGTCAATTTTGCGCAAGGTTATTTGCTCGGCCGTCCGGTCCCGACCGCCGAGCTCGAAAAGCAGCCCGTGATCTTCCGCCCGCGCCGCGACGCCGCCTGACGTCTGCCCGATTCGTGCCGCTGGACCGCCCACTGGCATGCCACATCAGGCGGTAACGGGATGATCGGCCGCGCCCGCTTGCATAGGCTGGAATCACCCCACGACGCCGACGGGTAGAAGGATTATGCTTTTTTCGTGGACGCTATTGCGGCCCCGGAAAATATATTCCTACCTATGACCGGGATCCCGACACCATGCTCGGGCATTGTATGTGCGGTGGGATAGTGGAGGGGCTTCGTCATGGCTACTTGGCCGCAAGGTCGTGATGCTGTTCCCCTGCCAAGACGTTAAGGGACGCCTGTGATCGATCCTGTCTACGTGGCATCGGGCTTCAGCGTCGGGCTTCTGGTCGGCATGACCGGCGTCGGCGGCGGCTCGCTGATGACGCCGATCCTGATCATGCTGTTCGGCATCCATCCGTCCACGGCGGTCGGCACTGATCTGTTGTATGCGGCGGCGACCAAAACCGGCGGCGGCCTCGTCCACGGCTGGGCCGGCACCATCTACTGGCGGGCGGTGCTTCGTCTGGCGGCCGGCAGCATCCCCGCGAGCATCGTGACGCTGCTGGTGCTCTGGCAACTCGATCTCTCGGCCGAAGCGGCACGGGGCCTGGTCAATTCGGTGCTGTGTTTCGCGCTGCTGTTGACCGCAACCGCGCTGATCTTCCGCAAGCTCGTGATCGACAAATTGCGCGTACGCATGGAGCGCGTGGACGATACGACGATTGCGCGCGCCACCGTTTTCGTAGGCGTCGTTCTCGGCGTGCTGGTCTCGATCTCTTCGGTCGGCGCCGGGGCCGTCGGCGTCACCGCATTGCTACTGCTCTATCCGCAACTGCCGATGGTGCGCATCATCGGCTCCGACATTGCCCATGCGGTGCCGCTCACACTCGTCGCCGGGATCGGGCACTGGTTCATGGGCTCGACCGACTGGCAGTTGCTGGGCGTGCTCCTGATCGGCTCGCTGCCGGGGATCGCGATCGGCAGCTATTGCGCGGTGCGCGTTCCCGAAACCGCGCTGCGGCTGCTGCTCGCCGGCATTCTGATCGTGGTGGCAGGAAAACTCGGCTCGGAGCAATGGCGCTCCCCAGCGCCGAATGTTGCGGTCACGACCGAGCGTGCGTCGGCCGCCACGCAAAGCGCCCCGCAGATCGTGCCGGTGGCGATCGGCTCCCATTCCGGCAACTGACCCGGCAACTTACGTCAGCCGTCCATCGCCCCGTCCCCTGACCGTGCGCGATTTTCCGGATTTGTTTGCCAAAGCTTGAAGTATAAAATATATCCGCACCCGAGGGCTTTCATTCGGGGAGAAGCGCGCATGGTGGAACTGCCGAATTCCCCGCATGCGGTCGTCACCGGTGCGGCGCGCGGCATCGGCCGCCAAATCGCGTTGCAAATGACCGGAGCCGGCGCCGTCGTCACCGCGCTCGGCCGTCAAACGGCTGCGCTGGAAGATCTGGTGGCCCACGGCGTTGCGCATTCTTATGTTACGGCCGACGTGACCGACCAGGCCGCGGTCGTTGCGGCAATGCGAGAAGCCGCCGCTCGCCAGCCGATCGATATCCTGATCGCCAATGCCGGGGCGGCCGAATCCGCAAGCTTCGCCAAATCCGACGCGGCGCTGTTCCGGCGCATGATGGACGTCAACTTCATGGGCGTGGTGCACAGCATTCAGGCGGCATTGCCCGCGATGCGCGAGCGCCCCTTCGGCCGCATCGTCGTGATCGCTTCGACCGCTGGCCTCAAGGGCTACGCTTATGTCAGCGCCTATGCCGCCGCCAAGCATGCGGCGATCGGTCTGGTGCGCTCGCTGGCGCTCGAGCTTGCGTCGACGCGCATCACCGTGAATGCGGTCTGCCCCGGCTTTACCGACACCGATCTTGTTGCCGGCAGCCTCGACACCATCATGAAAAAGACCGGCCGCGATCGCAGCGCCGCCGTCGCCGAGTTGACCAAACATAATCCGCAAGGACGCCTGATTTCGCCGACTGAGGTTGCCGACACCGTGCTGTGGCTGTGCGGCGAGGGTGCAGGCGCCGTCACGGGTCAGGCGATCGCCGTTGCCGGCGGGGAGATTTGACGCGTGTAAAGTCAATTTGGACGTCATTGCGAGCGCAGCGAAGCAATCCAGAAATTGGATGAAGTGGTCTGGATTGCTTCGTCGCTTTGCAATGACGATATAGGTTCGCAAGGAGAGCTCATGAGCCAGCCAGCCAATTCCGTCACCTTGCCGCTTGCGCAATATCAGCCACGGCACTTCCTTCTGAAGGTCGAGGGCAACGTCGCTGCCGTGACGCTCAACCGTCCCGAGCGGAAGAATCCGCTGACGTTCGAAAGCTACCGCGAACTGACGGATTTTTTCCGCGCCTGCGCCTTCGACGATGAGGTCAAGGTGATCGTGGTGTCAGGCGCCGGCGGCAATTTCTCGTCCGGCGGCGACGTGTTCGAGATCATCGGACCGCTCGTGAAGATGGACACCAAGGGCCTGACCGCCTTCACCCGCATGACCGGCGACCTCGTGAAAGCGATGCGGGCGTGCCCGCAGCCGATCGTCTCGGCCGTGGAAGGCATTTGCGCTGGCGCCGGCGCGATCATCGCCATGGCCTCCGACATGCGGCTGGCTGCGTCAGGCGCCAAGGTCGCCTTCCTGTTCAACAAGGTCGGGCTCGCCGGCTGCGACATGGGCGCGTGCGCGATCCTGCCGCGCATCATCGGCCAGGCGCGCGCCTCGGAATTGCTGTTCACCGGCCGCTTCATGAGTGCCGAGGAGGGCGAGCGCTGGGGATTCTTCAGCCGCATCGTTGCGCCAGCTGACGTGCTCTCGCAGGCGCACGCAGTGGCCAAAGACATCGCGGCGGGGCCGACCTTCGCCAACACCATGACCAAGCGCATGCTGGCGATGGAATGGGCGATGTCGGTGGAGGAGGCGATCGAGGCCGAGGCGATCGCGCAGGCGCTGTGCATGACCACTGAAGATTTTACGCGCGCCTTCGAGGCCTTTGCCAACAAGCAGAAACCTGACTTCAAGGGGAATTGAGGGCTGGTTTCTGGCTTTACGCTGGAAGCGCAGGAGGCCATCCTTCGAGACGCCGCGCGCACCCGAGCAGGCCGAGCGATGGCGAAGCCGTCGCGAACGGTGCAAATATATGACGCGGCTCCTCAGGATGAGGTCACGGCAAGACCAAGACCCTCACGGTGAGGAGACGCGAAGCGTCGTCTCGAACCCATGAGGCCGGGCCGAGGCGGCCGAAGCCGCTTGCCGCCGAGATGTTTTAGGTTTAAAACAATTTCCGGTGTTCGATAAAGCGCGGGAGAAGAGGTTCCCATGAAGGTCGCGATCATCGGCGGTGGACCTGCGGGTCTTTATGCGGCGATCCTGCTCAGGAAGCAGCGCCCCGAGGCCGACATCACGGTTTATGAACGCAACCGTGCCGACGACACCTTCGGCTTCGGCGTAGTGTTCTCCGACGCAACGCTGGACAATTTCGAGAAATACGACCCGCCGAGCTACCGGCGCATTACCCAGGAATTCGCCTATTGGGACGATATCGCCGTGCACTTTCGCGGCACGGTGCATCGCGTCGGCGGCAACGGCTTTTGCGGCTGCTCCCGCCGCCAGCTTTTATTGATTTTGCAGGAACGCGCGCGAGAACTCGGCGTCAAGCTCAACTTCGAAACCGAGATCGATGATGAGGCGCGCTTTGCCGATGCGGATCTCGTGGTGCTGGCCGACGGCATCAACAGCCGCTTCCGCGAGAAACATGCCGCGCATTTCGAGCCCAAGGTCGATCTGCGTTCCAACGTGTTCGCCTGGATGGGCTCGACCCGTCCGCTCGATGCCTTCACCTTCATTTTCCAGGAAACCGAGTGGGGCCCGTTCATTGCGCATGCCTATCAATATGAAGTCGGGCGATCGACCTGGATTTTCGAGACCGACCCCGAGACCTTCAAGCGTGCGGGCCTCACCGGCCTTGACGAGAAACAATCCGCCGACCGCATGGAGGAAATCTTCGGCTGGTTCCTCGAAGGGCATCCGCTGCTGACCAACCGTTCGATGTGGCGGAATTTTCCGATGATCCGCAGCCAGCGCTGGGTCAAGGACAACATGGTGCTGCTGGGCGATGCGAAGGCGACCGCGCATTTCTCGATTGGCTCCGGCACTAAGCTTGCGATGGAAGACGCGATTGCGTTGTCCGACGCCATGCAGAGCGCGCCCACGGTTGACGCGGCGCTTGCGCTTTACGAGAAGGGCCGCCGCGAAGAAGTCGAGAAGACCCAGCATGCCGCCGACGTGTCGCTGGTCTGGTTCGAGCACGTCGACCGCTTCTGGGATTTCGATCCGGTGCAATTTGCCTTTGGCGTGATGACGCGCGCCAAAGCCATCACCTATGACAATCTGACGCTCCGCGCGCCTGATTTTGTAGGCCAGGTCGACAAGGCCTTTGCGCGTCATGTCCGTCAGCAAGGTTTCGACGTCGACGCCGAAAAGCCGCTGACGCCGATGTTCCAGCCATTCCGGTTGCGCGAGATGCAGCTTGCCAACCGCGCGGTGGTCTCGCCGATGTGCATGTACTCGGCGAAAGAGGGCGTGCCGCAGGATTTCCATTTCGTGCACTACGGTTCGCGCGCGATCGGCGGCGCAGGTCTCATCTTCACCGAAATGACCTGCGTCGGCCGCGATGCCCGCATCACGCCCGGCTGCACGGGTCTGTGGAATGACGAGCAGGAAAGCGCCTGGCGACGCATCGTCGATTTCGTGCATGCGAATTCCGCTGCAAAGATCTGCCTTCAGCTCGGTCACGCCGGCCGCAAGGGCGCGACCAAATTGATGTGGGACGGCATGGATCGTCCGCTGGAACAGGGCGGCTGGGACGTGATCTCGGCCTCGCCGCTTCCTTACTTTCCCGATAGCCAGGTGCCGCGCGAGATGGACCGCGCCGCGATGGACAAAGTGAAAGGCGAATTCGTCGCCGCGGCCAGGCGTGGCGAAGCCTGTGGCTTCGACATGCTGGAGCTGCATTGCGCCCATGGCTACCTGCTGGCGAGCTTCATCTCGCCGCTCACCAATCAGCGCACCGACGAATATGGCGGTTCGCTGGAAAACCGGCTGCGTTATCCGCTCGAAATCTTCGAGGCGATGCGATCGGCCTGGCCGCCGCACAAACCGATGTCGGTGCGCATTTCCGCAACCGACTGGGCCGAGGGCGGCATCACCGGGGACGACGCGGTCCAGATCGCACGCGCTTTTGCCGAACGCGGCGTCGATCTCGTCGACGTCTCGACGGGGCAGACCGTGCGCGACGCCCAGCCGATCTATGGCCGCATGTTCCAGACGCCGTTTTCCGACCAGGTCCGGAACGAAGCGCGGGTGGCCACCATGTGCGTCGGCAATATCACGACCGCAGATCAGGTGAACACGATTTTGGCCGCCGGCCGCGCCGACCTCGTCGCGCTTGGCCGCCCGCATCTGGTCGACCCCGCCTTCACGCTGAAGGCCGCCGCCTGGTATGGCGCCGCGGATACGTTCTGCCCGCCGCAATATCTGCCGGGCAAGGACCAGATTTTCCGCAACAGCGTGCGGGACCGGCAGGATTTCGAGGAGCTTAAAATTAAGGCTAAGCCGAAGACCCGCGCCGAGCTCAAGGCGGAGGCCACAAAGCCGCTTGCCGCCGAATAGGCCGGATGGCACGCTAAATCGGCTCCCTCGCCTGAGGCGGGGAGGTGAGAGTGGTCGATAGTTGAGTGGAGTAGAGCGATGAAGGCGATCATCGTCGGTGGCGGTATCGGCGGTCTGACCACCGCCCTGATGTTGCGGACGCGCGGCATTGCCTGCGAACTATTCGAGCAGGCCGACACCATCCGCGAACTCGGCGTCGGCATCAACACGCTGCCGCATGCCATCCGCGAACTGGCGCAGCTCGGTCTCCTGCAAAAGCTCGACGCCGCGGCGATCCGCACCGACGTGCTTTATTATCTGAACCGCCACGGCCAGGAAGTCTGGCGCGACGTTCGCGGCATCGATGCCGGCCATGACGTGCCGCAGTTCTCGATCCATCGCGGCCGATTGCAGAGCGTGATCCACCAGGCGGTCGAGGAGCGGCTCGGCAAGGAAGCCATTCACACCGGCCATCGCCTCGGCGCGTTCACCCAGGACGAAGGCGGCGTGTCAGCGCATTTCTTCGACCGCACCGGTAGCCATATCAAGACCGTGCGCGGCGACATCCTGATCGGCGCCGACGGTATTCACTCGCGCGTGCGCGAGACGTTGTTTCCGAATGAAGGTCCGCCGTGCTGGAATGGGCTGATGCTCTGGCGCGGCGCGCGCGACTGGCCGATGTTCCTGACCGGCCGCTCGATGATCGTCGCCGGCGGCCTCAATGCCAAGGTCGTGGTCTATCCGATCGCCGAAGGCTCGAGCCCGTCGAACCGCCTGACAAACTGGGCCGTGCTGGTCAAAGTCGGTGACGGCAATTCGTCCCCGCCGCGCCGCGAGGACTGGTCGCGGCCCGGCCGGCGCGAGGAATTGATGCCGCATGTCGCGCGCTTCTCGGTGCCGCATATCGATGTCGCGAGCCTGATCACGGCGACGCCGGAATTCTATGAATATCCGACCTGCGACCGCGATCCCTTGCCCTATTGGTCAAGCGGCCGCGTCACGCTGCTCGGCGATGCCGCGCATCCGATGTACCCGGTCGGCTCGAACGGCGCGTCGCAGGCTATACTGGACGCGCGCTGCCTTGCGGATCTGCTGGTGCGATCGGAGCATCCGCGTCAGGCGCTGGTCGAATATGAGAAGAAGCGCCTGCCGATGACCGCCGAGATCGTGCGCTCCAATCGCCGCGGCGGACCGGAAGGGGTAATCGATGCGGTCGAGCAGCTCGCGCCGGATGGATTCACCGATATCGAAAAAGTGCTGAGTTATTCGCAGCGCGAGGCCATCGTGCGCGGCTACGCGACCAAGGCCGGTTTTGCGGCGGTGCCGGGATTGGCCGCGGTGAGGGGGTAGCTATCTACCGGCCTCATCCTGAGGAGGCCGCAGCGCGGCCGTCTCGAAGGATGATTTTAGGATCGCCGCTTCGCCAGCGTCTGAAGCTTTGTGAAGTCGCCGCGAATGAAGGCTAGTTTCTTCACCCGGCTCCATCCTTTAAGCTTTCGCTCGGCTGCAATGGCATCCGTAACGTGGTCGAACCACTCGGAAAAGATTAGTTGAACTGGGCGCCGCGAGTGAGTGTATCCCGCAAATGTCCCAGCATTGTGTTGGGCGATTCTTGCCTCGAGAGACGTTCGCGTCGTGCCGACATAGAGACTTTCGTCGCTGCATTTGACGACATAAAGATAAGCCCCGTCCGACATTCGGGCCCTCATCCTTCGAGACGCGACGAAGGGGTGTCGCTCCTCAGGATGAGGGGACGGAAGTGTCTGCCAAGCTACCCGATGCTCGGCCTCATGGTTCGAGACGCGCGAAGACGCGCTCCTCACCATGAGGGTCTGGCTCGGTCCCGCCAAAGCAGGGCGACGGAGAAGCGCCTCACGCGCCCGGGGGCGGGGGCAGGAAGTGGATGTTGTGTTCGGCGGCGAGCGCCACCACGGTTTCCGGAGTCTGTTCTTTCAAATTGTGAATGCCCCAGAACAGATCGTAGAGCTTCTGCGTCGGCGAGACCCAGAACAGCACCTTCACCACCTGATCGGACTTGTTGAAGATGCCGTGCGGAATGCCCATGCCGAGCCGGACCAGATCGCCGGGCGTTGCCTGCGCGTCGGCGCCGCCGAGCATGAAGTCGAGCTTGCCTTCCAGCAGATAGAGATATTCGTCCTGGTCGGGATGGATGTGCGGCGGCACGAAGGTGCCGGGCGGGAACGTCGCATGCCACGAGAAGGAGTGGTCGGTGTGGTGTTTCGGCACATAGGTCTGGCCGAGAATGTTCCAGGAGATGCCCTGAATGCCTTCATTGGCGCGGGTGATGCCCGTGATCTCGCTCGTCATACTCGTTCACTCCCTCGTTTATTTACTCAGTTTCCCGGCACGCATTCCTTGGCGTAGCGGTCGCCGTAATTCTCGAACACCTTCTGCACGATTTCGGTCTGGAATTTGCCGTCGGGCCGCTTGGCGACCTTGGTCAGGTAAAAGTCCTGGATCGGATAGCCATTGACGTTGATCTTGAAGTTGCCGCGGAGCGAAGCGAAATCGGCTTTCTTCAACGCAGTTGCGACCGCATCCTTGTTGGCTAGGTCGCCCTTCACCGCCTTCACCGCGCTGTCGATCAAAAGCGCGGCGTCATAGCCCTGCATCGCATAGGTGCCGGGCACGCTGTTATAGGCGGCCTCGTAGCCGGCGACGAATTTCTTGCTTTGCGGATTGTTCAGATCTGGCGCCCAGTCGGCGCCGCCGAACATGCCGACCGCGGCGTCCTGCTGCGCCGGCAATGTCGATTCATCGACCGTGAAGGCGGACAGCACCGGGATCTGATCGGCAAGCCCCGCCTGTTTGAACTGCTTCACCAGGCTCACGCCCATGCCGCCGGGCATGAAGGTGAAGACGGCGTCAGGCTTGAGCGAGGAAATCTTGGACAGCTCGACCTGGAAATCGAGCGTCCCGAGCGGCACGTAGCTCTCTTCCACGATCTCGCCCTTGTAATCGAGCCTGAAGCCAGCCGCCGAATCCTTGCCGGCCTGATAGTTCGGCACCATCACATAGACGCGCTTGTAACCGCGGTCCTGCGCCACCTTGCCGAGGATCTCGTGCACCTGGTCGTTCTGATACGAGGTGACATAGAAGAACGGGCTGCAATTCTTGCCGGCGTAGCTCGAGGGCCCGGCATTCGGTGAGATCAGGAAAGTCTTGGTGTCGGTGACCGGCTTGTGGATCGCCTGAAGGATGTTGGAAAAGATCGGACCGACGACGAAATCGACCTTGTCGCGCTCGAGCAGGCCCTTGACCTTGGTGACAGCGGTGTCCGGCTTGAGTTCATCGTCGGAGACGACGACCTCGACATCGCGGCCGCCCATCTTGCCACCGAGGTCCTTGACCGCGAGGTTGAAGCCGTCGCGCACCTGCGCGCCCAGCGATGCTGCCGGGCCCGACAGGGTCAGGATCAGGCCGATCTTCAGCTTTTCCTGCGCGGCCGCCGGGTGCGCGAACATCCCGCACGCAACCGCGAGCGCGGCCCATTTCAACTGCTGACGCATCACTATTCTCCTCTTAGATCACCCGCCCGCTGGCGCCTTCCTTGGCCAATACCTTATGCCGATGACCGTACGACCGGCAAGCGACCGCTGTCGCGCCGCGGCTTGTCCAAACGTTAACATGCAAGGGCCGCGCCAATTGTTTGAAACTTAAAGAAATTCGGAAAAATCGGCCGAACGTGCGGCCATGATCTGCGTTTTGACTTGAAGCGGCGCTTCAATTACGTGAAGTTCAATCATCAGCATGGTTACGACATGATCCTCGATTCCGAGACCAAGGCCGTGGAGCTTCCCGGCGATCACGGCGACGAGCTCCGGCTGTGGCTGCGGCTGTTGACCTGCACGACCCTGATCGAGGGCGAGGTGAGAGGCCGCCTGCGCGAGCGGTTCGATGTCACGCTGCCGCGTTTCGACCTGATGGCCCAGCTCGACAAGGTACCGGACGGCATGACGCTGTCGGATGTCTCCAAGCGGATGATGGTCTCTAACGGCAACGTCACGGGTCTGGTCGAGCGGCTGGTCGAATCCGGCCATCTCGACCGGCGCACCTCGGCGAATGACCGCCGCGTGCAGGTGATCCGGCTGACCAAGGCCGGCCGCGCCGAATTCCGCAAGATGGCCGCCGAACATGAAAGCTGGATCGCCGATATTTTTGCCGGCCTGTCGCCGAAAGACGTACGCGAGCTGATGCGGCTGTTGGCCAAGACCAAGGCGTCGGCGCAAAAATCCGCGCAGAGCAGGGCGTAGACGTGGGCTAGTACCGCCGATCTGAAGTCCCTGCACCACAAGCGGCGAATTCGACCAGGGACTTCAGATCGATAAAGCGGTACTAGAAACTAATAATTTTTTGCTGGTGCCCATCACTTTCCGAAGTTCGTGAAGGTGGGTGCTGCGATGGAGCACGAACTTCGGAAAGTGGGCACCAGTGATCGACTACGAGGTCGAATATAACAACCGCGCCCGCGTGCCGGAAAATCCGGAATTGATGGCGGGCTGGGCGCGGGATGCTACGGCCTATCGCGAGACGCACGTGGCGCGGCGGATCGCGTACGGGTCCGGCGCGCGCAACGTGATCGATGTTTTTGCGGGTGAGAGCGGAAACAATGACAAGCCGCTCGTCGTCTTCATTCATGGCGGTTACTGGCAGGCGCTCGACGGCTCCTGGTTCAGCCATATGGCGCGCGGGCTCAACGCGCACGACATCACGGTCGCGGTTCCGACCTACGATCTCTGTCCGCAGGTCTCGATACCCGACATCATCATGCAGATGCGGGAGGCGATGCTTGAACTGGCAAAGCTCTCTCCGGCGCTGATCGTCAGCGGGCACTCTGCCGGCGGGCATCTGGCCGCCTGCATGCTCGCAACCGACTGGAAAGCGTACGATGACGGCTTGCCGCCGCAGCTCGTGCGCGCGGCCTACGCGATTTCCGGCCTGTTCGAGCTCGAGCCGCTGGTTCCGACCTCCATCAACAAGGCTCTTCGTCTCGATCAGGCTACGGCCCGCGCGGCCAGCCCGTTATTATGGACGCCGCCGTCGCACGGTAGCCTGGATGCGGTGGTCGGCGAGGCCGAGAGCGCCGAATATCACCGGCAGAGCCGCACCATCGCGGACGTCTGGGGCGAGGCCGGCGTCGCCACGCGATATGGTGCGGTTCCGTCAGCCAATCATTTCACCGCGATTGCGCCGATGGCCGATCCCACGTCGGCGATGACGTTGCGGCTCAAGGAATTGGCAAGGGCGTGACGGGCTGGCGATGACAGGCATCCGCATCGCGCATTTGATGGAATGCAAGGATTACATTCCAACGATCGCGGCTTGGCAGCAGGCAGAATTTGGCTATCTCAATCCCAGTGGAACCGTTGAAGAGCGCGTCGAGCGTTTGAGCAAGGCGAACGACCGGCAGCGGTTACCGATATCGTTGGTCGCCATCAGCCCGGATCGGAATGCGCTGGTCGGTTCGGCGAATGTCGTGGCGACCACGCTCACCCACAAGCACCTCACGCCATGGCTATCCTCGGTGTTCGTGCCCGCGGAGCAGCGCGGCAAGGGAATTGCGTCCGCCCTGACACTCGCTGCCGCTTCCGAGGCCCGCCGCCTCGGCTTCGAGACGATCTATCTTTTCACGCCGCGCAATGAAGCCCTCTATGCCCGCCTGGGATGGGCGACATTCGACCGCGTGATGCTCGGCGGCGTGTCCGCTGCGGTCATGGCGAGAGCCGCCTGATTTCGGTGCAAAAAGCCCAAAGAAGGGCACTTGCGCCAAATTACTTTAAGTATAAAATGATTTCCGAAACCGTCCCGAAACCGGGAGACGATGGAAATGTCAGGTCGAATTTCCGCATCACTTGGCCCATCGGGCCATGTCGATGATTTTGCCCGGCGCAACCTGCCGCCGTCCGGGTTATGGCCGGAGCTCCTGCTCGATCGCTCCGAGTTTCAATATCCGGAATATCTCAACGCTGGCGTCGAACTGACCGACCGCATGGTCGAAAAGGGATTCGGCGACCATACCGCGCTGATCGGCAACGGCCGTCTGCGCACCTACAAGGAATTGGCCGACTGGTCGAACCGTCTGGCGCATGCGCTGGTCGAGAATTACGGCGTCAAGCCGGGCCATCGCGTGCTGATCCGCTCCGGCAACAACCCGGCGCTGGTGGCCGCCTGGCTCGCCGCGACCAAGGCGGGCGCGGTGGTCGTCAATACCATGCCGCTGCTTCGGGCCGGCGAATTGAGCAAGATCATCGACAAGGCGGAAATTTCGCTGGCGCTGACCGATAGCCGCATCGCCGACGAACTTGTCGCCTGCGCCAAGACCAGCCGCTTCCTCAAGCAGGTCGTCAATTTCGACGGCACGTCCAACCACGACGCCGAACTCGACCGTGTGGCGCTGAGCAAGCCGGTGCGTTTCGAGGCGGTGAAGACTGGGCGGGATGACGTGGCGCTGCTCGGCTTCACATCGGGCACGACAGGCGAGCCAAAGGCGACGATGCATTTCCATCGCGATCTCCTGATGATCGCCGATGGTTACGCCAGGGAAGTATTGGGCGTCACGCCGGATGATGTGTTCGTCGGTTCGCCGCCGCTTGCCTTCACCTTCGGGCTCGGGGGGCTTGCGATCTTTCCGTTGCGTTTCGGCGCCACCGCCACGCTGCTCGAAAACGCCGCACCTCCGGAGATGATCCGGATCATCGAGACCTATAAAGCCACGATCTGTTTCACCTCGCCGACCGCCTATCGCGCGATGATGGCGGCGATGGATCAGGGCGCGGACCTGTCGTCGTTGCGGCTCGCGGTGTCCGCGGGCGAGACCTTGCCGGCGCCGGTGTTCGAGAGCTGGACCAGGAAGACCGGCAAGACCATTCTCGATGGCATCGGCTCGACCGAGATGCTGCACATCTTCATCAGTAACCGCGAGGGTAGCGCGGCCGCGGGTTCGACCGGAACGCCGGTCACGGGCTATGAAGCCAAGATCGTCGATGAGAACATGAACGAGTTGCCGGCGGGCGCGATCGGCAAGCTAGCGGTGCGGGGGCCGACCGGTTGCCGTTATCTCGCCGACTCCAGGCAGACCAACTACGTGCGGGACGGCTGGAATCTGACCGGCGATTCCTTCACCCGCGACGAGCATGGCCGTTTTTCTTTCGTGGCGCGCTCGGACGACATGATCATCTCCTCCGGTTACAACATTGCCGGCCCCGAGGTCGAGGCCGCGCTGCTCAGCCATCCCTCTGTTGCGGAATGCGGCGTGGTCGGCGCGCCGGACGAGGCGCGCGGCATGATCGTCAAGGCTTACGTGGTGACGGCCGCCGGCATCACGGCGAGCGAGGCGCTGACCACCGAGTTGCAGGAATACGTCAAGCAGGCGATTGCACCATATAAATATCCGCGCGCGATCGAATATGTCGCGCAATTGCCAAAGACCGAGACCGGCAAGCTGAAGCGCTTCGCCCTGCGCCAGATCGCGCAAGGTGTAAGTCCTTCGCCGGGCGTCGCGGCTGAATAGATCTCAAGGAGAGTTGCCGGTGAACCCCTCGAAAGGCCAGGTCTCTGCCGTTCGCTCCGAAAGCGAGACGGGCGTGCGCATTCTGCAACCCGGCGGCTGGCCGACGCCCAAAGGCTACGCCAACGGCATGGCCGCCGAAGGCCGGCTGGTGGTGACCGGCGGCGTCATCGGCTGGGACGTCCATGGACACCTGCCGCCGGATTTCGTGGCGCAGGTGCGCCAGACCCTGCGCAACATCGCCGCCATTCTCACCGAGGGCGGCGCGAAGCCGGAGCATCTGGTTCGACTGACCTGGTACGTCGTCGACATGGACGAGTATCTCGCAAGCCTGAAGGCGCTTGGGCAGATCTATCGCGAGATCTTCGGCGCGCATTATCCGGCGATGGCGCTGGTTCAGGTGGTGCGACTGGTCGAGAAAGCGGCCAAGGTTGAAATCGAGGCGACGGCCGTCGTGCCGCGCTAGCCCACCTTCTGCGCTAGCCCACTTTCAGCGGTTCGAGCCTGCCAAGACCGTCGTAAGCCTTGACCGCCTTGCCCAACAGACGCTTCTTCTGCTTGCCGTCGAGCAGGAGGTCGCTTCTATTCATCTGATCTTCGCCGAATGCCGCCGCGAGCGCGCGGCGTCTTGCATCGTCGTTCAACTGTCCAAGCGACTTCTGCGTCGTGCGCAGGAGTTTCAGCATCGTTTCCCGGGCGGGGGCCTCGTCTGGTGGGGCCAGTTGCTCCGCCGCCTCGATGGCGTAGCTCAGCCGCTTGTTGGCGAGGCGCACGCGGTGGCGCTTGCGTGTGCCGAGCTCTTCGAGATTGCGGCTTTTCTTCAGGAGTTTCTTCCGCCACGCCTGCAATGTATCGGCGCAATATTCGCCGGCCGGCCGGGTACGCTGCGCGACGGCCATTTTGTTGCGTTTGCGCGACCAGTCGCCGCTCTCGATCCAGGCCGTGATGTCCTTGATCAGTTGCCGATACCGTGGCGAGCGCAGCGCGCGGGTCAGGTGGCGCTGGCAGGCGGCGCGCTCCTGTTTCCAGGGCCGGTCGTTGATCGATCCCTTGACCGTTCCCTTGACCGCTCCCTTGGGCTTGATTTTCGCCAGCCGATCCAGCGCGACGTCGAGGTCGCGAACGATGCCGAGGTGGGCGCGCAGCCACTTCAACTCCGCCGCCAGCCGAATTTGCTCGTCGCCCTCGACCATCGGCGAGAACAGGGCAATGGTCGTCCGCAGCCGGGTCATCGCGACCCGCATGGCGTGCAGTGCCGCCGGATCCCCCGCTGCCGTACCTTCATGCCGGGCCGTCAACTGCTGGAGATAATGGGCTGCGGCGGCCCGAAATGCCGCCTCACAGGTCATTGAGGTCGTCAGCGGCGGGGGCTGCTTTATCGAAGTTTTAACGTTGACGGGGGGCTTCATGGGAACAAGGTGCCCCGCGGGGTGTCCAATGACAACAGGGCTTGTCCCTGGCCGATCTTTGCGGCAGTACTCTAAAAATGCCTGAATCTGCATTCAGGACTAAGCTTTTCCAAGCGGTGGGCAGCCGCATTGTTGTCCGGCCGGACGATCAGACGGCTATCAGGCCAAGATTTTCGCGTAAAGCGCATTCATATCCGGAGAACTGGCAGGCCGTGTCCCAGGACAAGACCATCGAGCCCAGGCATGTGGCCGGCAGCAAACTCGCCGTGCTGCGCGCCCACCCGATTTTCAGCGATCTTGACGCCGAGGCGTTCGAGCAACTTGGCCGCTACGTCAAGCCCGCCACCTTCAAGCGTGGGGCCACGATCTTTTCCAAGGGCGATCCCGGCAACAGCCTGATCGCGGTCATTTCCGGCACGGTGAAGATCAGCGTTTCCTCGCCCGACGGCCGCAGCGCCATTCTCAACCTGATCGGGCCCGGCGAGATTGTCGGCGAGGTCGCAGTGCTCGATGGCCAGGCGCGAACGGCGGACGCGACCGCCAACAGCAACTGCGAAATCTTTGTCATCGATCGCCGCGAATTTCTGCCCTTCGTGCGCTGCCAGCCCGCCCTGGCGATGAAATTCATCGAACTGTTATGTACGCGGCTGCGCTGGACCTCCGACCAGGTCGAGCAGGTCATCTTGCAGGATCTGCCGGGCCGGCTCGCCAGCGCGCTGATCAGGCTCACCGAGCGGCACAAGGCTGCAAAGGACAGCCGCACCATCGCGGTCACCCAGCAGGAAATCAGCGAGATGGTCGGCATGTCGCGTGAGAGCATCAACAAGCAGTTGCGCGCCTGGGCGATGCGTAACTGGGTCCGCCTCGAACACGGCGCGATCGTCGTGCTCGATCTCGAGCCGTTGCAGGAAATCGCGGGCACGGCTCCGCAGGATGATTAACGACCGGTTAGCTCGATCATGGTGTGAACCAGCTCACACGCGCATGATGGACGGCAGGGTATGGATGGTGCGGGGACTATCCTCACCGTGGAGGCGTCCATGCATGCTCCGTACGACAAGCAGCGTAAAACGAGTGACCGCACCGGGCCGAAAAGCGGGGCTGGATTTCTGATCCTGACCGCCATCGCTGCGCTTGTACTGATCGTTCTGGCGACCTTCCATCCCAAGGCGTCGATCTGGATCTCGCAGGCCGTGCAGGCGGAATTCGGCGGCTACGGCATTGCCGATGACATGCCGGTACAGACCGCGCAGCCGGACATGGCGATTCCGATGCGAACCGTCCACGCCCAATGAGATTCTAACGCTAGAGATAACCTTCGCCGGCCTCGGCTGCGAACCGGCCCGGATCGCCTTCCCAGACAATCCGGGCGTGTTCGAGCACATAGACGCGGTCGGCGTGCGGAAGCGCAAACGTCACGTTCTGCTCCCCGAGCAACACGGTGATGTCGGTGGTCTGACGCAAGCGCTCGAGCGCTTTCGACAGCGTCTCCAGAATCACCGGCGCAAGTCCGAGCGTCGGCTCGTCGAGAATCAGGATCTTGGGCTGCATCATCAGCGCGCGCCCGATCGCGAGCATCTGCTGCTCGCCGCCTGACAGCGTCTGTGCGAGCTGGCCTTGACGCTCCTTCAGGATCGGAAACAGTTCGAACAGCCAGGCGAGATGTCTTTCCCGCACCTCGTCGGTCAGATGCTGGCCGCCGAGGTCGAGATTTTCCCGCACCGTCATCTCGCCGAACAACTCGCGAGATTCCGGACATTGCACGATGCCGCTGCGCGCGATCTTGGCGGGGCTGGTGCCGCGCAGCTTTTCGCCGTCGCGGACGATCTCGCCGCTATAGGGCAGGAAGCCCGAGATCGTGTTGAACAGCGTGGTCTTGCCGGCGCCGTTCAGTCCGACGACCGAGATGAACTCGCCATGGTGGATGTGGATCGAGACGTTCTCCAGCGCCTGCGCCTTGCCGTAATGCACGCTGACATTCT